>CACHJZ010000003.1 GCA_902580275.1 uncultured Pelagibacteraceae bacterium | reverse complement strand
ACCAAAGAAGTTAAGTTAAGAACAAACAATCGAGTACTTAATGCAAAAATAGTTGAAAATTTAAAAGTTGAACTTGAAATGGGAAAACCTTTGTTTAGTTTTGAGGATATTCCATTATCAAAGACAATAAATCCTGCTGACGTATCTTTAAAAATAAATGATAAAACATTTTCTAATGGATTTTGTGTTAATGTAGGGAACCCCCACATAATTTTTTTTGTAAAGAATTGCTTTGATTATGACCTAAAAATATTAGGTCCTAAAATTGAAAACCATGATCTATTTCCTGAAAAAACAAATGTAACATTTGCTGAAGTCACAGATAAGAATAACATAAAAGTAAATGTATGGGAAAGAGGGGCAGGACTTACTAAGGCCTGTGGAACGGCAGCCTGTGCATCTGCAGTAGCTGCCTTAAAGAAGAGTTTAGTAAATAATAAAGTTAACATTAATTTTAGTGAAGGTATTTTGAATATTGAGGTTGATAAAAATGATAATATTTTTATGACTGGACCAGTTTCGGAGATAAAAAAAGTTAATTTAAAATTATAAAATGGGCATTTTTGAAAAATTTAAATTAGGTTTACAAAAGACTGCCTCAAGTTTTTCCTCTGGGCTTAAGGAAATAATTATTAAAAAAGAAATTGATGACAAAACATTAGATGAAATTGAGGAATTTTTAATACAATCTGATGTGGGAATTATCGCTTCAGAAGAAATTAAAAAAATTATCGCAGAAAAAAAAGTCGATCCTAATAAGAATAAATTAGATGAAATTAATTCAATTCTTAAAGATTATATAATTAGTTTAATGTCGCCACTTGAAAAAAGTGTATTTTTTTCAAAAAAAACTGATTTAAATGCTGTACTTATCTCTGGTGTTAACGGTGTAGGTAAGACTACTACAATTGGAAAAATTGGTAAAATATTAAAAATGAATAAAAATAAAGTAATTTTTTCAGCTTCAGATACTTTTAGAGCTGCAGCAATTGAACAGTTGGAAAATTGGGCAAACAAAATTGATGTCGAAATTATTAAATCTTCACAAGGTTCAGATCCAGCCTCTGTTGCATATAAAGCCGTTGAAGTAGCGATAAATAAAAATTTTACCCATGTATTGATAGATACTGCTGGAAGATTGCAAAACAAAAAGAATTTAATGGAGGAGTATAAGAAAATTGCGAATGTTACTAAAAAAATTGACCCTAAGGCTCCACATGAAGTAATTTTGGTTTTGGATGCTACTTCTGGTCAGAATGTAATTAATCAAGTAGAGGAGTTTAATAAAATAATCCCAATTACAGGATTAATAATGACCAAACTTGATGGCACTGCAAAAGGTGGAATTTTAATTGCTATAGCAAAAAAATATAAATTACCTATCATAGCTTTGGGTTTGGGAGAAAAAGAGGATGATCTTCAAATTTTTGAGGCTGAAAAATTTGCCAATTCTTTTATACGATCCAATTAATTTAGTTGATTAATAAAATTTTCAATAGCTCTTACAAGATCTGGATTATATTCCATCATGTGGTCATCTTGTTCGTTAAAATATTTGAACTTTTGGCCATTTAATTTTTCGTATATTTCTAGTCCCATTTTAAAAGGTACAATTTTATCTTTTTTGCCATGCATCACTAATACTGGTGACTTAACGTTTATAATTTTTTTTAAACTCTCATATTTGTCATTAAGAAGAAATTTCACTGGAAATATAGGATAATATTTTTGTCCAAGTGTCACCATTGAGGTAAAAGGCGCCTCTAAAATAATCCCGGCAAAGTTTTTCATTTGTGCTGTATGAATTGCAATAGCTGTCCCTAAAGATTCTCCATATAAAATTATGTTGTTTTCGACGATATTTTTAGATTTCAACCAATTAATTACATTTTCTGCATCTTTATAAAGTCCAGCCTCGTAAGGTTTTCCTTTGTTTCCATTAAAACCTCTGTATGCGAATATAAGATAATTAAGCTTCAATTTTGATAATTCATTTAATTTATAAATCCTATTAGATAAATTTCCTGCATTGCCATGAAAAAAAACTAATGTTTTGTAATTTTCATTTTTTTTATAATACCAAGCAATCATATCATCATCTGAATTTATCAAAATTTCATTTACTTTGTGATTAAGTTCATAATTGCTTCTAGAATTGATATTTGGGTGATAAAGAAGTTTATTCTGATAAAAATATAAGAATATGGTAACAAAAAAGTAAATACCTATTAGAATAAAAGTAATACTCAAAATCATTTTATTTATTTTTAACAATTAGAAGAAATTTATTTTTTATCGAAGAATGCTTCGTAAATCATCATTACAATAGCGATTCCCATAAAGATATAAACCGGTAAAACATCAAAGAAACCTATCATCATTGATCTTGTAAGAGTAGTTGCAAGTCCAATTAAAAAGAAAAGACAAAAAGACAAACCGACTATTGTTGCAAATTTATTCATCATATTTTTTACTTTTTTGTTCTAACCATCTAGCAACCCCAAGAAATCTGTGATCATCATACTTATCACCAATTAATTGGATACCTAAAGGTAAATTATTTTCACCTTGAAGTAAAGGTAGAGAAATTGCTGGTGTATGCATATAAGACCAAACTCGATTAAAATCTGCACTTCCTGTACTTTTTAATCCTTTGTCTGCAACTCCTGTGGAGCATGGACTTAAAACACCATGATAATCTTCAAATACCTCTTTGTAAGACTCATAACTTCTTTTCATAAAATCTACAGCATCTAAATATTCTTTTGCGGAATATTTCATTCCTCTACTAATTGCGGACTGCATCTCCTTTGAAAGTTTATTTCTTGATTTTTTGTAATATGTCTGAAAATTATTAGCTAAATCTGTTTCATGAATTACTCTATGGTACTTGTCAATATCTTTGAAATAAGATGGAGTATCAAATACTTCAATATTTTTTTTAAAAGATTTAATAAAGAACTCAAATGACTCTCGAGATCTCTTGTCTATTTTTTTCCAACTTTCTGTTTTATAAAATATAAACTTAGGTTCAAACATTGGTCCCTTTAAACATTCATCCACCATAAATTCTGATGAATAATGTATGGTTGCTTCGTCATATTGATCCTTTTTTATTAAAACTTTAGCAAGTAAAGCTACATCCTCTACTGTTTTTCCAAAAACTCCCATATGATCTAGATGATAGGATGTTCTTAAAACTCCATTTCTTGATATTAATCCATAGCTAGGTTTATACCCGACTACTCCACAATAAGATGCTGGTCTTATAACTGATCCTCCAGTTTGAGATCCAATTGATAGCGGAGCCATATGGGTTGCAATTACAGCTGCTGATCCACTTGAAGATCCTCCTGGTGTCCTTGAATAATCATGAGGATTTCTTGTATCTGGTGGACCAAGATAAGCCAATTCTGATGTTGCAGTTTTTCCCATTATAATTGCTCCCTCAGATTTCAGAAGATCTACAATTTCAGAATTTTGGGATTGCGTTTTACCTTTTCTTAATACTGTGCCACATTCAGTTGGCATATCATAAGTTCCAATAATATCTTTTAATGCTACAGGAATACCATGCAATATACCCATGGGTTTTCCAGATTTTCTATATGTGTCAGCTTCTTCAGCTTTTTCTATCAAAAGCTTTTTATCAAAAAATGCCCAAGCTTTAACGTCTTTTTCATACTTTTCTATTTGGGAAATATAATTTTGACAAAGCTCTAAACAGGTTATTTCAGATTTTCTAATCTTTTCTGCAATTTTAGATATCGGTAAAGAAAAGACATTAGTCATTTAAAAATTATTCTGCAAACAAAGTATCAGGTAACCATAATGCTATACCAGGAAAAATGTACATCAGTACCATTGCAAGTATAACAATTCCAAGGAAAGGCATAATTCCTCTGAAGATTTCCATTAACTGAACATTTCTGCTTTGAACTCCCTTTAAATAGTATGCTGACATGGCCATTGGTGGTGTCAAAAAGGATGTTTGTAAATTTAATGCTATTAACATTGCAAAGAAATATGGATTCACACCAAAAAATTCTACAAGTGGTAAAAAGATTGGTACAAAAATAATTAGTATTTCAGTCCATTCTAGTGGCCAGCCTAAAAGGAAAATTATTATTTGAGTTATAACTAAAAATTGCCATGGCTGAATATCCATTGATTTGAAAAAATGTTCAAATACCTCATGTCCACCTAAATAAGAAAATACAGATGCAAAGGTCCAAGAGCCTACAAATAACCACATAATCATAGCGCTTGTTTTCGCAGTTAAAAATACAGACTCTTTAAAATTTTTCCATTTTAATGACTTATAAAAGTAAGAAAGAACTAAGGCACCGAAGGCTCCAACTGCTGCTGCCTCAGCTGGTGTGGCTAAACCAGCTAGAATTGTTCCAAGTACTAAAATGATCAATGAAAATAATGGAACAAACGAAACCAAAACTTCTTTTAAAATCTCCGAACGTGGAGGAATTTCCTCTGCAGCAGGTTTTGGAGCTAAAGATGGATTAAAGTATGCTCTAATAATTACATAAAGTATGTACAATCCGGCCAACATTAGACCAGGAAATATAGCTGCAGCAAAAAGTCTTAATGGTGATAATTGGGCTATTACAGCATAAACAATAAGCATGATACTTGGTGGAATTAAGATTCCTAAACATCCACCAGAGCAAATTACGCCCGATGCAAATTTTTTATCGTATCCTGCTCTTATCATCGCCGGCCAAGCAAGAAGACCCATAAGTGTAACTACGGCACCAATAATTCCAGTTGCTGTAGAAAATAATGCGCATGTAACAAGTGCTGCAACAGCCATAGAGGCAGGAAGTCTGTGTGATGCAAGTCTTATTGCAAAAAATAGCTTTGCTACAATACCTGCTCTTTCAACTAGATAACCCATGAATAAAAATAAAGGGACGGCGGTTAAAACGGTATTATCCATTATTGTATAGGTATTAGAGACTAATAAAGAAAATATACGGTTATCAAATAAATGATCCATCCTAGTTGGATCAAAATAAGCGTAATAACCAAAACCCACTCCCATTGCTAGTAATGTAAATGCAATTGGAAAACCTAATAAAACTGCGAACAGAAATAAACTCATCATTAAAATAGCAATTTCTGGATTTGTTAATTCAAATAACATCTGCTTGATCGTCCTTTTGCGAAGTTCTCATTAATACTTTTTCAGTTTCTTCAGCATCTGCCGATGCTCTAACAGGCCAATGACCAGTTTTAATGCAAATAATTGCTCTACAAACTTCACTAACACCTTGTATGGTTAATAATATTCCTGACAATGGTATTAAAGATTTAGCCATATAAATCTGTATTTGTGCTGGACTATTCCAACTTGTCTCTTTTATTTTCCAGGCTAAAGCAGCATATTCGTACCCATAAAATGCTAAAGCTAAAATACCAGGAAAGAAAAATATAAAATATAAAATTAGATCAATCCAACCCTGTACTCTAGTCGGAAACAATCTGTAAATAACGTCTCCCCTTACATGAGCTTCTGTAGACAAAGTGTATGCTCCAGCCATCATAAAAATAGCTCCATACATCTGTAAACTAAAATCAAAGTTCCATAATGTTGGACTGTTAAATGCATATGCCATGATAACTTCATAGCAAGTACCCCCCATAAGAATGACAATACACCAAGAAAATGCTTTTCCCATTGAAGCACTTAGTGTGTCAGCAAATTTTATGAAAGATTTCATTTTCGTACCTTATGTTAAAATATATAATTAAAGCAAACAAAAAAAAGGGGACCATTTGGTCCCCTTTTTAAATATTGAAGTTAATAATTATATCTTAACTTTCGCAATAGGTCCGAACTCATTTTCATATGCTAATTTGTAATTAGGCTGGTTCATAAGCAAGTACTTCATTACTCTCTTAGCGTATGCTTTTTGAGAATCAACGATTTTCTTAAAGAAAGGATCTTTCTTATTGAAATCACCGATAACTTTATCCCAACCTTTTAATTGTTGAGCTAAAATTGCATCAGACGTTTGGTAAACATTAACTTTGTGTTCATTCATTAATTTAGATAAATCAGCTGAATATCTAACTAATGCTTTGAAATAGTTATCTGTGTTCGCAGCATACGCAGCATTTTTTAATATTGCTTGGTTAGCTGGAGACAGACCGTTAAATGTTTTGTTGTTGATAGGTATTTCAAACATCTCTTGAGATTGGTGGAAACTTCCTAAGTGATAGTGCTTAGAAACGTCTTGCATACCAAACTGTGAGTCTGAAGTTGGGTTGTTAAACTCAGCAGCTTCAATCAATCCAGTTTTCATAGCTGGTTGAATTTCACCACCTGGTAATTGTCTAACGACCATTCCCATCGCAGTAAGAACGTTAGTAGCAAGACCAACTGTTCTATACTTCATACCTTTAACATCAGATACTTTAGTTACATTTTTCTTAAACCATCCAAACGGTTGTGCTGGCATAGGCATATGAAAAACACCTGTATAGTCGAAACCTACTTTTTTAACAGTTTCTTCATAAAGTGCTCTTCCTCCACCGTATTCCATCCATCCCATTACTTCTTGAGATGACATACCGTATGAAGGTCCTGTTCCGAATAAAGATGCCGCAGCATTTTTACCGTACCAGTAAGCTGTTACCCAGTGACCCATATCAACGGCACCTGAGCTAACTGCTTGACCAATTTCACTAGTCTTAACAACTGCTCCAACTGGTTGAAGATCAATTTTCAACGATCCACCAGACATGTCGCTTACCATCTTGCAGTAATCTCCTGCCATTTCAAAAAAGATGTTAGCTCCACTTGGCCATGCAGCTTGCATTTTTAAAGTTTGTGCAGCGCCTAAGTTAACATAAGGCATTGCAACAGCAGCTGCTCCGGCCATAGCCGCAGTCTTAAAGAACTTACGTCTTGAAGGCGTTTTTCCCTTCAATGATTTTTTTTCTTTAATCATTATTTCTCCTCTTTAGTTAATTAACTTGAGATAATTTAAGCATAAATGGTTGTAAGAGTCTTTTGCTAAATAGACCTATTCAAAATTATTTACAACTTTAAGTAGAATTATTTACTTTTAATTAACCTTATTTTTGCAGCTTCCAGATTTAAAGAACTCTTCTAGGTTATCAATCGCAAGGTTCGCCATTGCTGTCCTAGTCTCTTTTGTTGCGCTACCTAAATGAGGTAATATGAAAGCACTTTTATGTTTTAAATATCCTGGGTTTAAATTTGGCTCTCCTTTGTAAACATCTAAACCAACTGCATAAACTTTTCTTCTATCCAGAGCATCAATAAGAGCTTCATCATCTACAATATCCCCTCTGGCAACATTTGTCACTACAGCACCTTTTGGTAAATACTCCAAAGTCTCTTTATTAATCAAATTTATAGTCTCTTTTGAGGCGGGACAACAAACTGAGAGTACATCTGATACCTCCATCAAACTTTTAAGATTGTCATGGTAGATTGATCCGTTTTCTTTATCAGCACTTAGTTTAGATCGATTATGATAATGAACTATCATTCCTAAAGACTTCGCAATTTTTGCTATTTTTTGTCCAATTCTACCCATACCCAAAATTCCAAGTCTAGCACCAGTTAATTGCTTTCCAATAAGATAATCTGCTGACCATTTCCAGTCTGCGTCTCTTGCACCTTGAATACCCTCAGATGCTCTTCTACATGCTCCAAGTATTAAAAGAACACCAATTTCAGCTGTTGCATCTGTCAAAACTTCTGGCGTGTTTGTAACAATTATATTTCTTTTTTTTGCTGCCTCTAAATCTATGTTTCCAAATCCTACAGCAAAATTTGATAAAATTTTTACACTATCAGGTAAGCGATTTATTGTTTTCTCGTCTAACTTATCTGTTAAAGCAGATAATACCCCATCACATCCCTGGCTCAACTCTATTAGCTTGTCTTGAGAGTAAAGTTCATCATTTAAATTTAAGTTTGCATCATATAGCTCTTTAATTCTGTCTTCATTGGATCTTAAAAGTCTTCGTGTAACAAGAATTTTTTTCATAATTTAATTAATATCGAAAATTTTTCCAGGATTCATAATATTATTTGGGTCCAAGCTTCTTTTAATAGTTTTCATTACAGGTATATTATCTGGATGTTCTTTTAACAAGTAACTTTTTTTATGAAGACCTACTCCATGTTCTCCTGTAATCGTGCCCTCAAGGTCTAAAGTTTTATCGATTAACAAATCGCTAAATTCTCTGATTTTTTTATAAACAGTTTTGTCTTTAGGATCGTAAGGAAATAAAACGTGGAAGTTTCCATCTCCTAGATGGCCAACCATTGGTGCTCTAAGACCAAACTTTTTAACTTCTTCCTCAGCAAATTTAACGCATTCGGTTATTTTTGATATTGGCACACATACATCTGTTGAATAAACTCTTCCGTTATCTACTAATGCTTTTACAGAATAATAAACATCCCATCTTGCTCGCCACAGATGATTTCTTTCCTCTAACGTGTCAGCCCATTTAAAAGCACTACCATTATTATTCTTTGAAATTTCCTCTACAATTTTAATTGACTCCTTATTAGAAATCTCAGTTCCATGAAATTCAAAAAACAATGTAGGTAAAGTTTTAATATCTTTAAGTTTTGAGTAATTAATACTTATATCCATTTGATCTTTATTAAGCATTTCAATCCTTGCGATCGGCACACCATACTGAATTGTTTCTTGTGCTGTCTGAACAGCTTCCTCCAATGTATTAAAATGACATATAGCGCTCATCATGCTCTCTGGTATTGGAGATAATCTAAGTTGAACTTCAGTTATAATCCCAAGTGTGCCCTCTGAACCAATAAATAAATTCGTAAGATTATATCCTGCTGAAGTTTTTTTCGTTCTTGTGCCTGTTTTTATTATTTCTCCACTTGGTAAAACTACAGTCAAACCGGTAATTACCGTTTTCATAGTTCCATATTTTACAGCCATAGTTCCAGAGGCCGATGTCGATGCCATCCCACCTATTGCAGCATTAGCACCTGGATCTATAGGGAAAAATACTCCATCCTCTCTTAAATATTCATTTAATTTTTCTCTTGTTACATTTGCTTGAACCCTACAATCAAAATCTGCTGCATTGACACTTAAAATTTTATCCATTTTTTCTAAAGAAATTGTTATTCCCTTATCGTTACCAACTACATTGCCCTCTAAAGAAGTTCCCGTCCCAAAAGGCACTACTGGAACTTTGTGATCATTGCAAAGTTTTAAAATTCCAGAAACTTCTTCATTTGTCTCTGGGAATACTACTGCCTGTGAGAGAATAGGATCGTATGTGTCTTCTCCTCTTGCATAATTTGCTCTAGTTGATTGAGATAAAGAAAATCTATCTTTTAATAAACTTGTAAGTTCTTGTTTTAAAGAAGGGTTGTTCATTAAATTAGTATAACAAGCCTATTTACAAAAATAAACTTATCCTAGCATTTTTTTAACATTTTCAAGAGCTTGAGAAATATTATCTCTTGATGCTGCAAAACTAAATCTTACATAATCATTACAGCTTTTTCCAAATGCAGTTCCAGGTACAATTGCAACTCCTGCCTCATGCATAGCTTTTTTACAGAATTCAGCTCCATTCATTCCTGTTCCAGTTACTTTTGGGAAAGCATAAAAAGCTCCTCCTGGCAAACTACACTCAACACCAGGCAAGCTATTCAATCCTTCGTGAATAAGTTTTCTTCTTGCGGTAAATTTTTCCATCATTTCATGTATAGAGTCATCTGGCCCGTCAAGAGCAGCAATACCAGCGAACTGAGCAGCAGCATTGACACATGATACACTATTAATTAATAATTTATTTACGTGCTCAACTAAATGCTCAGGCCAAAAACTCCAACCCAATCTCCAACCAGTCATGGAGTACGCTTTACTCCATCCCTCTAAAACTATTAATCTATCCCTTAATTCTGGGTAGTTAAAAAAAGAAGGCATTTCTTTTCCATCAAATATTTGTCGACTATAAATCTCGTCACTTAAAATAGTAACATGTGGATATTTTTTTAAACCCTCAGCCAATTTATCAATTTCTTTTTTCTCAACAAAACTACCAGTTGGATTGTTAGGATTTATTAAAACTAGAAGTCTCGTTTTATCAGTTACCAAAGAAAGAATTTTATCAGCGCTGAATTTAAGATCTTTGTCCTCAGTTAAATCGTACTTCACTGAGGTTGCTCCTGTATAATTGATCATAGACTCGTATATCGGGAAAGCTGGAGTTGGATTGATGATTTCAGCTCCTGGTTCACCAAAACATTGAATTGCATATGTCATAGTAGGTTTTCCACCCGGCATAATTAAAATTCTTTCTGCGCTGACATCCGCATTATAACGTTTTTTAATCCATCTTGTTACCGCTTGTCTACATTCAGGAATTCCGTTTGACATTACATATCCATGATGACCATCATCCAGAGCTTTTTTAGCAGCATCAACAACATGCTTTGGAGTTTTAAAATCTGGTTGGCCTAATCCTAAGTGAATCATAGGTTTGCCTTGAGCTTCTAATTTTTTGGCTTCAGCAAGAACACTAAAAGCTGTTTCTGTTCCTAGTCTATCTAAACTTTTTGCTAACTTCATTTAAAATCTCCAATCTACTTTCTATAAATTAACTTTGAATTATTTAACTCTGATAAATTTTTACAACCCATCAAAATCATATTTCTATTTATTTCATCATGCATCATTTTCAGTAAATGTTCAACGCCTTGTTGACCACCTGCGCTCAAAGAAAACAGAAACATTTTACCGAAACTACAAGCTTTTGCGCCAGCTGCCAATGCTTTGAGAACATGTGTTCCTCTCCTGACACCTCCATCAAGTATTATCTCTAGCTTATCGCCAACTGCATCTGAGATAGCTTTTATTTGATCAAAAGGAGAACGCGAACCATCTAATTGTCTTCCTCCATGGTTAGACACCATTATAGCAGTACATCCAATATCAATAGCACGTTTCGCATCCTCTACAGACATAACTCCCTTTAACGCAAATGGCCCATTCCATTTTTTTACGCAATACTCAGCATCTTTCCAGTTCATCTTAGGATCATATTGCTCATTAATATAATCAATTACTGATTTAGTAATATTAGTTCCTTTATCAGTTTTTTTTATAACATTAGATAATTCAAATTTTTTATTTGTTAAATAACGTAGTACCCACAGCGGTCTTAATGCAAAGCTTAATAAACTATTTAAAGTAAGCTTCGGCGGAGTTGTAAATCCAGTTCTATGATCTTTCTCTCTGTTTCCTGCAACTAGAGTATCTACGGTGAGACACATGCCGTCAAAACCTGATCTTTTACATCTATCTAATAAATCGTCAGTAATAGATTTATCTTTGTGCACATAAAGCTGAAACAATTTTGGGCCGCTTGAAATGTTTGATATTTCTTCAATAGAATTGTTTGCCATTGTTGACATACTGTAAAATGTACCAAATTTTTCAGCAGCTCTAGCAGAAGCCTTGTCACCATCTGGATGATATAATCTTTGCATAGCAGTTGGTGACAGAAAAATTGGCATATCAATTTTTCTTCCAAAAATTGTTGTAGATAAATCTGGTTTACCTACACTTGCTAAAATATTTGGAATTAAATCACAATCATCAAAAGCACTAGTGTTTCTTCTTAGTGTGACTTCATCGTCAGCACCACCGTCTATATAGTGAAAAATAGGTGCGGGAAGTTTTTTTTTTGCAAGTTTTCTAAAATCATTGAAGTTTCTACAGTCAGAAATATTCATTAAATTCTAAATCTTAAATTTTTTCTGCTAAGATCGCTTATTTTAGTACACCCCATTAGTTTCATATCTCTCTCTAATTCAGCTTTGTATTGGCCTAATGCTCTTTCCACACCGGCTTGTCCAGCTGCTGCTAGTGCATACAAATATAATCTTCCACCTGCACATGCTTTTGCGCCAAGTGATAAAGCTTTCAACATGTGTGTACCTCTTTGAAATCCACCTTCGCAAATTACATCAATTTTATCACCAACTGCATCGACAATTTCAGCTAACTGATCGAATGGAGATCTTGAGCCATCAAGTTGTCTTCCTCCATGATTTGAAACCATTATGCCAGTACATCCAATATCAACTGCTTTTTTTGCATCTTCAACACTCATTACTCCTTTAAGTGCAAAATGGCCATTCCACTGAGCACATAATTTTTCTGCATCTTTCCAGTTCATTGACTGGTCTAACATTGTAGAAAAATAATTACCAATAGACGTATTGGTGCTTGTGCCTTCTTTTACGTAATCTTGTAAATGAGGTAACTCAAACTTTCCTTTTGTAAGATAGTTTATTCCCCACATTGGTTTTGTGGCAAAACTAAATAAACTTGCTAAGGTTAATTTTGGAGGAGAAGTAAATCCAGTTCTAAGGTCTCTTTCTCTATTACCTCCAGTAATCGTATCTACTGTTAAAGCCATAACATCAAAGTTTGCTGCCTTAGCACGTTCTAAGCAAGAGTCGTTTAAACCTCTATCTTTGTGAAAATAAAACTGAAACATTTTAGGAGTATCGATCATAGAAGATATTTCTTCTACACTTACTGTAGCAAGAGCCGATACTCCAAACATAGTATTAAATTTTTTTGCTGCTTTACCAACTGCTCTTTCACCATCGTAGTGAAAAAGTCTTTGTAAGGCTGTTGGTGAACAATAAAAAGGTAAATCAATTTTTTTTCCAAAAATTGTAGTCGACAAATCAACATTTTCAACTCCTCGTAAAACGTTTGGCACAAGGTCTACATCGTTAAAAGCTGATGTATTACGACTGTAAGTAATTTCATCATCTGCGGCACCATCTATGTAATGAAATATTGGGCTGGGAAGTTTTTTTTCTGCCAATTTTCTAAAATCCTGAAAGTTATGACAATCTTTTAATCTCATGGTTAAAAATTAAAATTTTTTCATGAAATTAAACATATAACTATTTGCCCCAGGATTCTTTTCCCCAAGACTAGCATTAGAAATATGATTATATGAAAAACCTAATTCAGAGTTTTTAAATAAATCGAATGACAGTTGCACTTCACTTTTAAACTCAACAAGATGGCCTAAATCTTTTCCATCACCTTGCCCATACAATCCAGGTGTGAAGCTTGGTGTAAGATTAATTTTACCTAAATTATATTCTGCTTGAACACCTGTATATAAATATGTTGCGGTGTCTCCGGTTACTAAAAATCCTGTAACAGGCGAAAGTGTTCCTAAAAAAGTATCCTTATATAAATTTTCATTTTGATGCTGAATTCCTACTAGAGTAGATTTTTTTCCTTCATCGCTAAAATCAAACATTCCAGTAAAAAAATTATACTCATGAGGATCAATTAATTTATTTACCTCATCGCTTTTAAGTGATGTTGTAAAAAAACTAATAATTAGAACTAAGCAAAAAAAATTTAAATTTTTATTTTTCATAATTTTATAAACTTAATATAACTTATAATCTTTTCTTTAAAACTCCAAATTTGGTCAAAATTATTATTCCTCCGACTAAAAATACGAGAATTGGAAGCAACCAAAGGGCAAAATTTTTAGTATTAAACTGAGGATCGTATAATATCCACTCACCATATTGTATTTTGAAAAATGAATATATCTCCTCTTCGCTCATGCCTGATTCAATTTTTTGCTTCACTACTAACTTCATACTTTCAGCAAAGTCAGATTGTGAGTCATAAATGGATTGTCCTTGACAAATTAAACATCTTAAATTTTTATTAATTTTATTTTCTAATTCTTGATCATTAGAAAATGAAGATTTAGAAAAAGCTAATAATAAAAAAATTATATATAATACTATTCTAGTTTTCATTTATTTATTAGTTCTTTAATTTCATTAAATTTTTTTCTATCAATTGGACCAATAATTTTTTTAATAATTTTTTTTTCTTTATTTAAAATTAAACTTTCCGGGACTCCATATGCTCCAATTTCGATAGAAGCTATTCCATTATTGTCAGTTAATATAGTTAAATATGGATTCTCATATTCATCGAGAAATTTTAATGCATTATCTCTTTTATCCTTATAGTTGATACCAATTATTTTAATAGGTGAATTTTTTTTTAGCTGAACTAAATATGGATGCTCTTCCCTGCATGGTAAGCACCATGAGGCCCAAATATTTACAAGATAATAATTGTTTCCTACCAAAATATCGTCAAACGAAGTTTCGCTATTAGTATAAAGGTCATTAAGAATTAGATTTGGAAACTTTTTAATGCTTATATCCTCAGGAGTATAAAAATTCTTTTCTTTTAATCCATAATAAAAAATAAAAAATGTAAATATAAGAAAAATTACAATAGAGTATTTATAATATCTGTTTTTCATTTTTTTTAAAAATATTAATTATTCCCCCTAAAGAAATTGTAATTGCCGAAATCCAAATCCATAACATAAAAGGTTTTTCTTGATATCTTACATTCAAGTATTCATTTTCTTTGACAAGATTGATAACTAAAAATCTATCTTTAAAAATATCTGTCTTAATTGCCGCCTCACTTGTTATTGTCTCTGGTTTATCGTAAATACGAATTTCTGGTTCTAAAAATAATTCTGTTTTATTTTTTTCCTCAATTTTAAAATAAGCAATTAACTTTAAAAAGTTTGCCTCTGTAGTATTTTCGAGTTTTTGTAATTTTATTATTTTGTCAGAGAATTTTATTTCATCACCAACACGCATGTTTGAGGTTATCTCGTTAGAGAAGATGCTATTTAACAATATACTTAAAACCAACAAACTAAAACCAAAATGAGAAATTGTTTGTGAATAGTTTTTAAAACCTTTTTTAATTAAATCTTTGATAGTAATAATAAAAAGATAAAAGCTTGCAGCTAATAATATTGTTATATTTAATGCGGTATTTCCAAAAAATTTCGAGACTATTGTTGATAAAATAATGCTCAAAATAAATATAATTATCAATTTTAACTTTTTCGAGAAATAGTTATTTTTTATCCACTTTAAATTTGGACCAATCGACATAAAAATTAAAAATGGAATTAAAAAAGGAATTATTAATTTATTAAAAAATGGTGGACCTACTGAAATCTTTTCATTAGATAAAACTTCTAAAAAAATTGGATATACCGTGCCAATCAAAATAACCGACAAAAAATACATTACAAACCAGTTATTTAGAATTATTGAAGTTTCTTTAGTGTAAAGATTTAAATTTTTATTATTCAATTCAAATCTATCTTCATAAATAAAATAAATAAAAACTGATAAAAAAATCAAGAAAAACAGAAAAAATAATATGTATAATCCTCTTTCCGGATCATTTGCAAAAGTGTGGACTGAATTTAATATTCCAGATCGAACAAGAAAAGTTCCACATATACCGAGTGTAAAAGTAATAATAGAAAGTATGACTGTCCACGAATGTAAAATTGATCTTTTTTCTAAAGCTAATACACAATGAACTAGTGCAGTAAGACTTAACCAAGGCATTAGAGAAATATTTTCAACTGGATCCCAAAACCAAAAGCCTCCCCAACCTAATTCATAGTAAGCCCAAATGGATCCAAGCAAAATACCTAAAGTTAAAAATGTCCAGGATATAAAAACCCACTTTTTTATATCTTTAGCCCACAAATTATTTATATTTCCTTTTATCAATCCAGCTAATGATGAGGAAAATACTATCGAAGTAGTTACGTATCCTAAATAAAGAACTGGAGGATGAATAGCTAATAATGGATCTTGCAAGATTGGGTTCAGACCTAAACCCTCTTTTGGCACAGGGAAAATAATATTGAAAGGGTTAGAGGCTTTTAATAAAAAAAATAGGAACCCTAAAATTATTACTTCCTGAAACATTATTGTTAATAATCTTTCATCTGTAGGCCTATTTTTAGAATTCAAGAAATAAAAAAAAGCAAAAAAAGTTAATACTAATAGCCATAGAAGTAGACTGCCTTCATGATTGCCCCATGTGCCTGATATTTTATAAAACAAAGGTTTTGAAATATGTGAGTTATTTAAAACTGTTTCATTACTAAACTCTGAGATAATAAATAAAATTATGAGACTAGAAAAACTTAAAACAGCAAAAAAAAATTTAAAAAATAGCAATTCATTGAGGTTTTTTTTAAAAAAAGAATTTTTGTTGTTTAAACTAGATATGGAGGTAATAAAAGTTGTTAATGAAATTATCAAACAAAATAAAAGAGCAAAGTTACCTATATAATTTAAAATCAATTTACTTTTCTCCTAGACTGGCTTTTACCTCTGGGGGAATATAATTTTCATCATGTTTAGCCAGTATCTTTTCTGCTTTAAAATAATTTTTATCTCTTAGAATACCTTCGGCAACAACCCCTTTGCCTTCTTGAAATAGGTTTGGAACAATACCCGAATAAGTAACATTAATTTCATTTTTAAAATCAGTGATGATAAAATTTATTTTATCAGAGTTAATTTTAATAGATTGATCTTTTACCATTCCGCCTACTCTAATTTTTTCTGTTGTTGTCTCATTTAAATTTTTGATTTCTGTTGGAGATAGAAAATAAACAACATTTTCCTCTAAAGCTTTCAAAACTAAAAAAATAGTTAATATTAATGTTGCTATAGAAAGAAAAAGAAATAAAGCTCTTAACTTAACTTTTTTGCTATACATATTCAAAAGTTAAATTTTAGAATATATCTCTGTCGCTATTATTTCTTTGTAAATTTTTTGTTTTTTAGCTTCTTTTACTTTTTCAGAGTTTAATTCACCGAATTTAACATTAAATTTATTTTGCTCTTTTTTAAGCTGTATTTTTGTAATTATGTAAAGTCCAAGAAAACAAACTAGCGTGAACAAGAATGACGATAGAACGTAATAACCATAACCGTTCATATTAAATAATTCTGAAATCATAATCTATCTAAGCCTTTATTTTTAATTTTTATCAATTCTGTATTATATTTCATTAAAAAAATAAGCAAAGAAAATAGGGCAAATGCCGCAGTCATGATACCAAGAGGTATTAGCATTGTGGGATGTATAGTGGTTTCAGAGAATATATTCACAGATGATGGTTGGTGTAAAGTTGACCACCAATCAACTGAAAACTTTATAATTGGGATATTTATAAATCCTAAAATTGCTATAAATGAGGTTATTTTAGTTACATAATCTTTACTTTCAAAAATTCTCCAAGCTATTAAGTACATTAAATAAAAAATACATAATATTAACATTGAAGTTATTCTGGCATCCCAGGCCCACCAAGTTCCCCACGTTGGTTTTCCCCAGATCGAACCGGTAACTAAAGCTATCAAGCTAAATACAAATCCAGAGGGAGCTAAACTTTTTGCAATTAAAAAGAATAATTTATTCTTAAATATAACTACCATAATCGAGAGAGCTGCCATTAAAGAAAATATGCCAAGTGAAATCCATGCCGATGGAACATGTACATACATTATTCTAACAGAGTCACCTTGAAGATAATCTTCAGGAGACAGTATCAAAGCTTCAAATAAACCAAGCATTAAGACAATTAAAAATAAGCTTAAAACAATTTTTTGACTTTTTCGAACCAATTTAAATTGATAGTTATTAATAAATTTCATTGATGTATTTATATTTGAAATTTTTATTTTTCAAAGTGAGATAAAGGGTCATGTTCTGATCAAGAATGTGAGGGAGATAATATTAAGGGAAACTTTTACACTCTTGATCAGAATATGAGTGAAATATACATTTTATGTGTGACCAACATTTGTACTAATTGTGTTTGAAAAAAGATGTATTAATTGGATTGCTTAAAATAACTAGATCCCCTTTTTCCCGAAAAAATCTCATTTATTAAAGGATGCTTTATTGGCTCTTCTGAGTCGTCAAACAACAAATTCTGCTCAGATACATATGCCTCATAAGTAAGATCATCATTTTCAGCGAGTAGATGGTAAAAAGGTTGATCTTTTCTAGGCCTAACGTTTTTTGGAATAGACTGATACCACTCCTCAGAATTATTAAATTTAAAATCAACATCATATATCACTCCTCGAAAATCAAAGTGCTTGTGTTTAACTACGTCACCTATTGAAAATTTTGCTTTTTGAATTGTCATACTACAAATATGGGTATTTAAATAAGAAAATCAATAAAAAAAATATTATTAATTTTTAAATCTGTTAATATCTTTGTGTGAATAAATCTTTTTACAAATTTGTCACAGATTTTGGCCCTCTATTAGTATTCTTTACATTTTATTACAAAAATGAAAAAAATTTAGAAATCGCAATCCCTCCTTTTATTTTAGCAACATTAATAGCCTTAGCTATTGTTTGGATAATAGAAAAAAAAATTCCAATGGTGCCTTTGCTTGGTGGAATTCTGATTACGCTATTTGGTGGATTAACAATATATTTTAAAAATCCAATTTTCATATATATGAAGCCAACAATAATTAATATTTTATTTGCTCTTGGATTAATTTTTGGAAAATTTTTTACCCGAGAACCAGTTCTTAAAAAACTTTTAGGAAATGCATTGAAACTCCAGGACGATGGATGGAGGATTTTAAATAAAAGATGGGCATTATTTTTTATTGGTTTGGCAATTTTAAATGAAATTATATGGAGAACTCAATCAGAGGAGTTTTGGGTAAATTTTAAAGTCTGGGGTATGCTTCCAATAACTTTTATTTTTACGGCTTTTCAATTCAATATAATAAATAAGTATAAAATAGATGAATAGGAATTTAAAATTAGTTGTAAATAATACACTCAAAAAAGAGAGGAATTATTTTTTTGAAAAAGATGAACTTAAATCAATTCTAAATTTATATGCAAAAATGGTTTCAAATGGATCCTGGAAAGACTACGGCTTGGCTATTTCCAGCAAAAAAGTTACATTTAGTGTTTTTAAGAATGCAGCTGAAAATGCTGTCTATAAAATTTGTAAAACTTTTAAACCAATAAATCAAAACTTGAAATACTCAATAACAGACTCGAATGGCAAAATTATAAATAACTCTGCGAGTTTAGAAAATCTTATTTTGAGAACAAAGTGGAAAAAAATTAAATAATAAATTTATCTTCTTTGGCCGAACAATCTCAACAACATTATAAATAAATTTATAAAATCTAAGTAAAGAGTTAATGCACCCATTACAGCTTTTTTGCCTATAACTTCTCCACTGTCAGATGCTGAATACATATTTTTTATTTTTTGTGTATCATAAGCAGTTAATCCTACAAATATTAATACACCCAAAATAGAGACTATAAAGTACATCATCGCTGATTTAAGAAAAATATTTACTAATGATGCAATTATTATTCCGATTAAACCCATCATTAAAAATGAACCTAGCTTTGTTAAATCTCTTTTAGTTGTGTATCCATAAATACTCATCGCACCGAAGGTTGCTGAAGTTATAAAGAAAACTCTCGCAACACTTACACCTGTATAAACAAGCAATATCCAGGATAATGATAATCCCATCAATGCAGCAAAGATCCAAAACACTGTTTGCGCTTTTGTTGAGCTCATTTTATTTATACCAAAGCTCATATAAAATACTACTCCAAGAGGAGCCAACATCACAACCCACTTAAGTCCTGAAAAAAATAAAGCTTCACCCATTGGTGTAAATCCAGTGATAGCTCCATTTGAACCTGTCACTACTGAAAGTTTAAAAGATAATAAAGCGATAATACCTGTTAACAAAACACCAGTTGCCATATAATTGTAAATTTTGAGCATGTAGGATCTCAGCCCAGCGTCCCAAACTACTGTCTTTTTTGCAGCTGTTGCCTGAAAAATGTTTTGTCTATTAAAATTCATATTGTTGTATATATAGTAATTTTTTAAAATATTTTCAAGAAGTCTTAACAGTCATGAACTATAAAAAATTGGGAAATACTGACTTAAAAGTTAGCACAATATGTCTCGGCACGATGACTTGGGGTGAACAAAATTCTCAAGAGGAGGGCTTCCAGCAAATGGACTATGCAATTGATCAAGGAGTTAATTTTTGGGATACAGCAGAATTATACTCAATACCACCTAAAGCAGAAACTTTTGGGCACACTGAAATTATAATAGGTAACTGGTTTAAAAAATCTAAAAGAAGAGAAGATGTAGTTTTAGCTTCTAAAGTTTGCGGTCCAATGAGATCTTATGTAAGAGGTGGTGGAAACCAATATGGGAAAAGAAACTTAACGGAAGCGGTTGAAGGAAGCCTAAAAAGGCTTCAAACAGATTATATAGACTTATATCAATTACACTGGCCTGAAAGAAATACTAATATGTTTGGTAGACTTGGTTACGAACATTCTACAGATGAGAATTGGAATAACTTTGAGGAAATTTTAGAAAATTTAGAAATTTTTATTAAAGCTGGGAAAATAAGATACATTGGTCTATCAAATGAAACCCCTTGGGGGGTAAATAAATTTCTTGAAATATCAAAGGAAAAAAAACTTCCCAGAATGGTGTCAATTCAGAACCCTTACAACCTGCTTAACAGATCATACGAAGTGGGGCTAGCTGAAATTTCTGTTAGGGATAAAATAGGACTTTTAGCTTATTCACCATTAGCTATTGGTCATTTAACAGGAAAATATAGAAATAATAAAAAACCAAAAAAATCTAGATTAGACCATGATGATAATTTTTGGACTAGATACAATAAACCAAATCGAGAAAATGCTGTGGAGAAATACTACCAGATTTCTAAAAAATATAATTTAGATATGGCTCAAATGTCACTTAAATTTTGCGAAATTCAACCATTTGTAACTAGCGTAATAATTGGAGCAACTACTATGCAGCAGTTGAAAACTAACATAGAAAGTGTAAATGTTAATCTTTCTGAGGAAATTTTAAAAAGTATAAACAATGTTCAAAAATTATATCCAAATCCATGTCCATAATTAACAAAACTATTATAAGCGTAATCTTAATATTGTTTCCTTTTGGCTTAATAGCTGAAGAGGTTAAGAAAGTTGGTAAGTTTAAAGACTGGGAAACTATGGTTTTAACAAAATCTGATGGTATTGTTTGCTTTGCTCAATCAAAACCTGTACTTCAGTCGCCTAAAACAAATAGTCGAGATTCGAGATTATTTGTTACTTTCAGGCCTAATGAAAAAATTATTGATGAAATTAGTATTACTGCTGGATATGAATTCAATAAACAAAATTCAATAACTGCAAAGTCTGGTAAGTTCAAATACAAATTTGATATTTCACAAGAAAATTTTGCATGGATAGCTGATAATAAAGTTGAAAAAAAAATGATTAGAACAATGAAAAAAGGATCTAGAATAATGGTTTCAGGATATAACTCGTCAGGCTCACAAACAATTGATCATTATTCATTGCTAGGTTTTACAAAAGCTTATAATGAAGCAAAAAAAAGCTGCAGCTAAAAAAAAGCATAAAAAAAAAATTGTTTTAGCCTATTCTGGTGGCCTTGATACTTCTATCATTTTAAAATGGCTTCAAGAAAATTTTAACGCTGATGTAATCGCTTACACTGCTGATATTGGACAAGAAATAAATAAAAAAAAAATTATATATAATTCTAAAAAATTAGGTGTTAAAAATCTAATAATTGAGGATTTACAAGACGAATTTGTTAAAGAATTTGTTTTCCCAATGATTAGAGGTCACGCTGTTTATGAAGGTGTATATTTATTAGGGACGTCTATAGCCAGACCATTGATAGCAAAAGCACAAATTAAGATTGCTAAAAAATTTAAAGCTTACGCTGTATCACATGGATCTACAGGAAAAGGAAACGATCAAGTAAGATTTGAACTTGGTTACTACTTTTTTAATCCAAAAATTAAAGTAATTGCTCCTTGGCGGATTTGGAATTTAAGTTCTAGAACTGATCTCATAAAATATGCAAAAAAAAATAAAATTCCAATACCAAAAGACAAAAAAGGTGAACCACCTTTTTCAATTGATGATAATTTATTTCACACATCAACTGAAGGAAAAGTTTTGGAAAATCCAAAAAATCAAGCACCAGAATTTATATTCCAAAGAACTGTCTCACCTGAAAAGGCTCCAAACAAACCAACTTATTTAACTATAAATTTTAAAAAAGGTGATCCTATAGGTTTGAACGGAAAAAAATTATCGCCTGCAGTACTATTAAGAAAACTAAATCATCTAGCTGGAACTAATGGTATAGGACGAGTGGATTTAGTTGAAAATAGATTTTTGGGAATAAAATCTCGGGGTGTTTATGAAACTCCAGGTGGAACGTTGTTAATGATTGCACATCGTGCAATTGAGTCAGTTTCATTAGATAAGTCAACAATGCATTTAAAAGAAAATATTATGCCAAGATACGCTGAGTTAATTTACAATGGTTATTGGTTTTCAAAAGAAAGATTTAAATTACAAAAAATTATAGACTCAAAAAGAAATAAAGTTAATGGCTCCATTAAGCTAAAACTTTATAAAGGAAATACAACAATTGTTTCAAGAGTTACTGATAGTAAAGCTTATTCGCTTAAAAATGTTTCTTTTGAGGAAAATAAAACTTTTAATAAAAAAAATGTAGAACGATTTATTAATTTCCATAAGAAGAAGCTGAGATAATTAACTTTGTAATCTTTTAAAGCACTCAATAGTATTTTTTAATAAACAAGCAATAGTCATTGGTCCTACTCCCCCAGGAACTGGTGTGATAGCTTTTGCAATCTTTGAAACTTCGTCAAAAGCAACATCCCCAACAATACCTTTTTCGGTTTTATTAATTCCTACGTCTATTACAATTGAATCTTTTTTAATCCAGTCACCTTTAACTAGCTCTGGTATACCAACAGCAGCTACAACTATATCACCTTTTAAACACTCACCTTTTAGGTCTTTGGTTTTTGAATGTGTTATTGTTACTGTGCAATTTTCTTTCAAAAGTAGTTGTGTCATCGGTTTACCATTTAAATTTGATCTACCAATTACTACAGCTTTTTTTCCAGATAAATTAGGCTCAACTTTTTTAATCAACAAGTAACAGCCTAAAGGAGTGCAAGGAACCGAACTTTCGTATCCTGATGAAAGATTTCCAACATTCATAGGATGAAATCCGTCAACGTCTTTTTCAGGAATTATTGCTTCAATAACTTTTTTTTTATTAATATGTTTTGGCAATGGTAATTGTACTAGAATACCAGAAACCGTATCATCTTTATTTAATTCATAGATTTTATTTAATATTGTAATTTCTTCAACGCTATCTGGATACTTAATTACCTCAGATTTCAATCCAACCTCTTTTGCTGATTTTTCTTTATTTCTCACATAAATTTGACTTGGCGTAAGATCTCCAATTAAAATTACGGTAAGACCAGGTACTTTATTATATTTCGTTTTTAACTGGGAAACTTCTTTTTTTAATTCTTCTCTTAGGTTTGCTGCTTCTTTTTTTCCGTCGATTAAAATCATAATTAGCTAAATAAAATGGGTGCTAAATATAGTTTCATACACACTTCTACAAACCATATCAACAAAAGAAGGATAATAGGAGAAATATCGAAAGCACCCAGATTGGGTAAAAATCGCCTAATATACATTAATAAAGGTTCTGTAAGTCGATATGTGAAATCTAAAACTAAATACACAAATCTATTTGAGGTGTTTAGGACATTAAAAGCAACAAGCCAACTTATAACTACATTAGCGATAACTACGTAAGTATAAAGTTTTAAAACTTGAAGCACCAAATAGAATAATGCAATCATTTTTTTTCTACATATATAGATTGACTTGGGAATGCAAATGCTGCACCATTTTTTTCTACAATTTGTTTAATTTGTATTGCTAATCTTTCTTTAACTGAAAGCCATTGTTCCCATTCGTCAGTTTTTGTGAAACAACGTACATACATGTCTATGGAACTTTCAGCGAATTTATCAATTCTTACCGCATAACCAATTTCAGTATTAAAATCTTCGTGTTTTTTTATGTAATTCTCAATTTCATCTCTAATTTTTTTAAGTTGATCTACAGTAGTATCGTATTGAAGATTAATAATCCAACTTATGATCCAATTTGTAGTTTGACTAACATTTATGACTGCATTCTCTGCAAATTGAAAATTTGGAATTATTGCGAGCGATTTATCAAATTTTCTTATTGTGGTAGATCTAAAACCAATTTTTTCTACTATACCTTCTATGATCCCCTCAACCAAAATCCAATCGCCCATTTTAAAACGTTTTTCAACTAAGACTAATATTCCTGAAATCAAATTTTTAAATAGATCTTGAGCGCCTAAAGCAACTGCAACACCAAACAAACCAAGACCAGCAATTATTGGACCAATTTTAATTCCCCATAATTCAAGAACTGCTGCAGCTCCTAAAATAAAAATTAATATTTTTAATGACTTAATTATCCATCCAATCAATTCTCTTGTTAAAATCTTTCCTAATCCACTAAGTATGTATGATATAGGTTCAATAATTTGGTGAATGATCCAAAAAAGTAGAATTGTTATTAATGTTCTATTAAGATTATCTACAAACGACCTGGTATCCTCTGAAAATGACATATAATAACTTGCAATAAAAAATCCTAGAACAATTGGTAAAAATCTCGCTGGACCTACCATTGCTTTAACAAAAGTATCGTCTAGCTTATTTGTGGTTCTTTGTGAAATGATCTCTAATTTTTTAATTATTAACTTGCTTATTAGTCCTCTAAAAATTAAAAAAATTAGGAAGATACCTAATCCAATCAAAATCTCAAAAATATCAATACCTAAAATTCCTCTGTTCCAAACAGACAAAAATAAATCTTTAAAATTATCAAATATTTCCATAATCAAATTTTATACAGCAAAAATTCTTCTTCTCCAGGATTAAAAAGAAATATTTTTTTCCATTTTATTTCATTTAAAACAGTAGAGGTTTTCTCACTTATACACATTAAATTGGTATTCATCCAAGAGTTTTGAAGATTGTAATTTTTTATCATATTCAAAAAACTTAGTGCACTATTTTGTGAATAAACATAAACTATGTCAGGTATTTGAACTTTAAGTTTTTCAATCTCGTCATTGTTAAACTCTTCTTGCACAATAGCTTTATAATTAATTATTCTTTTTAAATTATAACCCTCGGAGATTAATTTTTTATCTAGGTCTGAAGATATTATCTGCCCTGTAACGTAAATTAAATTTCCATCAGAAACTTCAAAATTTTGAGAAATAACCTCTTTTAGATTTTCAACATTACCACCAGCTACATATATGTTTTGAAATCCTTTAGTTTTAGCTACTTTTTCAGTAGCATTTCCTACACAGAAGCATTTTATTTGTTTGTCAATTTTTTGTGTATCTAAAAATTTAATAGCGTTAGCGCTTGTAAATATAATGCCTTTAAAAAGAGAAAAATCTAAGCTTTCATAAATTATTTTTTGAATACTTATAACAGGTATATGCGAAACCATATGTCCCAAGGATTTAAATCTTAACATTAATTCATGGCAATCATCAAATGGTCTGGTAAATAAAATATGCATTTATTTTTTTTTCTTATATAGATTTTTAGATTTTTTTTTTATTTTTTCACCAAGTTCTTTTCCAGCTAAATGAGCTAAATATAATTTTTTAGAAGACTTAATGAAGAATCTTTTCTTTCCATCTAAAGAAAATAATTCTGTAGCAATATTTAATGTATTATTTTGAATTTTTGCATTAACACCAACTGGTGTTTCGCAATCTCCATCTAGTATCTTTAGAACGTCTCTTTCAGCATTTACACATATATTGGTTCTTTTATGATTTATACCTTTAAGTAATTTTATCATTCTAAAGTCATTTTTTCTGCACTGTAAAGCAATCGCACCCTGGCCAGCACTAGGAATTATTTCTGATAAAGAAAATATTTGAGAAATTTTATTCTTCATTCCCAAAACTTTTAAACCTGCATAAGATAAAATTATTGCATCATAAAATTTATTGTTTAATTTATTGATTCTTGTATCGACATTACCTCTTATCAATTTATAAATTAAATCTTTTCTAATTTTTTTAAGCTGGAATTCTCTTCTAAAAGAGGAAGTTCCTACTATAGAATTTTTTGGAAGATTTTTAAATTTTTTTTTATTTCTAGTTATTAAAACTTCTCTTGGATCGTTTCTTTTAAGAAAACAATTTGTATATAATTTTTTAGATACTTTTGATGGAATATCTTTTGATGCATGAACTGCAATATCAATTTTTTTATTTAAAAGTTCACTCTCTATTTTTTTTGTAAACAAACCCTTACCCCCAACGTCAGAAAGTCTTTTATTTTGAATTTTGTCACCTGTTGTAGTTACTTTTTTAATACTTACAGATTTTATTGAAAATTTTGATTTAAATTTTTTAATATTTTTTTCTGCAATTTTGGCATAAATTAAAGCCAATTTACTTCCTCTTGTTCCTATAATAATCTTTTTTTTCATAGAATTAGTTTTATTTAATTTTTATATTGGAAATTTATAATTTATAAAAAGAAATTTAATGAAAAAAAAAGCTTTAATCTTGGGAATTGAGACAAGCTGCGATGAAACTGCAGCTGCAGTACTGGAGGAAAGTACTGAAACCATACCCAATTTACTGTCAAATATAGTTTCTAGCCAAGAGGAAATACACAAAAAATTTGGAGGTGTTGTTCCTGAATTAGCAGCTCGATCTCATATTGATAAAATTGATCTAATTGTAAATACAGCTTTAAAGAAAAGTGGAAGAAAATTGAAAGACATAGATGCTATCGCTGTCACTAGTGGGCCTGGTTTAATAGTCTGTTTATCAGTAGGTTTAAATTTTGCAAAAGCCTTGGCAATGACTTTAAAAAAACCATTAATTGTTGTTAACCATCTAGAGGGCCATGCTTTAAGTCCTAAACTCATTACAGATTTAAATTATCCGTATTTACTCTTATTAATTTCTGGCGGTCATTCTCAGTATTTAGCTGTTAAAAAATTAGGCAAATATAAAAGACTTGGAACAACAATAGACGATGCTGTAGGAGAGGCTTTCGATAAAACTGCAAAGTTGTTGGGTATTAAATTTCCTGGTGGACCTTTAATTGAAAGACTTGCAGCTAAAGGCAATAAAGATAGATTTAACCTTCCAAAACCAATTATCAATAGAGGTGGTTGTAATTTGTCTTTGGCTGGTCTTAAAACTGCTGTTCTTAAAATTTCAAAATCAATTGAAAATAATCAAGATAAATACGATTTAGCTGCATCATTTCAAAAAACAATTGAGGAAATCCTTGTTAGGAAAACTAAAATTGCTTTTGATCAATTTAAAAAAACATGCCAAACAAAAAATAACTTCTTTGTTATAGCGGGTGGAGTAGCAGCAAACAATAATATTAGAAATAAATTGGAACAATTAAGTTTTGAAGAAAAATTTAAACCTATTTTTCCTCCACTGAACTTGTGTGGAGATAACGCTGCGATGATTGCAATGGTAGGCTTGGAAAAATTTAAATTAAAACAATTTAGTAAATTAGACTCTCCTGCAAAGCCAAGATGGCAATTAGATGAGAGTGCTACTTTTTTAAAAGGTGCAGGTGTAAAATTATGATTAAATATTGGTTACTTAAGTCTGAACCTAATGTGTGGTCTATCACCAACCAGGAAAATGCTGGGGAAAGGGGTGCTATATGGGATGGTGTAAGAAACTATCAAGCTGCAAATAATTTGAAAAAAATGCGAAAAGGTGATTTATGTTTTTTTTATCACTCAAACATTGGGAAAGAAATAGTGGGTATTGTCCAAGTTATAAAAGAAGCATTTAAAGATCCAACAGATAAAAAAAAATATTTTGTTGCTGTAAGAGTAAAGCATAAAAAAACTTTTACTAAATCAATTTCATTAAGCTCAATTAAAAAACATCCTTATTTGAAAGAACTTTTGCTAGTAAAACAAAGCAGATTATCGGTTATGCCTATAGATACTAAAAGCTGGAAAATTATTAATAAGATTAGTAATATTAGAAAATAAATACCATTTTTTATGAAAAAAAAAACTAAGAGAAAAAAAAGAAAAGTAAGAAAAAATAAAAGAAAGTCTAAACATACCTCTTTAAAGAAAAAAAAATCAATACTTTCTAAGGAAAAAGTAAAAGATAATAATTTAATAAAAACCAAATCTGACTGGCAGAAAAAAGCGTTGGTTAATAAAAAACAGTATGAAAAAAAATATAATGACTCTATTAAACATAATGAGGACTTTTGGAAAAAGGAAGGTAAAAGAATTAATTGGATTAAGCCATATACAAAAATTAAGGATGTAAAATATAGCAAGACAGATGTTAATATAAATTGGTATTATGACGGAACTCTAAATGCTTCTGCAAATTGTATAGACCGACATTTAAAAAAAAATAAAGATAAAACTGCTATTATATGGGTAGGGGATGATCCTAAAGTACAGAAAAAAATCACTTATAAGCAACTGCATCAAGAAGTTTCAAAAACCGCTAATGCTTTAAAAGATTTAGGTATTAAGAAAGGTGATAGAGTTACCATTTATTTAACTATGATTCCTGAATTAGCTTATGCTATGTTAGCTTGTGCACGAATAGGCGCGATACATTCAATTATTTTTGGCGGTTTTTCTCCTGACAGTATTGCAGGCAGAATTAACGATTGCAAATCAGATTATGTTATTACAGCTGATGAGGGTTTAAGAGGTGGAAAAATTATACCTTTAAAGTCAATTACAGATGAAGCTTTAATCCACTGTCCAAATGTAAAGAAATGTATTGTTGTTAAAAGGACTGGAAATAGGATTAATTGGGATGAAAGTAGAGATGTTTGGTATAACGAAATAATTAAAAAAGCATCTCCAGTTTGTGAACCAGAGGAAATGAATGCGGAAGATCCTTTATTTATTTTGTATACTTCGGGATCAACTGGAAAACCTAAAGGTGTCCTTCATACTACTGGTGGATACATGGTTTATGCTTCAATGACACATCAATATATTTTTAATTACAAACCAAAAGATATTTACTGGTGTACTGCAGATATAGGCTGGATAACCGGTCATAGCTATATAATCTATGGTCCGCTTGCGAACGGTGCTACAACAATTATGTTTGAAGGAATACCAACTTATCCTGACACATCAAGATGGTGGCAAATAGTTGATAAATATAAAGTTAACATATTTTATACAGCTCCAACAGCAATCAGAGCTTTAATGAGAGAGGGTGATGGACCAGTTAAAAAAACGTCCAGAAAATCTCTTAAATTGCTAGGAACCGTTGGTGAGCCTATTAACCCAGAAGCATGGCAATGGTATTATAAAACTGTTGGTGAATCTAAATGTCCTATAGTAGATACTTGGTGGCAAACGGAAACTGGCGGTATTTTAATTAGTCCACAAACGGGAGCGATAGATCTCAAACCAGGATCAGCAACTAAACCTTTTTATGGAATCAAACCAGTGATCGTTGATCAAGACGGTAAAGTTCTTAAAGGAGAAGCAAAAGGTAGATTATGTATTGCGCAATCATGGCCGGGTCAAATGCGAACAGTTTATGGAGATCACCAAAGATTTATAGATACTTATTTTTCTCAATTTGACGGAAAATATTTTACTGGAGATGGATGTAGAAGAGATAAAGATGGTTATTACTGGATTACTGGTCGAGTAGATGATGTTATTATAGTCTCAGGTCACAATCTTGGTACTGCAGAAATTGAAAGTGCATTTGTTGCACATCCAAAAGTTGCTGAAGCTGCAGTAGTTGGTTACCCACATGACATAAAAGGTAATGGTTTATACTGTTATGTAACTCTAAATGCAGGAGAAAACCCAGACGGAGATTTAGAAAGAGATCTAAAACTTTGGGTAAGAAAACAAATAGGACCAATAGCTACACCAGATTTTATTCAATTTGCTCCTGGATTGCCGAAAACTAGATCTGGAAAAATAATGAGGAGAATTTTGCGAAAAATTGCAGCTAACGAACATGAACAACTTGGCGATACAACTACACTAGCAGACCCGTCTGTTGTGTCTTCATTGGTAGATAATAGAAAGAATATTTAAAGATTTATTAAATTAGAAAACTCTTTTTTTATATTTTCCCATTTTAGATGAATTGAATTTAATACTATTTTTTTATCCAACTTTTTCAATTCATCAGCAATTGGAGCCCATTTGTATAATGCATAACCACTGTTCTCAAAAGGGGAATTGTTGTGGTGTTCTGACCATTGCACTTTATTAATTCTGTTTGCAAAGTTAGATTTAGATTTTTCTATAACTTCATCAGGCATTCCATTTGATTTTTCCTCTGTGAAAATATTCTCAATGATAGTTTGTGCTTGGTTGACTTGATCAAAGTTATATTTATTTTTTAAGTATGAAAGACAATACAAGGTGAGATCTTGTAAACACTCAGAATAAATATTCCATTTAGCCTTGTTTATAGACTCTAAAAATATTTCATCCTCAAACATAAGAACATATTTAGTTCCCATCCTAGTCTTTAAATATCCATAGAGAGTTTCTTGACTTACCCAAGCAGACTTTCTTTGTACAAAATTTTCAAGATCACTGATATTAGTTATCTTTTTTTTTGGTTTTAAAAAATTAAATATTGGGGAAACGTATTCCCTTATGTAATCTAACTTAAGGTCTTTCAACTTCAGCTTGTATTTAGAGCTCATAAAACTGTTATATCACCTTATTTGTTGCAGATGTGATAATTTTTAGGGGTTCCATTCAACTAGTAAATGAGTATGATTCCTGTTTTTAACCTATAGGGAGGGAAAAAAATGTCAAACAAAGAAAAACACTGGGAAAAAACAAAGGGAAATATGTTTCTTACATTAGCACTTTGGTTTTTCTTCGGTTACATAATCTTCATGTTTGGTGAAAGTTTAAACTCAGCTAGTTTTCTTGGTTACCCTTTAGCTTACTATATGTGTGCACAAGGATCGATTGTGGCTTTCGTGATCATCCTATTCTGGTCAGCTAATAGACAAGAAAAAATAGATGAAGAATGCGGCTTTGCCGAACGAGGGGAGGACGATTAATGTTTAAAGGAAAATTTATCGACAACTTACCTAAAATTTACGGAACTTATACTGGTGGTTTCTTAGTATTCATCATTCTGATGGCTATTGCGGAACAAGCTGGTATGACTGCGAAAACAATAGGTATATTGTTCGTTGCTTTTACAGTTTGTATCTATGCTTTTATAGGATGGATGTCTAGAACTGTTCAAGTTGATGCGTACTATGTTGCGGGAAGATCAGTTCCAACTGTTTTTAACGGTATGGCGACTGCGGCTGACTGGATGTCAGGTGCTTCGTTTGTTGCTATGGCAGGTGGAATTTACTTCGGTGGATACACATACATGGCATTCTTAATTGGGTGGACTGGAGGATACATATTAGTATCATCATTGCTTGCACCTTATTTAAGAAAGTTTGGATGTTATACAGTGCCAGACTTCATTGGAACTAGATATGGTGGAAACCTTGCAAGGTTCTGCGCTGTGGTAGTTTTAACTTTGGCGTCTTTCACTTATGTGACTGCACAAATTAACGCAACTGGAACAATTGCTGCTAGAGCGCTTGCTATTCCTTTTGAACTAGGAGTATGGGTTGGTTTAGTAAGTATTTTATTATGTTCAATGTTAGGTGGAATGAGAGCGGTTACTTGGACACAAGTTGCTCAATACATCGTGTTGATCATAGCTTACTTGCTGCCAATATTCTGGATAAGTAATAAAGGTGGCTACGGATTCTTTCCACATTTAATGTTGGGAGAAGAAGTTGCAAGATTAGGCGAACTAGAGGCTCAATTCGGTTTAGTCAAAAATGCTGCTGCAGATGTTAAAGCTGCGGGTGTTCCTGGAGGATTGAAATCTATTTCATTGCCTCACTCGGAAGTGCCAGCAGGCGGAATGGCTGCTTGGAAGTTTATTTCATTAGTAATTTGTATGATGGTGGGAACAGCTTCTTTACCACACATTTTAATGAGGTACTTCACAACTCCTAGCGTTAAGGCTGCAAGAAAATCAGTGGCTTGGTCACTATTCTTTATTGCATTGCTTTATACCTCTGCGCCAATGCTAGCAACATTATCTAAGCTTTCATTAATGGATCCAAATTTAGCAACAGGAATTATTGGAAAAGATATTTCTGCTGTAATGTCAATTGATTGGGTGCAAGCATGGACTGCTCAGAAACAAGCTTTCATAGCTGACTTTAATGGAGACGGCGTTCTTCAGTTAAACGAATGGTTTATGAGAGGTGATGTTGTTGTATTATCAACTCCTGAAGTTGCGGGATTGCCATATGTAATTTCTGGACTAGTTGCTGCTGGAGGAATGGCTGCAGCGATGTCAACAGCTGACGGATTGATTTTAGCAATTGCAAATGCTTTATCACATGATGTTTATTACAAAATCATTGATCCAAAAGCAGATGTAAGAAAAAGATTGCTAGTAGCTAGAGGACTTTTAATAGTTATCGGAGCCGCTGGTGCTTATATTGCATCAATGAGGATTACAAGTATCCTTGGTGCAGTTGCATGGGCATTTGACTTTGCAATGTCAGGTTTGTTCTTCCCGCTTGTATTAGGAGTATGGTGGAAGAGAGCAACAAGGCAGGGTGCTATAGCAGGTATGATAACTGGTCTAGCGTCAGGTACAGCTTATCTAATCTACGTTTATCCTAAATTTATGGGTAATCCAGCATGGTTAGGTATTGACCACTTACGTTTCGGTATTATCGGGGCTAGTGTGTGTCTAGTAGTTATGGTTGTTGTCAGTTTAATGACACCAGCACCGGACAGCTCTACTCAAAAAATGATAGACGAAGTTCGTATACCTACAGGTAAAACTATACTTGGTAAACAACACTAAGTAAGATATTTTGAAGGGGCGATAATTTTCGCCCCTTCTTATAAATTTAAGCTCATCTTGATTTATGGAAATTCCAGTTTACGTGTATATCATTGATTACATACTTGGAGTTGTTATGTATACCTTAATTGGGAGATCAGCGATGAACATCTTCCAAAAAGAGGATTCTGAGTTTTTTTTTATGAAAGCTTTTGTAAAATTAACCAATCCAATTTTAAACTTATTTAAGTTTATGACACCAAGCTTTCTTATAAGAGGAGTTGTACCTCTATACATCGCATGGTTTATTTTCATGATTAGATTCTATTTATTGCCGGTAATGCTTGGATACGGGGAGATGGGCATGCTGTCATTTCCACTCGATAGTGAAATTTCTAGACTGATTTACGATTTATTTGGTAAAAAATAATTTTATTTTTCAATAAAATTGATACTACTAAGTTAAATACTATCAATGAAAAAAATACAAATTTCACCATCCATTCTAGCAGGAGACTTTAGTAAACTCGGATCTGAGATTAAGAAGTTGGAAGATGGTGGGGCAGACATGATACATGTAGATGTTATGGATGGTCACTTTGTTCCAAATCTAACGATTGGTCCTCCCGTAATAAAATCACTTCGTAAATATACAACTTTACCTTTCGACGTACATTTAATGATATCTCCAGTTCACAAATATATAAAAAATTTCTCGGAAGCTGGTGCAGATATTATTACGATTCACCCAGAGGCTACTAAAAATATAAAAGAATCTGTTAACCTAGTTAAAAGTTTGGGAAAAAAAGTTGGTTTGTCACTTAATCCTGATACACAGATAAAAACTATTGAAAAATACTTAGGAGATATAAATCTTGTTCTTGTAATGACAGTGTATCCTGGTTTTGGGGGACAAAAATTTATATCAAAAATATTAGATAAAATCAAAAATTTAAAAAAAATAAAAGATGAAAAAAAATTTAATTTTGAAATTGAAGTAGATGGAGGAATTAATTTTCAAAATAATAAACTTGTTATAGAGGCAGGTGCTAATATTCTAGTCTCAGGCACAACTATTTTTAAAGATAATAATGGAGATATAAAAAAAAATATTGAATTACTTAGATCTTAATTAAATGATTTTAAAAAACTCATTAAACTATTTAAATGAATTTTTTACTTTTCTAAATTCACAAATAAGACAGTATTATTTAAATTCAAGCTTATATAATAAAAAAATCTCTAGAATAAATTCTAATAATTTAAAATATAAACCAAGTAGAAGTTTATTAGATTGTTTAATTAAATATAATAAAGAAAAAAAAAATATAGATAACTTCTTATTAAATAATATATGGGAAAATAAAAATTTACGGTCAAAAGATTATAAAAATTTACACAGTTTTTTTTGGTTATTTTCTTTAGACTTAAACTCATCTAAAAATGAGATTCAATCTATTATTCTTAAATGGATAGAAAAAAATAATGATTACAACGTATCAAGCTGGGAAGTTGATACACTTTCAAAAAGAATTATTTCCTGGATATCAAACTCAAAATTAACATATGAAGATAGCAAGGATGAATACAAAAATAAATTTGATGAAATTATAAAAAAGCAAATTAATCATCTTATTAACGAAATTGAAAGATCAACATGGGTCGATGATAAAATGATAGGCTGTTCTGCAGTAGTTCTGACAGGAATCGCCTACAACGACAAAAATTTTATCATTTATGGCCTTAAGTTGTTAAAAAAAATAATAAGATTATCATTTGATAATGAAGGTTTTCCAAGATCTAGAAATATCCGGCAACTTGTATTTTATTTAAAATATTTTGTTTTGATCAGAGAATGGTTAAAAGAATCTCAAAATGAAATCCCGGATTATTTAAATGAAATTATTTTCCATTTAGGACAGTCTTATGTTTTAATACATAAAAATACGAAAAAAAGTTTTTTGTTTAATGGCAATCAATTAGGAGATAATTATGCCTTTGACAATTTTTTAAAAAGATTAGGTTATAATTTTAAAAATGAAAATTATGAGACTGGTAGTTACATATTTCTTAAAAACAAAAAATTTTGTCTGGCGGCTGATTTAGGGCCTCCTCCAGAAAAAGAATACTCAAAAGATTATCAATCTGGCGCATTATCATTTGAATTTATGAGTAATGATAATAAGATAATTTGTAACTCTGGATATTTCCAGAATTATAAACACCAGCTAAATCTAATATCTAAATCAACTGCATGTCATAGTAGTTTAAATATTGATAACACCTCCTCAGTTAGTTTTTTAAAACAATCAAATGGAATTAACAAAATAAATAGTTCCTTAAAAATATTAAAGAAAGAAGTTTTTAATAAAAATGATTATTGGTCTTTAGAGGCCTCACATAACGGATATTATAAAAAATTTGGTATTTTACATCACAGAAAAATCGAATTTTTTCACGACACTTGTAAACTGACTGGTGTAGATAGAATAGAGAGAAAGAAAAATTTTAAGGCCTCAAATTTTGAAATAAGATTTCATTTGGATCCAGAAGCAAAAGTAATGAAAACTCAAGATGGTAAATCAATTTATATTAGTTTAAGAAATGAAGGGTGGAAATTTATATCTTTGAATAATAAAATTACATTTGAAACAGGTTTATACTTTGGAGAGAAGAATAATTATGTAGAAAACCAAAATATATTAATATCAGGTGGGATAGGATATGAGGAAATGATTATTAAATGGGAGATTGAGAAAGTTAAATGAAAAAAATAAAGCGAGCTTTAATTTCTGTATCTGATAAAAAAAATTTGAGATTTTTAATAAAAAACTTAAGTAAATTTAAAATAAAATTTTTAAGCTCTGGCGGTACTTACAGAAAAATAAAAAGTATGGGTTTTGAATGTGAAGAAGTTTCAAAATATACTAAAAGCCCTGAAATTCTATCTGGAAGAGTAAAAACCTTACATCCTAAGATCCATGCTGGTATCATGTCTATTAGAGAATCTAAATCTCATAGAGATGAGTTAAAAAAACAAAATTATAATGAAATTGATTTAGTTATTGTAAATTTTTATCCATTTGAAAAAGCAATTTCACAAAAAAAAAATCATAGTAAAATCATAGAAAATATTGACATTGGTGGACCAACAATGGTCCGCGCTGCTGCAAAAAATTACCATGATGTAACTGTAATAACAAATATTTCACAATATGAATATTTGATAAAAAATATAAATCAAAATAAAGGTGGTACCTCTTTAGAATTTAGAAAGAAGGCTGCATCCATGGCTTTTGGTGAAACAGCTTATTACGAATCGTTAATTTATAATTATTTTAATAATAATTACTCAAATAAATTTCCAAAAAAAATTGTTCTAGGGTTTAATCGTATTGAAAAACTTAGATACGGGGAAAATCCACATCAAGAGGGAGCTATTTATTCCTCAAAATATCTAGGTCTTGAAAAACTAAACGGTAAACAATTAAGCTTTAATAACTATTCTGATATTTTTGCAGCATTACAAATATCAAAAACATTTCCAAAGGGCAAAGGCACTGTAATAGTTAAGCATGGTAATCCTTGTGGAATTTCGGTACATAATAACAATACGGAAAGCTTTATATTAGCACATAAATGTGATCCTATTAGTGCTTTTGGAGGAATTGTCTCTTGTAACTTTAAAATTAATAAAACATTAGCTACACAAATAAATAAATTATTTTTTGAAGTAATAATTGCTAATGGTTTCGATAAAAATGCATTATCAATTCTCAAAAGAAAAAAAAATGTTCGTTTAATTGATAGTAAAAACTACAAAATATCAAATGGAAATAATTTAATTTCAAATATGAACTTTGCACTCTCCCAAGACCCAGATATTAAAAAATTTAAAAATGATGATTTCAAAATCGTTTCTAGAGTTAAACCTAGTAAAAAGACATTTCAAAATCTCATTTTTGCTTTTAATGTCTGCAGATTTGTAAAATCTAATGCCATTGTTTTAACAAATGAGAAATCAACAGTTGGTATAGGATCAGGTCAATCTAGCAGATTGGATAGTTGTGATGTGGCTATAAAAAAAATGAATGAATTTCATAATATATCTAATAAGGAAATTTTAGCTGCTTCTGATGCTTTTTTTCCATTTGTTGACGGAATAGAAAAATTAGTACAGAATGGAATTTCAGGAATAATTCAACCACATGGCTCAATTAGAGATAAGGAAATCGTTAATTTTGCAAATAAAACTGGAACAATTCTAATATTTACTAAAACAAGACATTTTAAACATTAAGAAATTTTATCTATTTTGGCAGCTAAAACAAAATCGCTTTCATGTAATCCATTTATTGCATGAGTGAAAATTTTAATTTTTGCATATCCCCATCCAAACCAAATATCGGGATGATGTGCTTCATCTTCAGCAATCTTTCCTACATTGTTCACAAAATTTTGGCTCTCTAAAAAATTTTGAAATTTAAACTCCTTTAATAAGTAGTATGTTTTATTATCATCAGATTTTACATCCCAGCCATCTACTTTCTTTAAATATTTATGTATTTCTGTTAAATCAAAACTTGGTATTCCTCCTTCACATGGAATACATTTTTTGTCAGCTAATTCTGTCATATTTTTCTCCTTTGGAGCGGGCAATGGGACTTGAACCCACGACCTTCTCGTTGGCAACGAGACGCTCTACCACTGAGCTATGCCCGCACGTTTATAATTGTTAAAATTAGTGGCTTTTTAAAATTTTAGCAAGTGACAAAATAGAAATATTTATCATTATAATTTTGTATTATATTAAAAATATTAATTAGAATTTTAATTATTATTTTGTTAACCTAAATTTATTATGGACTACAAAGCCAAACTTCCACTGACAATACCAATTTTTCCATTGTCTAATTTTATTATTTTTCCCAATACAACTGTGCCATTGAATATATTTGAACCTAGATATATTCAAATGATTGATGACAGCATGAAGTCAGATAGAATGATAGGAATGATACAACCCAAAAAGAGTGGTAAATTAAAAAAACCTGATTTGTACGAAGTTGGTTGCATAGGAAAAATAACAAGTTTTAATGAAACTGATGATGGCCGTTATTTAATTATAATAAATGGTGTAAGTAGATTTAATGTTGATGAAGAAATCGAAACAAATAAACTTTATAGAGTATGCAAAGTTAATTACAAAAGCTACATTGATGATTTAGATGAAAAAGTTGATAAATTTAAGCTAAAAGACTTAGATAAAATATTTAAAGATTTAAAAAACCTTTTTGAAAAGAAAGGTTTCATGGTGGATTGGTCAAACTTAAAAAAACAAGATTTTTCAAATACTTTAAATACATTGTCAATGGCTTCTCCTTTCTCTTTGGAAGAGAAACAGGTTTTGTTAGAAACAAAAGATTTGAACACAAGAAAATTAAGGTTAGAGGAAATACTTAAGACCTATACTCTTGATGAATTTAGTAACAAGACAATACAATAACTACCAAGCGGTTAAACCTTCATCAGCTGTCTTTATAAAAAAACTCTTCAGTTTATCGTTTTTATTAATTTTTTCAAAAATCTTGTTAAATTGATCTTCTCCATAAAATTTTTTATTTTTGAAAATATCATGGATAAAATTTATACCTTCTGAAAAAAGAAAATTTTTTGATTTTGTTGAATTTTCAAAATCGTTTAAACAAAATTGCTCTATATCTAGACCATTTTCAATCCTTTTTTCAATAATATTAAGAAAAATTTTTATATCTCTTATTGTCATATTAAAACCTTGCCCTGCTAAAGGATGTATCTGATGCAATTCATCACCAAATAGCAAAATATTTTCAAAATAATATTTCCTTGCTAAAGAAAAATTTAATCTCGTTTTTTGAAATTCAGAAAATTTTTCAAGTTTTAGATTTGTATTAAAATTTGAAACAAATTTTTTAAAATATACTCTATCAATAATTTTATTATTATAAGCTGAAAGAACCACTGAGGTAGTTTTTTTTGACAAAGGCAAAAAAGCTAGTGGGCCTAGATATGTGAAATATTGCTTGGCTTCAATATTATTAATTTTTTTATGATATAAGAGAGCTGTGTAAGCAATACTGTTATAATTTTTTTTAAATCTTTCACTAAAGTATTTCCTTGAAATAAAATTATTTTTTTCACAATTAATTATTAAATTATAATTTTCTTTAAAACTAGTTTTTTTGAAATCATTTTCATTTAATATTTTGATTTTAAATAATCTGTTTGATTTTAAGTCTTTGTATAAAATATTAAAAAGCCTATTAACTTCGATTAACGAAAATAAATTTTCTCCTTTATTATTAAAGTTTATAATTTCTTTTTTATTATCTGTATAAATGCTTATTTTTTTAATATTGTGAATTTGTTTAGTTCTCAATCTTACTATATTTTTATTTATAAAATTAATATTACTTTTGCTTATTCCTATTGTTCGAGTTGAGAAATTCGTTGTTTTTTTACGGAAATTGAAAAGATCAACAATACAACCATTATTTACCAATGCCTTCGATAATATTAGGCTTGTTAAGTTCATTCCAATTATACAAATATTCATAAATAAATTTTAATTTTAACAATAAATATTAAATGATACAAAGTGATTAATATAGTTTTTTAAATATTATGGACCTCAAAAACATATTATTAAATACATCAAACGTTATATTAAATAAAATTATCCAATTATTCGGTGTTTTGATTATTTGTTTTGGTTTTTTATTTTTATTGTCTTTAATTACCTATTCTCCTGATGATCCAAATTTCATATTTTCAGATAACAAAGACATTAAAAACCTTTTAGGTTTTAAAGGAAGTTTAGTATCAGATTTTTTTTTTCAAGCTATAGGTCTCACATCATTTTTGATACCATTTACAATTATTATCACAGGACTTAATGTTGTTTTAAAAAAAAATATAATAATTTTTTTTGAAAGTTTATTTTTTGTTGTCTTATATTCGTTAATAGGGTCTATATATTTATCTTTTTTTTATCAGGACTCTTTTTTACTATCTATTAGTGGAAACGGAGGATTTGTAGGAAATTTTTTAAATGTTATTTTATTTAAAAAGTTGTTAGTATTTAATGAGCAAATATCTTATTTCTGCCTTTTATTGCTATTCATATTTTTATTTTTAATGAGTATTAATTTTAAATTAAATTATATTATAATTATTTTAAAGTTTCTATTTAGGAAAAGAAGTAATAATAAAGTATTGGTAAATAATAAACAAAATATAGATATAGATTTACCAAAAATCGATTCTGATATTCAGGAAAATTTTACTTTTGACAATTTTTCTCAATTAAAAAACGAGAAACAAAGTAAAATTAAGTTACCTTATATAGACTTTTTGAAAGGCGAAACAAATGAAAGTGTCAAAAAAGATATTTCACGAAGTAATTACGATCAAAAAAGTCTTGAAAAAATTTTATTAGATTTTGGTGTGGAAGGTAATATAACCAAAGTCAGTCAAGGTCCAGTCGTCACCTTAAACGAATTCGAGCCTGCCGCAGGAATAAAAGTTTCCAAAGTTATTAATCTTTCTGAAGATATAGCTAGAAACACTAGCTCTGAGTCAGCAAGAATATCAACTATACCTGGGAGAAGCACGATAGGTATTGAATTACCAAATAATACAAGAGAAAATGTTTATTTAAATGAAATCATTTCTAGCAAAGAATTTAAAAAAAGAGATATTAAATTACCTATAGCGTTAGGAAAAAGTATCTCGGGAAATCCTATTATTGGAGATCTTACTTCAATGCCGCATTTACTAATTGCAGGTACCACTGGTTCTGGAAAATCAGTTTGTATAAACACGATTATTTTATCTATTTTGTACAAGCTTACACCAGACAAATGTAAATTTATTTTAATAGATCCTAAAATGCTTGAGTTGTCCACTTATGAGAGAATACCTCATCTCCTGTGCCCAGTTATTACAGAGCCAAAGAGAGCTGCATCTGTGCTTGGATGGGTGGTTAAAGAGATGGAAAACAGATACAGACTAATGACAAAAGAAGGTGTAAGAAATATTGATGGATATAACGAGAAACATTCTCTACCAATGCCATACATTGTTGTAATTGTTGACGAAATGTCAGATTTAATGTTGGTAGCGGGTAAAGAAATTGAAAATTATATTCAAAAATTATCCCAGATGGCGAGAGCTGCAGGTATTCACATTATAATGGCAACTCAAAGACCTAGTGTAGATGTCATTACTGGCACTATCAAAGCTAATTTTCCAACAAGAATTTCTTTTCAAGTCACCTCAAAGATTGATAGTAGAACAATTTTGGGTGAGCAAGGTGCTGAGCAGCTTCTTGGGAAAGGAGATATGCTTTATATGACCTCGGCTAATAGAATAGTAAGAATACATGGTCCATTTGTATCTGAAAAAGAAATAAAAAAAGTAAACGATTTTTTAAGATCTCAAGGAGAGGCAGAATATTTTGATGAAATTTTAAGTTATGGAGATGAAAAAAATACAAGCAATATAAATAAAAATGATGATAGGGATGAATTGTATAAAACAGCTGTTGAAATAGTTAGAACTGAGGGAAAAGCTTCAACATCGTTTTTGCAGAGAAAGCTACAAATTGGATACAATAGAGCAGCTAGAATTATCGATACAATGGAAGCAGATGGGATTGTAAGTAAAGCAAATCATGTAGGGAAAAGGGACGTTATTAAATAATGAAATGTTTTAAAGTATTTTTTTTTTTTATATTCATATTACATTTTAATAATTTAGAGGCATCAATAAAAAAAAATATTATAAAAAATTTTAGCGAAATAAAAAACTTATCTTTTAAATTTAAACAAAACATAAATGATAAAACCCAGGAGGGAAATTGTCTAATCGAATATCCAAAGAAAATTTATTGTGAGTACAAAGAAAATGAAAAAAAATTAGTATCAGACGGTAAAAAGTTAGTAATTCAAAATTTAAATAGCAATCAATATTATATATATCCACTCGAAAAAACAGCATTTAACCTGATTTTAGATAAAGATTTTTTGCTAGAGAAAATTAAATCAAGTGATGGAGATCTAGTTGATAATAAATATTTAAGATTTAAATTTTTAGAAGGAGACTTTCAAATAAATATTTTTTTTGATATTAACACAAGTAATATTATTGGTTGGCAAAATATTGATATATACCAAAATTTAGTAATTACCTACTTATTTCATATAAAGAGAAACATTGAGATTGATAAAAATCAGTTCAGACTGCCCTCACCAACTAATAATTAAAATAGTTTAAATCATCTTCAAATTCTTTTTCTGCTTTAGATATAATTTCTTTTGGTAATTTATTTTTCCATTTATTTTCTGGACCAAGAAAAAAGAAAGATTTATTTATATTGTTTACTTTGATGCTTTCATCAAAACCTGTTTCCTTCTCTTTTTTTTTTAAAATATCAAATTTAGTTGTTTCAACAGATTTGAATAATTTTTTCTCATCCACTTTATTTTTACCATTTAGAAGTAAAATATATTTTATTAATTTATGGGATGTAGAATAGCAATCATTTTCTAAATCCTCATATTTTAACAAAAGAGTTTTGAATTTTGTATTTTCAATCCATGTTTTATAGTGATCTGACCAAGATCCAAGAAATTGAAAACCGCTAAAATCTTTTTCTTTTCTAACATCCCAAATATATTTTTTTTTATTTGTCATAAACTCCAATGCCTCGTTATAATCTTTAAATCCATAATGATTCTTTAACGATGATAGTATATTTCTTGGGTCCCGAATAATATAAATTGCTCCAAGAGTAGTTTTTTCAGTTGTAAAATTTCGATTATTTAGTGCAACTAAAGCATTATGAGTTTTAAGAAAAGTTATTCTTTGATTTTCAATAATATTTTTTTGAGACATTTCCCAAAATAAACTTACTTCGCCTGGTTTACGAATTTTGGTATTAAAATATTTTGGTCCAGGATATAAAGAGATATTTTTTAGCAAACTAAAATCAAAATTTCCTGTTTTTGAAAAAAAATAAGATGAAATTAATGACCTAACCCAGGTATTTCCACTTTTAGGATATGATGCTATCCAAATAATCAAATTAACTCTCCTAGATAGCTTTTCTTTTCAAAATTTCTGTTTTAAAAACCTTCATTCCCCTGGACTTATAATTTTCTATTGCGTTCGGATGATCTAAAGAACAAGTATGGACCCATATTCTATTAGCATTCTTAAAGCCGATTTTTAAAGCTTCTGACAATAGAAATCCTCCATAACCTTTACCAATATATTCCTTCAAGATTCCAAAATAGGCGATTTCACAAATATCTTTATCAAAAATAAGTTCAAAATATCCTACATAATCATTGTTTTGCTTCAAGATAAATGTTTTTAAATTTTTTTTTGATACGTAATCAATCCAATTTTTATCTTGCCAGATAAGTCTGTCAACCCATTGATGTTGTTTACCTATTTGTTTGTAGAAAAATTTATTTAAATCAAAATTATTTTTCTTTGCCTCTTCGATAGTTAAATTTTCTGACGGTATAGATTTAGTATTTAAGCTGTTTATAGAATCTATTTCAAGATAATATCTTTCAATTTTTTCAATCATGAAACCATTTTTCCAATTTTTTCTCCACCAAATAAATGAAAATGTAAATGTGGAACCTCCTGGCCACCATCGTTTCCAATATTTGTCAAAGCTCTGTAACCTTTTCCACCTTCTGTTGAAATTCCAAGTTTTTTTGAGACAATTTCGATTCCTTTAAAAAATCCAGCTATTTCATTCATTGAAGCATTTTTACTAAAGTCGTTAAGGTCAGTATATTTTCCTTTTGGAATAACTAATGCATGAATCTTTTTTTGAGGATTTATATCATGGAATGATAAGACAAACTCGTCTTCATATATTTTTTTGCATGGTATTTCGCCTCTTAAGATTTTAGCAAAAATATTATTATCATTATAATTCATTATAAAACTTCAAGCTCCTCTATAATACTAATAATTTTCCCTCCTTTTACCATAGCTTTAATTCTTGCACATTCATAGTAAGCATTTGAATATTCTTCAGCTGTTGCTTTCATTTCAAAACATTTCGACCTACTTTTTACTAATAAATGTTCAACTAACTCTAGATCTCCCTCTTGGCCTAAATACATCATCAATCCGATTACTTCATCCTCTTTCTCGAAATCCATTTTTTCAATTTCAGCAACCTGTTTATCTAAACTAGTCTCAAAATTTTTTACGGAAATAAAAATTTTATAAATGATGAAAGCTAAGATTAAAAAAGCAATTATCTTTATTTTGCCCATTTTATTTTTTGTTTAATATTGATTTAACTGTTTCTCCCATTACTGAAGGATTTTTAGAAATTGTAACTCCACATTCTTTCAGTAATTCGACTTTTTCAACAGCACTTTCTCCATACGCCGAAACAATCGCTCCTGCGTGTCCCATCACTCGACCTTTAGGTGCTGTCAATCCAGCGATATATGCGATCACTGGTTTTTTCATATTTTCTTTTGCGAATTTTCCAGCAGCAACTTCTTGTGGCCCACCAATTTCGCCTATCATTAAAACTGCATCTGTCTCTTTATCTTCTTCAAATTTTTCTAAAATATCTTTAAAGGAACTTCCATTAATAGGGTCCCCTCCTATACCAACACTTGTTGATATTCCAATACCTAAATTTTTCATTTGTTGAGCAGCTTCATAACCAAGAGTACCTGATCTTCCGATTATTCCGACTTTTCCCTCTTTGTAAATATGTCCAGGCATTATACCAAGCATTGCTTTACCTGGGCTTATTACTCCTGCACAGTTAGGTCCAATCAAAGTCATTTTTTGAACTCTAGAATATCTCCTCATGTATCTTTTAATTCTAATCATATCGTGAGATGGTATTCCATCAACAATAGCAACACACGTTTTTATGCCAGCATCAGCTGCTTCCATAGCTGAGTCCGCTGCAAAAGCTGGGGGGACAAATAATATTGATGCTGATGCTCCTGTAGTTTCTACAGCTTCTTTTACAGTATTAAAAACTGGTAAATTTAAATGCTTTGATCCTCCTTTGCCTGGAGTAACACCACCAACAACTTTTGAGCCATACTTTATCATTTCCTCTGCGTGGAATGTTCCCATTTTTCCTGTGAAACCTTGTATTAATATTTTTGTACTTTTATCAATTAATACTGACATCTATTTTCCTAACGCTTTTACAGCTTTGTTTGCTGCATCCTCCAAAGTATTGGCTTCGATATAATTAATTTTACTTTCTTTTAAAATTTGATTGCCTTTTTCTACATTTGTACCTGCAAGCCGAATAACTAATGGTACTTTTATTTCTATTTTTTGAAGTGCTTGAACTATTCCCTCTGCCACCCAATCACATCTATTTATTCCGGCAAAAATATTTACCAGGATTACTTTTACTTTTTTATCCATTGAAATTAGCTTGAATGCCTTCACAATCTTTTCAGGTGTTGCGCCTCCACCAACATCTAAGAAGTTAGCCGGTTCTCCCCCAGCTAATTTTATCATATCCATTGAAGCCATTGCTAAACCTGCTCCATTAATTATGTTGCCAATATTTCCATCTAAACTTACATAATTAAGACCTCTATCAGACGCGTAAACTTCACTTGCATTTTCTTGAGTTTTATCTCTCAGCTCTGAAATTTGGTTTCTTCTAAATAATGCATTATTGTCAAAACTCATTTTGCAGTCCAAAGCCAAAATTTGTTCTTGGTTTGAAATTACAAGAGGATTTACCTCAACCATAGTTGCATCTAATTCGCTAAACGCTCGGTAACAACCAGTTATTGCCTCAGCCATTCTAGAAATTAGCTTTGGTTCTATTCCAAGACCAAAAGCAATTTCTCTTGCCTGAAATTGCTGCATGCCAACGGCCACCTCAATTTTTGATCTGATAATTGTTTCTGGTTTTTGTTTTGAAATTTCCTCCACGCTCATGCCTCCTTCTGTAGAAGCTACTACCATTATAGACTCTGAGCTTCTATCAAACACAAGTCCAAGGTATAATTCTTTTTTAATATCGGTTGCCTCTTCAATGTAAACTCTATTAACAATTTTTCCTTCAGGCCCAGTTTGATTGGTTACTAGTTTTTTTCCTAAAAGTTTGTCTGTTGCTTGAGCAACTTCTAACTCGCTGTTACAAACAATAATTCCTCCTGCCTTTCCTCTAGCCCCTGAGTGAATTTGTGCTTTTACAACCCACTTAGATCCTCCGAGTTCTCTAGCTTTATTTTCCGCATTCTCTGGACTGTAAACTATGCCACCCCTTGGTACTGCAACTCCGAATCCTGCGAGAATTTTTTTTGCTTGGTACTCATGAATATCCATTTTATTTATCCTCTATTTTTTTATTTATATTTACAATATTTTCTGCCATCCTTGCAGATGCTGCATCTATCATTCTTCCATCTAGTTGTGCCGCGCCTTTTCCCTCTTTTGCAGCTTTATCTAATTCCTCTAAAATCCTTTTTGCTTTTTTAACTTCAGATTCTGGTGGTGAAAAAACTTTATTTGCTAAATCTATTTGAGACGGATGTATTGCCCATTTACCTTCTATACCGATAGCAGCAGCTCTTTTTGCTGAAGCAATATATGCATCTGGATCATTAAAATCTCCAAATGGTCCATCTATCGCTCTAAGCCCATATGCTCTGCATGTCATAACTAATTCAGACAATCCGTGATGCCATTGGTCTCCTGGATAATCTGGATTTAGGCCACCTATCACAACAGTTCTTGCTCTAAGACTTGCAGCGTAATCTGCAACACCAAAATGTAACGCCTCTAACCTTTCGCTTGATTTTGCAATTTCTTTTATATTGGACATACCTAAAGCAGTTTCAATTAAACACTCAATTCCAATTTTATTTTCAATTTTTTTGTTTGTTTCTATTTGAGTAAGCAAACAATCTACCATGTAAACATCACTTGCTGTTCCTGCTTTTGGAACAAGTATTGTATCAATATTTTTCCCTGCTTGCTCAACAAGCTCAACTAAATCGCTATACATGTAATGAGTATCCAAACTGTTAATTCTTACAGAAATAGTTTTTCCTTTATCTCGCCAATTAATTTCATTCAAAGCTTTAACAACATTTGCTCTCGCTGCAACTTTATCATTTGGAGAAACTGCATCCTCTAAATCTAAGAAGACATAATCTGCATCTGAATTTAAAGCCTTTTCAAACATTTTCGGCGACGAACCTGGGACTGCTAATTCACTTCTCTGGAGTCTTGACCTTGCAGGTTTATAAAATTTGTGGCTCATAAATGAATTTAATTTTTTGGAAGGCTAACACTAATTTTGTCTTTTTAAGACTCTTTTTTTTTCTTCCTTTTTTCTAATTCATTCATGATATCCTCAATACGGACGCCATTTCCTTCTAGATAAACTAATAAATGATAAAGAACATCAGCTGCCTCGTGAACTTTATTTGAATTGTTTTCTACAGCTTCTATAAGTTCACCAATCTCCTCTTTGACCTTACCTAAAGACAAAGATTTATCTTTAAGTAATTTTGATGTGTAAGAACTATCATCTAATGATGATTTTCTCTCTCTTATTATTTTTATTAAATCTTCTAATGTTTTAAGCATATTAAATTCTAACTGGAATTCCTTTCGAGTCCAAATATTCCTTTGCCTGTTTTACTGAATATTTGCCATAATGAAAAATTGAAGCTGCTAGGACCGCGCTCGCATTACCCAATTTAATTCCATCTACCAAGTGATCTAAAGTGCCAACTCCACCAGAAGCAATAACAGGAATATTTACAGCAGATGAAATCCTAGACATTAAATCTATATCGTATCCAACCTGTGTTCCATCTCTATCCATTGATGTTACCAGTAATTCTCCTGCTCCACTTTTTTCCATTTCTTTTGCAAATTTAAGTGCATCAATACCAGTTTTATTTCTTCCACCATGAGTATAGATCTCCCATACATCTCCATTTTTTTTCGCATCTATTGCAACGACGATGCATTGGGAACCAAACTTTTTTGAGCTATCAACAACAACCTGCTTATTGTTTACAGCAGCTGTATTTATTGAAACTTTATCGGCACCACAGTTAAGTAATTTACTAATATCATTAATACTTCTAACTCCTCCTCCAACTGTTAAAGGAACAAAACATTTCTTTGAGGTTTTTTCTACAACTTCATAAATTGTATTTCTATTTTCGTTTGAGGCCGTTATATCTAAAAAACATATTTCATCAGCGCCACCATCGCTATAAATTTTTGCTTGCTCAACTGGATCTCCCGCATCTTTAAGATCAACAAAGTTTATGCCTTTTACAACACGACCATTCTTTACATCTAAACAAGGAATTATTCTATTTTTAAGCATCCTCTTTCACAAGTTCTTCTAATTTAATATCACCATCGTAAATTGCTTTTCCAACTATTATACCTTCAATATTTTTTAAACCTTTTGCTTTTTTAATATCATCTATTGATGAAACCCCACCAGATATAATTACAGGACAATTTGATTTAGCTGCAATTTTTGATGTATCTTCGAAATTTGGGCTTTGCTTCATTCCATCTTTATTTATATCGGTATAAATAAGTCTACTAACTCCATAATCATTTACTTCATTCAAATAGTCTAAAGATAATTGATTAGTATTTTCCTTCCATCCAGATACTGATAAATATCCATCTTTAGCATCTAAGCCTAATGCTATTTTATTTGGAAACTTTTTACATGCTTCTTTTAAAAATTTTTTATCTTTAATAGCAGCGCTTCCTAAAATAACTTTTTCAACACCAGCATCAACATATTTTTGAATACTATCAAGCTTTCTGATACCTCCACCAATCTCTACCTTTAGATCGAATTTACTAACTATATTATGGATGGCGCCTAGATTAACTGTTTCGCCAGTTAAAGCTCCATCAAGATCGACTATATGTAAATTTTTGAAACCATGATCCTTATATTTGCTAGCTTGTTCAACTGGGGACATTTCATATTCTGTTTTATTTTTAAAATCTCCTTTAACAAGTCTTACACATTTTCCATCTTTAATATCTATTGCTGGAAATATTTTCATTTATAAATTTATAAAATTATTTATTATTTTTAATCCAATTTTATCACTTTTTTCTGGGTGAAATTGTGTTCCAAATATATTCTCTTTCTCTACTGAACAAACAATTTTTGTTGAATAATCAGTAGTAGCTGAAATAACGTTATTATCTGTAGGCATGAATTCATAACTATGAACAAAGTACATATGTGAATTATTTTCTACCTGTTTAAAAATTTTACTATCTTTCAATATGTTTATTTGGTTCCAGCCAATGTGTGGAAGTTTGAATTTGCCATTCTGATTGTCTATTTTTGATACTTTGCCTGAAATCCATCCTAGTCCTTTTGTTTCTGTTTCCTCATAACCAACATCTGCAAACATTTGTAAACCAACACAAATGCCCAGAAGTGGTTTTTTATTTACTAATACAAATTCATTTAAAGCATCATTTAAACCGCTGATTTTGTTTAATGCATCTACACAACTTTTAAATGAACCTTGTCCGGGTAGAACAATTTTATCTGAGGATTTAATTTTATTTAAATCTGAGTTTACTTCTATTGTTGCTTTATTTTGCGCAACTTCTTTAAATGAATTTATTACAGAGCTAATATTGCCCGAGCTATAATCAACAATTGTGACTTTCATTAATTCTTTTTTTTATAAAGAACCTTTTGTAGAGGGTACTGTATTTTTATTTTTAGGGTCTAGTTCAAGTGCTGCTCTTAGTGATCTAGCAAGTCCTTTGTAACAAGATTCGATTATGTGGTGGCTGTTGTCACCATAAATATTTTCAATGTGCATAGTTATTCCGGCAGATTGAGCAAATGCCTGAAACCATTCTTTGAATAACTCAGTATCCATTTCGCCTAATTTTTCAACCTTCAATTTAACATTCCAAATAAGATATGGTCTATTAGACATATCAATTGCTACTCTTGTTAAAGTTTCATCCATGGGTAATAACGCATGTGCATATCTTTTTATTCCAACAAAATTTTTTGACGCCTTTTTTAAGCATTCACCAATGGCAATTCCTGTGTCTTCAGTTGTGTGATGTAAATCAATATGCGTGTCTCCTTTTGCTTTGACTTTAAGATCAATTGAAGAATGTTTTGATAGTTGCTCAAGCATGTGATCAAGAAAACCAATTCCTGTGTCAATTTTGTATTGACCTTTACCATCAATATTCAGCTCAACCTTGATTGATGTTTCTTTGGTTTTTCTAGTAATATCAGCTTTTCTCTTCATTATTTAAATACGTATATATTCATTATTTGCTTATATCAATAAAAGTAATCAAGAACTTGAATTATAGAAATTAATGTCCATCTAACATGTATGACAACAATAGTATTAGTAAGAAAAAATAAAGATGTTGTAGTTGCTAGTGATGGGCAGGTTAGCATGGGAAATACTGTCATCAAGAGAACAGCAAACAAAGTTAGAAAAATTGAGAAAAGAAATGTGATCGCAGGATTTGCTGGATCAACAGCAGATGCATTAACTTTATTTGAAAGATTAGAGTCAAAATTAGAAAAACATGCTGGTAATTTAACAAGAGCCGCTGTTGAACTTGCAAAGGATTGGAGAACAGACAAATATTTAAGAAGACTAGAGGCATTAATGGCTATCGGTGATAAAGAAAAAAGTTTTATAATTTCAGGAACAGGCGATGTTCTAGAACCTGAAGGTGATGTAATTGGTATTGGATCAGGTGGGAATTATGCTTTGGCATCAGCAAAAGTATTAATGGATACTGATATGTCAGCTGAAGAGATAGCAAAAAAAGCAATTAAGGTTGCTTCAGAAATCTGCGTTTTCACAAACGACAACATAAATATGGAAAAAATATAATGGAAAAAAATAATGTAACACCTTTGGTTCCTAAGGATAAAAAAGATCAAGATGAATCTTTTGTAAACTCTCTTTCTCCAAGAGAAATAGTTTCCGAACTTGATAGATTTGTAGTTGGACAAAATAAAGCTAAAAGGGCTGTGGCTATCGCATTAAGAAATAGATGGAGAAGACAAGCTTTAAAAGGCGACATGAAAGACGAAGTTTTACCAAAAAATATTTTAATGATTGGACCAACTGGAGTCGGAAAAACTGAAATATCAAGAAGATTATCGAAACTTGCAGAAGCGCCATTTGTAAAAGTTGAGGCTACAAGATTTACTGAAGTTGGCTACGTCGGTAGAGATGTTGAGCAAATAGTAAGAGATTTACTTGAAATAGCTATTGCTATGGAGAAAGTAAAAAAAAGAAAAGAAGTATACGCACAAGCTCAAAAACAAGCAGAGGAAAAAGTACTTGATGCAATAGTTGGAAATAAAGCAAGTGTTGCTACAAGAGAAAGCTTTAGAAAAAGATTAAGAAATGGTGACTTAGATGATAATGAAATTGAAATTGCGGTAAACGAAGCAAACACTATGCCATCGTTTGAAATACCTGGAATGCCAGGTGCTAATGTAGGGATGATCAATATTGGTGAAATGCTTGGTAAAGGTATGGGTAATAAAGCCAAAAAGAAAAAAATGACTGTAAAAGAATCTCATGAAATTTTAATTAATGAAGAGTCTGATAAATTAATTGAGCAAGACAAAATTATTAAATCTGCAAAAAATTCTACTGAAAATAATGGTATCGTATTTCTTGATGAAATTGATAAAATATCAGCAAGAACTGATAGAGTTGGTGGTGACGTATCCAGGGAAGGAGTTCAAAGAGATTTATTGCCTTTGATAGAGGGAACAACGGTAAGTACAAAGTATGGACCTATTAAAACTGATCATATACTTTTTATAGCATCAGGCGCGTTCCAACTAGCAAAACCCTCAGATCTTTTACCAGAATTACAGGGTCGTTTACCAATAAGAGTTGAGCTTGAAGCTTTAACAAGTGAAGATTTTAAAAAAATTTTAAAAGAGCCAGATAACAGTTTAATTAAACAATACAAAGCATTACTTAAAACAGAAAATGTTGATTTAGAATTTTCTGATGATGGAATTGATACTATAGCTAACATTGCTACAGAGGTAAATTCTACAGTAGAAAATATAGGTGCAAGAAGACTTCATACAATCATTGAAAGAGTTCTGGATGAAATAAGTTTTACCGCTACTGACAGATCCGGTGAAAAAATTGTAGTAGACTCTGATTATATCAAGAAAAATCTAGGTGAATTAGTTAAAGATACGGATTTATCAAAGTTTATTTTATAACTTTATATTCAAAATTTTGGGTTGTTTCATTAACTTGTAGTTCTACAGCGCCATTTCTGAGGTGAAATTTTCTCGCCATATCAGTCAAAGGCGACAGAGTCACTAATCTATTCAGATGATTTGATTTTTTTATCATTTTGTAAACCTCTTTTACAATAAGTTTACCACCCCCTTTTTTCTTAGACCAAACCGTATAAGCAATTGCTATTCTACCAACTTTATTTGGATCTCTTTGAACGTTTTTTAAAAAGGCGTCTTGACTGAATAAATCGAGTTCCTCAACAGTTTTAGGTATCTCGTCTGTGAATGCAAAACACATTACTGCATGAATTTCGTCTTTAAATTTTACTCCAAATATTTTTCTCCCATAATTAGTTCTAAATATGTTATCTAGTTCTGGTCTAACGGGATCCTCAGAGATATCACATTTCTCTAATTCTACTAGCTCAGCACCTTTAACCCAATCAAAGAAATTTTTTATGTTTGCTTGACTTTTGACAACCTTAGCTTTTTCAGACACAGCTGAAAGTTTTTTTTTAATATCTATTTTGCTTTTTCGAATTCTTGCTTTAATTCTTGGATTAAATTTTTTCATAAAATTAATTTTTTTTTAAATAAATATAAAAATTACCTTTATTTTTTGATGCGACTTCATCAAAATTTATGTATTTAATTTTATTCATTAAATCTGAATTATTTTTTATAAAATCTGGAACAGAATTTTTTAACATACCAAGATCAGAGGAAGAATAAGGATCTTCATTATTCTTTGATCTAAGACCTTTACCTGTAATAACATTAATAGATTTTATATTCTTTTCATGACAGTCGTTGATAAATTTAAACACCTTTTTATTTGCTTCCTCAAGAGAATAACCATGTAAATCTATTTCCATATGACCCTTATAACTAGTGTTTTGCTTTGATAAATTATCTTTATCTTCAACTTTATCTTTTTTGGTTATAAAATCTTCCCAATCTTTCCTATCTTTTCCTGAAATTTTATTTTTCAAGCTTCAGTGCTAACTAATAACCAATTGGGACTTGTGGAATTAATTTCCTTAGAGAATGTCCAAGTATCAAACACTTTTTTAATTTTTTTTGGATCTCCCGATAAAATCTTATTATCCTTATCCTTCACACATGAAATAATCTCACTTACAAAACTTACCGTTACTTCTAGAAAGCCTTTTTTATTTTCGTGGTTTTTGATCTCTGCTGAATTTATTCCTATGAAGGTGGTTTCTGATACTTGACCACTTGAATTACGGGCTTTTATAGCTTCATCAAATTGCTCATATACTTTTTTATCTAAAAGTTGTTTGACCCCTTTTAAGTTACCTGAGGAAAAGCTCGTTATAATTGTTTCGTATGCAATTTTTGCTCCAGATAAGAAATCTTTCTTAGCATTTTCATCAAAAGTTTTTTCATTTAAAGGTTTTTTAGTAGTCTCAGATGGGAAGTCGTGAGCAAAACTTGCAGACATTTTATCCTCAAAACCTGATTTTTTTCCTAGAATGCCTCTTAATCGCAAGAAAATAAATCCCGCAATCATTGCTAAAAGTATTATATCTATATACTCGAAACTATAATTCATAGTACAATAATATTTACTATGTTATTTAATTTCAACTAGCAAATTAATTAAAAGACAAATGAACGCGATTTTATTAACTATAATTTTAATTCCTGCATTAGAAATTTATCTTTTTATCGAGATTGGTGGAAAAATTGGAGCTTTATACACTATTTCGCTCATTTTTCTCACAGCAGTCATTGGTATATATTATGCAAAATATGAGGGCTTCAATACTCTAAAGTCTGGTATGGGCCAGTTGATGGAAAACGAGATTCCAATTTATGAGATAGTATCTGGAGCGGCTCTTGCGTTTGCAGCTTTGTTACTGATTATTCCTGGTTTTGCAACTGACCTAATTGGTTTTTTAATGATTTTTCCCCCAACTAGGAAACTTATATTTAATAAATTTTCAACAAAAATTTCAAAAGAAAAAAAGATAAATGAGGACTTTATTGAAGGTGAATCCGAAGATATAGATGATAAAAAATGAGTGAAAAGTTTAAAATACTATCTGGTTACATAAAAGACCTTTCCAGTGAGACTCCAAATGTAGAAAGTTATTTGTATACAAAAGATAATATTTCTAAGTACGAACTTGATATTGATATTAACTCGAAACCCTTAAAAAATAAATTAATAGAAGTTAATACAACGCTTAAATTCCAAGATAAGAAGCAAGTCGAAAAGAAATCTTACTTTGAGGTAATATATAGTTCAATTGTTAAAATAGGTGATGAGATTAAAGAAAAAAAAGACCTACAAAAAATAATACTTTGTGATGTTCAAAATGAAATTTTTCCAAAACTTGAGAAAATATTAATAAATATGATTACAGATTCTGGTTATCCAGGTGTTAAATTTGAAAAAAAAGTAGACTTTACGAAACTCTTCAATGAAAAGTTTAATTAGAAAAAATTTTTTTTAAGTTTGGTCTTTAAAAATTTTTTGTGCAATTTAACTTCTTCATCAGTAGGTTTTATAACCATATTATAATATTGAATTTTTTTTTTATTATCTTCACGCTCTATGTTATTTTCTCCAATTTTAAGATTTAATGTTGGCTCCTTTTGTCCAGTCAAATTAACATAAACCTTTGATAGAAGCTCGCAATCTACTAGTGCTGTATGTTTAACTCTTTTAGAATTATCTATTTTAAATCTTTTACACAGTGCATCGAGACTATTTTGAGCTCCTGGAAATTTGCTTCTTGCTAATTCAAGTGTATCTATAACGTTTTGTGAGTTAATTTTATTTTTTCCTAAGATTGCCAATTCATTATTCAAATGTGAAAGATCAAAATTTGCATTGTGAATAATCAGTTTTTTATCTTTTATAAAATCTGAAAATTCGTCAACTACATCAGAAAATTTTTTTTGTGTTGCTAAGAAGGCATCAGTATACCCATGCACTTTTAAAGCTTGTTCTGAAACTTTTCTTTCTGGATTTAAATAACAGTGAAACTTTTTTGATGTTAATACGTAATTATCAATCTCTAAACATCCAATTTCCACAATACGATGACCATCTTTAACATCTAAACCTGTTGTTTCTGTATCTAAAATTACTTCTTTCATTTGTTAAAAATTTGTTTTTTTATAATGTCTACTTTTTTTCTTATATTTCCACTTCTAAAGTTGTTTACAATAACATAATCGGATTTTTTTTTCTTTGTAGCAAGTGACTTTTGTAATTTTGATAATTTTTTTAAAAGGTTTATATTTGATTTTTTTCTCTTTTTTAATGCTTCATTTATAAGTTTTTTTTTAGCGCTTACAAAAATCACAATATCGTTTTTTTCATTTAGATTATTTTCGAAATATAATGGTATATCTAGAACGATTGCTTTTCTTTTATAATTTTTTTTTAAAAATATTCTCATTTGCTTTCTAACAACTGGGTGAATTATATTGGATATTGTTTTTAAGTTCTTTGGATTATATTTTATTGCAGTAATTATATTTTTTTTATTAACCGGAAATGAGGAAACAAATTTTGGCAATTTAAGCCTTAGTTTTCTATAAACAATCCTATTTTTTTTATATATTTTCGCTACCTCATCGTCGGCGCTGAAAACAGGAAAACCAAATAAATTTGATACAAAGGTTTTTCCAGATCCAATCTCTCCTACTACAGCAATTCTAATCATCATTAATCAAGTAGCTTTTCAACTTCTTCATCTATTTTTGGAAATACGTTATGCCAAATTGCGAATGCTTGGTGTGCCTGATAGATAAACATTTTTTTACCATTCTCAACTTTGTTTCCAAATTTTTTTGCTTCTTTTAAAAAAAAAGTTTCCACAGGATTATAAATAACATCGTAATAAAATTTATTTGAACCGATTTTTTTATAATTTAAATCAATTTTATCGTTTTTCTTTATTCCAAGACTTGAAGCATTAATTAACATATCAGTATCATTTGGAATATTTTTTTTATCTACAATTTCAATATCCCTGAACAATTTCTTAATATTTTCAGATTTTGAAACAGTTCTATTATATAAGAATATCTTTGATGCCCCCATTTTCTTAAGAGCTGCTATAATTGATGGAACTACGCCGCCTGCCCCAAATATAAAAATATTTTTTTTTTTAATATCATATCCATAAGATCTTATTCCTAGTTCAAATCCGGCTATATCGGTATTATGGCCAATAATTTTTTGGTCTTTTGTGTAAATTGTATTTACAGATTTTGTTTCATTTGCTTCTTTTGTTAAAATATCCATATGCTGAACAACTGTATTTTTATATGGAACAGTTACATTTACTCCGTGTAACTCGTTAGATCTTATTTTTAAAATAATATTTTCAATTTCATTTTCATTAAGCAATTTCTTTTCATATATTGCATCTATCTTATTTTTTCTTAGCCAGAAATTATGGAGTTTGGGAGATAGTGAATGCTCAATTGGATTTCCAATTACTAGATATTTTTTCATTTTTTTAAATAATCTTTTATTTTTTTAATAGGTAATCCCATTATAGTATCTTCATCCCCATCTATATTTGTAAACAAATTTCTACCTTCTCCTTCAATTTGGTAAACATTATAAGAATATAGGTCCTCATCAGTAATCTTAGCAAGGTATTCTATTAGGTATTTTTCTGATAGTTTTTTCATCGTTAATTTTGCTTTATCTGTGTGATTCCATATCATTGAACCATTTTTAGATATACACACTGAGCTGATTAAATTATGTTTTTTTCCATTTAATTTTTTTAATATTTCTAAGGCATCATCCCTGCTTTCTGGTTTGGATATTAATTCTCCATTTAAATCTATTACACTATCAGCCCCTAAAACTAGGTCATCATTTGCTTTCTGACTAACTTTATTTGCTTTCAGTTCGGCTAGATTTTTTGAAATTATTTCGGGAGATGCACCTTCTTTTAAAAGACTAATTTTGACAGGTTCCTCATCTACATTTGATGGCTTAACTATGCAATTGATTTTATTTTTCTCAAGTATAGTTTTTCTTACTTTGCTTTTAGAAGCTAAAATGATATCAGGCATTTTTTCTGCTTATTTCGTAGATTTTAATGACAGAGGCAGCTGTTTCTTCAACAGATTTTCTGCTAACATCTATTGTAGGCCACTTGAACTTTATAAATGTATTTCTTGAACTTTCTACTTCATCCTGAATTTTTCGTAAGTTTGTATATTTTTGATTTCCAGTTTCTTTAAGACTGGTCATTCTGTTTTTTCTTATTTCGGCAAGCCTTTCGGGTTCTGCTATTAAGCCTATTATACACTTTTTTGATTTATTCCTCTTAATATTCTCTGGTATCGAGTTTTTATTAACAATAGGTATGTTTGAAACTTTGTATCCTTTATTAGCCAGATAAATAGAAGTTGGTGTCTTACTAGTTCTGCTAACTCCAATTAATATTATATCTGACTGCTCTATATCTCCTATGGCATTTCCATCATCATGATTCATGGTAAATTGGATAGCGTCGATTTTTTTATAATATTCATCGTTCATTATATGTTGTCTACTTGGTACGTTTAATGCATTTTGATTTAACAGTTTAGAAAAACTATCGATTAAATCTCCTAAAAGGCCATAACAAGGAATATTATTTTTCATAGATTGTTTTTTTAAAAAATTACTAAGTTTTTCGTCAACAATTGTGTAAAGTATTATTGTCTTCTTTTGTTTTTTACAGTTTTCTAAAATCTTTTGAATCTGATTTTCAGTTCTAGTAAATGAAAAGTGATTCGTTTTGTAATGAAAATTATTGAATTGGGCTTTTAAGGCTAAAAATATTCTGTCTAAAGTTTCACCAGTTGAATCTGATATTAAATATATTTGGTATATATTATTCATGTATAATTTGTATATTAAACGTTAATAATAAACTTATTTTACAGGAAATCGAATATTTATGTCTCTTAAATGTAAAAAACCTCTTTAATCAACATTTTTAGCCACATGTATAATTGATATTAACAATATATAATAATTTAATTATTATTAAAATTACTTATGTGGAATAAACAAATAATTGCTTAACATTGTGGAAATCTTACTAAAAAAGTGTTGATAAAAACTTGTCACCATTATCAACAGGAATAAATACTACTAAAATAAACTAAATTATATATTTTATATGACTCCATTAAGAAAAGTTATAAACAAAAAAGATAGCTCTATTAAACCTATTTGGTTAATGAGACAAGCAGGAAGATATTTACCAGAATTCAGAAAAATAAGGAAACAAAATCCAAACTTCGTAAAATTATGTTTAAATACAAACAAAGTTAAAGAAATCACGTTACAACCTATAAGAAGGTACGATCTTGATGCAGCTATAATTTTTTCTGATATTTTAATGGTGCCTTTTGGTTTAGGTCAAACAGTAGAATTTAAAAAAAATTTTGGCCCTTATTTAGGGTCCATAAGTTTAAGAGACATTAAAAATTATGATTTTAAGCTTTTTAGGAAAAATTTAGAACCTGTTTATAAATCTATTAATAACGTAAAAAAAGACAAAATTTTGATAAATAAAGATTTAATTGGATTTGTTGGCGGCCCTTGGACAATACTTGTTTATATGCTGAACAAATCTTCACCAAAGAAAAAGTTAGAGAAAGTTTTTTCAGATAAAATGTTAATAAAAGATATGTTAGAATATATAAATAAATATTTAATTTCCCATATTGATGGGCAAATTAAAAGTGGTGTTAACATTATTCAAATTTTTGATAGCTGGGCAGGCCTAGTAAATGAAAAAAATTTAAATGAATATATTTATAAACCAACTAAAAAATTAGTAAAATTCTCTAAATCTTTAAAAACACCCTGTATATGTTTTCCAAGGAATATTAAAAACTATAAAGAATATACTAAAATTATAAAGCCCGACGTAATAAGTATTGATTATAATATTAATCCATACGAAATAATAAAAAATATAAAAATCCCAGTTCAAGGAGGTATGGATCCTAGGGTTTTATTGTCTAGTAAACGAAATTTGGAAAAATCAGCTAATTATTATTTAAATGCTTTTAAAAATCATCCTTATATATTTAATTTAGGACATGGTGTTCTTCCTCAAACTGACCCAAGTATGGTAGAATATTTAATTAAGTTAGTGAGAAAGTTTAATGAAAGACCATCCTAGTGTAAGTTTCGGTAAAACTGGTATATTGTTAGTCAATCTCGGCACACCGGACTCAACTAGTTGGTTAGATATACGTAAATATCTAAAAGAGTTCTTGTCAGATAAAAGAGTCATAGAGGTTAATCCAATAATCTGGCAAATAATTTTAAACCTTTTTATTTTAACTTTCAGGCCGTCCAAAACTGCAAAAGCGTACAAAGAAATATGGATGAAAAATGAGAATATGTCTCCATTGAGATATTATACACAAAAACAAACATTAAAGTTAAGAGATAAAATATCAAATAAAAATATAATTGTAGATTTCGCTATGCGCTACGGTAATCCAAGCATTAAAAGCGTAATGACAAAAATGCAGAAGAATGGATGTGAAAATTTAATAGTCCTACCTTTGTACCCGCAATACGCTGCAGCAACCACAGCAACAGTTTGTGATGAAGTTTATAGAACTTTAATAAAAACCAGATGGCAACCTAGTTTGCAAATTATACCACACTATGAGTCGGAACCTTTGTATATTGGTGCTTTAGTTAACAGTATAAATAAAAAAATTTCCGAGATTAATTGGGAACCAGACCTAATTATTGCTTCTTATCATGGCATTCCCAAAAAATATTTTGAAAAAGGCGATCCATATCACTGCTACTGTCAGAAGACCACCAGACTGATGAAAGAAAAATTTACTAAAATTCCTATAGAAACAACTTTTCAGTCAAGATTTGGTCCTCAAGAATGGTTACAACCCTACACAGATAAAACATTAGAAACATTACCAAAATCAGGTAAAAAAAATATTCTAGTAATTTGCCCCGGATTTTCCTCTGATTGTGTAGAAACTCTTGAGGAGATATCTATACAAGGTAAGGAGAGTTTTCTAAAGTCAGGTGGAAAAAATTTTGATGTTATTCCATGTTTAAATGATAACGAAGATCATCTTAAACTAATTAGTACTTTAGTCGATAGGTATATTATAAGAAAATGAATTTTTATTTAACTTTTAAAGCATTACATTTAATTGCGGTAATATCTTGGATGGCAGGTTTATTATATTTGCCCCGCATATTTGTATATCACACTGAAAACAAAGACGAAAAACAAATCGGTGATGTTTTTAAAGTTATGGAATTTAAACTTTATAATTATATAATGATGCCAGCGATGATCCTCTCATGGGTTTTTGGTTTAATATTGATAGGAAGCATTGGTTTTGAGCAACTCCATAGCACATGGCTTATTATTAAGCTCATATTAGTAGTAGTTCTAACAATATACCATTTTTTTTTGGGCAAGTGTCTGAGCAAGTTTAAAAATGATGAAAATAAATATTCATCAAGATTTTTTAGAATATTTAACGAAATTCCAACAATACTATTAATATTAATTGTATTTATTGTAGTTTTTAAGCCTTTGTAGCTATTGAATAATTTTAAAATATATATATATTATTAATATCTAACAAACAAACCCTCCAAAAAATAATATGAATATTCAAGAATTAAAATCCAAATCTTCAGAAAATCTAATTGCACAAGCAGAAGAATTAGGCATTGAAAATGCTAGTACTTTAAGAAAACAGGAAATACTTTTTTCAATTTTAAAAAAATTAGCGGAAAAAGGTGAAGAAATAACTGGTGGAGGAGTTTTACAAATGTTGCAAGATGGTTTTGGCTTTTTGAGAGCAATGGAATCAAATTACTTGCCTGGTCCAGATGATATATACATAAGCCCAAGTCAAATTAGACGATTTGGATTAAGAACGGGAGATACTGTTGAGGGTCCAGTGAGAGCTCCTAGAGATGGAGAAAGATATTTTGCCTTACTTCAGGTAACAAAAATCAATTTAGAAGATGCGGATAAATCACGCCACAAAATTGCTTTTGATAATTTAACTCCTCTATATCCAAATAAGCAGCTAATTATGGAGGTAGAAAGTACGAAAATAGAAAAAAAACCTGACCTAACCCCTAGACTAATAGATCTTGTAAGTCCTGTTGGAAAAGGACAAAGGTCCTTAATAATATCGCCACCTAAGGCCGGGAAGACAATGATTTTACAAAGCATTGCAAACTCTATTACAGCTAACCACCCAGAGTGTTATCTAATGGTTTTATTAATAGATGAAAGACCAGAAGAAGTTACGGATATGCAAAGAACAGTAAAAGGAGAAGTTATAAGCTCAACTTTTGATGAGCCTGCCCAAAGACACGTAGCTGTTGCCGAAATGGTTATTGAAAAAGCTAAACGTTTGACTGAGCATAAAAAAGACGTAGTTATCTTACTTGATTCAATTACAAGGCTTGGAAGAGCCTATAATGCTGTTGTCCCAAGTTCAGGAAAAGTACTCACCGGAGGTGTCGATGCGAACGCTCTTCAGAGACCAAAAAGATTTTTTGGTGCTGCAAGAAACATTGAAGAAGGTGGATCATTAACAATTATCGCAACCGCATTAATTGATACTGGTAGTAGAATGGATGAAGTCATTTTTGAAGAATTTAAAGGAACTGGAAATAGCGAAACTATATTGGATAGAAAGATTTCCGAAAAAAGAATATTTCCAGCTATAGATATTACAAAATCTGGAACAAGACGAGAGGAATTAATATTTGATAAAGCAGATCTTCAAAAAATGAATGTTCTTAGAAGAATTATTGCTCCTATGGGTTCGATGGACGCAATTGAATTTATTAATTCAAAGTTGAAAAATACTAAAAATAATTCAGAATTTTTTAATTCTATGAATAAACCAGGCTAATTATAGATATCCAAGTTCAATCATCTCTTTTTGGAATAAAACTTCAACTTTTTTAGCAACATTTGAATTTAGATTCTCTTTCCAATCACTTACCTTCCCTTTTCTAAAAAAACCTTTATTCATTCCTTGTTCTAAAAATCCATTATTTACTTCATCATTTTTTAAATTATCAAAAGAGGTCTCAATTATTGACTTTTTAATTTTACCCTCGTTAATCTCAAAATTTTTGAAATTTTTTAAGTATTTTAAAACCAACAGAAAGTTTTCGTACGGATTTTCGACTAAATCTTCATATTTTAAAAAAAGAATTTTTCTAGCTTGATAAGATTTCCATGATAAATAATGTTTTGACCAAGATCCAATTAAGGATCTTCTGTATCCCTCAATCAAATCTGGGTCGTTTTCATCTAATTCAAAGTGATTCATGGTACTCATTTTTTCTAAAACTTCCTCAACTTTTAATTTAAGATGATGCGAAAATGACAATAATACGTCTCTTGGGTCTCTAACCATGTATATGCCACCAATGGTATTTTCTTTGTTGGTAAATGGATGACTATTTATTGAATAATTTCCATTGTGAGTTTTCAAAAAATTTATTTTTCCATTAAGATTAATAAAGTCTTGAAGATTTATCCAATTTTTTACAATATTTTCAAAATTTGAATGATCTACATTAAATGATTTAAAAAGTTTTAAATTCGGGAAAGTTTCACTTTCAAAATCTAAATTTCCTTTTACATTAATTGAAAATGTATCTTGTTCTGATAAAAAATAGGATCTTAAAAACATCCTAAGCCAAGTATTTCCACTCTTTGGATATGATGCTAGCCAAATAATCATTTATTAAATTTATCGATATATATTAAGAATTTTCAAGTTATAATATTTTTATGACAATTTATGCCCTATCGTCTGGACCAGGTTTATCAGGTGTTGCAGTGATAAGAATTTCAGGTTCCGATACAAAACAAATTATATCCAATATTACAAAAGGCTCTTTTCCATCTCCCAGAGTAGCTTCCTTGAGGAAAATCTTAGATGAAAGGACAAAAGAATTAATTGATGAAGGTATTGTAATTTGGTTCCCAGGTCCAAATAGTTATACAGGTGAAGATATGGCAGAGCTACATGTCCATGGAAGTAGAGCGGTAATACAATCAATTTTAGACAATATTTCGAAAATAGAAGGTTGCAGGCTCGCTGAGCCAGGTGAATTTACCAAAAGAGCATTTCAAAATGAAAAAATAAATCTTTTAAAAGCAGAGAGTATTGGTGATCTTATTGCCTCAGAAACCGAAATACAAAGAAAACAGGCTTTAAAAATAATGAGTGGTAAGAGCTCTGAAAAATTTGATTCATGGCGAAAAATTTTATTAAAAATGTTGTCAAATTTAGAGGCTAAAATTGATTTTCCCGATGAAGACCTCCCATCAAATATATTAAATAATATAAAAAAAGACTCTCAAAAAGTTAAACTAGAAATTAAAAAAGTATTAAATGATAGTAAAGTAGGAGAAAGAGTCAGAGAGGGCTTTAAAATAGCTATAATAGGGCCAACTAATGCAGGCAAGTCGAGTTTGCTAAATTATTTTTCCAAGAGAGAGGTAGCTATTGTTTCTGAAATAGCTGGGACTACGAGAGATATAATTGAAGTTCATTTAAATATTGATGGGTTTCCTGTTATCATGTCTGACACTGCTGGAATAAGAAATTCTAAAGATGAAATAGAAAAGAAGGGTATAAAATTAGCTCTTAAAAGTGCAGATGACGCTGATTTAAATATACTGGTTTTTGAGCCTAAAAGTGTTGATTTTACAGGCTTTTTGAGTGATTTAAATATTGAAAAATCAATATTTGTTATAAATAAATCTGACCTTGGTAAAATAAAAGGTAACAATCTTGATAAATATAAACCTATTTTAATTTCTATTAAAGATGAAACTAATATTGAGAAGTTAATTGATAAAATAAAAAAAAATTTAACAAATAAATTTGTTAGTGTAGAGGATACTTTAATAACACGTGAAAGACACAGACAACATCTTGAACAGTGTATATTTCATTTAGATGAGTTTAGCAAAAAAGAAAAAGTTAGTGACTTTGACAAAGCGACCGAAGACATTAGATTAGCAACAAGGCATCTTGGGATGTTGGTAGGAAAGGTAGACGTAGAGGAGATACTCGGCAGTATTTTCAATGACTTCTGTATTGGCAAATAATAAAAAAATAACTATATTTTTGATATGACAAAAGATGTATTTTTTGATGTTGTTGTAATAGGCGGAGGCCATGCAGGATGCGAGGCCGCCGCTGCATCCGCAAGACTTGGTATTAACACAGCTTTATACACACACAAAATAGAAACTATAGGTGAAATGTCTTGTAACCCAGCTATTGGCGGATTAGGTAAAGGACACCTTGTTCGGGAGATTGACGCCTTAGATGGTGTAATGGGTGAGGTAGCAGATAAGTCTGGTATACAGTTTAGGCTTTTAAATAGAAGCAGAGGTCCAGCTGTAAGGGGACCTAGAACTCAAAGTGATAGATCATTATATAAAAAATATATGCAAGAAAAACTGCTAAACTATTGTAATCTAAGCGTTTTTTCAGACCCTGTAATTAAGTTTATATTTGTAAAAAATGCCGTAAAAGGTCTTATCACTCAGTCAGGACAGAAGATTGCATGCAACAAGCTTATACTTACAACGGGAACATTTTTAAATGGTTTGATACATATAGGCAATGAAAAGACACCAGCAGGCAGATTTAATGAGAAACCAACAACAGGTTTAACAGAACAATTAGAAAAGTACAATTTTGCAATTGGAAGACTTAAGACAGGGACACCACCTAGATTAGATAGCAAGACAATAAACTTCCAAAATTTGGAAGAGCAACGTGCAGATGTTGATCCTTATTTTTTTTCGTTTCTAACAAAAAAAAATGATAACGCACAAGTCTCATGCAGGATGACTTATACTAATGAGAAAGTACACAAGATCATTTCAAAGAACATTAAATCTAGCGCCATGTACTCTGGCAGTATAAAGGGTGTTGGGCCAAGGTACTGCCCTTCAATTGAAGATAAAATTTTTAAGTTCTCTGATAAATTGAGACACCAAATATTTCTTGAACCAGAAGGTCTCAATAATAATACGATTTATCCAAATGGGATATCAACCTCCCTTCCAGCCGAAATACAAGCTGAAATATGTAGCAATATCAGTGGTTTAGAGAATGTTAAAATATTGCGCCCGGGGTATGCAATCGAATACGATTATGTAGATCCGCGCGAGCTTTTTCTAACACTTGAAACAAAAAAAATAAAAAACCTTTATCTTGCTGGACAGATTAATGGAACCACGGGCTATGAAGAGGCAGCTGCACAAGGTTTGATCGCAGGAATAAACGCTGCGCTCTCAGTTAAAAATTTGGAACCATTTATCCTTGATAGATCCGAAGCATATATAGGTGTTATGATAGATGACCTTGTTACTAAAGGCGTAGCTGAACCTTATAGAATGTTTACATCAAGAGCAGAGTATAGGTTAAGTCTTAGAGCAGACAATGCAGATTTAAGATTAACCAAAAAGGGTATTGATATAGACCTTATCCAGGATTATAGGAAGTATATACATAACCAAAAGTCTAAAGACCTGCAAAAATTGACCAAATTTATGAGTAATTTAAGTATTTCACCTTCAAAAGTAGCTAAATTTGGGGTCAATATAGCTAAAGATGGTATAAACAGAAATGCCGAACAAATTTTGAGTCAGAAAGGCGTAAAAATGAGTAAAATAAGGGAAATTTGGCCTGATATACCTTATAAATCTAAAGAAATAGACGAACAGTTAGAAATCAATGCTCATTATAGTGGTTATTTAACAAAGCAAAAAGCTGATATATTAGCATTTAAAAAGGATGAGAATTTAAAAATACCAGAAGCAGTCAATTATGACAGTTTAAGCGGTCTTTCCAACGAGGTAAAATCTAAATTTAAGAAAATTCGACCAAAAACAATGGGTCAAGCGCTGAGAATTGATGGAATAACTCCAGCAGCTGTATATATTTTGTTGTCTCACGTCAAAAGAAAGTCTATTAAGAACATAGCTTGATTGATTCGAATATTTTAGAATATGAAAATCTAGTGCCTCTAAATGTTTCACGTGAAACATTTCCAAAGTTTGAGGCTTATTGTGATTTATTAAAGAAGGAAAATAATAAAATAAATCTGATTAGCAAATCATCAGAAACAGATATAAGAAAAAGACATATTGTAGATTGTGCTCAAACGGTTGATTTTATTGATGAAAAACACCATATTTGTACTGATGTTGGATCAGGATCGGGTCTTCCAGGTATTGTGCTTGCAATAATAATGCAGATTAAAAATCCAGATATGAAATTTAATTTGTACGAAAAGAGTTTTAGAAAATGTGAATTTCTCTCAGTGGTGAAAGAAAAATTAAATTTGAATGCTGAGATTTTCCAAAAAGATATATTTAAGGAAAAAAATATAGAAACTGATTTGATAATCGCACGAGCGTTTAAACCCTTGCCTGTGGTTCTAGAACTTGCAGAAAAGAATTTTAAAAAATTTAAGAGCGTTATTATCTTCTTAGGAAAAAATAGAAAAGACGTTTTGGAAACAACCTTAGCTAATTGGGATTTCGACTATAAAGAAAAAAAAAGCCTCACAAGCAGTGAATCCAAAATAATCAAAATTTGTAACTTAAAAAAAAAATGAAAACTAAAATAATCTCTATTATTAATCAAAAAGGAGGAGTTGGAAAAACGACCACAGTTATTAATTTAGCAGCAGGATTAGCAAGTCTAAATAAAAAAATATTAGTCATAGATCTTGATCCACAAGGAAATGCAACAACTGGACTTGGACATTCTAATAATGATGGATCTGAAAAGAACATTTACAATGCTTTAAATGGATCAAAAAATATTTCGGAAATAATACAAAGAACTCAAATAGAAAATTTAGACATAATAACTTCCAATGTAGATTTGTCAGGTTTAGAGGTTGAAACAGCTGGGGATAATGGAAGAGCTTTTATTCTTAGAGATAAATTAGCTTCTTTTTTCAGGGATAATAAATCAACTTATAGTCATGTATTTATCGATTGTCCTCCGTCACTGAGTTTATTAACCGTAATGGCTTTAGTAGCATCCAATTCTTTAATTGTTCCTTTGCAAACAGAATTTTTTGCCCTGGAGGGTTTAACGCAATTGGTGAAAACTATTGATAGAGTTAAAGAAAGTCTTAATTCAGAATTATCTATTAGAGGCATAATTTTAACAATGTATGACAAAAGAAATAAACTCTCTAATCAAGTCGAAAAAGAAGCTAGGGATTATTTCAAGGAAAAAGTTTATAACACAGTCATCCCTAGAAATGTTAGATTGTCAGAAGCACCGTCGCATGGAATACCAGTTTTAATATATGATAAAAATTGTTCCGGAAGCAAATCTTACTCAGATTTAACTGATGAATTTTTAAATCAAGAAAAAATTATGGAAAGTGCAGCATGAGTACGCTTAAGCAAAAAAAAGGTCTTGGAAGAGGGTTATCTTCATTAATAGGAGATTCTAAAAACACGTTAATTAAAAATAAAATTTCTATCAGCGAAATAGTTAGAAGCAAATATCAACCTAGAAAAATTTTTCAAAAAGAAAGTCTAGAGGAACTTACTAATTCCATAAGAGAAAGAGGAGTTGTACAGCCAATAATAGTAAGAAAATCAAAAGAATTTAATAACAAATATGAAATTATTGCTGGTGAGAGAAGATGGCTTGCTTCTCAAAACGCAGGTTTAAACGAAATTCCAGCTGTAGTTATTGAGGCCGATGATACAAAGGCATTAGAGTTCGCTATTGTTGAGAATGTTCAAAGAAGTGATTTAAATCCTGTAGAGGAGGCAACGGGTTATAAAAGATTAATGGATGAGTTTGGATATGATCAAGAAAAAGTAGGAAAATTTATCGGCAAAAGTAGAGCTCATATTGCAAACTGTCTGAGATTATTATCTTTACCAAAGGACGTAATAAACATGATTGAGACTGGCAAGATCACACAAGGTCATGCAAAAATATTAGTAGGAATGGAAAATGCAAATCTCATCGCAAAAAAAATTTTTGATAAAAAACTTTCAGTAAGACAAGCTGAAAATTTAGTAAATCTATTTAAAAAACCAAAAAAAATGAAATTTGCTTCTAAAGATGCCAATTTAAAGGAACTTGAAAATGTTTTAATTAGTAAATTAGGAATAAGAGTTTTAATAAAAAATAAAAAAAATAATTCTGGATCTATATCATTTGACTATAAAGATTTGGATCAATTAAATAAATTAATTTATATAATTAAAGCTAATTACTAAAACTTATTTGCTCCAGAATAAAATTATTTAATAAATTAACAGAAATTAAATTATTCTTTTTAACTATTATTTCTAAATCGTTTAAATAAAAAATAAGATTTTTGATTTTTTCTAAACTCCAATGGCTAATCTGTTGTTTTACAACATCTTTATCTTTCCAAAATATTGGTGGTCTGTAATTTTTTAAACACTCATCAATATTTTTTTGTTCATCCTCCATTCTTTTTAAAGCCATAATTCTTTTCGCTTTACTCAAAAAGATTCTTATAATTGCAACACAATCTTCTGATGAAAAGTTATTTTCGTTTATAATATTTAAAGTTTTTTTTTTATTATTGCTTAAACACGCATCCACCAATTCAGAAAAACTATAGTTTTCGGCAAGATTGGTGAGTTTTAAAATTTCTTCTACAGAGATCTTATTTTTATTTAACATAAAAGCTTCAATTTTTGAAATTTCGTTTTTCAAATTTATTCTGTCTCCCCTGCATCTTTCAACCAAAAGATTTAGCAATTCTCTAGAAATTGGTATTTTTTTCTCAGCGAAAAATTTATTTGCTATATTGCCTAATGCAAGGTTGTCATCATTATAAAAAGCAATGCAAACGAGATCTTTTCCATTTTCAAAATTCGATCTTAATTTAGATTTTTTATCTAATGGTTTAGAATTAAGTATAATTTTGACATCTTCAATATTTTTGTTTTTAATATCATCTATCAAAGAAAATATTTTCTCTGAAACCCTAGAAATAACTATTATTTTTTTATCTTCAAAAAATGATTTATTAGAGATTTCACTAACAAAATTTTCATAATTATTAAATACCTCATCTTCATCATATCTAAAGATATTTTTGGTGTATCCTAGATTAAAAATTTTCTCTATTGCTTCGTTTTTTTGTCCCTCATTTTGACCATATAGGAGAAAAAAATTTGATTTATTTATTATTAAATTTGATATTTGAAATGGTTTTAATATCACGTTTAATTTTTAGTTTGAATAAATAGTATTATTTCAGAAAATATTTTTTCTGACATATTTTTTATTAAGCTATCTTCATATTTTCTTAAATCAAATTTATTATTACTGTTGTCATAAGCACTTGTTTCTGAGAATCCAAAAGTTGTTTGATTATTTGAACTATCAATTAGTTTAATATTAATTGATATGTTCATAGAAAATTGCGTAGCGTTTCCTTTTTTGTCTTTAGTTATTGTTGTTTTGTTTAAAGCAGAATTTAAAATTATATCATAAGAATTTCTTGCACTTGAATTATTTTTATAAATCTTGAATTTATTTGATAGAAATTTATTTACTTTTAAGTTTCCTATCAATTCTATTTTATTAATCTCGAAATTTTGATTTTTTTTTGAATAAATTGGTGTGTAGCCACAGTTATTTAAAAATAACATAAGAAAGCAAATTAAAACTATTTTTCTAATCATTAAGCAGAATATTTATCAATCTGTTTTTAACAAAAAAAACTTTATTTATTTTTTTATTTTTTAAATTTTTATTTATCCTATCTTCTTTTGATATAAGATCCATAATTGTTTTTTCTTCAACATCTTTTTTAGTTTGAATAATACCTTTCTTTTTTCCACCAATTTGAACAACTATCGAAACAGTTTCATCTTCAAGAAAATTTTTATTAACGGAGGGCCATGTCCTCGCTATATCGAACTTATTTGTCTCCAGACATTCGTTCACAATATGCGGAATAACAGGTGACATGACAGTTAAAATTTTTTCATAATTTTCTATTAATACATTTTTGTTAAATTTTTTATCTAAAACTTTATTTAAAAAATTGTATGTCTCATACATATTTGCAATGATGACATTATAGTTAAATTTTTTTAGATTAATATTCATTTTGTCGATCATTTGATTTGTATATTTTGTTATTTCATAATCTCCATCTTGATCTTTATTATTAGAGCAAAGTTCTACTTTTTCTTTAATGCGATTATTCATTATCCAAAATTTCTGTATGAATTTATAAGACGCTAGCATCCCTTGCTCAGACCATTGTACATCTTTTTCTGGTGGACTATCAGATAAAATAAATAATCTTACAGCGTCTGCCCCATAATTTTCAATCATTTTTGCTGGATCAATTGTATTTTTTTTTGACTTAGACATAGACTCTGCAGGTCCAACTAAAACAGTTTCATCTGGCCGATTTTTTAAGAAAAATTTTTTTCCATCATTTGTTTCAACATCATCGGGGCTTAACCAATTATTATTTTTATCCTTATAAGTTTCATGACAGACCATTCCTTGAGTAAAAAGACTTTCAAAGGGTTCAGATATAGAAAAATCTTTATTTTTATATTTTATTGCTCTCATAAAGAACCTTGAATAGAGAAGATGTAATATTGCATGTTCGACACCCCCAATATACTGGTCTACAGGCATCCAATACTTTACATCATCTTTATCAAATCCATATTTATTGCTTTTAGGTGAACAAAATCTTAGGAAATACCATGAAGAGTCTACAAAAGTGTCCAAGGTATCAGTCTCTTTAAGACATTCTTTACCGTTTATTGTAATTTTTCTCCACTCATTTTCATGAAAAAGTGGGTTTCCTTTTGACTTAAGATTTATTTTTTCTGGGAGTTTAATCGGGAGATTTTCTTTTGGGACTGGATATACATTGCCATTTTTATCATAAGCCATTGGAATTGGACATCCCCAATATCTTTGTCTAGAAACTCCCCAATCTTTTAATCTGAAATTAATTCTTTTTTTACCTAATTTTTTTTCTTCAATTATTTTTATGGTCTCTATGACTGAGTTTTCTGGAACTTTTAATCCATCTAAAAACTTTGAATTGATGATGACACCTGGTCCAGTGTAAGCTTCATTTTTCACTCTAAAATTATCATTTCCCTCTAAAGGTTTTACAACTGTTTTTACTGGTAAATCGTATTTTAAAGCAAAGTCCAAATCTCGTTGATCGTGCCCTGGACAACCGAAGACTGCACCAAATCCATAATCCATCAAAACAAAGTTTGCAAAATAGACTGGCACTTTTTCATTTTGATTTAGTGGATTGATAGCTAATAGTTTAGTCTTGAAACCAATTTTTTCAGCCTGTGCTATAGACTCTTCCGTAGTTCCAGTTTTTGAGCAATTATCTCTAAATTTATGGAATTCAGGGTCGTTATCGTAAAATTTCGAAATTGGATGATCAACAGATACAGCTAAAAAAGAAAAACCAAATAATGTATCGGGCCTAGTAGTAAAACATTTAATCTCATTTACAGGAATATCACCCTCAATTTTAAAATTGATTTCACACCCAAATGATTTACCAATCCAATTTTTTTGCATAATTTTTACTTTATTAGGCCAATTCGGCAATTCATTTAAACTATCAAGTAAATCATCAGAGAATTTAGAAATATTAAAAAACCATTGATTCAACTTTTTTCTCTCAACAGTTGCCCCGGACCTCCAACCCTTACCATCAATAACCTGTTCATTAGCCAAAACAGTTTGGTCAACTGGATCCCAGTTTACATAATTTTCTTTTCTATAAATTAGTCCTTTTTCATACATTTCAATAAAAAATAATTGTTGATGTTTGTAATACTCCTCAGAACAAGTAGAAATTTCTCTATCCCAGTCAATGGATAATCCAAGTTTTTTTAATTGATCTTTCATCACAGAAATATTTTTTTCTGTCCATTCTTTTGGATGTAAATTATTTTCTCTTGCTGCATTTTCTGCAGGCATTCCAAAAGAGTCCCATCCCATAGGATGAAGAACATTATAACCTTGCATAGATTTGTATCTAGATAATACATCACCTATAGTATAGTTTCTAACATGACCCATGTGAATTTTTCCAGATGGATAAGGGAACATTTCAAGACAATAAAATTTTTTAAGTTTACGGTCGGTTTTAGATTTGAATGATTTATTTTTTATCCAAAATTCCTGCCATTTCTTTTCAATATTTTTAAAGTTATACCTTTCCATAAATTTTCTTTGGAAGAATCAAATTTAATTAATTTTTATTTTTTTTTGCAGTTTCTGTCTCTTTTTTAAGAAGAGCTGCTTTTTTCAAAATTGCTAACTTTATATCATTACCAATACCTGATTGAATTTTATTAATCGAACAATTTAACTTTGCTTGGTCTGTACAAATTTTTTCATGTATAATTACTTTAATACCGTCTGCTCTTATTTCATTTGTTAAGAATCTAATTGTGATTTTAAGATCTCTTTGATTACTATTTTCAGCATTTACATTTCCTGAAAACCAATCGGTTATTAAAATTCCCCCAGAGTAACTAGCATTTGTAAAGCTAACAAAATCTAAAACTTCAATAGAGGCTCTCCATAATTCATTTGATGAGGCAAAGTCAAACACACCTCCACTTTTTTCATTTGAAAAAATTGTCATTCCTCTTCCCTCTTCCATATTCTTTTTTACTCTTGAATCTGCATCAACCGGTATTTCACGCGCATCTGTGTATCTAAAAAGATTCTTGCAGCTAGGTAAAAACAATAAGCTGCCAACTAACAAAAATAAAATGTAAGATTTGATTTTCATGACCAGATATTATCGTTTTTAATGATATTAATAAAAAAAACACACTTAAAAGTTAGTAATTTTAGATAAAACACCAAAATGACACATATTTTAATAAAATGGCAAAATCATTGGGTTTTTAATGTGGTTTTTTTGCAACATTTTTAAAATAAATGAGTAAATTCAGGCCTAATTCATGACTTATTAAATTAAAATTTTGTATAAACGCCATATTCATATGAATAATTAATAACAAAAGGAGTATTTATTATGAATACACTAAAAAAAATTGGACTAACAGCTTTAGGAACATCTTTAGTTGCTGGTTCAGCTTATGCAGGAGAAATTACTGCATCAGGTGACGCTGGTTATACTTGGTCATCTGAAGAGAGAGGTGTTAGAACTGACGAAGGTTATGGTTTCAATCATGACATTACGTTTTCTGGTTCAGGTGAATTAGATAACGGTTTCACAGTTTCAACAACTATGATCTTAACAGAAGACTCAGGTCTTTCATCTTCAAACGTTGCTTTGACTATGGGCGGAATGGGTACAATCACGATCGGTAATGGTTTAGCTAATATCGGTGGTGCATATGACGATGTAACTCCAAGAGCATACGAAGAAAACTCTGACGGTATGGCTACTGCTGGAGCGCTTGACAGCGTTGGTACATTAATGGACGGAAATGCAATTTTATATTCATCACCATCTTTTGATGTTGCTGGAGGTTCAGCTTCTTTCAAATTTGCTTACTCACCAGAAAACGGTGACTCAGCAACAGGAGAAGGTGCTGTAGCAGCTCAATCAAATATCTATGACTCAGGAATGGCTCTAGGTATTGATGTAACTTATGGTGGATTATCTGTAGGTGCATTTGCTGATGAAGTAAAAGACGCTCAAGGTGAAACAACAAATGACGGCAGAAGAGATGCTATGTCAGCTACTTGGTACGCTAACTACTCAATGGGTCCAGTATCAGTTGGATATCAAACTGGTGGATTAGATAGAGGTTTAGCTACAGCAGCTACAGCAGCAACTGCAGCAAAAACAGTTGCAGCAGCTGGTGGTAACTTTGAATTTGAAAAAATGTCAATTGCGTTTAACGTAAATGAAAATTTATCAATTTCATACGGAACGTTAACTGAAACATACGATGCTCAGGGTGTAGACAGTATTGCTGATGTTGATTTAGAGTCAGACTCTATTCAATTTGCATACACAATGGGTTCTATGTCAATCAAAGGTTACAACACAGACGAAAGTAACCCAGGTTGGGATAACGACGCTGAAGGTAACGAAACAACAGAATTAGCAATTAATTTTGCGTTCTAATTATTTAGTTACAAGTTAAAATTTAAAACGGCCTAAAATTTATTTTAGGCCGTTTTTTTTTATCCAAGATATGGACGCAACTCCAATTGATCTTGTAGAATATATTTTTTTTAAATTATTAAGATTTACGCCACCAAGTGCAATTACGTTTCTTTTAGTTTTATTCGCTAGAATATTAAATTTAATTGTATCCAAATAATTTTTATATTTTTCAGTTTTAAATATAGGGCTTAAAAATATTTCTTCACAATTTTGCTTTTCCTTAACCTTTATTTCAGCAACATTATGTGCAGAACCTATAATCTTAAATTTTTTAGTTATATTTAAATTGTTATAAATAATCCTTTTATTGAATGCCGGTAAATAAACGCCTTCAAGTTTGAGTTTTAAAGCCAAATTTAAATTGTTTGATAAATATAAATTAAATCCTTTTTTTTTACAAAAATTTCGAGTTTTTATTAAATCATCTAGATAATTACTATTACTGTAATTTCTAAAAATGATATTTATTGATTTATTTATGTTTGATAATTCTTTTAAATTAAATTTTTCTATGAAATAATAAATTTTAAAGTTTTTATGCATAAAATTGTTAATAATTTAATTCTAATCAATAAAGAGCTTAGCGCAATAAATTCTAATACAAAAATTATTGCAGTTTCTAAAACCTTCCCAATGGAACATATAATGCCAATTATAGAACACGGTCATTTGCATTTTGGTGAAAATAAAGTTCAGGAAGCTGTAGAAAAATGGACAGAAATTAAAGAGAGGAATAATAGTTTAAAACTTCATCTAATTGGAAAGTTGCAAACAAATAAAGTTAAATTTTGTCTACCTCTTTTTGATTTCATACACTCAATTGATAGTATTAAACTCGCTGAAAAAATTGCAAATGAACAAGCTAAAAAAAATTTTAAACCTAAAGTATTTATTCAAATAAATATAGGAGAGGAGGATCAGAAAAGTGGAGTTTCAATTAAAGACTTTGAGAATTTTTATAAAAAAATCTCAGACTTCGAATTAGATATAATCGGTTTAATGTGCATACCACCTTTCGTAAATGATACTAAAATTTATTTTGAGGAAATGGTGAAGATTAAGAAAAAAACAAACCTAGAAGAATTAAGCATGGGCATGTCTAATGATTATTTATCTGCTGCTAAGAATTCAGCAACTTATGTAAGGATTGGATCGAAAATTTTTGGAGAGAGAAGTTAATAAATTTTAATTTTAGTTTTTTTATTAATTAATTTTAATAATATCAAAAGATCCTTTTTATCAAGAGCTATACAACCCGCTGTGCCTTTATAATTTTTTGTTAAATGTAAAAATATTGCACTACCTTTAAAAGGTATAGGGTTTTTAATATTATAGCCTATCACTAGAATAACATCATATTTGTTGTCTCTACGGTACAATTTCTCGTACCTTAATTTTTTACTTATTTTAACCAAAGAATTGTATTTTTTGCTAAGTGGATCATTACACCAACCCATGCTTTTATCAATCTTTCTTAATTTTAATTTTGTCCGAATATTTTTAATTCTGTCTGATCTATAAAAAACAGTATCTAATTTGAATAACCCTTTCGGTGTACATAAATCACCCTCCTTTTTTTTATTGGAGATTCCTCTTTTCCCGATTGAGCATCGAAAAATAAAATCATCGAAGATTAAAGTATCTTTATTTTTAACTTTTATTAGCATAAATTCATATAATGAGTAAATCAGCCGTATATATTTCAAACTTTAAGGTTTTATATAATATTATTTTTGAAATTAAAAACTTTTTTAATTTTGATATATTTGAATTTCAAAGTGAAAAATCTATTTTAGATGAACAAAAAAAAAGGGAAAGTAATAGTTTTATTATTATAACAAAAGATAAATTTTCCAGCAAAACAATAAATAACAAACAAGTAATCATTATCGAAGGTTTACCATTAAACCTTATATCACTAGTTGAGACAATTAATTCAAATTTATTAATGCAACAATTCAATTTTCAATCAAATATTATTATTAAAAATTATAAGCTAGACTTAAACTCAAGACAGATATCAAATCAAAATAAAAAGCTGAAACTTACTGAAAGAGAAATACAAATAGTGCTTTTTTTAAAAAAACAGAAAAAACCTATAAATATAAACACTTTGCAAAAAGAAGTTTGGGGTTATGTCGAAGATCTAGAAACGCATACAGTAGAAACTCATATTTACAGACTCAGAAAAAAAATCAAAAATAATTTTGATGATCAAAATTTTATTAAAAGTGACAAAAAAGGTTATTTTATACAGTGAAAAAAAAAAATTCAATTGCTAAAGATTTAATGACACCTAAATATAAACCTAGAGTAATTAAACCAAAAAAAGGTAAGGGAAGTTTTAAAAGGAAAAAAAAATAAAAAAACCTTCTCTAAAGTCTTGCGCCTATTTGTTGTATTACTTTCGATGACATTTCAGTGCCTTTATCCAAGCTTTCTTTTAATGTCATGTTATTTACATGACCGTGTAAAAAGCCAGCCGCAAAAAGATCTCCTGCTCCTGTCAAATCAACAATCTTCAGATCTTGCCTTATTCCACATTCTACAACTTCATCTTTTTCAATCGCGACTGCTCCTTTTTCACCTCGGGTTAAAACTATTGTTTTACCGAGAGACTTAGAAAAATTTATTACTTCATCGAAAGATTTTGCATCTATTAATGACATTATTTCTTGTTCGTTGGCAAAAGTTATATCCAGTTTATTTTTTACAAGATCTAGAAAATGAGGTTTGTGTCTATCAACACAAAATTGATCCGATAAAGACATAGCGACTCTGTTTGCATTTTGTATTGCTTTATCAAATGCTTTTTTAGGATCACCTTCATCCCATAGATATCCCTCTAAAAGAATAATCTCACTTTGTTTAATTGCATCTGCGCTCACATCATTTTCATTTATTTTTCCTGCTGTACCTAAAAAAGTACACATGGTTCTCTCGGAGTCCGGAGTTACTAATATTAAACAAGTTCCTGTTGGAAGCTCCTCCTTTTTTTTTGAATAAAAATATTTAACATTTTCTTTTTTTAATCCTTCTTCATATTTTCCACCAAGTTCATCATCAGAGATTTTACCAATAAAACCAACATTATTATCTAATTGAGACAAGCCAACAATTGAATTAGCAACCGAGCCGCCGGAAACAGTCTTTTCTATTTTAAGACTGGATAATAAATTTTTGAACTCTTGATCATCAAAAATAAGTTTCATTGTGCTCTTAGTTAAATTATTTTTCTCCAAAAAATCATCTTGTACTTTACAAATAACATCTACAATTGCATTTCCTATCCCTAAAATTTTCATGTTAAGCTTTCTTTGTTTGAATTGGTTTTTTTCTATTAGGATAACAACTAGTACAAATTTTACAAGTGATTCCGTAGCATTCTCGAGCTTTACAGAACTCTCTACCATAAAAAATTATTTGAAGATGTAATTTATTCCAATATTTTTTAGGAAAAATTCTTTTTAAATCTTTCTCTGTTTGAACAACATTTTTACCATTTGTAAGACCCCATCTTTGAGCTAATCTGTGAATATGAGTGTCGACAGGAAAAGCAGGATGACCGAAGCCTTGAGACATGACTACACTTGCTGTTTTATGACCTACACCTGGTAGCCTCTCAAGCTCTTCAAAAGTTCTTGGTACATTACCATTATACTCATCCTGTAAAATTTTTGATAAATTATAAATACTTTTTGATTTAATTCTAAATATTCCAATTTTTTTAATCAATTTTTCAATTTTTTTTCTTCCTAATTTCAAGAAATGAATAGGCTTATAATATTTAGGATAAATATTTTTTGTAACATTATTTACATTAACGTCTGTACACTGAGCAGATAAAAGAACTGAAATTAGTAGTGTAAAAACATTTCTACTTTTCAAAGGAACTGAAATTTTTGGATATGTTTTATTTAATATTTTTATAACTAGTTTAGCACGATCTTTTTCGCTCATTACTTAAAGTTCAAAAGATCTCTCATTGAATAAAGACCTGGCTTTTTATTTCTTAACCATTTTGCGGCTGTGAGAGCCCCTTCAGAATAAAGTGCTCTATCAAATGCCTCATGATTTAAAGTAATAATTTCTTTACCACTTGAAAAAGATACTTCATGTTCTCCAATAATTTCCCCTTTTCTTGATGAATTAAAATTAATTTTTTTACCATAAGGAAATGATTTTTTATTTAAATATGTTTTTCCCATTAATTTATAAAAGTCTTTTTTCTTACCAATAGCTATTCCTTTTCCAAGCATCAAAGCTGTTCCAGATGGATGATCTTTCTTATGTTTATGATGTATTTCAAAAACCTTGCTTAGAAAATTATTTCCTAGAGATTTTGATGTAATTTCAGTTAAGTACATTAATAAATTTATTCCTAAGCTCATATTCCCTGCTTTCAAAATCGGTATTTTTCTGGAAAATGTTTTGATTAAATTTTCCTCTTTTTTTGTAAATCCAGTCGTACCTATAACTATTCTTTTTTTTAATTTTGCTGAAATTTTTAGAATTTCAAAAGTGCATTTTGGTGTTGTAAAATCTATAATTAAATCTGCTTTTTTTAAAGATTTTTCACTATTTAAACTTAAATCAATACCATTTATTTTTTTTTTTATTTCTCTATTTTCTGTAAGAGTAACTATATTGAAGCTTTTATCGGATTTTGCAGATTTAATTATCTGCTGTCCCATACGTCCCATGCATCCAGAAATAGCCAAATTTATTTTTTTCATTTGTAAATGAAATATAGAATTATCACAACAACCAAAACAATTATAGCCCAAATAGATATATTTTTTAGGAATACTTTTAAGTTTGAGTTTGATGAAATAAAACCAGGAAGCACTAATATTAAAACTAAAATTAGCGCTATAGCAGGCATTATCTGTTCAAAGTTCATAAATAAAATTTTTGTTTATTTGCTAGTCTAACTTTTCCAAAAACTTTTAGCTTTTTGAAAGAATTTTTTTATACTTGGATTAGACTTTTCATTTTCAATTTCTCGAAATTTTTCAAGTAACTCTTTCTGTTCTTTATTTAAGGAAATTGGGACTTCTGTATTTACTTGAATATAAAGATCTCCCATTCCGCTTCCTCTCATATAAGGCATTCCTTTTCCTCTTAGCCTGAATTGTTTACCACTTTGGGTTCCAGGTGGAATTTTGATTTTTGCTTTACCACCATCTATTGTGGGAATTTCTATAGAAGTTCCTAATGCTGCATCTGCTATTGAAATTGGACACTCAAAAAATAAATTTTCGTCAGATCTTTTAAATAAGTCATGGGAATATACATTTACAAATAAATATAAATCTCCATTACTTCCTCCTCTAGTACCGGCCTCACCTTTACCTGATAATCTTATTCTAGTTCCATCATCAACACCTTTTGGAATAGTTACAGACAGTCTTTTAGAGGATTGTTTCTTGCCCTGACCTCCACAACTAGAACACGGGTTAGTGATTTCTTCACCTGATCCTGAACATTGCGGACAAGTCTGTTGAACTGTAAAAAATCCCTGACTTGATCTAACTTGACCATGACCACCACACATTGAGCAAGATCCAACATCGTGTCCAGGTTTGGAGCCACTTCCTTTACAAATTTCACACTTTTCAGAAGAAGAAAATTTTATATCTTGTTTTTTTCCAGAGTAAGCCTCCTCAAGAGTAATAGATAAATCATATCTTAGGTCAGAGCCTCTATTGTTCGATCTTCTAGACTTTCTTCCACCACCAAAACCCTCACCAAAAAAATCTTCAAATATATCTGAAAAATGGCTAGAGAAATCAAAATTACTAAAACCTCCTCGTCCACCTCCACCATTTTCAAAAGCGGCATGTCCAAAATTATCATAATTTTGTTTTCTTTCTTGATTTGAGAGTACATGGTACGCCTCCGACGCCTCTTTAAATTTATCTTCTGATGCTTTATCTCCTTTATTCTTATCAGGATGATATTTTACGGCTAATTTTCTGTAGGCTGATTTAATCTGATCAGGAGTTGCGCCTTTACTAACACCCAAAACATCGTAATAATCTCTCTTTGCCATAACAATTTAGAGACAATCTGTTGTTATTTAGGCGCTCTTCTCTTTATTCTCGTCTTTTACTTCTTCAAAGTCTGCATCAACAACGTTATCGTCCTTTTTACCTTCTTCTTTTTTTTCTTTTGGTGCATCTCCAGGTTTAGCACTCTGTTGGGATTTATATATTGCTTCACCTAACTTCATTGAAGACTGAACTAAATCTTGTGTTTTCTTTTTAATATCTTCTATATCAGTGCCTTTAAGGGCATTTCTTAGATTTGCAGATGCTGTCTCAATTGCTTTTTTATCTGCCTCCGAAACTTTAGAGCCGTGTTCTTTTAAATTTTTTTCTGTAGAGTGTAAAAGTGTGTCCGCCTGGTTTCTTGCATCTACAGACTCTCGCTTTTTTTTATCAGCCTCTTTATTTGCCTCTGCTTCTTTAACCATTTTATTAATTTCGTCCTCGCTTAAACCCCCAGATGCCTGAATCTGAATTTTTTGCTCTTTTCCTGTTCCCTTATCTTTAGCAGAAACATTTACAATTCCATTTGCATCTATATCGAATGTTACTTCTATTTGTGGGACCCCTCTTGGAGCTGGCGCAATACCAACTAATTCAAAATTTCCTAAAACCTTGTTGTCTGCTGCCATTTCTCTTTCTCCCTGAAGTACTCTGATCGATACAGCAGGTTGGTTGTCTTCAGCTGTAGAAAAGACCTGACTTTTTTTTGTAGGTATCGTTGTATTTTTATCGATTAACTTTGTTGAAACTCCGCCCAGTGTTTCAATTCCAAGTGAAAGCGGGGTTACATCAAGCAGTAAAACATCTTTAACATCACCTTGTAAAACACCAGCTTGAATTGCTGCACCCATAGCAACTACTTCATCTGGATTAACTGATTTATTTGGATCCTTGCCAAAAAAGTTTTTTACCTCTTGTATTACTTTCGGCATTCTAGTCATACCACCTACTAAAACAATCTCATCAATTTCTCCAGCTGACAATCCTGCGTCTTTTAGAGCTGTTTTACAAGGTGGGATCGTTCTTGAAATTAAGTCCTCAACTAATGCCTCTAGTTTTGCTCTTGTCATTTTTAAATTAATATGTTTTGGACCCGTTTTATCTGCGGTAATAAATGGGAGATTTATTTCTGTTTGAGTAGCTGAAGAGAGTTCTATCTTAGCTTTCTCAGCTGCTTCTTTTAATCTTTGTAAAGCTAATTTATCTGACTTTAAATCAATACCATTTTCCTTTTTAAATTCATTTAAAAGATAATCTACAATTGTATTATCGAAATCTTCTCCACCTAAAAAAGTATCACCATTTGTAGATTTAACTTCAAATACACCATCACCCAGTTCTAAAATTGACACATCAAAAGTACCACCACCTAGATCGTATACTGCAATTTTTTTGTTAGCTTTTTTATCTAATCCATAAGCCAAAGAAGCAGCAGTTGGCTCATTTATAATTCTTAAAACTTCTAGGCCAGCAATTTTACCAGCATCTTTTGTTGCTTGTCTTTGTGCATCATTAAAATATGCTGGGACCGTAATCACTGCTTTTGATACTTCTTGACCTAAATATTTTTCAGCTGTTTCTTTCATTTTCTGCAGGACAAAAGCTGAAATCTGAGAAGGGGAATACTTTTGACCTTTAGCTTCTATCCAGGCATCACCTTTATCTGAATTGATTATTTTAAACGGCGCAGTTTCAATATCTTTTTTAACTGTAGCATCATTAAAATTTCTTCCAATTAACCTTTTAACCGCAAAAATAGTATTTTCCGGATTAGTAACAGCTTGTCTTTTAGCAGGTTGACCAATTAGTTTCTCATCATTATCAGTAAAAGCTACTACTGAAGGAGTGGTTCTTGCACCTTCTGCATTTTCTAGTACTTTTGCTTGTGTACCGTCCATAATAGCTACACAAGAATTTGTTGTTCCTAAATCTATTCCTATTACTTTGCTCATATTAATATAGTCTCATATAAGTGCGATTTTTTTGTCTACAAGCTTGTTTTTGCTTAATTTTTGTCTTTTTTCGCTTCATTTTTATCAATTTCATCTTTTTTTTCTGAATTATTTGGCTTTTTTGATACTGCAACTAAGGCAGGTCTTAAAAGTCTATCTTTCATCATAAATCCGGTCTGAATTTCTTGAACGATGGTTCCAGGATCTTTTGAGGCATCTTCAACCTCCATCATAGCTTGATGAAAATTAGGATCTAATTTTTTATTTATTGTTTCAATTTGTTCAATATTATTTTTCTTGAAAATTGAAACCATATCTTTTTTAATAATATCAAGGTGTTCAAAAATTTTTTTAGATAAGTCAGAGTTTTTTAATTTTTCATCATTCTCAAGAGTAATTTTGGATCTATCGAGGTTATCTAATAAGTTTAGAGCTTCTCTAGCAAAAGTGAAACCACCATACTCGAAAGCATCATCTTTCTCTTTTTCGTACCGTCGTCTCTGATTTTCCATTTCAGCAAAAGTTCTCGTTAATTTGTCTTCTAATTCTTTAATTATTTCTTCCGGGGCTACTTCTTCTTTTTCATCCCCTTTTTTAGTATCTTCAGTGATATTTTTTTCCTCAGGACTTGATACTTTATCATCATTATTTTCATTAATATTTTTTTTATCCATATAATGTTATATGGTTAGGAAAATAGGAATTTCCAGATGAAAACTAAAAAAATTAAACATTTATTAATAGGGTCAAATAATCCTGGAAAAGTAAGAGAAATCAAGCAATTATTGCCGAGGTATATTAAAGTAAGCTCGATTATTGATTATAAAATAAGAAGCCCAAAAGAAACTGGCAGAACTTTTTTACAAAATTCTTTTATCAAATCAAAGTATTTTTCCAAAAAGACTGGCCAAATTTGTTTGGCAGACGACTCGGGTTTGGAAATAGATGTTTTAAATAAAAAACCAGGAATATTTTCAGCAAGATGGGGAGGAAGAAATAATAATTTTAACTTAGCAATTAAAAAAGTTTTTAGAGAGTTAAATAAAGTCGATAAAAATTGGAGAGAAAAAAAAATAAAAGCAAGATTTATCTGTGCACTAACCATCTATGGACCTGAGTTTAAAAAAATTCATGCAATAGGAAAAATTGAAGGAAGAATTGCAAAAAAAAAAATTGGGAAAAACGGTTTTGGATACGATCCAATATTCATCCCAAATAGAAATAAAATTACTTTTGGGCAAATGAAATTTAAAAAAAAATTCAAAATTGATCACAGAGCTCGCGCGTTTACTAAACTCAAAAAATTTTTATAAATTTATCTTTCTCAACACTATAAAAATTTAATTCGTGATTTATTTTTTTATTTTTGATTTGAAATACTCCAGATTTGCCCTTAAATTTTATTTCTTTCTTAAAAATATTATCAGTTATTTCAAAGTCATTCTGTATAAGTAAGTAATAAATTATTCCAACCAAGTCATAAGTTATCAAAGATAGCTGATTTGGATCGCTATCATAAAATTCTCTATAGTTTTTTTTGAATTTATCGAAGTTTTCCTTATTTATTGATGGAAAACTAATTGGTTGTGATGCTGTTTCTTTGAATAAAGTTTTATCAAACCATTGATTTAGAGAAATAAAACTAATTTTTTTTGGGGACACATCAGTGTACAATAGTGAAGTTGTTACACTTTTTAGACTTTCATCAAAATCTGCAATTATAACAGAATCGTAACCTATTTTCCCAAGCGTATCTTTTTTATTTAAATTTTCTAATTTTTTTTCTTTATTATCTTCATTTGAGTTTTCAATACGACTAATCTCATCCTCTAAATTTTGTTTTCTAATTCTATATTTTGTTACTTTTTCTATTTGTTTAGTTAGTTTAGTGGGCTCAGTATCATAGTAGAAAACTTTCTTTGCTTTTAATCTAGTCTCTTTGATAGCGTGCTCTATTTCCTCTTTGTAATCTTTTTTAGGTATCAAGACTAATGTTTTTTCAAGTTCATTTAATTTCTGATATTTTTTAATTGCATTGAATTGTGACCTAGCATTTATACCTGCACTTATAACATTTTTAGGATTATTCAAAATTTTATTGGTTAAAGATAAAAAATATGCATCCTTAAATTTTTCAAGCCCTTTTAGATTCTTATTAAAAACTGGACCAATAAATATCCTTACTCCCTGCGTGTAGAGTTCTTCAACTTGTTTAAGTGTTTCTAGGTTATTACCTTTAGTATCCCGAGGAAATATACTGATGTTATCATTATTGATTTTATTAAGCGCTATCCTAGCCGAACTAATTATTGATTTGCCTATATTTTCAAATTCACCTGTAAAGGGTGCCAATAACCCAATTTTAATTTGATTATTACCAAATGCAACTTTCGGAAAAGTTATTAAAAAGATAATTATCAAATAATATCTAATATGTGCTTTCATTTATAAATCTTTATTATAATTATATTCAGTAATGATTCCATCAGATCAAAACAAATTATTAAACTTCAAAAGTGGTTTATATGTGGTCTCAACTCCAATAGGGAATTTAATGGATATAACTCTAAATGCCATTGAAATTCTTAAAATTTCAGACTTAATTTTGTGTGAGGACACCAGAGTATCAAAAAAATTGTTAGACAAACATAATATTAAAAGCAAAAGATTGCTTTCATATCACAAATTTAATGAGAAAAAAAATTTAACTAAAGCAATTAAATTATTATATAAAAAAAAAATAGTGTCAATCATTTCAGACGCTGGAACACCATGTATATCAGATCCAGGCAATATCTTAATTAACGAATGTATTAAAAATCAAATAAATATTTTTTCAATACCAGGACCATCATCTGTAATTTCTGCAGTTTCAATTAGCGGGTTTACAGACAAATTTATCTTTTATGGTTTTTTTCCAGAAAAAACTAAGGATATTAAAAAGGATTTGGAGTTATTATCAAAGTTAAATTTATCCATAGTTTTTTTTATTTCAGCTAAAAAATTTAAAAAAAATTCAGTTTATTTAGAAAAATATTTTTCTGGTCGGAAAATACTAATTTGTAAAGAGTTGACAAAAATGTATGAACAACACTTCAGATTAGAGGTCTCAAAAATAAAAGATTTTAATATTGATCTTCGAGGCGAAATTACAATAGTAATTTCAGAAAAAGCTGAAGGCGAATCAAAATACAAATTAGACGAGGAAGATAAGTTATTAATCAAAAAACTAATGAAAAAATTAAGCATCAAAGATATTGTAAGCATGATAAAAAAAAATAAAGATATACCAAAGAAAGAAATTTATAATTATTGTATTCAAATTAAAAATGAAAATTAAAGTTTTATTATTCTTATTTTTGTTATTTTTTTTTAATGGCTGTTTAGGAACATCTTCACAAGGTTTATTTGGAACTGGTGTAAGTGTAGCTATAGATCCAAGATCTCTTGGAACTCAAATAGACGATAATATAATGCAAAAGAATTTGACTGCAAGATTGGTGCTTCAAGATAAAAAATATCTTTTATCAGTCAACGCAAAGGTCTTAGATGGAAGAATATTTATTACTGGAAAAGTTGATGATCCAGAGGAAAAATTAAAAATAACAAAAATGGCATGGGAAACTAAAGGAGTTAGATCAGTAAGAAATAATCTGATTATAAAAGAAGAATTTAATTTTAAACAATCGGCAACAGATCTTTTAATCACATCTCAACTTAGAACAGCTCTAATTTTAAATAAAAATATCAAATCAACTAATTATAATATTGATACATATAAAAAAAAAATTTACATTTATGGGATAGCACAATCTAAAGAAGAACAGAGAGAAATACTTAAAGAGGGTGAGTCCATACCAGATGTAGAACAAGTAATTGCAAGTATATTATTAGTAGATAATTTAAGAATTCAAAAAGATTAAGTTAATATTATCAACAATATTTGACTCACAAAAGACATCAAAATTATAAAACTTAAAAAAACTATTGAGTACATTATAGTAACAGCTCTATTTCTTTTTCTTCTAAGCAACACAAATTCTTTATCATCAAAAATAGATATATCTCTCTTACCTTTAACTGGATAATCGTAACTCCATCTCCAAACAGAATTTCCAAATCTTTTATCCATATTATTAAAATAATTAATCCAAGCTTTTGACCAAAGAAAAACAAAATATAAAATTGATAATAGTAATATTTCAGTCAACATATTTAATTTACTTTGCCATAATTTATTACACCTGCAGAATAAGCAGCAACAGATGCAAGATTTAATATTTCAGATGTTGATGATCTTAATGGGACGATCTCTATAGCTCTTCCAAGTCCAATCAATAGAGGTCCAATAACTTTAGCTCCCCCTAAAGTTTTCATTATTTTATAGGCTATTGCTGCACTATGTTGTCCCGGCATAACTAATACATTTGCTTTTCCAACTATTTCTGAGAATGGATACAAATCTCTATATTCGTCACTTAAAGCTACATCAGGCTGCATATCTCCATCAAATTTAAAATCCACTTTCATTGATTTTAATATGTCTACAGCATCTCTTATATGCTTAGTTCTACTTGTTATTGGTTGACCAAATGTAGAGTGGGATAAAAAAGCAACTTTTGGGTCAAAGCCAAATAATCTTACTACTCTTGATGCAGATATTGCTATTTCAGCCATCTGTTTTGACGTTGGATATTCATGAACAGTAGTATCGGCAATAAACACTGTTTTTCCTTTATTCACAATCATGTTAAGACCAAACATTATTTCGCCTGGTCTAGCATCAACTACTTTAATTACTTTTTTTAAAGACGATGAGTATCTCCGTGTGTTGCCAGTTACCATAGCGTCAGCATCTCCACACTCTACCATACAAGAAGACCATACTACCCTATCATTTCTGACTAACTTATCACAATCTCTTTCAAGCAAACCCTCTTTTCTATGAAGTTTTTCAAATAAATAATTCACATATTTTTGACGTAAAATTTTATTTTTTGAATTAACTATTTCGATATTAAGGTTCTCGCTGTATCCAATTTCCTTTAATTTTTTTTTAATAATTTCTTCTTTAGCAACTATTATAGGTATCCCTAAACCACCTTTTTTAAAAGCAATTGCTGCTTTTAAAGTTTCCTCATCCTCTCCATCTGCAAATACTACTTTTTTTTGATTTTTTTTGATTTGATTATTTATACCTTGCATAATTGTTACTGAGGGATCTAATCTTTGTTTTAATTGTTCGGAGTATGCATCAAAATCTTCTATTTTTTTTCTTGCGACACCTGTTTTCATTGCAGCCTTAGCAACAGCTACAGGAATTACACTTATCAGTCGTGGATCAAAAGTTGATGGAATTATATAATCTTTACCATACGAAGGTCTGTCACCACCCATTGCTGCAACTACTTCGTCAGGTACCCTTTCTCTAGCTAATGAAGCGATAGCATTTGCTGCAGCTATTTTCATTTCTTCATTTATAGTCTTTGCTCTAACATCGAGCGCGCCCCGAAATATATAAGGGAAACCTATTAAGTTATTTACCTGATTTGGGTAATCAGATCTTCCTGTTGCAATAATTGCGTCTTTTCTAACCTCTTCTACTTCTTCAGGAGTAATTTCTGGATCAGGATTTGCGCATGCAAATATTATTGGGTCTTTTGCCATACTTTTTACCATTTGTTTAGACAATATACTTTTTGACGATAGGCCCAAAAAAACATCTGCATCTTTTATAGCATTTGCAAGAGTTCTCTTTTTAGTATCGATGGCGTGAGCAATTTTCCATTGATTTAAGTTATCTCTACCTTTGTAAATTACACCTTTGCTATCTAACATAATAATATTCTTAGAAGGTACCCCAGTTTTTTTAAGTAAATTAGTGCATGCTATAGCAGAAGCACCAGCACCGTTTACCACAACTTTGATTTTCTTAATTGATTTTTTCGAAATATCTAACGCATTAATAAGAGCAGCAGTTGTTATAATTGCAGTTCCATGTTGATCGTCATGAAATACAGGAATATTTAATATTTTTTTTAGCTTCTCTTCAATAACAAAACAATCAGGAGCAGCAATATCCTCTAAGTTAATTCCACCAAAGCTTCCAGAAATATTTTTAATACTTTTAACAATTTCCTCTGGATCAGATGAATCAATTTCTATATCTATAGAATTAATATCTGCAAAACGTTTAAATAAAACTGCTTTACCCTCCATTACTGGTTTTGAAGCAAGAGCTCCTAGATTTCCCATACCTAAAATTGCTGAACCATTACTAATAACAGCCACCAAGTTTCCTTTGCTAGTATAATCATACGCGGCTTCAGGATTCTTTGAAATTGCTTTTACAGGTGCTGCTACACCTGGAGAATAAGCTAAAGCAAGATCCCTCTTTGTAGTCATTGGTTTGGACGATATAATCTCAATCTTGCCAGATTTTTTATTAAGATGAAAATCTAGTGCTTCTTTATCTGAATAATGTTCAACTTTATTTTTTTTCATTCTTTATTAAATAGATATAAAAATAGAACTAATTTATAAGACTAATATGATTTATGAACTTAATTAAGTCAACAAGCACATACAGTTTCTTTGTAATAATTAGTAGAATTCTAGGATACGTCAGGGATCTTTTTATTGCAATTTATTTAGGATCCGGACCAATTGCTGATGCTTTTTTTGTAGCTTTTAGGATACCAAATACATTTAGACGTCTTTTTTCCGAGGGAACTTTTAATTCAGCTTTTGTGCCTAGTTATATGTCAGAGTTAAATAAAGGAAAAGAAAGAGCAAAGAAATTTGCTAACAATGTATTTAATTTCTTAGTTTTAAGTCTGTTGATTGTTGTTCTATTAATTGAAATTTTTATGCCTATTTTTATTTTATTAATAGCGCCAGGTTTTTCAGATAATGGAGAAAAATTGCAAATGACAATCAACTTAACAAGAATTACGTTTCCTTTTTTACTTTTTATAAGTTTATCCTCATTTTTCAGTGCAATTTTAAATTCATTTAACAAATTTGCAATTGCATCAGCTGCACCAATAATTTTAAATATATTTTTAATTTTAACAATTCTTTATGCAAATTATTTAAATGATAGTTTAGTATATTATTTGTCTCTAGCAGTAACAGCTGCAGGTTTCGTACAGTTATTATTTTTGTTTTTTTTTTCAAAAAATTATTTTTTACCAAAATTTTCTTTAAAAATAAAATATGATAAAAACATAAAGTTTTTTTTCAAAAAATTAGTACCAAGTATTTTTTCATCTGGTGTTACACAAATAAATATTTTAGTTGGCACTATTATTGCATCATTTCAGGCAAGTGCTGTTTCTTATCTTTACTATGCTGATAGAATTTATCAAATAAACTTAGCAATAGCAGGTATAGCTATAGGTACTGTCTTGTTGCCAAATTTAAGTAAATATGTTGAACAAAATAATAAAAAGAAAATAAAATTTATTCAGAATAAGTCACTCGAGCTAAGTATATTTTTAAGTCTCCCTGCTACTTTTGCACTTCTCATTTCTTCAGAGGAAGTAACTTCAGCGCTATTTGGATATGGTTCTTTCGATGTCGTTGCTGTAAAAAACTCTGCTAATGCTTTATTTTATTTTACATTAGGGCTACCAGCGTTCGCTTTAATTAAAGTGTTTTCAAGCTATATTTTTGCGAGACAAAATACAAAGACTCCATTTATTTTTTCTATTTACTCGGTGTTTGTCAATATTTTTATCAGCATTTATTTTTTTTCAGATTTTGGTTTTATCATAATACCTATAGCAACCACAATTTCGTCATGGTTCAACGCAATACTATTATTTGCATTCTTAACAAGAAAAAATTATTTTGTATTTGATAACTCAATCAATTTAGCCTTAACAAAAATTTTAATTTCATCAATTATAACTACTTTTTTATTTTATAATTTAATTAATTATTTTGACTATTTATTAGTTTATGAAAGCGAATTTAAGCTTTTGACTATAATTTCGATCGTTATATTTACCTTTTTTATGTACATACTAATTTCAATCTTTACAAAAGCTTTCAAAATATCCGATATTAAATTAAAGTACTAATGACATGTCAAAAAAAATTTTTTCAGGTGTTCAGCCAACTGGGAATTTACATTTAGGAAATTATTTAGGAGCAATAAAAAATTTTGTTAATCTTCAAAAGGAAAAAGATAATACGTGTATATATTGTGTTGTAGATTTACATGCAATAACAGTCAAGCAAGATCCAAGAATTTTGAAAAAAAACATTAGAGAAACAACAGCTACCTTTTTAGCTAGTGGATTGGATCCAAAAAAAAGTATTATATTTAATCAATCAATGGTTCCATCCCACTCAGAGGGCGCATGGTTATTAGGATGTGTAGCACGCATGGGCTGGCTAAACCGAATGACACAGTTTAAAGAGAAAGCAGGTAAAGATAAGGAAAAAGCTAGTGTCGGACTCTACATATACCCAGTATTAATGGCATCAGATATTTTGCTTTATAATTCCACTCATGTACCAGTAGGAGAAGATCAAAAACAACATCTAGAATTAACCAGGGACATAGCACAAAAATTTAATTTAGATTTCAATAGCCCAAACTTTTTAATTACACCTGAACCTTTAATACAAAAAAATTTTTCAAGAATTATGAGTTTGAAGGATGGGAAAAAGAAAATGAGTAAATCAGATCCATCAGATCAAAGTAGGATTAACATGACTGATGACAAAGACCAAATTGTAAATAAAATAAAAAAGGCAAAAACTGATAGCGGCGAATTTCCTGAAAATAATAATGATCTTAACAAAAGACCAGAATTAAATAATCTATTTGGAATATATTCAAGCATCCAAGACCAGGATATGAAATCAACAATAAATGAATTTCAAGGTAAAAACTTTTCAGAATTTAAAAATAGATTAGCAGAGGTTCTAGTCGAAAAAATTTATCCAATTTCAAAAGAAATAAGTAAGTTATTGAAAGATGAAAAGTATATAGATGAAGTATTGATTGAAGGATCGGTAAAAGCTGAGAAAATTGCAAAAAAAAAAGTATACGATATTAAAGAAAAAATAGGATTTTGAAAAATTACTTCAATTTTTAATAATTTTAACTATATATATTAATATATGTTTATACAAACACAAAAAACACCAAATCCAAATTCTCTAAAATTTTTACCCGGCATAAAAATTTCAAATATTGATTCTGCAGAATTTAAAAATAAAGATGAAACAAATAATATTTTGATAAGAAATATTTTATCAATAACAGGTGTCGAGAGTATATTTTTAGGAATGGACTTTTTGTCAGTTAATAAAAGTGAAAATACAGATTGGGAGGATATTAAACATATTGTTCTTTCATTAATGAATGAATTTTTTGGTCATGGTAATAAATTAATAATTGATAAAAATATAAATCATAATAATCAAGAAAATTATCAAGATATAGAGAAAAAAATTGTCAATATTTTAGAGACAAAAGTAAAGCCAGCTGTTGCAAACGATGGTGGTGACATAAAGTTTTTAAATTATAAAGACGGAATAGTTAAAGTAAAACTACAAGGCAGTTGCTCTGGATGTCCTAGCTCAACAATAACTCTTAAACGAGGAGTACAAAATTTACTACAGCATTATATACCTGAAATAAAACAAGTAGAGGCTGATTAGAAAATTTAAATGATTGTAAGTAATAAATTTAACTTAAATAAGATAAAGAAAATACTTGCTGAAAAAGGTTTCACCATAAAAAAGAAAAAAAGTGGTTTTTTTTTAAAAGATCTAAAAAGTTTTTACTTAACAACATTATTTAGCTTTGTATTAATTTTAATTTCTTCCTTAGTGCCACTCTCGGTAAATATAAAAGACGACATAAATGTAAGTAAATCTACTATTGATAATAATTCTAATGTTAATTTTCAAAAAGTTTTAGATGGAAAGGATATTAATCAAAAGAATGTAGATGAAGGTTTGGATTTAGAAAATTTATTTGAAGATATATTTTCAATAGAAGAAGTTCCTACAGACACTGTAAGACTAAGTGCCGAGACCATCAATCAACTTTTTAAAGACACCAAATATAATTTAGAAACTGTTAGAAAAAAAAAAATTGTAAAACCGATAAACTTATCTTTATTGCCATCAGAAATTAGGAATATAGAAAGTACAAAAAAAAAAAAGAACTTATTTATAAAAATAGTTTTGCCATTAATTCTTGAGGAGAATAAAAGAATCGCGGTGGACAGAAAAAAACTATTTAAAATTCTTAATAAAAATATGAATTCAGATGCCGAAAAAAAATGGCTAAACACTAAATTTAAGCAATATGGTGTTCTAAACAGAGATTTATCTACATTAAAAGTAAGATTGGATATTGTTCCTGTTTCCCTTTCAATTGCTCAAGCTGCAAAAGAAAGTGGGTGGGGAACTTCCAGATTTGCGATTGAGGGAAATGCACTTTTTGGTCAGTGGACTTGGTCTGGGGAAGGAATAAAGCCAGCAGGTGTGGACTCTGAAGAGAAACATAAAGTAATGAAGTTTAAAGTTTTAAAAGCCTCAGTTAGAGCCTACCAAAGAAATTTAAACACTCATGGAAGCTACAAAAAATTTAGATCTGAAAGAGCAAAAATGAGAGACAATGATGAGGAATTAGACAGCATAATCTTAGCTGATTATTTAGATAAATATGCTGCTACAGGAAAAGAATACACAAAAATAATAAAACAGATAATAAAACAAAATAGTTTAAAGGATTTTGATAAAGTGAAGTTATTACCATCAAGCTTACAATTAAAAAATATTATTTAATTTATTTTCACAGAAAATTGTAAGCCAAACCATCTCCAACCATCGGTATCATTAAGAGAACAATTTATTCTTCCTCTTCTAAAGTTAAATTTATCAGAAAAATTTACGATTAATCTATTATTATTGAATTTGATATTAGTTTGTTTCCATCCAGCACCTTCATCTGAAAAACAATTAATATTTTTTAAATTTTTTTGATCTTCAAAGAATTCAATTTCCAAATTAGGTGGATTATTATCAATAACATATTTATCTTTAGGTCTTATCTGTTTATACTCTAAAGGCAATAGATCAATGTTGAATGTAAATCTTTCTAAATCACCGTATTTTTCATTAATAGGAAATCTTGGAAGTTCATATGGATTTTTATTAACATCTATTACTCCTGAGTGCTGACCAAAAGCGTATTTAAAATATTTCTTTATAAACAAAGTTTGCTCAAGACTGAATTCACCAAATGGATATGAAAAATAAATTGGATTGTATCCTAAATTATTTTTAAAAATTTCAATCGACTTTAATATATCACTTTTAAATTTATTTAAGCTAAACTCTAATAAATACTCATGTGAATGAGAGTGATTACCAATAAACGCAAAAGTTTCTCTTTCTATTTCTTTTATTTGTTCCCAATTCATATATCCATTTTTTCCAACTGCCTCAGTCGAAATGAATAAAATAAATGGAATTTTATTTTCTTTTAAATATGGCCAAGCATTTTCATAAAAAGATAAAAATCCATCATCAATAGTAATAAGTATTTCTTTATTTGTTTTGACCTTATGAAAATTTCTATCGAAATCTATTGGATTTAAAAAATTATATTTTTTTTTGGTGATAATTTCCATGTGTTTTTTGAAAATTTCCATTCGTATATTTGTTGAAGGATATTTATTTTCATTGAATCTGTGGTACATAATTGCGAGAATACCTTTATCATTGGAAAAAAATTTAATTTTATTTTCCTCTGATTTTACACTAAGAGTAAAAAAGAAAAAAATTATGAAAAGATTAATAATAGATGCTACTAGGGAAAAAGTTATATTAGGTCTCATATCGAATAGAAATATTTATACAGGCAGATACATTAATAGTAAAAAGAATTATGACAAACTAGTAATTTTAATAAATAAATTCTTATTAAAACATAAAACTAATTTAGATAAAATTAATAGAATTTATGTGAACAGAGGGCCTGGTAGTTATGTAGGCATAAGAAACTCCTTATCAATTGTCAAAGCCATATATTTATCGAAAAAAATTGATTATTTTTCATACAGTTATTTTGATTTTAAAGAAAAAACAAAAATCGAAGATCAGCCAAATATATTAAAAAATTTAAGAAAATTACCTAGTTTATGTAATAAATTTAAGGTTAAAAAAAATTTGATTAAACCTATTTATTTAAGTTAAAATATACTTATGTCAGATACTATTGAACAAAAATGTTTAGCAAAAGGTGTAAAACTTACAGATCAGAGAAAAACTATTGCAAGGGTTGTTTCAGAATCAAAAAAAAATTATGGAGAGTCTGATCATCCTGATGTTGATGAACTTTATAAAAGAGTTCTTAAAATTGATCCAAAAATAAGTATTGCAACAGTTTACAGAACCGTGAAGCTTTTTGAAGAGGCTGGGATTTTAACAAAACATGACTTTAAGGGTGGCAAGGCTAGGTATGAGGAATTAAGAGAGAGTCATCATGATCATTTAATAGACGTTAAAACAGGAGAAATTATTGAATTTGTTGACAATGAAATAGAGAGCTTACAAAAAAAAGTTGCCGAAAAATATGGATATGAGCTAGTTGATCATAAACTTGAATTATACGGTGTGAAAAAAAAAAATAATTAATGTTAAAAAAAGTATTTGTTAAAACATTTGGATGTCAGATGAATGTTTATGATTCTGATAAAATAACAGATACTCTAAAAACTATTGGTTATGAAAAATCAGAAAATTTAAATTCTGCAGATTGTTTTGTATTAAATACTTGTCATATAAGAGATAAAGCTAAAGAAAAGGTATATCATGAAATTGGAAGAGTCAGAGAAGTATTTTTAAATAAAAGTAAACCCTTAGTGATAGTAGCTGGATGCGTTGCGCAAGCTGAAAATACTGAAATGCTAAAGAGAGAACCATATATAGATTTGGTTATTGGACCGCAATCATATCACAAACTTAACGAAACTATTTTACAATTTGAAAAAAATAAAATGAAAGGTGATGTAACAGATTTTGACACTGCGGAAAAATTTAATTATTTGTCCAAAATACAAAACAAAAATAGTAAAATCTCTTCTTTTTTAACGATACAAGAGGGCTGTGATAAATTTTGTCATTTCTGCGTCGTTCCATATACACGAGGACCCGAATATTCGAGACCTTTTAATCAGATAATTGATGAAGCAAATATGATGGTTCAAAATGGATCCAAAGAAATAATTTTGCTAGGTCAAAATGTTAATGCATATAATTACAATAATACAAAAAAAATATTTAGACTTTCAGATTTGATTATGTCGCTTGAAAAAATTAATGGTATTGAGAGAATACGTTATACAACCTCCCATCCAAAAGATATGACTAAAGACTTATTAGACTGTTATAAAGATTCTAAAAAATTGATGCCATTTGTTCATTTACCAATACAATCTGGCTCTAATAAGATATTAAAATTAATGAACAGAAAACATAAAGTTGAGGAATATATTTCTACATTCGATTATTTAAAAAAAATTAATGAGAAAGTAGAATTCTCGAGCGATTTTATTATTGGATACCCAGGAGAAGAGATCGAGGATTTTGAGAATACAATAAAACTAATTGATACGATTAAATTTATAAATTCATTCTCTTTTATTTTTAGTGCAAGACCAGGTACAACAGCTTCAAAACTAAAACCGATTGATGAGAAAATATCTAAGGAAAGACTTAAAATTATACAGGAAAAATTATTTAGATATTCAAGACTAAATAATAAATCATTCGAAAATAAATACATAGATGTTCTAGTAGAAAATGAAATTCATGGTCAAAATAAATTATTTGGCAGAAATGAATACATGAATTCTGTAATTTTTGAAGGTAATAAAAATTTGATTGGAAAAATTGTTAAAGTGAAAGTAACAAAAACTAACCAAAATACATTGATTGGTGAATTAAGTGAAAAAAACAAGTTTAAAGCAGCATAGAATTGAATAAAGCTAGAACAAATTCAAAAAGGAAAATAAATTTCGTTTACTCTGATAATGACAGTTTAAGCGTAATATTTCAAGACAATGAATTATTGATGGGTGTTGTTGGTGAATTTAATCAAAATTTAAAAGAACTTGAGAAATTAACTGGAACAAGTTTATACTTTAGGGGTAACTCTATAATTATTAAAAGTGATGAAAAAAATAATGAAATCATCAAAAATGCAATTATGTTTCTTTCTGATCAATTTATAAATAATGGAACGATTGAGAAAAAAGATATATTATCATCAATAAATAAATTTATGATAAATGAAAATAGAAATACTAGTCAAAAAATTGAATATATAATTAAGACACCAAAAAAATCAGTTATTCCAAGATCTGAAAAACAAAAAAAATATGTTAGAGCCTTAAAAGAAAGTCAAATAATAATTTCTACAGGTCCAGCAGGAACTGGAAAAACATTTTTAGCTGTAGCAGTTGGATTAACAATGCTTTTAGAAAAAAAGATAGAGAGAATAATTTTATCTAGACCAGCTGTTGAGGCTGGAGAAAGACTTGGTTTTCTGCCTGGAGATATGAGAGAAAAAGTTGACCCCTATTTAAGACCACTTTATGATTCTTTGTATGATTTGTTAGACTTTGAAAAAATTCAAAAAAAAATAGAAATTGGAGACATTGAGATTGCACCACTTGCATTTATGCGAGGTAGGACATTAAAAAACTCTTTTGCGATTTTAGATGAAGCTCAAAATGCGACTGACACACAAATAAAAATGTTTTTAACTAGGATTGGAGAAAATTCAAAAATAGTTGTCAATGGCGATCCGTCACAAATAGATTTACCAAATAAATCATTATCAGGTTTAAATAGATCAAAAAAGCTCATAGGCAATTTGGATGAAATTACAGTAGTTGATTTTGATCATTCAGATGTTGTAAGGCACCCACTAGTCTCTAAAATCGTAAAAGCCTATTCAGATCAAAAAGATGATCAAGGCTGAGGTTATAGTTGATAATTCAGCATGGAAAAATAAATTAAAAAATGTATCTAAATTATTTAATATAATATTAAAAAATTTACCAAAAAAATATAATTCAAAAAATAAAAAAACATTGATAACAGTTCTGTTGTCAAGCAATTTAGAAATTAAAAAATTAAATAAAATCTTTAGAAAAAAAAATAAATCTACTGATATTTTATCTTTTCCGATTAATAAAAGAATAGATAAAAACTTTTTTTATTTGGGAGATATCATTATAAGTTACGAGTTTATGAATAGACCAAAAGAAATAAACATAACAGAATTTAAAAAAAAAGTTGCAAAAATATTTATACATGGATTTTTGCATCTGAAGGGATATGACCACAGGAAAAATAAGGATTTCAATTTAATGCAAAAAGAAGAAGTAAAACTTTATAATCTAGTAAAAAATAAAATTTGAAAATAATTTTTAAAAAAAAATCATTATCTTATGCCTATATTTTTTGTTTAGGTATATTAAGCTCATTAAGTCTTCCACCATATGAAATTTTTTTAATCAATTTTTTTACATTTTCAGCATTGTTCCTTTTTATCATAAAACAAAAATTTACATTAAGTAAAACAGAGTATTTTTTAAATGGATGGATGTTTGGTTTTGGATATTTTACATCTAGCTTATATTGGATAACTATATCTCTTACCTTTGATCAAAGTTTTAAAATATTAATACCAATTGCTTTTTTGCTTATACCACTATTTCTTGCGATTTTTTATGGATTAGCAATGTTTATTTTATATTTTTTTAAAAAATTTAGTGACATATCTTTAATTCTTGTTTTTTCATTGACGTTTTCAATCTTTGAATTCATAAGAGGAAATATTTTGTCAGGTTTTCCCTGGAATTTAATATCGTATTCATTTTCAGAATTTTTACCATTGTTACAAATACTTTCTTTAATTGGGACATATAGTTTTAATTTACTTTGTATTACTTTATTTGTTCTACCTTCTTTTTTTTATTTAAAAAAAAGTAAGCAGAATTTATATTTTGTGGTTTCATTTGTATTATTATTAATTTCTGGAATTGTGTATGGTCAACTAAAGCTTGAGCAATCAAAGGATAAATCTTTTAAAGATAATAATTTTATAATCAAGATTATTTCACCAAAAATTGGGATTGAAAGATTTTACTATACGGGAAATGAAGAAGAAATTATTCACAGTTTGATAAAATTAAGCAAACCAAATAAAGAAGTTAAAACGATATTTGTATGGCCAGAAGGTATATTTAATAAAACAGAATTAAAAAATTTAAAAAAATATCAAAATATTTTTAATAAAAAATTTAGCAATAAACACTTAATTATATTAGGCATAAACAACACTGTTAATGAAAAAACTTTCAATGCAATGGCTGTGGTAAATTATAATCTAGATCTAATAGAAGTTTACAATAAAAACAATTTAGTTCCTTTTGGTGAATTTCTACCTTTAGAAAAATTTTTAAAAAATTTAGGAATGAAAACAATTACAAATTTTTATAATTCGTATTCACCCGGTAAAAAAAGAAATATAATTAATCTAGAAAAACACGAATTCGATATAAGTTTTCTCCCGTTAATTTGTTATGAAATTATATATTCAGGCAAACTTTCAAACAAAAATAATTATGATTTAGTCATTAATATTTCAGAGGATGGATGGTTCGGAAAATCAATTGGGCCACATCAACATTTTTCACATTCTATTTTTCGATCAATTGAAGAAGGAAAAAGCATCATTAGATCAACTAATAACGGAATATCAGCTTTGATTGATCCCTATGGACAAATTTCTGATATACTAGAGTCAACTTATGAGGGAGTAATTGAAATTAACCGAATAAAAAACCCTAAAAAAACTTTCTTCTCTAAATATGGGAATAATATGTTCTTTTATTTTATCTTTATTTATATTAGCTTAATTTTTTTTTTAAAAACAAATAGGGAGATAAAAATAAAATGAAAAAAGATTATTTGTTCACTAGTGAATCTGTATCAGAAGGTCATCCAGATAAAGTTTGCGATAGAATTTCAGACATGGTTGTAGATACCTATTTAGGCATGGAACCTGAAGCAAGGGTAGCATGCGAAACATTAACTACTACTAATAAAGTTGTTTTAGCAGGAGAAACAAGAGGACCTGATATCAAAAAAGACGAATTAATTTCTAAAGTTAGAGGTTGTATCAAAGATATTGGTTATGATCAGGCAGGTTTTACTTATAAGGATGCAACTAAAATTGAATGTCATTTACACTCTCAATCAGCTGATATAGCTATGGGTGTTGACTCTTCTGGAAATAAAGATGAGGGTGCTGGAGATCAAGGGATAATGTTTGGTTATGCATGTAATGAGACGGATGTACTTATGCCAGCTCCAATTCATTTTTCACATAGAATCTTAAGACTTATGGCTGAAGACAGAAAATCTGGAAAGCTAAAAGGAATAGAGCCAGACTCAAAAAGTCAAATTACTATCGAATATAAAGATGGTGCACCAAAAGCTGTAAAATCAGTCGTGATTTCTACACAACATTCTAAAGATGTGAATTTAGCTAAAGTAAAAGAACTATGCATACCTTATATTGAAAAGTCTATTCCAAAAAACCTACTTGGAGATCTAGATGAAAACGAAATATATATTAATCCAACTGGAAACTTTGTAATTGGTGGACCTGATGGAGACAGTGGTTTGACTGGAAGAAAAATAATTGTAGACACTTATGGTGGAGCAGCACCTCATGGCGGAGGAGCTTTTTCGGGTAAAGATCCAACCAAAGTTGATAGATCTGCGGCTTATGCATCTAGATATTTAGCAAAAAATATTGTGGCATCTAAAATTGCAGACAAATGCTTGATACAGTTAGCTTACGCAATAGGAGTATCAAAACCTTTATCTATTTATGTAGATTTATTTAGTAACGATGAAGAGAAAAATCTTCATGTTGAGAAACTCATAAAAGAAAATTTTGATCTAAGCCCAAGGGGAATTAGAGAAATGCTAGGATTAAATAAACCGATATACGAAAAATCAGCAGCTTATGGTCATTTTGGTAGAGAACCAGGCAGTGACGGATCATTTTCATGGGAAAAAACTGATAAAGCATCAATATTTCAGAAGTAATTAAGTTGAATATTTAATAAAAATACATATATTCACTCTACATTATTGAAATTTCAAAAATGGGCTTCGGCCCATTTTTTTTTGTAAGGAATAAATGTTAAATAGAAGAGCAGATAAATTAGAGTTAATAAGAATTGCAGAAGCAGTTGCTTTAGAAAAGTCTATTGATAAAGAAATTATTATTAATTCAATGGAAACAGGAATTGCCAAAGCAGCAAAATCAAAATTTGGCCAAGAAAACGAAATCGAAGTTCAAATAAACAGGGAGAATGGAGATATTGGTATTTTTAGAAAACTAGTTATCTCTGAAAAGCCAGAGAACCTAAATACAGAAATAAGCTTAGCTGATGCACACAATTTAGGTGAAGAAAATAAAATAAAAAAAGTTGGTGATACTGTACTTCAGGCCTTACCATCTTTTGATTTTGGTAGGATCGCAGCTCAAACTGCTAAGCAAGTGATAAGCTTTAATGTTAGAGAGGCAGAGAGGGAAAGACAATTTAATGATTTTAAAGATAAAAAGGACAGTATTTTAAGTGGTATTGTAAAAAGACTTGAGTTTGGAAATGTGATAGTTGATCTTGGGAGAACTGAGGCAATAATTCAAAAAAATGAAATGATACCAAGAGAGAATATTAAGGCTGGAGATCGTATCAAAGCTTATTGTAGCGATGTAAGAAGAGAGCCTAGAGGACAACAAATTTTTTTATCTAGAGCACATCCCAAATTTATGGAAAAATTATTTATTCAAGAGGTTCCTGAAATATATGACGGATTAATAGAGATTATGTCATCCGCTAGAGATCCTGGAAGTAGAGCAAAAATTTGTGTTAAAGCGATAGATAATTCCTTAGATCCAGTTGGTGCATGTGTAGGTATGAGAGGAAGTAGAGTCCAAGCTGTTGTTAATGAATTACAAGGCGAAAAGATTGATATTGTAAATTGGTCTGAGGATCCTGCAGTCGTAGTTTCTAATGCTTTATCTCCAGCTGAAGTTCAAAGAGTTAATGTAGATATTGAAAATAAAAAATTAGACGTAATACTTACAGAGGAAAATTTGAGTAAAGCAATTGGTAGAAGGGGACAGAATGTAAGACTTGCAACAAAACTAATGAATTATGAAATAAATATAATGACAGATCAAGAGGACTCAGAGAGAAGACAAACCGAATTTAAGGAGAAGACAGAAAATTTTGTGAAGAATTTAGAATTAGATGAGACATTGGGTCAATTATTAGTTGCTGAAGGCTTTTCATCTATAGATGATTTAAAAGATTCAACAGTTGAAGATATAATTAAAATAGAAGGTATCGAAGAGGATACTGCAAAAGAACTTCTAGAAAGAGCAAAAGATTTTTATAAAAAAGATCAAGAAGAAATTTCTAAAAAAATAAAAGAACTAGGTCTAGAAAATAGTTTGATAAATCACGAAGGTTTAACTCCAGGAATGTTAGTTACACTTGGCGAGCAAAAAATACTTACTTTAAATGATTTTGCAGATCTTGCATCAGATGAATTAACTGGAGGTTACGATATTGTTAAAGGTGAAAGAGTTAAAATAAAAGGATATCTTGAAGATTTTGCTTTATCGAAGAAAGAGGCAGATGATTTAATTATGTCAGCAAGAAGTAAAATTTACCAAGATTGAAAGATGAGTTATGGACAAAAAGAAAATCAAACTAAAATTATCGGGAAATATAAAAAGATCTATAACAAATATTGAAAGAGCTAAAACTCAAGGTAAAAACTCTGTTGTAATTGAAAAAAAAAATAAGTTTTCAAATAAAAAATCATTTAACTTTAATAGACAAAATATTAATTCAAAAAAAAACATTCTTGAGAAAAGACCTAATTTATCTGAAAAATCAAGCGCTCCTTCAAATGATTATGAGAAAAGAAAACTAGCAGAACAACGAGCCACTAGAAGATTAAAAGCAGAGCCTGAAAAAAAGGAGGTTAAAAGTAAAAATAGCCCAAAAAGAAGAGAGCTTAAATTAACAGTTTCTAGAGCTTTAAGCGGAGATGATGAAGGAAGAGCTAGAAGTTTAGCGTCTTTAAAAAGAGCTAAACAAAAAGAAAACAGAAATATTCAAAAGGATAATCTAAGAGAAATTTTAAAACCAGTTAAAAGAGATGTAAATATACCAGAGGTAATTACAATAAGAGAGTTAGCTAACAGAATGGCTGAGCAATCTAGTAGTATTATTAAACATCTTTTAGGAATGGGTGTTACTGCAACACTCAATCATTCTATTGACTCTGATACCGCCGAGTATCTAGTTAAAGAATTTGGCCATAATCCGATTAAAGAGAAAAAAGCAGATGAAATTATAAATAAAATAAAAGAAATAAAACCTGAAAATTTAAAGAGTAGACCACCAATAGTAACTGTTATGGGACATGTTGATCATGGAAAAACCTCAGTGCTTGATGTTTTAAGAGAAACAAATGTTGTGTCTGGAGAATTTGGTGGTATTACGCAACATGTAGGCGCATATCAAATTCAACACAACTCAGATAAAATTACTTTTATCGATACTCCTGGTCACGCAGCTTTTACTGAAATGAGAGCAAGAGGATCAAAACTTACAGATATCGTAGTTCTTGTGGTAGCCGCTGACGATGGTGTTAAACCACAAACAATAGAATCTATTAAACACGCTAAAGCAGCAAAAGTTCCAATTGTTGTTGCAATTAATAAATGTGACTTACCTGAGGCTGATCCCCAAAAAATAAAAAATCAGTTATTAGAGCATGAACTTATTGCAGAAGAATTATCTGGTGAAACCTTAATGGTCGAGATATCAACTAAAACAAAACAAAATCTTTCAAAATTAGTTGAGTCAATAACTCTACAGTCAGAATTGCTAGATTTGAAGGCCGATTATAATGATAGAGCTAGTGCTGTTGTATTAGAGTCCAAAATAGATATTGGAAGAGGACCTATAGCCAATATAATTGTTACTAATGGAATTTTAAGAAAAGGAGATTATTTTGTAAGTGGTTTAAAATGGGGAAAGGTTAGAGCGATAATAAATGATTTGGGTAAAAGTATTAATGAAGCTTACCCTGCATCTCCCGTTGAAGTATTGGGAATTAATGGGGCATCTAAATCTGGAGATGATTTTATAGTTTTGGAAAATGAAAAAGAGGCAAAGTCATTATGTGAAGCAAGAATTCAAGAAATTAAACAAGGATTAAATCCTATAACCTTCGCAACCCAAGAATCAGCTTTTAAAGACAAAAAAGCTGAGGAACTTAATATAATTATCAAATCAGATGTCCATGGCTCATCAGAAGCAATAATAAGTGCAATTATGCAAATCAAGCATGAAGAAATTAAGCCAAAAATAATTTTATCAGATATTGGAATGGTCACAGAAACAGATGTAAGTTTAGCAAAGGCGTCTAATGCATTATTAATCGCCTTTAATGTGAAACCAACAAAAGAGGCAAAAAAATTATCTGAACAAGAAAAAATTTCTATATCATCGTACAATATTATTTACGAAGTTTTAGATTTTATAAAACAAAGAATGTCTGGTTTATTATCACCTGATGTTGAGGAACAAATTATTGGTTCTGCAGAAATACTTGAAATATTTAAGGTATCAAAAGTTGGCAAAGTGGCTGGCTCAAAAGTAATAGATGGAGAGATTTTAAATGACGCAAATGCTAGAGTTATTAGAGATGGATCAATTATTTATAATGGAAAAATAAATACAATATTTAGAGAAAAAAACCAGGCAAAGCAAGTATCTGCTGGTCTTGAATGTGGAATAACCCTTAAGGATTTTAATGACTTTCAAAAAAACGATATAATTGAAGCATATAACTCTAAAATAACAGAAAGAAGAATATGAGATCAAAAAAAAATAGTAGAACTCTTTCACAAAGACAATTAAGAGTAGGTGAAATGATAAAACAAGCTTTAGGTAATATATTTATGAGAGGTGAAGCAAAACTTCCTAATATCGAAACAAGCAACATCACAGTCACCGAGGTTCGAATGAGCCCAGATTTAAAAACAGCTAAAGCATTCGTGTTACCGCTGGGAGGGAAGAACGCGAATGAGGTAATTGATATACTCAAAGATTTTTCGTTTTTAGTGAGAAAAGTTCTTTCAAAAAAAATTTCAATGAAATTTTTACCAAAATTATTATTTGTTAAAGATGAGTCATTTGATTATGCAGAAAAAATAGAAAACTTAATTAAAAAAACAAACAGGCAGGAAAAATATGATTAAAAAGGCAAAAGAAGTAGCAATTCATGAAAAAGATACAGGTTCATCTGAGGTTCAAATTGCATTATTAACTGAAAAAATTGAGACTCTATCAAAACACATGAATTTATTTAAGAAAGACAAACATTCATCTGTTGGTCTGTTAAAAGCAGTAAATAAAAGAAAAAAATTATTAGATTATTTAAAAAAAAACAAAGTCGAAGCGTATAAAAGCGTAATAAGTAAATTAAATTTAAGAAAGTAAAAAATGTTCAAAGAAGTTAAAAAAGAAATAGTATTAAATGGAAAAAAAATTAAGTTAGAGACAGGAAAGATTGCGAGACAAGCTGATGGTGCTGTTATAGCGACTTGTGGTGAGACAGTAGTGTTAGCAACCGTAGTTGGGGCAAAAAAAGTAAATCCTGAGGTTGATTATTTTCCCCTATCAGTAAATTATCAAGAGAAATATTACGCTGCTGGTAAAATTCCTGGTGGGTATTTTAAAAGAGAAGCCAGGCCAACTGAAAGTGAAACTTTAATATCAAGATTGATAGATAGACCGATAAGACCATTGTTTCCTGATGAATTTAAAAATGAAGTACAGTTACTTCCGACAGTAATATCTTATGATAAAGAAAATGAAGCCGATATCCTATCTATTATTGCGTCATCTGCGGCTTTGGCAATATCTGGAATGCCATTTCTTGGACCAGTTGGAGCATCAAGAGTTGGTTTTATAGATGGAAAATATGTTTTAAATCCGTCAAAAATAGAATTGGAAAAATCAAAATTAGATCTTGTTGTTGCAGGAACTAAAGATGCAGTTTTAATGGTTGAGTCTGAAGCAAATGGATTAACAGAAGAAGAGATGCTAAATGCTGTCAAATTTGGTCATGAAAATTTTATTCCAGTTATTAAAATGATAGAGGAGCTTGCTAAAGAATGTAGAAAACCAGATTGGGTTGTTGAGAAAAAAGATTTATCTGAAGTTAAGAAAAAATTAGAAAAGGAGTTTACTGATGATCTTAAAAAAGCTTTTTCTACAAGAGACAAGCAAGATAGATCAAATCAAATATCTGAAATTACTGAAAAGGCAAAAAAAATCTATGAAGAAGATGAAAATTATACTGAATTGGATGTGAATTATGAGCTTAAAAATTTAGAAAAAAGAATTGTGCGAACGGATATTCTTAAAAATAAAAATAGAATTGATGGTAGAGGCTTAGCAGATGTTAGACCGATAATGTGTGAAGTAGGTATATTACCGAGGGTTCATGGATCTGCTCTTTTTACAAGAGGTGAAACTCAAGCAATTGTAACTACCACATTAGGGACTTCAGACGATGAACAGAGGATCGAAAGTTTAGACGGCCTTCAAAGAGAAAGATTTATGCTCCACTACAATTTCCCACCATTTTCAGTTGGTGAAACTGGAAGGATTGGAACAGGTAGAAGAGAAATTGGTCATGGTAAACTTGCTTGGAGAGCAATCAATTCATCTTTGCCATCAAAAGAAAGTTTTCCTTATACATTTAGAATAGTATCTGAAATCACAGAATCTAATGGATCGTCTTCAATGGCAACCGTTTGTGGTTCATCTTTAGCATTAATGGATGCAGGAGTTCCTTTAAAAGAACCAGTTGCAGGTATTGCTATGGGATTAATTAAAGAAGGTGATGATTTTAGTGTTCTGTCGGATATTCTTGGTGATGAAGATCATTTAGGTGATATGGATTTTAAAGTTGCTGGAACGAAAGACGGCATCACATCCCTTCAAATGGATATTAAAATTACTGGAATAACTTTTGAAATTATGGAGCAGGCTTTAAAACAAGCAAAAGATGGAAGAATTCATATTCTCGGCGAAATGAATAAAGCTTTAGCTAAATCAAGAGACAATGTTGGTAAACATACACCTAAGATGGAAAAAATTACTGTTGATAAAAAAGATATCGCAACAGTGATTGGTAAAGGTGGCGCCACAATAAGAGAGATTGTTGAAAAATCAGGAGCAAAAGTTGATGTTAATGACGAAGGCGTTGTAACAGTTGCTGCTCCAGACGAAGACTCCAGAAATAAAGCAATGCAAATGATTAAAGATTTAACCGCAAAAGCTGAATTAAATAAAATTTATAATGGTAAAGTTATGAAAATTATGGAGTTTGGCGCATTCGTCAACTTTTTAGGCAAACAAGATGGGCTAGTTCATATTTCTGAATTGGCAGACAAGAGGGTTGCTAAAGTAACAGATGTTGTAAAAGAGGGGGATGAAGTAAAAGTTAAAGTGATTGGCTTTGATAGAGGAAAAGTAAAACTTTCAATCAAACAAGCTACGATATAAAATTGAATATGCAAAATCAAGAAATAATAAAAATAATTGAAAACTTAAAAGGTCGAAGAGGCTATGAAGAAAAAAAAGCATCTAAGTTAGGCTTTACTTCACTTTATGCTTACTTTGAAGATAAAATATTAAAAGAAAAACAAGCTATAAATGATAGAAATAAAGAATTAGAGAAAGTTGATTCTGAGAGGGATACAAAAAAAGAGAAAAAAAAAGGCTGTAGCTGTTGTTAAAATTAATATCAAAAATTGATTTTTAAACCAAAAAATTTTGAAAGCTCTAATGAAATTAAATCTTAGAGAAAAAATCTGGTGTTTTTTATTTAGATTTAAATTTATTAGAAAAAATTTTTTTTATAAATTAACTAGATATAAGGAAAAACTTAAATCTCTTGATAGATTAAAATTAGACTCGAACTCATTTGTAATAGATATTGGTGGAAACAATGGTGTAGTGTCTTACTACATTTTCGATAAATTTAAATGTAAAATAGATATTTATGAGCCAAATCCTTATTGTGCTTTAATACTAAATAAAATTTTTGCTAAAGAATTAAAAATCACGATCCATGAAACAGCTGTCTCAAATATAGAAGGATTTGGTAATTTATACTACCACCAGTTTGAGAAAAATTTTAAAAATATGTCACTTTCTGAAAGCTCAACTCTGGAAAAAATCAAAAGCAACATATCAAATAAAAAGTTTAAAAAAGTAAAAACAGAGAACATAAAATCAATTTTAGATAATCATGAAACTATTAATTTTTTAAAAATAGATATCGAAGGTCACGAGTATAAAATTTTACCTGAAATAATTAAAAACTTAAAAAAAATTGATATAATTTTTTGTGAGATGCACGGAGAATCGCATAGAAAAGAATTTAAAGAACAATATGATTTTTGGAAAAATAAAATTGGACCTATTGAAAATAAAAAGTTTTTTACATGGTAATTAAGCTAAAGGGTACCTGGCAACAGAACGCTCCTTCTAATCTAAGTTAAATATACTTTCTTTTATTGTCTCCGAAATCACCTTAGCACCTTCATAGTTTGGATGAATTCCATCACTTTGATTAAACTTTGGATTTAAAGCCACTTTTTTTAGTAAAAAAGGTATTAAATTTAAATCATATTCCTCTGCTAACTTAGGAAAAATATCATCGAATTTCTTTTTATATGCTAATCCGTTTGTTGGGGACGCTTTCATGCCCGACAAAATTATTTTTATATTATTATTTTTTATAATTTCTATAATTTTTCTTAAATTATTTTCTGTTTGATCTGGATTAATTCTTCTAAGCATATCATTTGCGCCTAATCCTAGAACAATCAAATCGATATCACCTCCAAGGATATATTCTTCAATTCTATCCAATCCATCCTCTGAAGTATCTCCAGAAACACTTCCATTTATTACTTTGATATTATATCCGCCTTCTTTTAAATCATTTTCTAATATTATTGAAAGTGCTTGGTTTTCTTTTAAACCGTAACCAGACATCAAACTGTCTCCGAACAATAAAATTTTATTTATACCATCTAACCTATTAGGTTTACTACAACTAGTCAAAAGCAAGCTGAATAGAAGTATTTTAAAAAATATTAGAAAATTATTTTTCAATCCTACTTATTAATTTTATGTTTAATTTTACTTATTAAGAAAATAGCCATAGCACTTACTACAGCAAATACCTCGAGCGCATGCCCAGAGTCGCCAAGTATCATTTGAACTATGTAAAATATAATACAAACAACAAACCAAATTAGAATTAACATTGATTAAGTTATATTTTTTGGGTCAGGCATCCCAACTTTATTGTATCCAGCATCTACGTAATGAATTTCACCTGTAACTCCACCAGCCATGTCACTTAATAGATACAAAGCTGAATTTCCAACATCAAGATTATCTACATTTCTTTTTAAAAAAGAGTGATCAGCATTCCACTTATATAGAAATTTTGCATCACCAATTGCGGATGCTGCCAAAGTTTTAATTGGTCCTGCGCTTATAGCATTTACTCTCACTCCTTTAGACCCAAGATCTCTTGCAAGATATTTTACACTTGCTTCTAAAGCAGCTTTGCAAACACCCATTACATTATAATTTGGTATCGCTTTATTTGCTTCATAACTCAAAGTTATCATACTTCCGCCTTGCTTCATTATTTTTGATGCTTCTTTAGCAACTTCTGTAAATGAAAAACAAGAAATTAACATACTTCTTAAAAAGTTTTCTCTAGTAGTATTTAAGTATTCTCCAGATAACTCAGATTTATCTGAAAATGCTATAGCATGTACAACAAAGTCAATTTCACCACATTTAGACTTTACATCCTCAAATAGTTTTATTACTTCCTCTTTTTTTTCAACATCGCAGCTAAAAGTTAAATTTGAATTTAATTTTTCAGCCAAAGGCACTACTCTTTTTTTAAGAGCATCTCCTAAATATGTAAAAGCTAACTCTGCTCCGGCTTCAGCTAATTTTTGTGATATTCCCCAAGCAATGGATCTTTCATTGGCAACACCCATGATTAATCCTTTTTTGCCTTTCATTAAACTCATTATTAAACTTTCTCAAAAACTAAAGTTGCGTTTGTTCCTCCAAATCCAAAACTATTAGACATAATTGAATTCAAAGAAACATCTTTTTCTACTTTTGTAATAATTGGATATTTTTTTGCTTCATCATCCATATCTGCAATATTTGCAGATGCTGAAATGAAATTATTTTTCATCATTATTAAGCTGTAAACAGCCTCGTGGACTGAAGTAGCACCTAAGGAATGTCCTGATAATGATTTAGTTGAACTTATTTTTGGTTTATAATCTTTAAATACCTCTCCCACTGCTTTCAATTCAGTTATATCGCCCACAGGCGTAGATGTTCCGTGAGTATTTATATAATCAATTTTGTTTTTTGCTGTTTTTAAGGCCATTTGCATACATCTAACCGCACCTTCACCAGATGGAGCGACCATATCGTAACCATCAGATGTTGCACCATAGCCAGTTAATTCTGCATAAATTTTTGCACCTCTTGCTTTTGCATGTTCATATTCTTCTAGAACTAAAACACCACCACCACCCGAAATAACAAAACCATCTCTAGTTTTATCATAAGGTCTTGAAGCTTTATCTGGCGTATCATTATACTTAGATGATAAAGCGGTCATAGCATCAAACATTGCTGTCATTGCAAAGTGAACTTCATCGCTACCACCTGCAAATATGATATTTTGTTTTCCTAATTGGATTAATTCCATTGCATTACCAATACAGTGTCCACTAGTAGCACAAGCAGAACTTATCGTATAATTTACACCTTTAATTTTAAATGGCACTGCAAGTGTAGCAGACGCAGTACTTGCCATAGTTCTTGGCACAACGAACGGTCCCATTTTTTTTGGATTTTTTTCTCTAGTTTTATCTGCAGCCAAAATTACATTTTCAATTGAAGGTCCCCCCGAACCCATTACCATTCCTGTAGAAATATTACTTACGTCTTTTTCCTCTAAACCAGAGTCTTTTACAGCTTCATTCATAGCTATATAATTATAAGCTGAACCTTTACCCATAAATCTAATAACTTTTCTATCTACGTGGTCTTCTAATTTTATGTTTGGTAATCCATGAACATGGCTCTTAAGATTAAATTCTTTATACTCTTCAGAAAAAGTAATACCTGATTTTGAATTTATAAGGGAATTATAAACTTCTTCTTGATTATTACCCAAACAAGAAACCACTCCAATTCCAGTTACTACTACCCTTTTCATTATTTAAACAATCCAACTTTCAAATTTTCAGCAGAATATATTTTTTTATCATCTGCTTTAAGAATCCCATTTGCTAAACCTACTGTAGCACCCTCTTTAATTAAAATCCTCTTCATATCAATTTCATATGTTGCAATTTTTACATTTTTTAACACTTCACCTGTAAACTTTACTGCTCCAACTCCTAAGGCTCTACCTCTTCCAGGGTTTCCAAGCCAACCTAAATAAAATCCAACTAATTGCCACATTGCATCAAGTCCGAGGCATCCAGGCATAACTGGGTCCTCTTTAAAATGACAATCAAAAAACCATAACTCATTTTTAATGTCTAGTTCTGCTTTTAAAACTCCTTTTTTAAAAGCACCTTTATTTTCCTCAATTTCTGTAATTCTGTCAAACATCAGCATTGGAGGCAATGGAAGTTTTGCATTCCCGGGTCCAAAAAGCTCACCATTACCGCACTTTATTAAGTCATCGTAATTGTATGCTGATTTTTTTTCCATAAATTTGTTCTTTAATACTGTATTTAGATAATTTACAATATACAATCAGATTTGAACTGATAAATTAGGCTAAATAATGAATAATAATACTCATTTTGAGGAAAAATTAAGATCTGCAGGCTTAAGACCTACTAAGCAAAGATTAAAAATGTGCGAAATTCTTTTTGATAGAAAAAGAACTTTTCATTTTACAATAGAAGATCTACGAAAAATTTTAAAAAAGAAGTTAGATATTAAAATATCTCAAGCTACAATTTATAATACAATAAATGCCTTTAAGAACAAAGGTTACATAAAGGAAATTTCATTAAATTCTGATAAAACATATTTCGATACAAATGTAACAAATCACCATCATTTTTATAACGAGACTACTAATGAACTTATTGATTTTCACGATAAAGATGTCGAAGAAATAAAATTGAGAAAAAACCTCCCAGGAAAAAAAATTAAATCCATAGAGGTATTAGTTAAAGTTTCTAATAAATAATAACTTTTATTAATCAAATTTTATAAAGTAGGACAAAAAAACACTTTAGAATCATTCTAATATATTGACATATTTCATAAACTCATTAAATTGTTACTGTGAGTAAAGAAATTTTAAAAGAACAATCAAAATGCCCTTTTACAGGTGCCGGAACACCACCGAAACATCCAACTGGTAAAGGAACTTCGAACAGAGACTGGTGGCCAAACAGTCTAAATCTAAAAATACTAAGCCAGCACTCTAGATTAGTAAATCCGATGGATAAAAAATTTAGTTATGCGAAGGAATTTAAGAAATTAAATTACAAAGCTCTTAAAAAAGATCTGAATAAATTAATGACAGACTCGCAAGATTGGTGGCCAGCTGATTATGGTCATTACGGTCCATTATTTATAAGATTAGCTTGGCACGCGGCAGGTACGTATAGAACTGGCGATGGAAGAGGAGGTGCTGGTACGGGTAATCAGCGTTTCGCTCCACTCAACAGTTGGCCGGATAATGTTAACTTAGATAAAGCAAGATTGTTACTCTGGCCTATAAAGAAAAAATACGGAAAAAGAATTTCTTGGGCAGATTTATTTATTTTAGTTGGAAATGTTGCACTTGACTCTATGGGTTTCAAAACTTTTGGTTTTGGTGCTGGACGTGAAGATATCTGGGAACCAGAGGAAGATATTTATTGGGGATCAGAAAAAGAATGGTTAGGTGTAAATAGATACAGTGGAAAAAGAGATTTAGAACAGCCATTAGGTGCTTCACACATGGGATTAATCTATGTTAATCCACAAGGTCCTGATGCAAATCCTGATCCATTATTAGCAGCACACGATATTAGAGAAACATTCGGCAGAATGGCAATGAACGATTACGAAACAGCAGCTTTAGTTGCAGGTGGACATACATTTGGAAAATCTCACGGGGCAGCTCCAGAATCTCACAAAGGTCCAGAACCAGAGGGTTCAAAAATTCATGAACAAGCAACTGGTTGGAATAGTAATTATAAAAGTGGAAAAGGTGTTGATACTATCAGTTCTGGAATAGAAGGCGCTTGGACACAAAATCCAATTAAGTGGGATATGGGATATTTAGATTGTTTATATGGTCATGAATGGGAACTAACCAAGAGTCCTGCAGGTGCACATCAATGGACACCTAAAAAAAATGGTCAAGAAATAAAAATGGTGCCCGATGCACATGAGAGAGGAAAAAAACATCCTCCAATGATGCAAACTACAGATATTTCATTAAAGGTTGATCCAAGTTATGGACCAATAACAAGACATTTTCATAACAATCCAAAAGAATTCCACGACGCTTTTGCTAGAGCATGGTTCAAACTTACACACAGAGATATGGGTCCAAGAGCATGCTATTTAGGTCCAGATGTACCAAAAGAGCAATTAATTTGGCAAGATCCAGTACCAAAACAAAAATACAAAATCAAAAAAAGTGAAATCAAAAAAATTAAAGCGCAAATCTTAAAATCAGGGCTTAAAATTTCAGAGTTAATATCAACAGCGTGGGCATCTGCATCGACTTTCAGAGGCTCTGACAAAAGAGGTGGAGCAAACGGAGCTAGATTACGACTTGAACCTCAAAAAAATTGGGAAGTAAATAAAGCGTCAAAAACAGATAAAGTTATTAAAGTATTGGAAAAAATTAAGAAAAAATTTGATGGGAAAAAGAAAAATGTTTCAATTGCTGACTTGATAGTTTTAGGTGGTTGTGTTGCTATTGAAAAAGCTGCCAAAAAAGCTGGTCATAAAGTTGACGTTCCTTTTTCTGCAGGTAGAGGTGATGCATCTCAAGATCAAACTGATATAAATTCATTCGGTTTATTAGAACCAAAAGCAGATGGATTTAGAAATTATTTAAATTCTGACACAAATATTTCAGCAGAAGAGCTTTTAGTAGATAAAGCTCAGCTTATGAGATTAACAGCACCAGAAATGACAGTTTTAGTCGGCGGCATGAGAGTATTGAACGCTAACTATGATGGATCAGATAATGGCGTATTCACAAAAAAACCTGGTTCTTTATCTAATGATTACTTTAAAAATCTATTAGATATGAACACGACTTGGAAAGAAGTCGATAAAAGAGAGCAGTTATTTGTCGGCAAAGATAGAAATACCAATAAAGTTAAGTGGAAAGGCACAAGAGTAGATTTGATATTTGGCTCTAATTCTCAATTAAGAGCTATTGCTGAAGTATATGCTTGTGAGGACGGAGAGAAAAAATTTATAAGCGATTTTGTTGCAGCATGGACAAAAGTAATGAATTCAGACAGATTTGATTTAAAACTTAACTAGGCTATAATTAGTTTATGACTGAACTAACTAGAGGTATATTCCAAACTAGTAAATCGTTTTATGATAGTAACAAAGGTTCCTTATTAAGAACTTTAATTTACACAATAGGACATTTTGCAATTGCTATAACAGTTTTAATGTTAATAGCAGACGTATCGTTTATGATCGCATTAACAGATGCTATCGTTGAGCCTTTAGCTAATGCTGTATGGTACTTTGTTCTAGATAAGATCTGGACAAGTAAATTGAGTAAGAAAAAATAATTAGTTTTTCCCCCATACATTATCGATATTAATCCATCCTGAATAATTTTGACTGCTAACTTGGCACCAATTTTTTTTACATTTTTCTAAGAAAAATAGTCTACCACTCTCAATTTTTGCAATGGGTCTTGAATTAAAGGTAGGTTTTTTGAAGAGAATTCTATCTGATAAAACTATTATAGAATTTACTTTTTTCAATTGAGAGATGTGTATCCATCCACTATTTCTTTTGTGGTCAATTACTTTTCGAAAGTTTTCTTTTTTATCAATGACTTTAACTGGTAAATATTTTTTCTTGTAAATAAATTTTATAGGATAATCTAAACCTGGACCTATTCTTACATTTACTTTAGAGTTTTTGAGCATTAAATAGTAATTTTCATTACTTAATACGTTAGTGCAAAAAAAAACCAAAATAAAAAAAATTATTTTTTTCCACATATGCAATTTTTTTTTTTCGAAAATTTAGTATGCCTGAAAGTTAAATTTAAAAGATTTATTATTAAAATTTTATTTCTTAATTCGTTTTTTAGACCCAATATATATTTAAGAACTTCATTTGCCTGTATATTGCCTACTATACCTGCAACAGGACCTAAAATTCCGTCAGTTTCGCAGTTTAAAACTTCCCCATTAACTTCCGATTGATAGAAACATTTTAAACATGCATCATTATTCTTTTTAAAATTAAAAGAAAAAATATGGCCATCGTATCTACTGATAGCACCGACTATAAATATTTTTTTTAATTTATATGCAAATTGATTCAATAAAAATTTTGTCTTAAAATTATCTGAACCATCTACAATAATGTCAAATTGATTTAATAATTTATAAGCGTTTTTTTTTGTTATTTTATTTTTAAAAATTTTAGTTTTAACATCAGGATTAATATCAGCTATTTTTTTTTTTAACACCTCAACTTTGTATTTTCCAACGTCTCTCAATGTATAAATTGATTGACGATGTATGTTTGATACATCTACTTTATCAAAATCAATTATGCCTATCTTGCCTACTCCTGCTCTAGATAAATAATCAATAATTGGACAACCAAGTCCGCCTGCTCCCACAATTAAAACATTTGAATTAATTATTTTTTTTTGCCCTATTGTTCCAACGTTTTTCAAAACTATTTGTCTTGAATATTTTTCTATTTGTTTTGTGGAAAGATTTTTACTCATTTACCAGTAGAGCCAAAACCTCCACTTCCTCTTATTGTTTCAGGAAGTTCATTTACCTCTTCAAATTCAATTTTAATAATGGGTGTTAGAACCATTTGTGCTATTCTATCATCACAATTTACAACAAATTCACTTTCACCATGATTAAATATTATTACTTTAAGTTCACCTCTATAATCACTATCAATTGTCCCTGGAGTGTTAAGAACACTAATACTTTGTTTTGCAGCTAATCCAGATCTTGGTCTTATTTGAATTTCAAATTCTTCTGGAAATGCTATTGAAATTCCAGTTGGAATTAAAGCTGACTTACCAGCCATAATTTTAATTGGGCTTTTAATAAATGCCATTAAATCCATTCCAGACGATCCACTGGTTTTATATTTTGGCAACTTTACTTTTGGATCAAGTCTTTTAACTAGAACTTTAACCATTAATTAGTCCAGATTTGAAACAATTTTTTTTACAATTTTATTGGCAATTACAGATTTTTTATCTTTAGAAATTTTTTCAATTTTTCCATTTTTATGTAAAATACTTACCTCATTGAAATCAGAGTCAAAGCCTATCTCTTGATTTGAAACATCGTTTGCTATTAGCCAATCACAGTTTTTTTCATTTATTTTTTTTTGTGAATTTTCGATTATGTTATTTGTCTCAGCTGAAAAACCTAACACCAGTTTAGGCCTTAAAGAGTTATGATTTGAAACATGCTTCAGAATATCAATATTTTTTTCTAAAGTAAGATTGTAATTATCTTTATTTTTAATTTTATTTTCAGATATATCTTTGGCTTTAAAATCTGCAACAGCAGCGGAGAAAATTGCTACATCCACTGGTAGATTCTCGATTACTGCATCAAACATTTCTTTTGCAGAATTAATATTGATTGTGTTAACACCTTTAATGGGGTTAAGTTGCGTAGGGCCAGATATAAGAGTTGTATTAAATCCATTTCTTCTAAGCGAATTTGCAATTTCATATCCTTGTTTTCCACTTGATTTGTTTGTTATATATCTCACTGGATCGATAAATTCTTTAGTAGGTCCGGCAGTTACAAGTGCCTTAAGGCCATTATTTTTTTTTAATTCTTTAAATTTAGCCTCCAAATGTTTAATGATTTCTGGTGGTTCTGTCATTTTACCTTCACCATATTCACCACATGCCATGTCGCCAATATCTGGACCTATAAACTCGTGTCCCATGTTTTTTAAAACACTTACGTTGTTTTTATTAGAATAATTTTCCCACATTCTTACATTCATGGCCGGAGCAATAAAAAACTCTTTGTCAGCAGCCAAAAGTACCGTTGATGCTAAATCATCTGCGTTAGCATTAGAAATTTTTGATAGTGTATTTGCAGTTGCAGGCGCGATTAATATTATATCTGCCCATCTGGATAATGAAATATGATCCATTTCAGCTTCAGAAGTTGGGTCAAATAAATCTGAATAAACCTTTTCTTGAGACAGTGAAGTAACTGAGAGAGGTGTTACAAATTTATGAGCATTCTTTGATAGAATTGTTTTAACTAAGCTTCCTTTTTTCTTTAAAAGTCTAATTAATTCCAAAGACTTATAGGCTGCAATTCCACCTGTTATTATTAATAAAACTTTTTTATTTTTTAATTCACTCATTGGAAGATTAAAATACCATGAAACCTATAAATACAAGCAGTAATAAACCAATAATACTTTGATTTCTAAAGGATTTTATTTCAAGTTCTTTATTTTTCATTGCAGAGTAAGAATTTGTATTTTGAGGAATTTGACCACTTGCAAGGTATGTTAGTGCTTGATTAGCTTTTTCCATCATTTGAGGTAATTCAGGAAGTTTCTTTAAAACCTCTGCAGAGTCCTTTAAAGTTTCAGTAAAATTATTTATTGGGTCTTTTGTTTCTCTTAGCCATTTTTCTAACACAGGTCTTGAGGTCTCCCAAATATTAGTTTCAGGATTAAGCTTTCTTGCCACCCCTTCTACCACAACCATTGTTTTTTGTAACAAAAGTAGCTGAGGTTGAGTTGGCATATTAAATTTTTCTGTAATATCAAACAATTGTTTGAGTAATCTACCGCCTGAAATATCTTTAACCGATTGACCAAAGATTGGTTCTCCTATCGATCTTAAAGCCTGGGCGAGTTCATCAACATTTACATTATTTGGCACCAACCCTGCCACTAAATGTACTTCAGCTACTTTTTTATAATCTCTCTGAATAAATCCAAATAAAATTTCAGCAAGATATCGTCTATTAAGTTTGTCAATTCTACCCATTATGCCAAAATCAATCGGCACTATTTGTCCATTTTCGTTTATAAATAAATTTCCTTGATGCATGTCTGCATGAAAAAACCCATCTCTAACAGCGTGCCTTAAAAAATGTTGAATAATATTTGAAGCAATATTTTTAACATCTATGTTTTTTTCATTAATTAAGTCTTTTTCTCTTATGGATACTCCATCTACCCAATCTAGTGTTAAAACTTTCTCACTGGTATAATTCCAGTAGATTTTAGGGACAAAAAACCCAGAATCATTTTTTGTGTTTTCTGCAAATTCATTAGCTGCTGCCGCCTCAAATCTTAAATCCATCTCGTGATTAGTAATTTCTTTTAATAAAAAAACTACCTCTACCAATTTAAGTCTTTTTGTTTTTGCTACTGCACTTTGAATGATGTAAGCTAAAAGCATTAATGCATCTATCTCATCATTAAAAACTTTTCTGATTTCAGGTCTTAATATCTTAATAGCCACATCTTTTATGGTTCCATTATCATTAATTTGTGCTTTATGAACTTGAGCTATGGACGCTGCAGCAACTGGCTCACTAAGTTTAAGAATTGAATTAAAACAATCAGACCCTAGACTTTCTTTTAGAATATTTTTTGCCTCTTGCATCGAAAATGGAGGTAATCTGTCTTGAAGTTTCTCTAATTTTTTTGAAACTTCCTCTCCAATAATGTCTGGTCTTGTGGCTAAAAACTGACCTAATTTAATAAAAGTTGTGCCCATACCCTGGATTGACTCACAAAGTTTATCTTCATCAGACTTGTTATTGGCTCGATTATTTTTTTTTGAAAATGAAAAGGCGAAAATATTTAATAAAATTTTAATAAATAGAGGTGGCTGATGTATTCTCGAAATTATTTCTACCGCATCAGATATAGCCAGTCTTCTTGCAATCCTGAATAAAATAAATATTTTTTTTAACATTAAACCTTCCAGCCTGAGTGAATTGCAACTATTCCTCCACTAAAGTTTCTATATTTACAATTTATAAAATTATTTTTATTCATACAGTCAAGTAATTCTTCCTGATTAATAAATTTATCTATACTATCAACCAAATACTCATATGGCTCCTTTTCACCTACTATAAAATCACCAATTTTTGGAATTAATTTTGAATATTCTTTATAAATTTTTCTAAAATTTTCATTCTGGACTTTCGAAAACTCGAGGCATAGGAATTTTCCTCCAGGTTTTAAAACTCTAAACGCTTCCTTAATAGATTTATCAATATTTTTTGTATTTCTTAATCCAAAACTGATAGTATAAAAATCAAAAAAATTATCTTCAAATTTCAAATTTTCAGCTGGATTTATAAACCATTTAATATTATCAATATTCTTAAACTTTTTTTTCCCCTCAAGAATCATATTTTTATTTGGATCAACATTGTAAACTAGACCATTATAATTTACAGACTCTAAGAATAATTTACCAATATCACCTGTTCCACACGCAACATCAATCAACTTCGTATTTTTTGATGGTGACATAATATTTATTAAATCTTTTTTCCATAGCCTATGAATACCAAGTGACATAAAATCATTCATTAAGTCATATTTGTTCGACACTTTATCAAACACCTTCTGAACAAGTCCTTTATTGTTTTGTAAAATTTGTTTCATTATTTTTATATATTTTCTGATAATATAGTATTAAATGCCAGAATTGCCAGAAGTAGAAATTGTCAAACAGTCACTCATAAAAAACGTAAAATCGCAAAAAATTCTTAAAGTGATAGTAAGAAATAGAAATCTAAGATTTAAGTTACCAATAAATTTTAAGAATATAATAAAAAAACAAAAAATAATTAATGTTATAAGATTTTCTAAATATATAATTATCGAATTTCAAAACAAATTGTATTGTATTTTGCATCTGGGAATGTCTGGTACATTACATATAGTGACAAAAAACAAAAAAAATTTTATTACAAATTCAAGTTTTTATCATTCGCCATTTTTACCTAAAAAACATAATCATGTAGAATTTGTATTTAAAAATTTAAGACTAATATACAATGATCCTAGAAGATTTGGATATTTTAAAATTTTAAAAGGACCTATTAAGTTAGAAAATTTTATTAACAATTATGGAGTCGAGCCGTTTGATAAAAATTTTAATTTTTATTATTTAAAAACCAAATTAAATGATAAAAAAAAAAATATTAAAGATTACCTTTTAGATCAAAAATTTGTTTCTGGTATAGGAAATATTTATGCTTCTGAAATTTTATTCGAAAGTAAAATTAATCCAAAAAAAAAATCATGTAATCTTTTAGATTATGAACTCAAAGATTTAGTTAAATACTCAAAAATAGTCCTTAATAACTCAATCAAAAAAGGTGGCTCAAGCATAAGAAATTTTGTTAATACACAAGGAAATAGCGGCAGTTTTCAGAAATATTTTAAAGTTTATGATAGAGAGGGCAAAAAATGTGTGAAAAGTAATTGTAAGGGCAAAATATTACGTATAGTAATTTCTAATAGGTCAACGTTTTATTGTAATATTTGCCAAAAATAAAAAATAAGCTGTTGACCATACTAATATGAGCAGTTATACCTCCTCGCGTTATGGCAAATACAAAATCAGCAATTAAAACTAACAGAAGAATTTCTAGGGAAACAATTGTAAATAAACTAAGAAAGAGCAGATTTAAAAATGCTATAAAAAAAATGAACGTTTTAATTGAAAAGAAAAATAAGAAAGAAGCTTTAAGTTTTTTGCCTAAGTTAAATTCCGAAATAATGAGAATCGCAAAAACCGGTGTAATTAAAAAGGGAAATGCATCAAGAAATTTGTCAAGGATAACAAAAAAAATAAACGCACTTTAACAACCAGAGAGCGACATTAATTTCTTCAACTTTTAATCTATACTAAATATCATAAATAATATTTAAGGCACACTAAATATAGACTCAGTTCATTTTGAAAAAAATTTTTTTTTTAAATTTTTTTTTTAATCAATAATTTACTACTTAAAGTTTAAAAAAATTTCTATTGCAGATTTAATTTTAAAATTAAAAATACACTTGCAGATTTTATTTTTTTTTAATTTTTTTCAAATTTTTGTTGATTAAAATTTTGAAAAGACTGTAAATGAAATTCTTATAAATATCCCATGGAAAGCAAAAATATTTTAAAAACAGAACAAGCAATAAAAATTTCCTGGAAGAAAATTCAATCAGAGATGAAAGAAAAGTTTGGTAAGGATATTTATGACAGCTGGTTAAGAAAAATTTCATTTGAAGAAGAATTTAATAATTATATTTTACTATCTGTCACAACAAGATTCATTAGAGACTGGATTACCTCAAGATATTTAGACCAAATTTTAACTATTGTTAGGGCACATAAATCTGAAATAAGCAGAATAGAATTATCTGTTAATGAAGAGCAAAACATTGAGGAAGTTAAAAAAGAAAATAATAAAAAAGAGGACAATACAAGTAGCAATATTTCATTTATCAAAGATTATGTCTTTCAGTACAACAGAATTGATCCAAATAAAAACTTTGAGAATTTTATAACAGGATCAAGTAATAGACTAGCATTTGAAGCATCTAAGAAAATTTCATTTAGAAGCTCACATTATAATCCATTGTATATTTATGGGGGTGTTGGTATGGGAAAAACGCATTTATTAAATGCTATTGGTCTCAAATTAAAAGAGGAGAGCAAAGTAATGTTAATTTCTGCTGAGAGGTTTATGTATCAATTTGTAAAATCAATTAAGTCAAACGAAATGGTGAAATTCAAAGATTACTTCAGAAATGCAGACTTTTTTTTGATAGACGATATTCAATTTATGAATGGTAAAGAGGCAATGCAGGAAGAATTTTTCCATACTTTTAATGCTTTATTAGATAAAGGTTCACAAATAATTATTTCGGGTGATAGACCACCGAATAAACTTAATAGAATTCAAGAAAGAATAAAGTCAAGATTTTCTGGTGGATTGGTAATTGACATTCAGCCACCTGACTATGAATTAAGATATAAAATTATTAAGTCAAAGACTGAAGAATTAAAAAATTATTATTCAAATCAAGTAAACATTTCTGAAGAAATACAATTATTTCTAAGTAAAGAAATAAAAAATAGTATTAGAGAGCTGGTCGGAGCTTTAAACAGAATAGTGTCTTTCTCTAGAATTTACAATAAAACTCCAAATATTTCAGAAACAAAAATTGTTCTAAAAGACTTACTTAATTTCTCTGAAAACAAAGTAACCGTTGATCTAATACAGTCTCAAGTTTGCAAATTTTTTAAAATTTCCAAAACAGAAATGTTGTCTTCGAGGAGATCAAGGTATTTAGTGAGACCTAGGCAAACTGCCATATATTTAACAAAACTTTTAACCTCTAAATCTTTGCCTGAAATTGGAAGAGACTTTTCAAATAGAGATCATACCACAGTTATTCACTCAATTAAAACAATAGAAAAAATAAAACAAAACGATACAGAGCTTTGTAACAATATTGATACTTTAAAAAATCAAATTTTGTACAATAATCAAAATAATGAAATTTAACGTAAATCAAAATGATCTTCAGCAATCACTTGGATATTGTCAGGGTGTGATAGAAAAGAGAAGCACTCTTCCAATACTCTCAAATATTCTTATTGATGCTGCGGGCTCAAAATTGAAAATTATAGCAACTGATCTTGATCTCATATTTATTAATGAAATTAAGAATGTTGAAATTATTGAAGAGGGCAAAACAACAACAACCTCATCAATTATGTATGATATTATTAGAAAGTTTAACTCTGGAAAAAAAATCAATTTTAATCAAACCAGTGATAATAAAATTCAATTAGAATCTGAAAAATCAATTTTTAATTTGAATTGCATATCTGCATCCGAATTCCCTATTACTGAGGAGGCATTTAATTCAAATGAATTTTCTATAAAATCAAAGGAATTATTAAAATTATTAGACAAATGTAAATTCTCAATTTCGAATGACGAAACAAGGCACTATTTAAGTGGAATCTATATTCACCAAACTCGATTAGAGGACAAAATTTATTTGACTGCTGTCGCTACAGATAGTCATCGTATGTCTATTTCAAAGATATTGTTAAAAGATGAAATTCAATTTGATCCAATTATCCTTCCAAAAAAAACAATATATCAATTGGTTAACCTTTTGGAAGACTATGAGGGAGATGTTAAAATTTCAAATGAAAAATCAAAAATAAAGTTTGAGATGGAAAATAGTATATTAATTTCAAAACTAATTGATGGGAAGTTTCCTAATTACATTCAAGTGATTCCTAAAAATAATAAAAAAAGATTAGAAATTGATTTAAAATTATTTATGGACTCAGTAGATAGAGTAGCCTCTGTTTCCCTAGATAAAAAAGATAGTGTTAAATTTATTTTAACTAAAGATAAATTAAATATGTCAGTAAATAATACTAGTAGCGGTGATGGAAATGAAACAATCAATGTTTCATTTGACCATGAGCTGAATATTAGTTTTAATTCAAGATATTTGATCGATATAGCAGCGCAATTAGACGGAGATAGAATTGAAATTTATCTAAATGAAACCGGATCGCCTGCTTTAATTAAAGATCCATCAGATTTCGATAGTATATATGTAGTTATGCCGATGAAGGGTTAGAAGTTTTATCTAAAATTTCATACATTGCATTTTGTAGTGAATTTAAAAATTCTTTACCCTCAAGACCTGGTTTTATTGGTTCAAGAATCGAAATAGTGATATTCTTATGCTTGCTTAACTCTCCATTCTTGGGCCAAACTTCTCCAGAATTAATTGTAACTGGCAAACAACTCATATTTAATTCAGTATAAATTCTTGCTACTCCTTTTTTAAAATTTGGTCTTTCATGTGGTTCTGTTCTAGTTCCTTGAGGAAAGATTACTATTGGTCTATTATCTTGTGAGGAAATTTTTATCTGATCTAAAAAATTTAGTTTTTCTCTAGATATTTTATTTCTCTCTACTGCTATTGAGCCAATTTTCTTTAAGTACCATCCAAAAATTGGAATATTAATAAGTTCTTTTTTTAATATAAATTTTGGTCCTTTAAATATGGCTTGTAAATAAAAAGTCTCGAAAGCTGATTGATGTGTACAAGCTATAAAAAAATTTTCACTGTTTGAAATATTTTCTTTTCCAATTATTTTAATATTGGTTGAAAGAAAAAACTTTACACAAAATTTGGACCAGTGACCTAATAGCTTTCCTCCGAAAACTGAAATACTTTTTGGCATTATTAAAGATGGAAGAAATATTATACAAACAAAAGCAACTCCACTATAAAAAATTATTGAAAAAGTTTTTTTCGACATAAAATGCAGTTATTTATTAAATAATATTGGTTAACTTTTGCCTCTTAAGAATTACTTTCGAAGATTTATTTTCTATCATTACTTCAGATGCTTTCGGTCTTAAATTATAATTTGAGGATAAAGACATTCCGTATGCACCTACATCGGAAATAGCAACATACTCTTTTTCTTTAAGGTAATTGAATCCTTTAACAGATAAAAATTTGTCAGTTGTTTCGCATACAGGTCCTACGAAATCATGAATCTTATTATTTTTTTTATTATTTTTTAATAATGGAATAATATTATGATAAGATCCATATAGTGCTGGTCTCATTAGATCATTCATTGCAGCATCTAAAATAATAAATTTTTTTTTTGCTGTATTTTTTATATAAATTATTTGAGATAATAAAACAGCTGTGTTTGCAATAATTGATCTACCAGGTTCAAAAATAATTTTTACATTATGTTTTTTCAAAAATTTTTTAATCATCACATTATATTTTTTATAATTGAACAAATTGGTTCCTTTTTCGTATTGAATGCCCATACCACCGCCTAAATCTACATAATCATAAAAGTGATTGGATTTTTGAATAATTTTATCTAAAACATTAATCATTTTTACATATGGTTTATAATCTGTAATTTGGCTGCCTATGTGCACACTTAAACACTTCACCTTTATATAATTCGAACCTTTAAAATTCTTTAAAATATTTAAAAAAGCTTTTTCTGTTAAACCAAATTTATCTTCACTTCTACCAGTTGAGATTTTTTTTAATGTCTTTGCATCTATATTTGGATTTAATCGAATGCCAATATCAACTATTGTCTTTTTTAATTTTGCTAGTCTTTCAATTTCATATATTTCACTTTCAGACTCTGCATTTATAAGTAATATTTTTTTTTCGATAGCAAATTTTAATTCTTCAGACTTTTTTCCAACCCCAGAAAAGACAATTTTTTTTGGCGATATTCCTGCTTTTAAAGCTTGCATCATCTCTCCTTTTGAAACAACGTCTGCGCCCATGTTTGACCTTTTAATTTCTTTTAATATTTGCAGATTACTATTTGATTTTACTGAAAAGCATATTAAAGGATTAATTGATTTAAAACTTCTCTGGAAATTTTTGATATTATTTTGTAACTTCTCTAGTGAATAGCAATATGTTGGAGTTCCAAATTTTTTAACTACTTTCAAAGCTTCAACTCTTTCAATAAAAAGTCTATTTTTTTTAAAATACATTAGATTAACTTAATCATTTTTAATTGCTTTTTTTGACCTTGATACTCAGGATCACCTTTTTTTCCACAAGAGAAAAAAATTATTGAGCAAATTAAAATTAAAAATATTTTTTTAAGCATTTTTTTTATATTTTTTTATCATTTTCTTTATATTTTCAAAAGAAGTTCCACCATATGATTTTTTTGATTTTACTGAGTTTTCTATGTTAAATAATTTTAATACATCCTCGTTTAGTTTCTTATCAATAATTTTCATTTCATTTACTGTAAGCTGATTAAGTTTTTTGTCTTTTTCTTCAGCTAAATTTACTAATTTCGAAGTTATTAAGTATGCTTTCCTAAAAGGATATTTATATTTTTGAACAATATATTCAGCAAGATCAGTAGCTGTTGTATAGCCTGTTTCTGCTAATTGTATCATTTTTTTTTTATTGATTAAAAAATTATTCAAAACCTCCCTCATGATTTGTAAAGATATTTTAATTTGGTCATAAGATTTAAAAGCCAATTCTTTATCATCCTGTAAATCTTTGAAATATGATAGCGGTAAACCTTTAAGAATTGTAAGCATTGAAAATAAGTTTCCGTAAAAATGTCCAGTTTTACCTCTCAAATATTCAAGTGTGTCAGGATTTTTTTTTTGTGGCATTATTGATGATCCTGTAACGACTTTATCTTTTAATTTAATCAAATCGAATGCGTCTGAATTCCACAAAATAAATTCTTCTGCAAATCTCGATATATGATTTGAACATACCGAAATAGAGTATAGAAAGTCTAACACAAAGTCCCTATCCGAAACTGTATCAATGGAATTACCAGTGGGATTTTTAAATTTTAATTTTTTCGTTGTATATTCTCTATCTATATCAAAGCTAGTCCCAACCACAGCAGCTACGCCCAAAGGATTTTCTAATAAGCGTTGCTTATTATCTAAAAATCTTTTTTTATCTCTAGTAAGCATTTCAACATAGGCAAGAATATAATGAGCAAAAGAAGTTGGTTGAGCATTTTTAAGATGAGTAAAGCTAGGCATTACTGTGTAAATATTTTTTTCAGCTATTTTTATTATTAATTTAATTGTAGAATCAATTTCTTTAATAATATCATCTGACGATTCTATCATCCAAAGTTTAAAATCAACTAAAACTTGATCGTTTCTTGATCTTGCTGTGTGGACAAATCCAGCATCCTCCCCTATTAGTTCAAATAATCTTTTTTCAATGCTCATGTGAATATCTTCAGATTTATTGTTAAAAATAAATTTTTTCTTATTAATTTCATTAGATATTTTCTTTAGTCCCCAGATAATTTTATTCTTTACCTGTATAGAAATGATTTTCTTTTTAAAAAGCATCTCAACATGAGCTGTTGAGGCTTTAATATCTTGTCGATAAAGTCTTTTATCTACATTTATCGAACTTCCTACTTTTGCAAACAAAGTAGAGCTATTTTTTTTGATTCTGGTGCTCCAAACTGGTTTATTGTTTTTATTTTTGCTCATGATATGTAACTATACATTTTAGAATGAGATTATTAAGCTTAAAATTATTTTTGTTATTTATATTTTTATCATTTTCATCAATTACTAGTGCAGATCAAATACTAGATATAAAAAATTTGAAAATTCACAAAGATCCAAAGAAAGTTACTAATATAGTCTTTAGAAATTCAGAGGATTTAATGGTATCATTAGAGGACTTTGATAATAAGTTAGTTATAATTAATTTTTGGGCCACCTGGTGTGCCCCATGTAGAGAGGAAATGCCATCTTTAGACATACTTCAATCAAATAAAAAAATTAAAAATTTGATTATACTTCCTATAAACGTAGGAAAGGAAAATATTGATAAGGCCAAGAAATTTTTCGAAGATTTAGAAATTAAAAATTTGCAACTTTATTATGATGACTCAGTTAAACTTGCAAACAATTTTTCATTAATAGGACTTCCAACAACTATTTTAATCAATAAAAATGGTGAAGAATTTGCGAGAATTTTAGGATCAATAGATTTTGAGGATAAAAAGTTTATTGATTGGTTGTCAACTTATAATTAATTTTTATGGGATATGTTTTAAAATCTAAAATTATAGAGTCAGAAAAGAAAGAAAAAATAAAAAATGCAATAATACTTCTCCATGGTTATGGAGGCGATGGAGCAGATATAAGTTCAATTGCATATACTTGGAAACGCTTCATAGATAATACAATATTTTTATGTCCTGATGGACACCAGTCATGTAAATTAAATCCAAATGGTTTTCAATGGTTTGACTTAAGTATTGATGATCAAGATTATGTTATTGCTGAAGCAAAAAAAGCAGAAAAAATTTTGACTCAATATATAGAACAAATTAAAGAAAAATATAATTTGGATAATTCACAAATTATTCTAGCAGGATTTAGCCAAGGTTGTATGATGTCAATTAATTTAGCTTTAATTTCTAATCAAAGTTTTAAGTTAGTAATAGGATTTTCTGGAAAAATTATTGACAAAGACGATTTACAAAAAAGAATAGTTTCTAAGACAGACATGTTACTGTTTCATGGTGACGCAGATGAAGTAGTTCCACCGTCAAATTTATTAGAGGCTAAAGATTTTCTGGAAAGAAATAAAATTAAAGTAGAAGTTAATATGATAAAAAATTGCTCTCATCACATACCTATTGAAGCACTTAGTTTAGCGTTAAAATATATTAAAAAAATAATTTAAAAAAAAATTAATAATTTGACTGATATTATTGATTATTAAAATTTAATAAGCTATTCTAGGATTATGACTTTTATTGATCAGAACACATCATTAGAAAATTGTCCTGCATTAGTTCTAAATGCAGACTATAGACCTTTAAGTTATTATCCTTTATCCCTGTGGAGCTGGCAAGATTCAATAAAATCAGTTTTTTTAGATAGAGTTTCCATTGTAAATTATTACGACAAAGTAGTTCATAGTCCATCATTTAGTATGAAGTTACCAAGTGTTATTGCACTGAAAAGTTACATAAGACCAATATCAAATCCAAATTTTACAAGATTTAACGTTTTTCTTAGAGATAAATTCAGCTGCCAATACTGTGGTAGCAAAAAAGAACTAACTTTTGATCATTTACTTCCAAGATCCAAAGGAGGAAAAACTGATTGGGACAACGTTGTTACTGCTTGTTCCAGCTGTAATGTTAAAAAGGGTGGAAGACTTCTAAATAAATCTGGAATGTCTCTTAGCCAATTACCATATCAACCCACTACCGAAGATCTTCATCGAAATGGAAAACATTTTCCTCCTAATTTTCTACACAAAACTTGGGTAGACTATCTGTATTGGGATGTAGAGCTTGAACCTTAACTAAATTTTCTCGGAAACACGAATTGCAATTTTAGATCCAGTTTTTACAATTTTATCAAATATAGAATAAATACCATCCTTTGATGCTCCTTTTTCATAAGCTATATCTTTATGATGAAGTTCATCCTCTCTAAACTTAATAATTTTTTCCTTAAGTTCTTTCTCATCCGACTGTATCTGGTTAATTTGATTTTGGTAATGCTCGTCTATCACTTCTTCAACTGATGCTGTACAAAGCATTGCTGCCTTTTTACCTAATAAGGTTGATCCGAAACCTAAACCAACACCAAGTAAATCCCATAATGGTAAAAATTTTGTAGGCTTAATACTTCTTTTTCTTATTTCCTGCTCAAAATAATTTGCATGCTCTCTTTCATGCTCTTTCATTTCTTCGATTGTTTTTTTAAGCTCATCATCTTTAACAAACGTATTTAAAGCTAATAATTGCCCTTCATAAATTTTAATCGCACCTCTTTCCCCAGCGTGATCAACTCTTATAAACTCTTCAATTTTTTTTTTATCACTTTTTTTCATATTTTATAAATATTAAAAGGGTTATAGTCGCTAACAATGCAGAAATAAAAGTATTTATTGTAGCAAGTGATACACCAAAAATAGCAAAAGTGACATCTTTACAGCTAATTGCTTTATTTTTTAATTGTTTCATAATCTCATTTTTGTCAGTAATACTAGTATCAATATTATTTCCACACACAAACGACTCCGAAATTAAACCATGTTCAATCCCAACATGGTAAATAGCAAGCAATGATCCTGACAAAAATGTTAAACTTAAAAATAAGAAAGATAATCTTTCTAAATTTTTGAAAATTAAAACAAAGACAATTAATATAACTGTAATAATATATGGAAGTCTTTGTAATAAACAGAGATTACATGGTTTATGTCCCAGAAAATACTCAACATAAAACGCAAATAATATCGAAAATACAGAAAAGATTAATATTAAATTTAATAAAGTTTTGTATTTTAATAATTTCATTGTCATTTAATAAAAGCAAAATAAAAAACAGCCATTATGCATATTATAATAATACCAATTATTGATGACCACACTGCGCCTTTTTGTTCTATTAATTTAACAAATTTCTCTCCAAATTTTGCAGTGAAAACTGAAACTAAATAAAATCTTAAACCCCTTGAAATAAAACTGATTATTATAAATGCAAATATATCGAATGCGATTAAACCACTGGTTATTGTAAAAACTTTATAAGGCAAAGGTGTAAATCCAGCTAAGAATAAAGTTCCAAGCCATATAACCATACCACTGCCTTGTGAGAGATCCATCTTTAGCTTCAATACTTTGTTCTCGTAGTTATAAAACTCGATAACATACATTGCTAAATCTATAAATAAATAACCAATTAAATAACCAAAAATACCACCTAATACAGAAAACACCGTTGCAATTAAAAAAATTCTTAAATACTTTTCTTTTTTTGCAAGCACCATGGGAACGACCATTACATCTGGAGGTATTGGAAAAAAAGAACTTTCAATAAAAGATACAACTGCTAAATAGAAATTTGATCTCTTGTTTGAGGCTAATTCTATTGATTTATTGTAAAATCTTTTGAACATTTTTTGGTTTTATTACAAAATAACTTTTTATACTATTCATTTAAATAAAATTATTGTTTAAAAATGGGCGAATGGCGGAACTGGTAGACGCGCACGACTCAAAATCGTGTTTCGCAAGAAGTGAGAGTTCGATTCTCTCTTCGCCCACCAAATTATGAAAGTATCAAAAATAAATAGTCTTGTTGAATTATTTTTTAAAAAACTAGAGGAAGTGGATAACACTAAATCATTCTTAAATTCATTGAAATCTGAAAAAACTATTTATAGTTGGAAAGACGTATCTGAACGTATTTTTAAGCTTTCTAATAAATTAAAAACACTAATAAAATCTGGTGATAGGTGTTTAATTCTCTCTGAGAATAATCCAAACTGGTTAATATCAGATATTTCAATAATGAATGCAGGTGGTATATCAGTACCAATATTTACAACATATTCTAAAAATGATTACAAATATATATTAGAAGATTGTAAACCAACTTTAGTGATTGTTTCAAATAATACTCAATTTAAAAAAATAAAAGATTATATCAAACATGAAATTAAAATAATTTCATTTGAAAAAATTGATTTTGACAGTTTATTAATAACAGATATCTACGATGAAAATTTGAATGATAAATCAATAAATAATAATTTAAAAAGAAATATGCCAGCTTGTATAATTTATACTTCTGGAACTTCTGGTAATCCTAAAGGAGTTATTTTAAGTCATGGTGGAATTTTAGCAAATTGCGAAGGAGCTTATGATTTACTTTTGCCTTTAATAAAAAAAAAAGACCCAGTGTTTCTTACGTGGTTACCGCTATCCCATTCCTATGAGCATACTGTCCAATTTGTTCAGATTTTAATTGGAGCTAAAATATTTTATGCCGAGAGTTTAGAAAAATTATTAACTAATATGGCCGAGGCTAGGCCAACAATAATGACTGCAGTTCCTAGATTCTATCAAAATTTATTTAACAAGATTAGTATTAATTTTAATAAGCAAAAAGGTCTTAAAAAAAAACTAATAAATTTAACAATCGAGCTTGGAATAAAAAAACTTAAAAATAATAAACTTCAATACTCAGAAAAATTAATTGATTTTTTGTGTGAAATACTTGTCAGAAAAAAAATAAAAAAGCAGTTTGGTGGAAATCTCCAAGCTTTTGTATCTGGAGGTGGAGCCCTGGACCAAAAAATAGGAGAATTTTTAAATTCTATCGGACTTCCAACACTTCAAGGTTATGGGTTAACAGAAGCCTCACCAGTTGTTAGCTGTAACATTCCTGGCAAAATCCAAGTTGAGACGGTGGGCCCTCCTTTTAGAACAAATACAGTTAAAATCGCTGAAGATGGGGAAATCTTAATAAAGGGAGAAAATGTGATGCTTGGATACTGGAAAAAAAAAAGAGAGACAGAGGAAATCATAAAAGATGGATGGTTATATACCGGAGATATTGGAGAAATAAATAAAGATGGAAATTTAAAAATTACAGATAGAAAAAAAGAATTAATTGTAAATTTAGGAGGAGATAACATTTCACCAACAAAAATAGAAAATTTACTTTGTTTAAATGAAAATATTAAACAAAGTTTTGTTTATGGAGATAAAAAAAACTATCTCGTTGCATTAATTGTTGCTGAAAAGGATGCAAATAAAGATGAAATTAAAAAATTTATTGAAATCACTAACAAAAACTTGTCTTTAATAGAAAAAATTAAAAAATATTTAATAATTTTTAATGAATTTACAATTGAAAATAGAATGTTAACTCCAACTTTAAAGTTAAAAAGAAAAATTATCTTAGAAAATTACAAAAAAGATTTAGAAAATCTTTATTAAAATAATTTATTTTATTTGCTTATTAGTCGCATAAACTCTTACCTTTTTAACAATCAAATAATAAAAAAAAATAATAAAAAATTTTTTCAACACCAAACTTTTTGTAATTAATTAAATGTTTGACATAACTTAATTAAAAAAATAAATTGTTACTAATAGCGAATCAAATGATTCGCGTAACTAAAGGGAGCTAAAGATGGCTAAAAGAAGAAAAAAAGCTAAGAAGAAAAAAGCTAAAAAAAGAAGAAAAAAAAGAAGATAGTTTTTTCTTGAATTAAACGCTTCTCATAACTTTTGTGTGGGAAGCGTTTTTTTTTAATCTGAATTTTCCTCTACTAGTCCTATATCAGATCCCTCATCGCTAGCCTCACTAGTATCGTTAGTTTCTTGATTTTCTTGAGTTTGTTTAGTTGATTGAGGAAGATTTTGTGTTTGATTTTCCAAATTTCTTTTGAGCGCTTTATTAAGTTTCTTCTGAATATCTTCATATGACAAATTTAGTACAATTTGAAATTCTGAAAGAATTCTATCATAAGCTTTTTCAAATAATTGTCTTTCACTATAAGATTGATCAACCATTAAATCATCACCTTTGTTGAGATCCCTAACAACTTCAGCTAAGTCGTAGATTTTGCCTGATGTTATTTTTTGTTCGTATTCTTGAGCTCGTCTACTCCACATTGACCTTTTAATTTTTGGCTTTCCTTTTAATATAGATATTGATTTATTCACTTGGTTAACTGTTGACAATGGTCTTAGGTGAGATTGTTTATTAATTGGTAAAAGTCCAACAGCTTTATCTTTTTCAAATTTAATATCGTAGCATTGAACTTCGATGCCACCAATTGATTTATTATTTATTGATAAAATTTGTCCTACACCATGTTTTGGATAAACTACGTAATCTTTTACTTTGAACTCTTTTCTCTCAGTTTCTTGTTTTTTTATTTTTTTAATTTCAGGCTTTTGCTCATTCTGTTTTAGAATTCTTAAGTTTGAGCTAGCTGATTTTTCTTGAGTTTTTTTGACTGGAATTTTTTTTATTTTCTCTTTTTTTATTTTTTTTGTTTTAAGTGCTTTTTTAACAATTTTTTGTTTAACTTTTTTTGATACTTTTGTACTACTTTTTTTTGTTGGTTTTTTTTTAAAGGTTTTCTTTAAAATATTTTTCAAATTTATTTTCTTCATTTTCAAATTTTTTATGATCTGCTGGTGGATCTTTTTTTTTGTTTATGTTTGGCCAAATTTCTGAATATTTTGTATTTATTTCTAACCATTTCTCAGTGCCTTCGTTAGTGTCAGGAACAATAGCATCTACTGGACACTCTGGTTCACAAACGCCACAATCTATACACTCATCAGGTTTAATTACAAGCATATTTTTTCCTTCGTAAAAACAATCAACAGGACAAACATCCACACAATCTGTTAATTTACATTTTATACATTTATCGTTGACTAAATATGTCATTTGTCGGATGGATTTATAAGTTTATTTTTTATATCACCTACTATTTTAGGGTCTAAGTAAAGCAAACCTGTTAATCGTCGCATTAGACTCATCTCATACATATCTGAAACATTATCTGCATAAATTATTTTCCATAAAGCTTTTACTATCTTAATTTTAAATTCTTCATCTTTATTTTTTACCTCTTTGGTAAATGCAAGAATTTGATTAGAATTTTTTTCGGTTTCCTCAGATTTTTTGAACACACTATCCAAAACATCTTTTGTTAAACCAAGTTCTAATAGTGTTTTTCTAATTATATCTTTCTCTTTTTCTGAATAGTTTTCATCAATTTTTGCCACGTGAATAAGAAGTGCCCCAACATTTATATATAAATTATTGTCTTTAATAACGTTTTTTTTATTATTCTTGAAAATATCAAACATTATTTCAATCTCATTTCTTTTAAAATATTAAAAGGATTGTCATTATTTATATTTTTATTCTTATCTATTTTTTTTAATTTTCTTTTCAAATTATATCTAAAGTAAACCTCTTGATTTTTTGAAGAGGATTTATAATTCATTTTTTCCATTAGTTTAATAAAATTTTCTTTACTACAACCAAGTAGGTTTAACATATCTGGAATTAATTTTGTTTCTTTATCATTATTATTTTTGTTTATATCAATAATCATTAAATATAATCTTTCAAGTATATCTATTCTGACATATAAATTATCAAATTTTTCAAATCCGCACATAAGCATAAAGTCACGATCTAATTTTTTATCTTCATTAATGAAGTTTAACCCAAATTGTGGCGGCTCTAAATTTAAGTATTTTTGATTAAAATTTTTCCATAATAAAGTTCGCAATAAAACAGCTTTTGGTTTAAAAAGTTTAAAGAGAAATATGTGATATCTACCAAACTTAACACCTTTTTCTCTAAGTACTTTTCGATCATTTTGTTGAAGTTTTGTTATAAAGTTTTTAACTTCGTCTCTTTTTACAACACCGTTACTCTCATAAATTCTATAGGCTAAAGCTCTTATATGTGGATTTTGATTTTCTAAGTTTTTTAATTCAATTAAATTGGTTAATTCATCTTTTATTTTTTTATTTATCCAAGATATTAAATATTTATAAAGTACTAATTGGTCACTATTTTCTATCATGTCGTCTATAATTAATTTTATATCTGGATTTAAATAATCTTTGCCTGGTATTAGTTGGGCTATAGGAAATGAATTCCAATATATTTTTAAATCTTCTTTAAGCTGTATGTCGTTTTCCTTAATTATATTTTTTATTCTATTGATTATTTCAGGTCCAACATTTTGTCTTGCTGCTTTTTTTAAAGATTTAATATCCGTATCAAATGCACCAACTTTATAATCTAACTCTAGCTTTAAACCTTTTAGCTGCCCTATAAATTGTTTATTAATCATTACTTTTTTTCCCTCTAAAATTTTCGTATCAAAGGTAATATCCTGTTTTAAACCTCTTGCAAGAACACTCGCTCTTTTATCTATAAAGCTTTTAATTAACTCGTCGTGAAGTCTATCTGATAATCTATCTTCAAGACTTTTAGTTCTTTCAACCCAGTAGTCTTGGTTTTCAACCCAATTTATCTTATTTGATACGTATGACCATGTTCTCACGTTTGCAATTCTATTAGATATAGAATCTACGTTGCCCTCCAGTTTATCCAAACTTGAAAGTTGTTCTTTCATATAAGAATTTGAAATTCTGCCAGGTTTTTCTCTTAAAAAGTTAAAAACTTTTCCAACTACCTCCAAATGATTTCCATAAGTTTTTTTTACGAAATCTGGTATTTGGCAGCATTCCCAAAGTAATTTAAGTTCATTTTCATTATTAAAAATTTCTAATTTTTCAACATCTTTTAAAATATGTTTTAGAACTTTTTCGTCTTCACATTCAGGTATTCTTTTAAGCCATGTTTTGTTTGGTCTTTCTTCAAGAGATTTAATTAAGTTATTTCCATTTTTAAAATTTAAGTTTGTGTTTCTCCAGTATATTGTATTAATATCATCAAATTTATGGTTTTCTAAAAGCTCTACTTCTTCTGCACTAATTTCTCCACAGTCACCAGTAATTCCAAAATATCCATCATTTAAATATCTTCCTGCTCTTCCTGAAATTTGTCCTATTTCAGAAATTTTCAATCTTCTAAGTTTTTTTCCATCAAATTTTTTTAAATTTGAGAAATAAACATTATCTAGATCCATGTTTATACCCATCCCTATCGCGTCAGTAGCAACTAAATAATCTACATCTCCCGATTGATAAAGTTCTACTTGTGAATTTCTAGTTTTGGGACTTAGTGAACCCATTACAATCGCTGCTCCACCCTTTTGTCTTCTGATTAACTCAGCGATTGCGTAGACTTCTTCAGCAGAAAAAGCAATTATTGCGCTTTTTCTTTCTATTCTCGAGATTTTTTTGTGACCCGAGTAAGTAAGCTTTGAAAGTCTTTTTCTATCTATATATTCAACATCTTCCTCGAGCTTATCAATAATATGTTTCATAGAGCTTGAACCCATGAACATTGTGGTTTTTTCACCTCTTAAATTTAATAATCTGTCAGTAAATATATGTCCTCTTTCATGATCACTTGCCATTTGAATTTCGTCTATCGCAACGAAGTCTAGCCTCTTATCTATTGGCATTGATTCCACGGTGCAAAAAAAATATTTTGCATTGGATGGTATTATCTTTTCTTCCCCAGTTATTAAAGCAACCATACTAGGATCAATTTTTTTAATTACTTTGTCATATACTTCTCTAGCCAATAACCTCAATGGAAAACCCATCATTCCACTGTCAAATGACAACATGGTTTCAATAGCGAGAAATGTTTTTCCTGTATTTGTAGGACCAAGGACTGCAACAATTTTATTTTTACTCATTTCTATAATTTGTATGTGATTGTAATTGACTACTATATGTTGTTACCTCTTTAGAACAAAAATGGACTAAAACAAGTCCGAATCGGTCTATAAAAAGTTCTCATTTTAAGAATTTATAAAATTATTTTAGCAGAATTAAAACGAATAGCTACCCTTACTTAGGAAACGATTTATTCCTTAAAATTTTCCATACTCCCGAGGCTGTAGCTGTTAATTTACCATCACATTCCAAACTACAAACTAAAAAAATCATCGATTTTGTTTTTTTTGAAATAGTGGCTGTACCTAAAATTTCATCTCCCTCTCTAGTTGGGGCTATGAATTTAATATCTAAAGCTATTGTAACACATGGAATATTCTCAACAGATCTATGTGCTGCGGAACCACAACCAGCATCAATTATCGAAGCTATATATCCACCATGAGTTATTCCAGCTCTATTGAGGTGATTTGAAGTGATTTTGGTTTTAAATTGGAATTCATTTTCTGATATGTTTTTGACTAATAAACCACCGTTATGCCTCATAAATCCAGATTTAGTACTTATTTGTTCAAAATCATCAGACATAAATTAAATTATAATAGTAGTTAATAACAAAAATAACAAAACTATAAAAAAAAATAAAAAAACAGATTTTTGTAATGATATTTTCATATTCAAATTTTTTGGTGCGCCTGCTAGGAGTTGAACCCAGAACCTCCTGGTCCGTAGCCAAGCGCTCTATCCAATTGAGCTACAGGCGCACGTTAACATTATTTTTTTAAAATATATATAAATATTTAATATTTTAAAGATGTTAAGTATTTTTTTAATAAAGAGGACTGTATCCAAAATTTACCGTCTAAATTTTGGTCTTTATTTGAAAGCATTATTTTATTAAACATTTTCAATATCATGGTATAATTTTGCATCGAAAAATGACCAAAAATAGATCTAATTATGTCGATAAAATTGAGGTCCTGAAAGAGGGACTTAAAGTATTTTTCTCAAACAAGTCTGAAGATATTTTTCCAAACATATGGCTTAGAGATCATGCTAAAGATGAAAGCAATTGGGATGAACGAAGCAATCAGAGAAAAACGTTTACCGCAAAATTAAGTCCAAATATAAAAATTAAAAATGCAAATATTTCTAATAAGGGTGAATATATTGATATAATTTGGTCAGATACTTCAAATAATATTAAATACTCGTCGGAATTTTTATACAAAAACTCTGTAAATTATTCATATGATAAAAATCAAATCAAAATTTGGGAAAAAAAAGAAATTAAAGATGACATATTTTTAAATTATAAAAATATAACGAATGAAAAAGGGTTTAAAGATTTACTTACAAAATTACATTCATTTGGATTTGCAGTGATTACAGATTGTAAAAAAGATATGTCCTCGGTTGAGTTTTTAGCAAAAAAAATTGGTTATGTAAGAAATTCAATTTTTGGAGGTTTATGGAGTTTCGAGTCAAATGCAGATATGGCAGACAGTGCATATACTAATGAGGAATTAAGACCGCATACAGACTCAACATATAGCAATGATGCTCCTGGCCTACAATTACTTTTATGTTGTGAATATGATGCAAAAGGAGGAGACTCTATAATGGTTGATGGACTCAAGATTGCAGAAATTATTAAAGCAAAAAATAATGATCTTTATGATACATTAACAAGTATAGAAGTGCCGGGGAATTATACAGGTGACGGAGTTATTTTAGAGGCCAAAAGACCTATAATTAAATTAGATAATAAAAATCAAATAACGCAAATTAGCTTTAATAATTATGATAGAGCTCCTTTTCGATTAAATCCAGAACTTACTAAAATTTTTTATGAGGCGATAAGTTTGTTCGACAATTTAGCTAATTCGGAACAATACCAGTGGAGACATATCTTAAAACCTGGTGAACTTTTGATATTTAATAATTGGAGAGTTTTGCACGGCAGAGGATCGTTTAATGGTAAGAGAAAAATGAAAGGCTGTTACATCAATAAGGAAGACTTTGATAGTGCGTGCAAAATTAATGGATTAATCTAATCATAATATTTTAAACCAATGAAAAAATCTTTTTCAATGTTTTGCGCCTTAATAACAACTTTTATTTGGGGAACAGCTTTTATAGCTCAAGATACTGGAATGGATAACATAGGTCCATTAACTTTTAATTCTTCGAGATTTTTTGTAGGCTTTTTAACAATACTGCCTTTTGCAATTTTAATAGAAAAAAATAAAATCAAAAAAGAAATAGAAAAAAATTCAAAGTTATTTATTAAATATTTAATTTTTATGGGAGTTTCCCTTTTTTTAGGAACTTTCTTACAGCAAGCTGCACTCCAGTATACCAATATTGCAAATGCTGCCTTTTTTACAGTTTTTTACGTTCCTTTTGTGCCTATTATCTTGTTAATTATTTATAAAGAAAAAGTTCATTGGAGTATATGGCCTTCAATTGCTCTTTGTATAGTTGGCGTTTATCTTCTTACAGATTTTTCTGATGCAGAAATAATGTTAGGAGATGCTCTTGTGATTTTTTGTTCGATTTTTTGGGCCTTACATATAATCTTTGCAGGCAAATTTATGCAAAATTTTAATATTCCAGTATTTTATGCAGCTTTACAGGCTGCATTTGTTTTTTCATTATCAATTTTCTTCGCATTTATTTTTGAAGAGGTAATTTTATCAAATATACTGCTTGAATTAAGCTCCATATTGTATGCTGGAGCACTATCAGGCGGTATTGCATTCACTTTACAGATGTATGCACAAAAAAATATTGAAGAAGCACCAGCTGCTATAATTTACTCCCTAGAGGGTGTTTTTGCAGCTATAGCTGGTTGGATAATCTTGGATCAATTTTTGAAGTTTAATAATATTATTGGATGTCTCTTAATTTTATTTGCGGTGATATTATCTCAAATTTTACCAACTTCAAAAGTAAATAATACCAAATAGTAAAAAAGATAATAAAATTCTGTAAATAACAAAAACTTTGAGATCAAATTTTTTAACAAATATTAAAAAATATTTAATAGTAAAATATGAAAAAAAATAGGAAAGAAATACGGTAAATAATATCATAGAATTAAAATCAATAGTTTCTTGATATAAATCTTTTAATCCAAGAAAACTTGCCCCAGCTATTGCTGGTATAGAAAGATAAAAAGAAATTTTTGTAGAGTCATACCTATTAAACTTAAGAAATCTACCTGCTGTAATAACAATTCCTGATCGGCTGACACCCGGAACTAGAGCTAAAATTTGAAAGCAACCAATAATAATAATAGTACTTAAATTTAATTTTGCATTTAATTTTTTGTTTACTTTAACTTTGTCTGCAAAATATAATAAAATTGCAAAAACTAATGTTGTCCAAGCAATCATTTCAATATTTCTGAGATATGTTATTAAATTTGTTTGGTAAATTATGGCTCCTACTATAATGACCGGTAATGAACCAAATATTATAATTAAAAGTAAATTTTTATTTTTAAAAATATTGCTTAAGTCTGAGTGAAAGTATGTAATAATCGCTAATAGTGAACCTAAATGTAAACCAATATCTGTAAGTAAAGATTGAACCTTAAAATCGTAAAAATCAGAAATAAGAAACAAATGAGCTGATGAACTTACCGGAATAAATTCAGATATACCCTGAATTGTTGAAAGCAGAAGTATCTCAAAAAAATCAAAAGTCATTTAATTTCTTGTATTCTATATAGTTTTAAAATGAAGCAATAACGTGAGCAGATATGTGGTATGCAGAAAATGAATTTTATTAGGAAATATAACAATTTTTTGATAAAATAGGTAAATTATACTGTCCTATTTAACGTTTATAAATTGTTTACGTTAGTATATAAGCCTTCAAATTATGCCAGATAAAATGCTTAAATTTGTAAAAATAGGTCAACAAAATCCACCTAAAAGAGAGGTTGATTTAAGAAAAGAGGATTTTAATGAGATATATGATGAGTTTATAAGCAACAAGGCAAAAGAGCAATCAAGCAGGTGCTCTCAATGCGGAGTTCCATTTTGCCAGGTTCATTGTCCTTTAAGCAACAATATTCCAGATTGGCTAAAACTCACTGCAGAGGGAAGATTGGAAGAGGCATATCAACTATCACAAAGCACAAATAATATGCCAGAAGTTTGTGGAAGAATATGTCCACAGGATAGGTTATGTGAAGGAAATTGCGTTATTGAACAATCAGGACATGGCACAGTAACAATTGGTTCAGTAGAAAAGTTTATAACAGAAAACGCATGGGCAAATGGATGGGTAAAGCCCATAAATGTAAAATCTGAGTTAGAACAAAGTGTTGGTATTATTGGAGCAGGCCCTGCAGGTTTAGCATGTGGAGAACAACTTAGAAAATCTGGGTATCAAGTTACAATATATGATCGTTACGACAGAGCTGGGGGATTATTAATCTATGGAATACCTAATTTTAAGTTAGAAAAATTTGTAGTCGAAAGACGTACGGAGCTTCTTAAAAAAAGTGGAATAAATTTTGTCCAAAATTTTGAAGTAGGGAAAGATGCAACTCTAGATCAGTTAAGAGAAAAACATGATGCGATATTAATTGCAACTGGAGTTTACAAACCTCGTGAAATAAACATTCCTGGCAGCGATTTAAATAACATTTTTCCTGCTATGGAATTTTTAACTGCGTCAAACAAAAAAGGCTTAGGTGATAAAGTTGAAAAATTTGATGACGGCACTTTAAATGCTGAAGGAAAAAATATAATAGTTATAGGGGGTGGGGATACAGCAATGGACTGTGTTCGAACTGCTGTAAGACAAAATGCAAAATCAGTAAAGTGTTTATATAGAAGAGACAAAGAAAATATGCCAGGGTCTTCTAGAGAAGTTGCAAATGCTGAGGAAGAAGGCGTGGAATTCGTGTGGTTATCGAGCCCCAAGGAATTTCATGGAAGCAATAAAGTAGAAAAAATAAGTGTAAATAAAATTAAATTAGGTGAACCAGATGACTCTGGTAGAAGAAAACCCGAGATACAGAATGATGGAGGTTTCAATTTAGAAGTTGATATGGTAATTAAATCTCTAGGATTTGATCCAGAGGATCTACCAAAACTCTTTGATAACAACGATCTTCAAGTTTCAAAGTGGGGAACAATTAAAACAGATTTCGAAACTTTAGAAACTAATGTTCCAGGTGTTTTTGCAGCTGGAGATATTGTAAGGGGAGCATCCTTAGTAGTATGGGCAATTAAAGATGGGAGAGACGCTGCTCAATCAATTATAAAACATCTAAAGCAAAAGCAAATTTCAAAAATAAAAGTCGCGTAATGCAAAGATATTTTAAAAATAAAAAATTACTTGAAAGAAATAATGTTTACTCAAAGGATATGGAGCATGATGCGTGTGGAGTAGGTCTAGTCGCATCGACTGAAGGAAAAAAATCAAGAGAGGTAGTAGAATATGGAATTCAAGCTTTAAAGGCTGTATGGCACAGAGGTGCTGTTGATGCCGATGGTAAAACAGGAGACGGAGCCGGTATTCACGTTGAAATCCCAAAAGAATTCTTCAAAGAAAAAATAGAGGTAACGGGACACGTCTATGACAATTCTGAAATTTGTATTGGTATGATATTTTTACCTAGAAATAATTATGAGGCACAAGAAAGTTGTCGAACGCTGGTTGAAAAAGAACTGACTCAGAATGATTTTAATATTTATGGTTGGAGACAAGTTCCAGTTAATACAAAAGTTTTAGGAGAAAAAGCAGAACAAACCAGACCTGAAATCACTCAAGTTCTATTTCGACATAACAATAAAAAATTATCTGGCAAATCATTAGAAATAAAACTTTATGAGACAAGAAGAAAAATAGAGAATAATGTAAGACAAAATCATTTAGATAATTTTTATATTTGTTCTTTCAGTTCTAAATCCATAATTTATAAAGGTATGTTTTTAGCTGAGGCATTAGCTGATTTTTATACCGATTTAGCAGATGAAAGATTTATTTCTAGGTATGCAATTTTTCATCAAAGATTTTCAACAAATACAGCTCCAAGCTGGGATCTTGCTCAACCTTTTAGATCTTTAGCTCACAACGGTGAAATAAATACCCTTAAGGGAAATGTAAATTGGATGAAAGTCCATGAACAAGAAATGTCCAGCGATGTATTTGAGAATGTTGAAAATTTAAAACCTGTAATTTTACCAGGAAATTCTGATTCAGCATCTTTGGATAATGTATTTGAATTATTAAATATTTCCGGACAACCAGCTCCTTTAGCAAAACTTATGTTGATACCTGACGCATGGTCAAAAAAAAGTGAAGTGCTTCCAAAAGATCATCAAAGATTATTTAACTTTCTTAACAGTACAATGGAGCCTTGGGATGGACCTGCAGCAATAGCAGCTACAGATAATGAATGGGTTATTGCTGCTACAGACAGGAATGGTCTTAGACCACTAAGATATACCGTAACCAAAGACAACTTTTTATTCGCAGGTTCAGAAACTGGAATGATAAATATTGATGAAAAGAAAATAGTAACCAAAGGAAGATTAGGTCCAGGTGAAATAATAGGTGTAAGAATTGAAAAAGGTAAATTATTTACAAACGAAAAAATTAAAAATTATTTAGCTAAAGATTATAAACATTTTAATAATCAAATTGTTGATCTAGATAAAAAATTAGCTATGGCTGAGGAAAAACCATTTTTTACAGGAGATGAACTTAAAAAAAGACAGTATGTATTTGGAATAAGTCTAGAGGATTTAGAATTAATTTTACACCCAATGGCAGAAGACTCTAAAGAAGCAACAGGTTCTATGGGTGATGACACCCCGTTAGCTGTGCTATCAGATAAATATAGACCTTTATATCATTTCTTTAGACAAAATTTTAGCCAAGTTACAAATCCACCAATTGATTCATTACGAGAAAATAAAGTTATGAGTCTAAAAACTAGATTTGGAAACTTGGGCAATATTTTAAATTTTGATAATTTAACAAAGGATAATATTTATGTATTAAATAGCCCCATATTATCAAATTCTCAGTTTTTAAAATTTAATAATTTTTTTAAAAAAAAAATAAAATTAATAGATTGCACATTTAAAAAAGACGAAAGCTTAGATGTTGTTTTAGAAAGAATAAGAAAAGATTCGGAGATTGCTGTTAGACAAGGATCAACACAAATAATTTTATCAGATAAAAATATTTCAGATGATAGGTTACCAGTGCCAATGCTGTTAGCAGTAGGTGCAGTAAATACTTATTTAATAAAACATAAATTGAGAGGGTATGTTTCAATAAATGTTCAATCAGGTGAAGCAATGGATACACATTCGTTCGCAACACTTATTGGGGTAGGCGCTACAACTGTAAATCCTTATCTTGCATTAGACGGATTATATCAAAGATTTGAGAAAAAACTTTTTGGCAAATTTCAATACGAGGAATGTGTCAGTAGATATATAAAATCTGTAAATAGTGGTCTCTTAAAGATAATGTCTAAAATGGGTATTTCAGTAATTAGTTCTTATAGAGGTGGATGTAACTTTGAAACTGTTGGCTTGAGTAGAACTGTTGTTTCTGAATATTTTCCAGGGGTAATTTCTAAAATTTCAGGGATTGGCTTAAGTGGTATTGAAAAAAAATTAAGATTGATACATGAAAAAGCATTTAACAATGAGGATAAAGTATTGCCAATTGGAGGCATATATCGTTATAGAAAGAATGGTGAGGTCCATCAGTATCAAGGTAAATTAATACATTTATTACAAAGCGCTGTTGCTTCAGGCTCTTATGAAGCTTACAAAAAGTATGCCGAAGGAATATATAATTTGCCACCAATAAATTTGAGAGATCTTATTGATTTTAGAAAAAGATATTTAAACAAACCAATAAATATTTCAGAAGTTGAGCCAGTAGAAAATATACTTAAAAGATTTGGAAGCGGAAGCATGTCTCATGGAGCCCTGTCAAAAGAAGCGCATGAAACGCTAGCAATAGGAATGAATCGTATTAAGGGTGCATCATGTAGCGGTGAGGGTGGCGAAGATGAGGTAAGATTTAAAAAAATGGATAATGGAGATAGTGCAAACTCAAGAGTAAAACAAATAGCCTCTGCGAGATTTGGTGTAACAATAAATTACTTAAATAATTGTAACGAAATTGAGATCAAAATTGCACAAGGCGCAAAACCAGGTGAGGGAGGTCAATTACCAGGGTTTAAAGTATCAGAGGAAATCGCCAGATTAAGACATTCGACTCCAGGAGTAACTTTGATTTCTCCTCCTCCGCATCACGATATTTACTCAATTGAAGATCTCGCACAATTAATTTATGACTTAAAACAAATCAATCCTAAAGCAAGAGTTGGCGTAAAACTCGTAGCTTCATCAGGAATAGGAACAATCGCAGCTGGTGTAGCTAAAGCAAAAGCAGATATTATTTTAATTTCTGGTCACAATGGAGGTACTGGAGCATCTCCACAAACAAGCGTTAAATATGTTGGAATACCATGGGAAATGGGATTAACGGAGGCTAATCAAGTCTTAACATTAAATAATTTAAGAGACTCTGTAACACTTAGAACTGATGGTGGAATTAAAACTGGAAGAGATGTTGTAATTGCAGCCATGATGGGAGCCGAGGAATATGGCGTAGCAACTACTGCTCTGGTAGCAATGGGTTGTATTATGGTACGTCAATGTCATTCTAATACTTGTCCAGTCGGTGTTTGTACCCAGGATGATAAATTAAGAGAAAAATTTAGTGGTACACCCGACAAAGTGGTAAATTTGTTTACTTTTATAGCTAACGAAGTTAGAGAGATATTAGCCGAATTAGGATTTAAATCGATTAATGAAATAATTGGAAGGACTGACTTATTAAGACAAGTAAGTAAAGGATCACCAAATTTGGACGATTTAGATTTAAATCCTTTATTTGTTCAAGCAGATAGTGGAGAAAATAAACGTTATTGTGAAAACCAATCAATAAATTTTGTTCCTGATACTCTTGATCAAGAAATATGGCCATCAATTGAAAAGAAAATCGACAAAAATGAGAAAATAGATGATGTATTTGAAATCAAAAATACACATAGAGCTGTGGGTACAAGAATTTCGCATAATTTATATAAAAAATTTGGTTATGAAAAATTAGAGGATAATTTTTTAAATCTAAATTTTGTTGGATCAGCTGGGCAATCTTTTGGTGCATTTGGAGGAAAAGGTCTAACTTTAAATTTGAAAGGTGATGCAAATGATTATGTTGGCAAGGGTTTATCAGGAGCAATAGTTTCAATTAAACTCTCTGAAGAAAGTAACCTAAATTCTTCTGAAAATACTATTATAGGAAATACAGTTTTATATGGAGCTACCTCCGGTCAGTTATATGCTTCCGGTAAAGCAGGAGAAAGGTTTGCGGTTAGAAACTCTGGAGCCATTTCTGTAATTGAAGGATGCGACTCAAATGGTTGTGAGTATATGACCGGTGGAACTGTTGTAATTTTAGGCGACGTTGGTGATAACTTTGCTGCTGGGATGACAGGAGGAATGGGATTTGTTTATGATAAAAATAAATTATTTAGCAAAAAAGTTAACTCTGAAACAGTAGTATGGCAAATTCCAGAAACGGATTACTGGAAAGATTATTTAAAATCCTTAATAAAAGAACATGTCAAATATACTGGATCTAAAATTTCTAAAAATATTTTAAATAATTTCGAAAATGAATTAAATAATTTTCTACAAGTTTGTCCTAAAGAAATGTTGGATAAACTAGAAAATCCTATTTCTACAAAATCAATGGTAAAAGAAGTAAGTTAAATTGAAAGAACTCAATATTTTTTTTTTTGGATTTGGGCAAGTTGCTAAAGAATTTACTAAAAAACTTCTTTCAGAAAAATATAAATTAAATATCTCAATAACTACGAGACAAGCAAGTGGTGATATCGAATTCTTAGGTCAAAAAGTTTCAAATTTTGAATTTAACAACGAAAAAATAGATAAAAATATTCAAAAAAAATTAAATAATTCTGATCACATACTTATATCTATACCCCCAAAAGATAAAATAGATTTAGTTTTGAAATATTTTTCAAAAGAACTTCTCAATCAAAATATCAAATGGATAACATATTTATCTGCAACAAGTGTTTATGGAGATCACAAGGGAGAGTGGGTGGATGAAAAAAGTGAAACTTTACCAAAATCCAAAAATGGCATTGAAAGATTAGCAGTAGAGAATGTTTGGCTTAAAATGTATGAAGAATATAAAATACCGCTTCAAATTTTTAGATTATCAGGAATCTACTCAAATAAGAATAATGTATTAGAGAGAATTAAATCTGGTAATGGAAGCATTATAAGAAAAAAAAATCAATTTTTTTCAAGAATACATGTGGAAGACATTGCAAACTTATTATTTATATCCCTTAATAAATTTAAAAAAGGGGAAGTTTACAACGTCTCAGATGATAAGCCCGCATCTTCTGAAGATGTGGTGCAATATGGTGCGAAAATTCTAAATTTACCTGAACCTAAAGAAATAAAGCTAGATCAAATTGAAAGTGAAATGTTAAAAGCTTTCTACAATGACTCCAAAAAAGTAAGCAACAAAAAAGCAAAAGAATTTTTTAAATATAACTTTAAATTTCCTACATATGTTGAAGGTTTAAACCATATTAACAAAAAAATTACTTAATTTAAATTTTTGTAATTATTAATAATATTTTCTAACTCTTTTAAAATTTTTAACTTAAACTGCTTTTTAAATAGGCTATGATCACCATTTTTTATTACAATTATTTTTTTTTGTGCAAAATTAAAAATTTTAAGGAGTTTCCGTGAATAAACCACTGGAACCGTATCATCTTTTTTACCATGAAATAACGTAACTGGTATTTTTAAATTTATTCTTTTATGTAATACCTTGTTTTTTCTTCCGTCCTTAATGAGCTGAAAAGTAATAGGATACTCATATTCGCCGTGTTTTAAATGATAAACTCCATTTTTGATAGTCTCTCTTTTCATTTTCTTAGAAAATTTTTTCCACATGACTCTTTCTAAAAACTCAGGTGCGGAGCCAATACCAATAAATCCTTTTATTTGTTTTGAGAAAAATTTAAATTGGTTTGTAGATATCCAAGAACCCATACTTGAACCGATTAAAATAAAATCGTTTTTTTTGACCAATTTTTTGATAGCCAATTTAGTATCACTAGTCCATTTGCTTATATTTCCTCTCGTAAACTCACCTGACGATTTTCCATGCCCAGAATATTCGACTGCTAAAAATCCAATTTTATTCTTTTTGCAGAAACTTAAAAAAGTTTTAGGCTTTTCTCCTTCAACATCAGACATAAATCCATGCAGAAAAACTACATAAAGGTTTTTTGTATAGTTATTACTTAAATATCTTATTTTCTGATTATTCTTTATTTTAAGGTATTTAAATTTTGTCATAAAAGTTTATTAGAGTAATTTCTTAATATATAACATTAGAGAATGTCATCTAAAATAAAAGTTTTACAAGTTATACCAAAATTGGGCTATGGTGGTGCTGAAACTGGATGTTACGACTTAGCGCACTACCTCCATGAACAAGATTGTAAGTCTTATATAGCTACAAGTGGTGGAGAACTTTTAAAGTATGTGGATAAAAAAAAAGTGAAGATAATAAAACTACCTGTAAATTCAAAAAATCCACTTATGATGTTATTAAACAGTATTTGTCTAACTTTCATCATTTTATTCCTTAACATCAATATTGTTCATGCGAGAAGCAGGTCACCAGCTTGGTCTTGTTTAATTGCAACAAAGATCACTTTCAGAAAACTCGTTACAACTTTTCATGGAACTTACAACTTTAGCTCAAATATTAAAAAATTTTATAATTCTGTAATGGTAAAATCAGATTTATTAATTGCTGGATCAAATTTTATTTTCTCACATATAAACAATAATTATCCAAAGTATCTAAGTCCAAAAAAAAAATTTCTAGTTATATTTAGAGGTATAAATACTGAATATTTTGATCCTGATAACATAAAGAAAAATAGTGTTAGTAAATTAAAAACACTTTGGCAGATAGAAGAAAATAGTAAAGTAATTCTTTTACCAGGCAGGCTAACATCATGGAAAGGACAAGAGTTATTTATTGAGGCAATTAACAAATTCAAAAAATTAAATTCAGATCTGGATTTCACAGCTATTATTTTAGGCAGCGATCAAGGAAGAACGGTTTATAAAAAAAAACTTGAAAGATTAGTTGAACAATACGATTTAACCAATAATTTTAGGTTCATTGAGAAATGTGAATACATGCCGGCTGCTTATATGTTATCAGATATTATAGTTTCGTCCTCAATTGAGCCAGAGGCTTTTGGTAGAGTTTCGGTAGAGGCGCAATCAATGAGAAAACCTATTATTGCAAGTAACATTGGTGGTTCAAATGAAACCATAATTGATAATAAAAGTGGTATTTTATTTGAAAGTGGCAATGCAGATTCTTTATCAAAAAAAATTCATGAGGTTATAAATCTTGACACTTTAACTCTGGAATTAATGGGTAAAGAAGGTAGAAAGAATGTTATAAATAGATTTAATATTGAAAAAATGTGTTTAAACACTTATTCAGAATACAAAAAATTATTTAACTAATGACAAATATTACACTTCCTGATGGAAAGATAATTAAGTTTGAAAAACCTGTTACCGGCTCAGAAGTTGCAGAAAAAATTAGCAAATCCTTAGCAAAGCAAGCTTTAATCATGAGTGTAAATGGAGAACTTAAAGATTTATATCACATAATTAAAGAAGACAGCTCAGTAAAAATTTTTACTGCTAAAGATCCAGAAGGATTAGAAGTAATAAGACATGACGCTGCTCACATAATGGCTATGGCTGTTCAAGAATTATATCCAGGAACGCAGGTTACAATAGGTCCAGTAATTGAAAATGGTTTTTACTATGATTTTGCTCGAAAGGAGCCTTTTACAAGTGAGGATCTTAATAAAATTGAAAAAAGAATGTCAGAGATTGTCGATAAAGATGTGAAAACAAAAAGAGAAATTTGGGAAAGAGAAAAGGCCATAAACCATTTTAAAAAGATTGGTGAAAAATATAAAGCTGAAATAATTGAGAGTATTCCAAAAAATGAGGAACTTTCAATTTATCATCATGGTGAAACTTGGCATGATTTGTGTAGAGGTCCTCATTTGGTATCTTCAGGAAAAATTGGTAAAGCTTTTAAATTAACAAAAGTCTCAGGAGCATATTGGCGTGGTGACTCAAAAAATGAAATGCTTCAAAGGATTTATGGTACTGGTTGGGCTAATCAAAAAGATTTAGATAGTTATTTAAAAAGAATAGAAGAGGCTGAAAAAAGAGATCATAGAAAGCTTGGAAAAGAAATGGATCTTTTTCATTTTAGAGAAGAAAGTCCAGGTTCAGTTTTCTGGCATGAAAAAGGATGGAGTCTTTTTCAAAAACTTGTTGATTACATGAGAGATAGGCAAAAAAAAGCGGGTTATAAAGAGATAAATACACCAGAAATTTTAGACAGGTCCCTTTGGGAAAAATCTGGCCATTGGGATAAATTTGGAGAACACATGTATACATCCACTACTCCTGATGAAAAAGTATTTGCAATTAAACCAATGAATTGTCCAGGATGTGTACAAGTTTTTAATCAGGGACTAAAAAGTTATAGAGACTTACCTTTAAAAATGTCTGAATTCGGAAAAGTTCACAGATATGAACCTTCGGGAGCTTTACACGGACTTATGAGAGTAAGAGCATTTACTCAAGATGATGCTCATATCTTTTGTACAGAGGAACAAATTACAAAAGAATCTTTAAGTGTAACAAATTTAATATTAGATATTTACAAAGATTTAGGCTTTAGAAATGTAATATTAAAATATTCTGACAGACCTGAGATAAGAGTTGGAGATGATAAAGTTTGGGATAAATCTGAAGCTGCATTATTAGAAGCAGTAAAAGCAACAAAATTAGAATACACGATTAATAAAGGTGAAGGTGCATTTTATGGACCAAAAATTGAATTTGTTTTAAGAGATGCAATAGGACGAGATTGGCAATGTGGAACCTTGCAAGTAGATTTAAACCTTCCTGAAAGATTAGGTGCAACATTTGTTGATAAGGACGGATCAAAAAAAGTGCCGGTAATGCTTCATAGAGCTCTCTTTGGATCATTAGAAAGATTTATTGGAATTCTCATCGAAAATTATGCAGGTAAGCTTCCATTTTGGATCAGTCCTCTTCAAATAGTTGTCATACCTGTTTCAGATGAATTCGATAAATACGCTTCAGAGGTAGCTGATAAACTTAGAAGTGTAGGATTAAATTGCGAGGTTGATTTAAAAAATCATAATTTAAATTATAAAATTAGAGAGCATTCACTATCTAAAGTACCAGTTTTACTAATTTGTGGTAAAAAAGAAGTTGACAGTGATAGTGTAACTATTAGAGAATTGGATAATAAAAAACAAGAAAATATGAAACTAAAAGATTTTATTAAAAAGTATTCTGCTTTAAATCAAGCATCCTTCAATTAAGTGGCAGATCATAATAAAAATTATTTCCAAAGAAGAACTAAGGACAAAGGTCCGAGATCGAATAATAGAATTTATTCTCCAGAAGTTCAGGTAATTTCAAGTGTTGGTGAAAATTTAGGAATTTTGAATACAAATGAAGCAATATCAATTGCTAGAGAAGAAGGCCTTGATCTTATAGAAATTTCCCCAAATGCTAAACCTCCTGTTTGTAAAATTATGGATATGGGAAAATTTAAATATGATGCTCAAAAAAAAGCAAATAAAGCTAAAAAGAAACAAAAAAAAGTTGATTTAAAAGAAATAAAATTAAGACCAGTCACAGAAGTTCATGATTATTCTTTTAAAATAAAGAATGCTCAAAAATTTCTTACCAAAGGAGATAAGGTAAAATTTACAATTAGATTTAAAGGAAGAGAGCTTCAACATACACATCTCGGAAATGAGCTAATGGAAAAAATTAAAACTGACATGTCCTCAGTTGGTAAAATAGAACTTCAGCCAAAATTTGATGGAAAACAGATGATAATGGTGATTCAACCATTATAAGCTATAATTTTGGTTGTAAATTAATTCTAATATTTGTATAAAACCTGCCACATATGCCAAAATTAAAAACTAAAAGCTCAGCAAAAAAAAGATTTAAAATCACTGCAACAGGTAAAGTTGTTATGCCTCAAGCAGGAAAGAGACATGGCATGATTAAAAGAACTAATTCACAAATAAGAAAGCAAAGAGGAACCACAATTATGGCAAAGCAGGATGGAAAAATTGTTAAATCATATATGCCATATAATTTAAGAGGATAAAATGGCTAGAGTTAAAAGAGGTGTAACAAGTAGAGCAAAACATAAAAAAGTTTTAAAAGCTGTAAAGGGTCAATGGGGCAGAAGAAAAAATACTATTAGAGTTGCACGACAAGCTATGGAAAAAGCAATGCAATATGCTTACAGAGATCGTAGAAACAAAAAAAGAGACTTTAAATCTTTATGGATACAAAGAATTAATGCTGGGGTTAGATCAGAGGGACTTACATATTCTAGATTTATTCATGGTTTAAATAAATCAGGTATAAAGCTGGATAGAAAAATTCTAGCAGAAATAGCATACGATAACCCAGATGCCTTTAAAACGATTGTCAAAAAAGCCCAATCAGCATTAAATTAATCTTCACTATTGTTTTATTTAAACTAAGAAATAATCTGCAATTATGTCAGATATTATAAAAATAAAAGAAGAGTATCTAAATAAACTTAGTAAAGTTTCTGATCTTAAACAGATTAACCAAATAAAATCAGAATTATTTGGAAAGAGTGGAAAAATATCTAATGAATTTAAGAAAATCGGATCTCTGAACAGCGAAGAAAGAAAAGGGGTTTCATCAGAATTAAACGCTACAAAAAGTGAATTGCAAAATTTTATCGAAAGAAAAATAAAAGATATCGAAATTAATGAAATCAATTCAAAACTAAAAAATGAAAAAGTTGATGTAACTTTGCCCGAAAGAAGTTTTAGTAGAGGGAAAATTCATCCTGTTTCACAAGTAATTGATGAAATTTCATCAATCTTTTCTGAAATCGGTTTTTCAGTTGAAGAAGGACCAGATGTTGAAAATGAATACAATAACTTTACTGCTTTAAATACACCTGAAAATCACCCTGCAAGAGATATGCATGACACTTTTTATTTAGACAAGAATAAAGAATTTTTACTAAGAACCCATACATCTCCTGTGCAAGTGAGAACCATGTTGCAAGGTAAACCACCTTTCAAAATTATTGCACCAGGTAGAACGTATAGGTCAGATAGTGATCAAACTCATGCCCCTATGTTTCATCAAGTTGAAGGGCTTCATATAGACAAAAATATTAATATGAGTCACTTAAAGGGTTGCTTAAATTATTTTATTAAAGAGTTTTTTGAAGTTGACAAAATTAGAATGAGATTTAGACCAAGTCATTTTCCATTTACCGAACCTTCCGCAGAGGTTGATATTGGTTATGAATTAAAAGATGGCAAAATAATAATTGGAGAAGGAGACAAATGGCTTGAAATATTAGGTTGTGGAATGGTGCATCCTAATGTTCTCAGAAATGTGAAAGTAGATCCTTCCAAGTTTCAAGGTTATGCTTTTGGCATAGGCATCGATAGATTAGCAATGTTAAAATATGGAATTAATGATTTAAGAGCATTTTTCGAAACGGATTATAGATGGTTAAGTCATTTTGGATTTGATCCTCTAGATGTTCCATCAAGTTATAGAGGTTTAAGCCGATGAAATTCACAATTGAATGGCTGAAGGATCACCTGGAAACAAAATTTAGTGATAGTAAAATAATTGATAGACTGACAAATATTGGTTTAGAAGTAGAAAGTTTTAATAGTCAAACCTCAGAATTAGATCAATTTTTAATTGCAAAAATAGTTAGTTCAGAAAAACACCCAAACGCGGATAGATTGAAAGTATGCGAAGTTGACATTGGAAAAAATGAAAACGTTAAAGTTGTATGCGGTGCGCCAAATGCAAAAGACAATTTAATAACAATCTATGCCCCACCGGGAGCAGTGATACCAAAAAATCAAATGAAATTATCAGTGAGCAATATACGAGGAGTGACATCTTATGGAATGTTATGCTCAGAGGCTGAATTAAAACTTTCTAATGAAAGTAAAGGTATAACTGAATTATCAACCAACAAGTATAAAAGTAAAATTGGTAAAAATTATTTTTCAAATAAAGCTCCAAAAGTGGTTGATTTGTCAATAACCCCAAACCGTGCAGATTGTCTTGGGGTTAAAGGTATTGCACGTGATTTAGCAGCAGCAGGATCAGGTAAATTAAGAAAAAAAAATTCTATTAAAATTAAATTTTCTGGCTCACAAAATTTAAGAGTTAAAATTACCAAAGAAAAAAATCAAGGATGTTCCTTATTTGGTAGTCTTTTAATAAAAGATGTGAAAAATCAAGAAAGTCCTAAATGGCTTAAAGACAAGTTATTAGCAATTGGTCAGAAACCTATTTCAGCAATTGTTGATATAACAAACTATGTCATGCTTGATCTAAATCGTCCTTTACACGCATATGATGCAGACAAAATTGATACTGGAATTATAGTTAGAAATTCAAAAAAAGGTGAGAGTTTTGAGGCACTAGATAATAAAAAATACGTCTTAGGTGAAAATATGTGTGTAATAACTGACAAGTCAGGCATTTTAGGTTTAGGTGGAATAATAGGTGGGACTAGGTCGGCCACAGAGTTTAAAACAAAAAATATTTTGTTAGAGTCTGCTTACTTTTATCCAAAATCTATAAGGACTACCTCAAGATTGTTAGGCATAGATACAGACGCAAAACATAGATTTGAGAGAGGCATAGATCCAAATTCAATTGAGGAAGGGTTATTTGTTGCTGCAGAATTAATTCAAAAAATATGTGGTGGAACAATAAGTAAAAAAAATATAGAGACAGTTGAAAGATTTAAGCAACGTAAAATTAGTTTTCCTATCGCAAAATTTCAAAGTATCACTGGCTTAAAAGCCTCTGAAAAAGTAGTGACAAAAATTTTAGACAGTCTTGGGTTTAAAGTAAAAAAGAAAAAAAATATTTTAGATTTAATTGTTCCATCTTGGAGGCCAGATATAGAACAAGAAATTGATATTGTAGAAGAAATTGCAAGATTAATTGGATATGATAAAATTGCAACCGAGTTACCAAAAAAAGTAAGAGTTAGACCAACTCTCAATAAACAGCAAAAACTATTTCATTTTTTACAAAGATCAGTAGCTTCCAAAGGTTATCTCGAAACAGTCACTTGGTCGTTTACCGACTCTAAAATTAACAATTTATTTAAAGAAGAAAAAAAAGAAATTGAAATAGTCAATCCAATCAGTTCCGACTTAAATGTACTAAGAAGTTCAATTTTTTCTAATCTGATTTTTTATTTAAAAAAAAACTTAGAAAGAGACTTTAAGGATATTTCAATGTTTGAAATAGGACCAATTTTTACCGGGAGTAAACCAGGGGAGCAAGAAATCGTTTTAGCTGCCCTCAAATGTGGATTAACCTCTAGATTAAATTGGATAGAAAAAGAGAGAAAGCTTGATGTTTTTGATGCTAAGAGAGATTTAATTCAAACTTTATACGAAATAGGACTAGATCAGAACAGTATTAATGTTGATAATAAAACCCCAAATTATTATCATCCTGGTAAATCTGGAGTTATTTATCAAGACTCTTTAAATAAAATCCCAATTGCTTTTTTTGGTGAAATACATCCAAATATATTACAGAAAGCAGAACTAAAAACAGACGCTTTGATAATATTTGAAATTTTCTTAGACAGGATAAAATTTCAGAATAAAAAACTAAAAGATCTTAAATCTCAATTCCAATACTCAGACTTTCAAAAATCAGAAAGAGATTTTGCGTTCGTGATAGATAAGAATTTTAAAGTACAAGAACTGATAAAAATAATATCAGAAGTTGATAAAGATTTAATTAAAGACATAAGAGTTTTTGATCTTTATGAAGGAGAAAATATCGATAAAGATAAAAAATCAGTAGCTTTAAATGTGACAATTCAATCATCACAAAAATCTCTTACAGATGATGATTTAAATAAATTAAATAAATTAATTATTTCTAATGTAGAAAATAAAACTGGCGCAAAGTTAAGATCGTAAATGTCAAATTTAGATAATATCAGAAATTTCGCAATCATTGCTCATATTGATCATGGTAAATCAACTATTGCGGATAGGATAATTCATCGATGTGGTGGTCTTACAGATAGAGAAATGAAGGAACAAGTCTTAGACTCCATGGATATTGAAAGGGAAAGAGGAATAACAATAAAAGCACAAACGGTAAAACTAAATTACAAATCAAAGGATGGAAAAGAGTATATATTAAATATTATTGATACTCCTGGTCATGTGGATTTTAGTTACGAGGTTAGCAGGTCACTTTATGCTTGCGAAGGGTCAATTTTGATAGTTGATAGTACCCAAGGTGTTGAGGCTCAAACACTCGCAAACGTTTACCAAGCGTTAGATACTAATCATGAGATTATACCTGTTTTAAATAAAATAGATCTACCAGCTTCTGATATTGATAGAACAAAAAAACAAATTGAGGATGTTATTGGTATTGACACTTCTTCAGCAATACCTTGCTCAGGTAAAACTGGCGAAGGTGTTGATGAAATTTTAGAACAAATAATATCTAGTTTGCCACCTCCAGAAGGAAAGAAAGAAGAGTTATTAAAATGCCTGTTGGTTGATAGTTGGTACGACTCATATTTGGGAGTTATTATTTTAGTTAGAGTGATTGACGGAAAATTAAAAAAAAATATGAAAATAAAAATGATGTCTACTGATAGTGAGTATATAATTGAAAAAGTTGGCGTTTTTACACCAAAACCTAAAGATATAGATGAACTTAACTCTGGTGAGATCGGATTTATAATCACAGGTATTAAAAATTTATCTGAAACTAAAGTCGGAGATACGATTTGTGACGCAAACAAGCCATTAACCAAAGCTTTACCAGGCTTTAAACCAAGTAAGCCAGTGGTTTTTTGTGGATTATTTCCTGTGGATAGCTCTGAATATCAAAAATTAAAAGATGGTTTGGCAAAATTGAAATTAAATGACTCAAGTTTTTCTTATGAACCAGAATCTTCATCTGCATTAGGTCTGGGTTTTCGATGTGGATTTTTAGGACTACTTCACTTGGAAATTGTTACTGAAAGACTTGAAAGAGAGTTCGATATAAACCTGCTAACTACTACACCAGGAGTAGTTTATAAAGTATATTTAAATAGTGGGAAAATTTTTGATCTACAAAATCCTTCTAGTCTACCTGATCCAACATTAATCAAGTCTATCGAAGAGCCATGGATTAAAGCTACCATTATAACTCCAGACCAATACCTAGGCTCTATAATCAAGCTTTGTCAAAACAAAAGAGGTATACAAACAAATTTAAGTTACTCCGGAAACAGAGCTGTATTGAATTATGATATCCCATTGAATGAGGTTGTTTTTGATTTTAATGATCGACTTAAGTCTATGACAAGTGGATATGCAAGTTTTGATTACGAAATAACAGGCCACAAGGAAGGCAGCCTAGTTAAACTAGGAATTCTTGTAAATTCTGAGCCAGTAGATGCTTTGGCAATGATGGTTCATAAGGATTTTGCCCAATCTATAGGTAGAGATGTATGTGAAAAATTAAAAGATTTAATTCCTAGACATAATTTTATGATCCCTATCCAGGCAGCTATAGGAGGAAAAATAATAGCAAGGGAAACAATTAAAGGTTTTAAGAAAGACGTTCTGACAAAAATACATGGTGGCGGAGCACTTGATAGAAAGAGAAAACTTTTAGAAAAACAGAAAAAAGGAAAAGCAAGATCTAAACAATTTGGAAAAGTCGAAATTCCTCAAGAAGCATTTATCGGGGTTTTAAGAATTAATAAAAATTAATTTAATGGAAAAGTTAAATTGGGGAATAATTGGCTTAGGAAATATAGCGAATGTTTTTGCTAATGCTTTTAACTATTCAAATTATGGAAAATTGAAAGCTATTGCTAGCAAAAATAAAGAAAAACTAAAGGAATTTAGAAATAAATTTAATATTGAAGACAAGTATTCCTTCAATAGTTATGAGGATCTCATTAAAAATTCTGATGTAGATATAGTTTACATAGCTTTACCCACCGCTTTTCATTTTGAAACAGTAATGATGTGTATTAATAATGGAAAAAGAATTTTAGTTGAAAAACCTGCTACATCAAATTTAGATGAAGCTTTAAAAATACAACAAATACTTAAGGATAAATTATTTTTTTGCGAAGCTATGATGTATAGATTCCACCCACAAATAAAAAAACTATTAGAATTGATTAAAAACGGAGATATTGGAAAATTAACATCTATGGAAGCTAATTTTGGAAGTGATATTCTTACCTCTTTCAATTTTCTAGGATTTAGAAAAAGAAAAAAAATAAACCCCAAAAACAGACTTTTTAATAAAGATCTGGGTGGGGGAGTAATCCTTGATCTGGGTTGTTATTGTGTTTCACTAAGTACTTTAATTGCATCACAAATTTCTGAATTAAAAGAAATTAAAGTATTAAATAAAAAAAAAGAAATATGTTCATCAGGGGTTGATATAAACTCTTATGCTGAATTAAATTTTGATAATGGATTTAAATCATTTATAGGCGCATCATTTTCTGAACCACTAGGAAGAAAAGCGATAATAAATGGGGAAAAAGGACAAATTATTTTAGATGATGTATGGTTTGGTCAAGTGCCATTCATTACTTTAAAAACTGAACAAACTCAGAAAATTGAAATTAATAAAATTAATAATATTTATACGAATGAAATTGACAGTATAAGCGAAAGTATTATTAAGAATAAAAATATTTTAGATTATTCTGGAGTAGATTTATCACAGACTGTACGCAATATGGAAATAATTGAAAATTGGTTAAGTTAAATATGAGGAATAAAATTATAGATTGTGTAACTTTTTTTGATAATAATTTTATGTTCGAATTTAGATATAATGTACTAAAAAATCATGTAGATTATTTTGTAATATGTGAGTCAATATTTGATCATAGGGGTAATTCAAAACAAAAAAATTTTATAGCCAAACCATATTATGATTTAGATAAAGTAAAATACGTTGTTTTGGAAAAACCCTTTCCCAAAAATACATCTATTTGGGAAAATCAAGCAATTCAAAGGGAATTTTTACTTAAAAGTACTGATTTTGCAGATAAAGATGATTACATATTTTTTTCTGATCCTGATGAAATACCTAATCCACAATTACTTCAAAATTTTATGTTAAAAAAGAAGTATGGAATTTTTATGCAAAAATGTTTTAATTTTAAATTTAATCTTTTCAATAAATACGAATCTCCCTGGGAAGGAACAAGAGTTTGTAAAAAAAAAAATCTTAAATCAATAGATTTTATGAGACAAAAAGTAAAATCTAAAAATTTAAAATATAATTTTTTCAGAATTGACAAAGAAAGAAGTATTGAAATCTTTAATAATGCAGGCTGGCATTTTAATAACATACTCTCGCCCGACGAGATATCTCTCAAATTGAAAACTTATGCACATTCAGAGTTTGCAGAAAAAAAGTATTCTGATCCAGATATAATAAGGAAAAAAATTAATGAAAAGATCGATTTATTTAATAGAGGTCATACTTATGAAAAAATTGAGATTAATAATTCTTTTCCAAAATATTTAACAGAAAACTTGGAAAGATTTAAAAAATATATAATTTAAAATGTCTTCATTAAAAATGTACTGTATTTCTCTGTCAAATTCTCATTTAAATAAAATTAAATCCTTGAATTATGTACCCGTTGGTTTAGGAAATGGAAAATTTGATAAAGATTGGTTAAGAGACAATACTTTAGACAATATAAGTAAAAAAAATAGTTGGTATGGGGAAAACACTTTTTACTACTGGCTTTGGAAAAATAATTTAAATAAACACTTTGATAAGGAGTGGATAGGATTTTGTCACTACAGACGATTCTGGACCCAAAATATTTCAAATAATTCAGAAGAAAAGGAATTTAAAAAAAGTATTGTACAAGAAGTTCCCAAGGAATGGAAAAATTACGAAGTAGTTTTAAGGGAAAAATTTTTTGTGAATTCAACAAAACTAAGCAAAGTTTTAAAGCATGGTAAAAGACAACTTTTAAAAAATCCATTTGTATTCTTTTCAAAAAAAAAGATGTCTGTGAAAGTTCATTACGATATGTATCATGGTTATGGTGAACTAGATAAAGCAATTGAATTATTAGATGATCAAGATAGAGAAGGTTTCAGAAACTTTGTAAACTCTGAGGTCTCTTTTAATGCCAATAATATATTTATTTGTAGATCCTCGAAGCTTTACTCTGATTACTGTGAAGTTTTATTTAAATGGCTTAAAAATTGTGAACAGTTGTTTGGATTTGATATTAACAGAGAATATAGTCGAATTAGAGTATATGCTTTTTTAGCTGAAAGATTTCTAAGCTATTGGTTTAAAAAAAATTCAAACTATATTGAATGGCCTCTAAAATTTCATGATATCACTAATGATAATAATAACTTTTGAATAAAGATATGAAAAAAAAAATATTTTTAGCTGGAGCAGGAGGTATGTTGGGTGAGGCTTTTTATCATGAATTTTTAAGTGAATACGAACTTTACTGCACAGATAAAGATGTAAATGAAAAATGGTTAAACTTTCTAAATTTTTGTGACAAGGAAGAGTATAAATCTCAAGTATTTAAATTTAAACCCGATTATTTATTTCATTTAGGTGCATTTACAGATTTGGAATATTGCGAAAAACACGAAAAAGAAACAATTAAAACAAATACGGAGTCTGTAATATCCGCGGTAGAAATATCCAACCATTTAAAAATACCTTTATTATACATAAGCACTGCTGGGATATTTGATGGAAATAAAGATTTTTATGACGAAACTGATTTACCTAAGCCGATTGGAGTTTATGCTTCATCAAAATATGAAGCTGAAAAATATGTAGTAAAAAACAGTAAAAAATACTTAGTTTGTAGAGCAGGCTGGATGATGGGTGGAGGACCAAAAAAAGATAAAAAATTTGTTCAAAAAATACTTCAACAAATTAAAGAGGGAAAAAAAGAATTATTTGTTGTAAACGATAAATTTGGAACCCCAACTTACACATTTGATTTTGCAAAAAATACAAAAAAATTGTTAGAAACAAACAATTTTGGATTATATAATATGGTTTGTGAAGGCAAAACTAGTCGCTTAGAAGTTTCAAAAGAGATAATTAAAATACTTAAATTAGAAGAAGAAATAAAAATAAATGAAGTTAAATCAAGTCATTTTTCAAACGTTTTTTTTGCAGAAAGACCTAAATCAGAAAATTTAATAAATGGAGAGCTTAACAAAAAAGGTTTAAATATAATGAGACCATGGAAAGAAACACTCAAAGAATACATAAATACTTTTTATAAAAGTTATTTATGATAAAAAATATAAAATATTTCTCTAAATATCTAAATTTATATTTAAGAAATTTAAGATACACATCTTATTTAAAGATCAAAAATTCCAAAAAAAAAATAGTTGATATAAATTTATTTAACAAAAAATATCTTGGTAAAAAAAATATTTTAACAGAAATTATGAATGAATTTGGTAGTGACAAAGGTAATCAACATAATTATACAGATTTTTATCATTTTTTATTCAATCAAATTAGAGAAAAAAAACTAAATATTTTTGAGGTTGGTTTAGGATCAGTAAAAGTTGAATTTTCTGATAATATGTCAATATTTAAAAGCTATTCACCTTTATGTTCATTAAAGGGTTGGAGAAAATATTTTTTTAATTCAAAAATCTTTGGTGCAGATATAGATAAAAGTATTCTAAATGACGACGAGAATATTAAGACTTTTTATGTTGATATGCTTAAAAAGAACACGATAGACACAATGTGGAAAAAAATCGGTAAAAAAATGGATATAATAATTGATGATGGAATGCATACATACGATGCAAATATAGTTTTTTTTGAAAATTCAATTAACTTTTTAGTTGATAAAGGCTTTTATATTATCGAGGATATAAATAGAAAACCGAGTAATATCAAAAAATACTTTCAATATTTCAGTAAAAAGGATTTTCTTTGGCAAATAGTTGATATTAAAAATCCTAAAAATGTAAGAAATAACCGTTTGTTAATAGTTAAAAAAAAATTTAATAATTAAATTATGGAGAGATGGCCGAGCGGTTTAAGGCGCACGCTTGGAAAGCGTGTTAAGGGGCAACTCTTTCGTGGGTTCGAATCCCACTCTCTCCGCCATTTTTATTTAAAACATTTTGAAATAATATAGAGATAAAGATTATGAAAATATTAAAATTAATATCAATAAATTTTTTAATTCTTTTAATTTCAATTATTATTTTTGAATTAATTTTTGGAAATTGGTTAAAAAAAAATAACTTTGGATATACTGCAAGAGAACTAAGAAATATCGAAATACCTATGAGCGTAAAGTATGAAGGTGAAAATTATAATTATACATTTAGAAGAAATAATTTCGGTTTTATAGGGCAGGATTTTAATCCTGAAAAAATAAAAGTATTATTTTTAGGCGGAAGCACTGGAGAACAAATGTATATACCTACTAAATTTTCTATAGTTGAACAATTAAATAAAAAGTTAGGTCTCGATACCCAAAATTTAAAAATAATAAATGCTTCTAAAGGTGGAAAATCTACAAGAGGATATGTTAATGATTTTGTAAACTGGTTTCCAAAAGTTGAAAAATTAAAACCCGAAATTGTTATTTTTTACATTGGATTGAATGACTCAACACTAAAATTACCAAAACATTTTGATGAACTTGACAGAAAGGCTTTCTTTGAAAGATTAGAAGATTTAGTAAAAAATAATAGTGTAATCTACAAATTTAAAAAAAAAATACAAAATAAGTTTTTTAATCCAATAAGATTATATTATGGCATTGAAAAAAAGAATTTGTACAAAAATTTTAAATATATAGATTATGAAAAAGCTTTAGCCAAATTCAAAAAATATGAAAAAAATAATGAAAATTTACAAGTCTTAAAAAATTTTGAGGAAAATTTAAACAATTTAAAAAAAATTATTGTCCAAGCAAAAATAAAACCAATCTTTATAACGCAAATACGCTTTGACGGTATAAGTGATTATAATTTATTTTTGGTTAATCAATATTTAAAAGAATTTGCAAAAAAAAATAAATTTGAAATTATCAAGTTAGACGAAATTGCAAATAATATTCATAAAAATGATTTTTACGACGAGGTACACACTACAATAAAGGGCTCTATTAAAATCAGTAATCATATATACCCTAACTTAAAAGAGATCATAAATAATTCTTTATAAAATTTATTGTTAAAAATATAATCAAATTTAATTTTCCTCGTATTTTTATGGAGTAAAAGTTTAATAATGTTATAAAAATACATAATGAAGCAAAATGATATATCGATAATAATATTGTTATTCCAAACACCAAAAAAACTAATTAAGAATTTAAAAATTTACAAAGATTTTAAAATACTTGTTTTAGATCAAGGCAATGATAAAAAACTAGAGAAGTATTTTAGAAATTTTTTTCCCAATTTAGAATTCTATAAATCTACAAAAGAAAACCTTGGCTTTGCTAAGGGAATAAATTATTTAGTACGAAAAGTAAAAACAAAGTATTTTTTATGTACTCAACCAGATATCTTAATTCAAAAAAAATCTATTTTAAATTTAAGAAGACCATTCGAATATAATAAAAAATGTATTTTAAGTGTGCCAGCAATTAGAGGCTTTGAAAAATATAAAAAGAGAAAAAAAAATAAAATTTACGAAATTGAAAATTTTATTGGTGCAATTTTCATGGGAGAAAAAAAAAAATTTCTCGAATTAAAAATGTTTGATGAGAATTTCTTTTTTTATTGGGAAGATATTGATTTTTCAAGTAGAATATTAAAGTCAAAATATAATATTTTTATCAATCATGATTCAAAAGCCATACACACATGGTCTTCAACAAAATTAAATATTTCAAGCATGTTTATTAAAAATTCAAATTTTAAATATGGAGAGTACCTATATCAATATAAAAATAAGAAACTGAAAACCGTTAAAATTTTGAGGCAGCCATTTGCTTATTTATTTTTGTGTTTGCTTAATCTCATGGTGTTAAATCCAAAAAAATCTCTTGAAAATTTATTTAATATTTATGGTATTATGAAATTTATAATATTGATTTTGGTTTTAAAAAAGTTAAGATTTTAATTACTTAAATTGATCAAAAAAAAAGCTTTTCTAATAAATTAAAAAAAAAAAGTTATAAACCTTAAATTATCATTGAAATACATAGCTTTTTAAAAGATCTTCTTGTTTGTATATTTTATTTAATAAGCAAAAAGTGCTATAAATAAATCTTTCCATTGAAAATGAGCAAAAATACTAAACAAAATTATCAGGCCGACTCCATCAAAGTATTGAAAGGACTTGAGGCTGTAAGGAAAAGACCAGGTATGTATATCGGTGATACCGATGATGGAACAGGTTTGCATCATATGGTCTACGAAGTTGTAGATAACTCAATAGATGAGGCATTAGCTGGATTTTGTAAAAATATTACTGTTAGCATAAACTCAGATGGATCAATCACTGTCAAAGATGATGGAAGAGGAATTCCAGTTGATATTCATAAAGGAGAAAAAAAGTCAGCAGCAGAAGTTATCATGACACAACTTCACGCCGGGGGTAAATTTGATCATGATTCATATAAAGTGTCTGGGGGACTGCACGGAGTTGGAGTCTCAGTTGTAAACGCTCTTTCAAAAATTTTAAAATTAACTATAAATAGAGAAGGTAAGCAATACTATATTGAATTTGAAAACGGAAAAGCTAAATCACCACTCAAACAAACTGGTAAAGCCAAAGGTGATAATGGCACTGAAATAAATTTTATACCATCTAAGGAAATTTTTTCCTCTATCAAATTTAGTTCTTCAATATTAGAAAAAAGATTAAGGGAATTAGCATTTCTTAACAAAGGAATTAAAATTATTCTTAATGATTTTTCCTTAAAAAAAACAAAGTCCTTACAGTTTAAGTACGACGGAGGTATAATTGAATTTGTTGAATTCCTGGATAATAAACGAGATAGTTTAAAAAATAAAAATGGAAAAGAGCTATTTAAAAAACCTATATATTTGGAAGAAAATAAAAATAATTTAAATATTCAGTGCTCTCTTAAATGGAACGGAGGTTATAGTGAAGATGTATATCCTTTTACAAACAATATTTACCAAAAAGATGGTGGTACTCACTTGTTGGGTTTCAGAAGTGCGCTTACAAGGGTAATTAATAAGTATGCGAGTGATTTAAATTTACTGAAAAAAAATAAACTATCTATTTCTGGAGATGATGTAAAAGAGGGATTGACATGTGTTCTATCCATTAAAATACCAGATCCAAAATTTTCATCACAAACGAAAGATAAGCTAGTTTCATCAGAAGTCAGGAATATAGTTGAAACAATTATAAATGATAAATTATCTTTATGGTTTGATCAAAATCCATCTATTTCTAAAATAATTCTAGCAAAAATTATTCAAGCAGCGCAAGCAAGAGATGTTGCAAGAAAAGCCAGGGAAACTGTTCGTAGAAAAGGTGCTTTGGAACTTACTGGTCTACCAGGAAAGCTCGCAGACTGTCAAAACTCAAGTCAGGAGCAAACAGAATTATTTATTGTTGAAGGAGACTCTGCAGGCGGATCGGCTAAACAAGGCAGAAATAGAGAATATCAAGCAGTATTACCGTTAAGAGGAAAAATACTTAATACATATGTTGATAATAATGGTGGTAAAAAAAAGGGGGAAAATGAAATTCGTACTAAAACATTATCAAAAATGATTTCATCAAATGAAATTATGACCTTGATAAATGCACTGGGCTTAGATCCTAAAAATGAAGAAATAGATTTAAAAGACTTAAGGTATGGAAAAATTATAATTATGACAGATGCTGATGTGGATGGATCACATATCAGAGCACTGCTTTTAACTTTTTTTAATAATAAACCTTTCAACAAACTTATTGAAAATGGACATATTTATTTAGCTCAACCACCTCTATTCAAAATTAACAAAGGTGGAAAGATTTCTTATATTAAAGACGAAAAAGAACTTGTTAACTTCGTTGAGAGAAATTCAAAAGACCTTAAGAAAATTAAAAAAGGATCAAAAGACTATGAAAAAAATTTTGCTACTGAAAAATCAAAATTAAATATTCAACGGTTTAAAGGCTTAGGCGAGATGAACCCCGACGAACTTTGGAATACAACCTTAAATCCTGAAACAAGAAATTTGCTCAAAGTTGAATATTCAAAAGATATCAAAAAGGACATTGATATTATTCATACATTGATGGGTAACGACGTATCATTAAGGAAAGATTTTATAGTATCCAACGCTATAGATGTACAAAATCTAGATATCTAGTGATCAGAGTTTTTGATAATTCGGAATTATTTACTTTAAATAGGCTAACTTATGTTAATTTAAGATGGATTGCGTTTATTGGTCAAATTGTATCAATTTTTATAGTAGAATTCATTTTAAATTTTAAATTTAATTATCTTCCATGTCTTGCCGTAATTAGTTTAGGAGTTATCACAAATATATATTTACAGTTCAAGATAAAAGAAAATCAAATAAGCAATACACTCTCTTTAGTTTATTTAATTTATGACATTATACAATTAGGTATTTTATTTTTTTATACAGGTGGTATTAAAAATCCATTTATTTTTTTAATTATAATTCCAGCTGTATTTTCTTCCCAATATCTTTCGTTAAAAAGTTCCTTTATCCTCGTAGTTTTAACGACCTCAATTTTACTCATTTTGACCTTTTTTTATTTCGAACTGCCTCATCCAGGCGAAATCCATTTTCATGTTCCAGATTATTATTTATATGCAATTCCGATTTCAATCTTGATTGGGTTGCTGTTTCTTGTTTATTTCGCCGTTAAGTTTGGGGAACAAAGCAGAAAAAGAAAAAGGGCTTATGATAAAATACAGGAAATTATGGCTAAAGAAAATGAATTACTTTCATTAGGGGGTCAAGCGGCAGCAGCAGCACATTCTCTTGGTACTCCTTTATCTACAATTCTTCTTACTGCAAAAGAATTACAGAAAGATTTTAAGAAAAATGAAAAACTTAAAAAAGATCTTGATTTACTTGTTTCGCAAAGTAATAGATGTAGTGAAATATTGAAAAAACTCTCTTTAAATCCAAAAATTAATGATGAGTTTTTAAATACAAATTTTACATTATTTGAATATGTTAATGAAATAGTCAGGTCCTTTCAGGAAATTAGTAATAAAAAATTTGATATTAATATAACTGAGTTTAAAAATAAAATTCGTATTGGTAAGTCGACAGAAATTATGTATGGCTTAAGAAATTTTATTGGTAATGCAAACAAATTTTCAAAAAAAAAAATAAATATAATCTTATTAAATAAAGAAAATAGCACAATTATAAAAATACTAGACGATGGAGATGGATTTCCTGCAGATTTAATTAAAAAAGAAATGCTTGGTGAACCATATATAAGAACATTAAATAATGCTCAAAATTCTAAACAAGGTTTGGGTCTAGGTACGTTTATAGGAAAAACTTTATTAGAAAAAAATTTTGCATCTGTAAAATTTAAAAACTCCAAAAATCTAGGGGGTGGTGAAGTTATAGTTGAGTGGAAAAATAAAGATCTCAAACAAATTTAATTAATGTAGTTTTTTTTTGTTCGCAAATAGACCACTAAGTTGTTCTATCATAACATCCCCTAATTCTTGAACATCAGTAATTTTTATTGCTTTAGAGTAATATCTTGATACATCATGACCAATTCCAATTGCTAAGATTTCTATATCACTTTTGTTTTCAATATATTTAACTGTTTTTTTAAGATGCTTTTCTAAAAAATCTCCTGAATTTACAGATAGGGTTGAGTCATCAACCGGAGCACCATCAGATATAACCATCAAAATTTTTCTTTCTTCTTTTCTTTTTTTAAGTCTGTTGAAAGCCCAATTTATAGCTTCTCCATCAATATTCTCTTTAAGTAAACCCTCTTTTAACATTAGTCCTAAATTATTTTTACTTATTCTCCATTGAGTATCTGCACTTTTATAAATTATATGTCTAAGATCGTTTAGTCTGCCAGGCGCTTTTAGTTTACCATTTTTATTCCAATGCTCCCTTGATTGACCACCTTTCCAGTTTTTTGTTGTAAAACCTAAAATTTCAACTTTAACTGAACATCTTTCCAAAGTTCTTGATAAAATATCTGCACATATCGCGGCAATTGTGATTGGTCTTCCTCTCATTGAACCCGAATTATCAATCAATAACGTAACAACGGTATCTTTGAATTCGTAATCTTTTTCTTTTTTAAATGATAAGGAACTGTAAGGATCAATTATTACTCTAGTAAGCTTTGATGTATCAAGCAATCCTTCTTCTAAGTCAAATTCCCAGGCTCGTTTTTGGCTAGCTAATAATTGTCTTTGAAGTTTATTTGCTAATTTGGTTATTAAATCTTGAAAGCTTACCAATTGCTGATCTAAATTTCTTCTCAATTTTGCTATTTCATCAAGATTTTCTAAATTTTCTGCTTTTGCAACTTCATCAAATTCTGTAGTAAAAATTTTATATTCTATATCGGATACATCTTTCTTAATTTTATGCATTAAATTTTCAGAGTTCTCTTTCTGACTTTCAGTATCTACAAGATTTTCCTCTAGTTGATGTTCAGAAAAATCGTAATCCGTATCTATCCCTTGACTATCTTCACTAGTTTCTTGTGAATTTTGATCTTGATCTGAATTTTCTTCACTATTTTTATCATTATTTTCTGAATTATTTTCATGGTTTTCATTTTCATTTTTGTTGCTAGATTCATTATTATTTTCAAATAAATTCATTTCTTTCAAAATTTCAGAGACTTTTGAATTAAATATTTTTTGATTTTCTAAATTCTCATTAAAAAATT
>CACHJZ010000002.1 GCA_902580275.1 uncultured Pelagibacteraceae bacterium | reverse complement strand
GAACAATTTTTTACAGTCTTAATGTACAAAATTTTACAGAAAAGGATTTTTTTAGTTGGGCTTCAACGAGTGAAAATATAAATAAAATTTTTAAATTTTCTCAATTAATTGTTAATGAAATTAATAACTATAATTTCAGCTCAATTAATGAAGATATTTTAAAGGGTATCTATCAAGAATTTATGGATATAGACAGCAAGAAAGCTCTAGGTGAATATTATACACCAGACTGGCTATGTGAATTAATTGTTGAAAATATTAATATTAAAGAAAATAGTAAGATAATTGATCCATCATGTGGAAGCGGTTCTTTTCTTAGGGCTTCTATTAATAAACTTATTAAAAAAAATCTTACAATTGAGGAAATATCAAGTAGAGTTTATGGTTTAGACATACATCCTTTATCAGTTTTAATTTCTAAAACTACAATTCTATTAACATTAAAAAATAAAATAAAAGAATTAAAAAAACCTCTTTTGTTAAATGTTTTTATGACTAATACATTGTTACCACCTTTCGAAGAAACCCTAGAGGGTTCAACTTTTAATTTAAGAATTAATACAGTTAAATATAATTTAAATTCAGTTATTTTTGAAAATCTTGATATTTTTAATGATTGTTTAAATTTTTGTAATGATCTAGCTAAACTTCATCAAAATAAAAATACATTCAATTATGAGCAATTTGAAAAATCTTTTAAAGGATCATTAAAAGGTAAGAATTATAATGAATTAATTACAGAATCATTTCATAAAATTTATAAAGGTCTTAAAAATGCAAAAGATCAGGATAGAAATACGATTTGGAAATTTATTTTATCAAATTTATATAGACCTTATTTTTTTAAAAACCAATTTGACATAGTTATAGGTAATCCTCCATGGTTCACTTACAAATCCATTAATAGCAAAGACTACAAAGAAGATTTAAAAAAAATTGGTAAAACTTATGATTATTTACCCGAAGGCCAACAAAATCTCACGCATTACGAAGTTGCCGCTCTTTTCATTGCTCATTGTTTTAAAAATTATTTTAAAAAAAAATCAAAACTAGCTTTTGTTCTTCCAAGAAGTTTTTTTAATGGAATGCAACATGAAAAAACAAGGAATGAACATTTAGAAAAAATGAAAATTACTGAGATTTGGGACCTTGAAGAAGTTAAACCATTATTTAAAACAGTATCCTGTGTTTTATTTTTTGATAATTTTTCACCTAAAAATGATACAAAAGCTTGGGATGGCAAAATTTTGTCAGGTAAATTACCTTCTCCTGATATGAATCTAATATCTGCACAAAAATACTTAGATACTAAAAAAAGTAAATTTTACTTATCAAATCTTGGTGATCAGACTGCTATAACAAAATTAAAAAAAAGCACACATAAAATAAATTATTATAAAGATAAGTTTTATCAAGGCGCAACAATAACCCCGCGAAATTTATATTTTTTTGATTTCAATCAAAAAAATCCAGGTCAATTAAAAGATAAAAAAATTAATATTAAAACAAGTGAGGAAATAAATAAAACAGCAAAAAAACCTTACAAAGATAAAAAAATTGAAGGACTAATATCAAGTAAATATATCAATATAACTTGTCTATCTAACAGCTTAATACCTTTTGGTTTTACTAGATTTTATAAAATTGTTTTACCATTAATTAAAAAACCAAACAATTTAGAAATATTTTCATCACAAGATATGGAAATGGATGGAGACTTAGACAGTTCTCGATGGTTTAATAAAGCAGAAGTAATATGGAAAAAAAACAATAAATCTATGACTTTATATGAAAGACTTAATTATCAAAATTTACTTACTAAACAGAGTTTAGAACATAAATTTGTTGTTCTTTATACATCTTCAGCTAAAGATGTTAGTGCAGCGGTTTTTAAGAGGAATGAACAAGAGTTAGATTTTATTGTTGAGAGTAAAGCTTACTGTTATTTTACAAATAATTTAAAAGAAGCTTATTTTTTAGTGGGTTTCTTAAATTCAAATTATGCAAATAAAATGATTAAGGATTTTCAAACCACAGGTGATTTTGGTCATCGTGATATTCATAAACGTATACTTCAAGTACCTTTAACAGAATTTAAAGAAAATATTAAAAGTCATATTAATATTGCTGATATATCAAAGGAATGTGAGTCAATTATAAAACAGTTTATTAATAAACAAAAATTTGATGATTTAAGTCCTGTAAAACTTGGCAAAATAAGATTAGAAGCCCGAGAAAAAATATCCGATAATTTAAAAAAAATTGATACCATACTTACAAAACTTTAAGTTCCGTACAAGTGGCGTACAAGTTTACTAGCTTAGGCAAACCAAGAATGACGCTTTTTTGTAAAAATAAAATTTAAAAAATCAAGCAATGGCTTGATAAGCATGTTAATCGCCTTAGAGTGGGTAGGGGATTATTGTTATTTCAAGACTGGTGCTTTCAACGGCTCAGCCATCTCTCCTATGAGATCTTTTACGATTATTAATATATATTTCAAGAACAAAATAGTTTAATCCATTTAATATTGTGTCAAATAATAATAATTTTAATAAAGGAATATTTTTAACTGCTGCTGGGTCATTTTGGTGGGGACTAATAGGAGTAATTTATTTTAAGTACATAGCTTTTGCAGGTCATATAGAAGTTGTAATACATAGAAGTTTATGGACTACAGTAATGTTAATTTTTACAACGTTATTATTTTCAAGATTTAGCAAATTAAAAAAATTAATAAAAATTAAAAAAAATATTTTAATACTTTTTTTTTCTGGAATATTAATCTTTACAAATTGGGCTGTTTGGATTTATGCAGTCAGTAGTGATCGTCTAATAGACGCTAGCTTTGGGTATTTCATAATGCCAATAATAAGTATCTTTTTAGGTTATTTTTTTTTTAAAGAATATTTAAGTTTTAAGGGAAAAATTTCTGTAGTAATTGTATTTTTTTCAATTTTATTCCTCATTGTTTCAAATTTTAATTCCATACCTTGGGTAGGATTAATTGTTGCGTTTAGTTGGAGTTTTTACAATCTTTTAAGAAAAAAAATTGAAGTTGAAACAGATATTGGACTTTTAATTGAAAGTTTATTTATTCTACCTGTAATTTTGATTGCATTTTATTTTATTGTGCAAAATAATTTTAATGATTTCAGTTTATCGAACCCCAAACTAATGCTCATATTTATGTTAGCTGGTCCAATGACAGTAATTCCTTTATACTTATATGTTAGGGGTGTAGAGCTATGTGGTCTTGGTCCAACAGGTATGATTTTTTATATTACACCTACATTACAATTTTTACTTGGTTTTTTTATATATAATGAGGCTCTTAATTTAGAGAAGTTAATTAGTTTTATTTTTATATGGATTGCTGTATTTATTTATTTAAAGGACATTTATGAAAATAAATAAATTATTTTTTTACATATCTTTATGTTTTTTAATAATAACAAATAGCACTTTCGCGTACAATTTTGATCAGTGGAAAATAGATTTTAAAAAAAAAGCACTTAAAGAAGGAATTTCAGAAGATACTTTTGATAAAATAATGAAAAATGCAAAATTTCTACCCAAAGTTATTGAATATGACAGATATCAACCAGAATTTTATGAGGATACTAAAACATATATATCAAAAAGGACTTCAAAAAAAAAAGTTAGATCAGGTTTAAATTATTATAAAAATAATGCTGAACTTATTAACAATGTTGACAAAAATTTCAAAATTGAAAAAGAACTATTATTAGCTTTAATGGGAATAGAAACAAATTTTGGAACATATCTTGGAAAAATGGATATAATTTCTTCATTGTCTACATTAAGCTTTGATAAAAGAAGAAGTGAATTTTTTACTAGGGAATTGTTAATTATTCTAAAATTAATTGATCAAGAGATAATTGATCCGGAAATTTTATATGGATCATGGGCTGGAGCTTTTGGTAATTTCCAATTTATGCCATCAACGATTAAAAATTATGCATTAGATTTTAACTCAAATAATTTGATTGAATTAAAAAGTAATTCAGATTCATTTGCTTCTGCGGCAAATTATTTAAACAAAATGGGATGGATCAAAAATGACCCATGTTTTCAAAAAGTAACACTTAAAAAAAATGTACCTAAAAAAATTCTTAATACATCAGCTAGAAAAATTAAAAATAAAAAAAAATTAAAATATTTTAAAAAATATATCTATGATGATCTAAAATTTGACGAAAATATCAAAGTCGCCATAATCACACCAGATGCTGATATTGTGGATAATGCTAAAATAAATGAACCTGCTTACATTGTATTTAGTAACTATGAACTTATTCTTAAGTGGAATAGATCATTGAGATTTGGACTGGCTGTTTGTACATTAAAAGATAAATTTAAAAATGAATTATAAAATAATTTTACTTTTATTATTTTTTTTAAATTCTTGTATTAATAACACTGTTTATAACATCAATGAACCAATAAAGAAAAAAACAAAATTTTCTAACTCTGGTTTCACATTGATTTATGAAGAAAATTTATATTTAGATAAAATAATTAATAAAAAAATGAACGAAAGAGATTTAATTATATTTCAAAAAAATTTAAAGAGAGGAACAGCAGTAAAAATATTAAATCCTATTAATAATAAAAGTTTAATTGCACAAGTTGGAAAAAATTCGATTTATCCAAACTTCAATAATTCTGTAGTATCAAAAAGAATTGCTTTAGATCTTGAATTAAACTCAGATGAGCCTTTCATAATTATTGAGGAGATAATACATAATAGCGCATTTATTGCAAAAAAAACTAAAACTTTTGACGAAGAAAAGAAAGTTGCCAATAAAGCACCAGTTGATGAAATCACAATTAATGATCTTAATAATACTAATAAGAAAAAAAAAATTACAAAAAAAATCAAGTTTAATTATTCTATAAAAATTGCAGATTTTTACTTCATAGAATCAGCAATAATGATGAAAAAAAAAATTATAGATGAATCATCCGTTAAAAATATTGATATACAAGAATTATCAAAAAATAAATTTAGAGTAATTTTAGGCCCTTATTTAGATTTGAAGTCTCTTCAAAAAGAATATAATAAACTAAATAAATTTAATTTTGAAAATATAGAAATAATTAAAAATGTTTAAAAAAAAAATTATATTTTTAATTTTGTTTTCATTAGTAAATTTCAAATCTTATTCTTTTGATATAAAGGCACCATCTGTTATTTTACAGGACTATTTATCTGGAGAAATTCTTTACGAAAAAGATGCTGACAGAGAAATTTACCCTGCTTCAATGACAAAAATAATGACAAGTATTATAGCTTTTGAAATGCTTAAGAGTGGAGAAATAAGTTTAGATGATAAATTTTTAGTTTCAGAAAAAGCCTGGAAATTGTCAACAGCTGGTTATTCCTCTATGTTTATTATGGTTGGTGATCAGGTCTCCGTTGAAGATTTATTAAGGGGGATAATTGTTGCATCTGGAAATGATGCTTGCATCGCACTAGCAGAGGGCATAGCTGGTTCAGAAGAGGAATTTTCAACCATTATGACCTCTAAGGCAAAAGAGATAGGCATGTATAATACTAACTTTTCAAACTCATCAGGAATAAATGATCCAGACAATTACTCTACATTGAAAGATATTTTAATAATGTCTAACTATCTTATTAAGAATTTTCCAAATTATTACAGATATTTTAGTGAAGAAGAATTTACGTGGGATAGAACTGGTGGCGATCCAATTACGCAAGGTAATAGAAATCCTTTACTTTATAAAAATATAGGTGCTGATGGAATAAAAACAGGATATCTCGCAGTAGAAAAATATTCTTTAGCATCATCTGTTGAAAGAAACGGAAGAAGATTAATCGCAGTAGCTAGTGGTTTCAAAACAAAAAAAGATAGATCCAGGGAGTCTATGAAACTGCATATGTGGGGTTTTACTAATTTTGACACAATTAAAATATCAAGTGATAATAAAAAAATAACCGATTTTGATGTATGGCTTGGTAAAAAAAATAAAGTTGATGGATATGTCAAGCAAGACATATATAAGACAATAAAAAAGGGTAGAAAAAAAGAACTCAAAATTACAGTCGAATATGATGGACCCTTAAAAGCGCCAATAAGAAAAGATCAAGAAATCGGACTACTAAAAATTTATTACAAAAACGAGTTAATTGACCAACATAAAATTTTTTCAAATAGCGAAGTTAAAAAAGTAAATTTATTTTCAAGAATAGCAAAATCTATAAATTATTTAATATGGGGCGATGTTTAAAAGACCTCTAATAGTATTCGAAGGTATAGAGGGTTCTGGTAAAACAACTCATATAAAAAATATAACAAAATATTTAAAAAATAAAAAAATTAAATATATAAATATAAGAGAGCCAGGTGGTAATAAAAATTCTGAATTATTAAGAAAAATTATTTTGAACAAAAGATCAAATTTTCACATATTTTCAGATTTACTTCTTTATCTGGCTGCAAGAAATGAAAATATTGATAAAATAATAAAAAAAAATTACCAAAAAAAAATTATAATAATTGATAGATTTATAGACTCAACAATTGCCTATCAGCATTATGGAATGGGCATAGATTTAAAAATAATAAATTTAATAAATAAATATCTATTAAAAGATATAAAAGTTGATTTTACCTTTTTAAATACAGTTAGCTCTAGTAATTTAAAAAAAAGGCTTGGAAAAAGAAAAAATCTTAATAAATACGATAAATTTAATAGTGCATTTTACAATAAAGTACAAAAGGGGTTTGTTAATTTAGCAAAAAATAAAAATAAATATTTAATTATTAATTCTGATAAAAAAATAGAGGTTAATAGCGAAATAATTCTAAAAAAAATAAAAAAATTAATTTTTAAAAATGAAAAATAATATAGAAACAAAGATATATGGATATAGTGATTTTTTTAAACTTTTTCTCAATTTAGATTTAAATAATAACGTGCCAAATAAATTTATAATTTCAGGAAGAAAAGGTATTGGCAAATTAACTTTTGCTCATCATCTAATAAATTATTTACTATCTAAAAATGAGGATAGTAAATACGATAAAAATAATTATGAAATAAATATTAAAAATAGATCTTTTAAGTTAGTAAGGAATAACACTCATCCAAATTTCTATTCAATAGACACTGATGAGGGGAAAAAAAATATTGGCATAGATCAAATTAGAAAATCTTTTGATTTTATAAATAGATCATCATTTAACAATAAATGCAGGATTATTTTAATTAATAATACTGAATATTTAAATAATAATTCAAGTAATGCATTACTTAAAATTTTAGAAGAGCCAAATGAAAAACTTATTTTTATTTTAATTCATAACTCCTCTTTTAAAATACTAGATACGATTAAATCAAGATGTCTTTTGTTTAAAAAAAATTTTTCAGAAAAAGAAAGTATTTCTATTTTTGATAAATTATCAAATTATAATTTTAATAATTTTTTCGATGATAATTTATTATCAAAATTTTTTAGTGTTGGGGAACTATTTTTGTTAAAAGAATTTTCAGATGAAATTAAATTTCAAGAAAAGATAAGTGCGGAAAGTATACTTAGATATTATTTTAGTAATTTAAAAGTTAAATATGATAAAAAAAATACTAATTTATTGCTTAAACTTATTCAGATGTATTTTTATAAAAAAAATCTTGAGAATTTTGATGAATATGATTTTTCAGCATATAATTCTTTTTTTAAAAAAGTTTCAGATGCAAAAAAATTCAATTTGGATATCGAAAATCTTTATTTTGAATTTCAAAGTAAATGTCTAAATGAATAAGAAATTTTATATAACCACTCCAATTTATTATCCATCTGCAAAACCGCACATGGGTCATGCATACTCAAGCATAGTATCCGATTTTTTTGCACGATTAAAAAAAATTCAAGGTTATGAAGTTTTTTTTCTAACAGGCACAGACGAACATGGTCAAAAAATACAACGTGCAGCTTTACAAAAAAATAAAGAACCTTTAAAATTTTGTGATGAGATAAGTAAAACGTTTAAAGATCTATCAAAAATCCTTAATCTCTCAAACAATGATTTTATAAGAACTACTGAGAACAGACATAAAGAATCTGTCCAAAAATTATGGAAAATATTAGAGAGTAAAAAAGAAATTTATCTTTCGAAATATTCTGGATGGTATTCTGTTTCTGATGAAGCGTTTTACAATGAGGATGAAATTGAAGAAGATGATGGTTTTAAGAAAAGTAAATCCTCTGGTTCTAAAGTAGAGTGGGTAGAGGAAGAGTCTTTTTTTTTTAAATTATCTAAATGGCAAGAACCATTACTTAAATTTTATAAAGATAATCCAGAATTTATTCTACCTGAGGCAAGAAAAAATGAGGTGATAAGTTTTGTTGAAAGTGGACTTAAAGATCTTTCTATAAGTAGAAAATCTTTTACATGGGGTGTCAAAGTTCCATCAAACGACAAACATGTTATTTATGTATGGTTAGATGCATTAACTAATTATATTAGTGCTTTAAATTACACAGATGAAAATAATGAACTTTATAAAAAATTTTGGCCCGCAGACATTCATATTATTGGAAAAGATATATTAAGATTCCATGCTGTATATTGGCCAGCATTTCTACTAGCTGCGGGTATAAAGCCACCAAAAAGAATATATGGTCATGGTTGGATATTGTCAGGTGATGAAAAAATGTCAAAATCCAAAGGTAATATTTTAGATCCAATTGAAATAATTGAAAAATATGGTCTCGATCCATTGAGATATTATTTATTAAAAGAAGTTTCGTTTGGAAATGATGGTAATATATCTAATGAGAAGTTAGAAAGTTGCATTAATAGCGATTTAGCTAATAATTATGGAAATTTATGTCAAAGAGTTCTTTCATTTTGCGAAAAAAATATTGGTTTAAAAATACCAAATCTAGTTGAATTCAAAAATGAGGATTTAAATATCTTAGAAAATTTTGAAAATAACTTTAGATCGTTAAATTTGAACATCGACAAACAAAATATAAATTTTTATTTAAATTTTATCGTTGAACAACTTTTTAAAGCTAATAAATATTTTAATGATCAAGAACCTTGGAAAAAAAAGAATGATAAAAAAAGAATGAATACTATAGTTTATGTGTCTTTGGAGATTATAAGAAAAATATCAATTATGCTCTATCCTATAATCCCAGAGTCATCCTTGAAAGCATTAAAAATTTTTAATATTCTAGAAAAAGATATTGAATTTGCATCAATTTTAGATAACGAATATTTATTACCAGAAACTAAGATAAATAAAATAGAAATTTTATTTAATAAGATAAAAAATGATTGATTCTCATTGCCATTTAGATCATGAACCAATTTTCTCAAACTTGGATAAAGTTATTGAAAGATCAAAAAAAGAGGGAATAGAAAAATTACTTACTATTTGTACATCACTTGAAAGTTTTACAAATATTTTAAAAATTATAGAAATGGATAAAATTATCTACGGAACCTTTGGTATCCATCCTCACGAGGCTGATAAAAATCCAATTACAATGGATCAAATATATTTAAATATTAAAAAAAGTAATAAGATAATAGGTATAGGAGAAACTGGTCTAGATTTTTATTATAATAATAGCAAAAAAGAAGCACAAATTGAAAGCTTCAATCTTCATATTGATGCAGCAATAAAATTTGATTTACCGATTATTATTCATTCTAGAAATGCAGAGAATGAAACTTATGAAATTCTTAAAAAAAAATTTAAACCCAGTTTAAAAATATTAATGCATTGTTTTACAGGTTCTACTTCTTTTGCAAAGAAATTATTTGAACTTAATGCTTTCTTTTCCGCTAGTGGAATAATCACTTTTAAAAATTCTGTTGATCTACAAGATACCTTTAAGGTCATACCTACAGATAGGCTTCTAATTGAAACAGATAGTCCTTTTCTTGCCCCTGAACCTATGAGGGGAAAAAAGAATGAGCCTTCGTTTATCAAATATACCGCAGAAAAACTTGCTATTTTAAAAAATACAGAACCACAAAATTTAATTAATTATACAACAAATAATTTCAACAAATTATTTTTTGGTACTTAGTATGAAATTTATAATTTTAGGCTGTGGAAGTTCAATGGGTGTTCCTAGAGCAGATGGATTTTATGGTAAATGCGATCCTAATAATAAAAAAAATATCAGAACTAGATGCTCTGCTTTATTGAAAACTAATTTTTTAAATATACTAATCGATACCTCACCAGATTTAAGATCACAGTTAATTAATAACAAAATTAACTCAATAGACAAAGTTCTATATTCACACATGCATGCAGATCAAACACATGGAATTAATGATTTAAGAGTTTTTTTTATTAAGAGCAAAAAACCATTAGATATATATGCAGACAATATGACCAGAAAATATTTTAATAAAAATTTTTCTTACTGTTTCAAATCAAATTCAAAAGAATATCCTGCTATATTAAACATGAAACCTATTAAAAAAAAAATTTTTTTTAAAAAAAAAGACGAAAAAATTAACATAAGGTGTATTAAAGTTAAGCATGGAAGTGTAAATAGTATTTGTTATATATTTAATAAAAAGCTTGCATACATAAGTGATGTTAGTAAAATTTTTCAAAAAGATTATAAATATTTTAAAAATCTTAAATATCTTGTTATAGATTGTCTTTGGTACAGAAACCATCCATCACACTTAAACCTTGAAAAATCTTTAGAGTTAATTAAAGTGTTTTCGCCCAAAAAAGCTGTATTAACTAATTTACATTCAGATTTAGATTACAAAGTATTAAAAAGTAAATTAAGAAAAAATATTATCCCTGCTTATGATGGTTTAAGTTTAGTCTTTTAACAAACTCTCGATTTTTGAGACTACTTTCTTGGACATTGGATTAGTAAGTGACGAGTAAGTTTCAGCGACTTTTCCTTTTTTATCAATTAATATTTTGCTAAAATTCCATTTAGGTATTGCTGATTTACCGTGATTTTCTCTTGCCCATTTATAAATTTCATGTGCATCATCACCTTTAACTTTTGTGATTGTTGTTATTGGAAAATTTATGTTAAAATTTACTTCACAAAATATTTTTACCTCTGAATCTTCATCTTTTTCTTGGTTGAAGGAATTTGATGGCACACCAATGACTACAAGTCCATCTTTTTTATACTTTTCCCATAATTTTTGCATATCAGCATATTGTTTTGTAAAACCACAATAGCTAGCTGTATTAACAATTAAAATTACATTATTTTTATATTTATTAAGATTAATTATTTCACCAGTATTACTTTTGATACTAAAATCAAAAAAAGTTTGTTCATAATTAGCGTTAGCTGTAATCTTGAAGTTAAACATACAAATTAGTATTACAGCAAATAAAATTCTTTTCATTATTTTAAATTATCTATTAGGTGTAAGTAATATTAAAAAATAACCAGCTAGGGTGGATAATAATGACCCAGTCAAAACTCCAATTTTAACACCGTCCATATATTGCATATTTTCTACAAAAGCTAAATTCCCAACAAATAAGCTCATTGTAAAACCAATACCAGTAAGAATACCGACTCCATAAAAATTATACCAACTTGTGTTACTTGGCATTTGAGCAATCTTTAATTTTATAGATATATAAGAAAAAACAAATACACCTAATTGTTTACCTACAAACAAACCAAGCACAATGCCTAGTGGAACCTTATCTAACAATGATGAAAAAGATAAACCCTCTAACGAAACACCAGCATTCGCGAATGCAAATAAAGGCATTATTCCAAATGCAACATACGGGCTAATAGCGTGTTCTACTTTAATTAATAAGGAGAAATCTTTTTCTTTTTTTCTGTGAGGGATTGTTATTGCAAGTAACACACCAGCTATTGTTGCATGTATTCCTGAATTATGAGTAAAATCCCATAAAAATATTCCAACAATTAAATATGGTAAAAATTTTTTAATATTAAACTTATTTGTAATTAATAAAATAATGAATGCGGCAAGCATTAATAAAAGGTATTTTATGTTTAAGTCTCCAGAATAAAATATAGCGATAATTAATATTGCTCCTAAATCATCTATTATTGCTAATGCAGTTAAAAAAACTTTAAGCGATAGTGGGACCCTTTTTCCAAGTAAAGATAATACACCTAAAGAAAAAGCAATATCAGTGGCAGATGGAATAGCCCACCCATTCATTGTTTCTGTGTCACCTAAATTTACAACTACATAGATTAAAGCTGGCACAACCATACCGCCAACAGCAGCAATCATTGGAAGCAAAGCTTGTTTGATATTTGACAATTCACCTTGTAAAAATTCTCTTTTGATTTCCAATGTTACGAAAAAAAAGAAAATAGCCATTAATGCATCATTTATCCAATGTAGAATGCTCAGCTTAAGACCGATTTCATTAAAACCAATAAATAAATATTTTTCAAGATAGCCAAAATAATAAATTGAATAATTAGAATTACTTATAATTAATGCTAAAATGGCGCTTATAAGTAGAATTAATCCACTCGCAGCCTCTAATTTAAAAAACCACCTGAAAGGTTTTGAAATATAGTTGATCATATTATCTTATTAAATCTTTGATAAAAAGGTATAGATCTTGAATACTTTCATAAAAGTTTTCCAATAAAAAATTAAATCCGGGGATTATGTTATTTATGGGATTTTTAAATGTATCTAAAAAAATTATAAATGCGACAAATGTAATAAAAGATAATATTAATATATTAAAAAAAGGAATATTTGATTTAGATTTATCAATGGTTATTACTTTTTGTATTTTATCTTGCTCAGCTTCATGAATAATTTTGTCAATTTCAGAAGGTATTTTTTCGTTAGGATTTATTTTTTTAATTTTGATATCTTTTTTTTTTAAAACATTTTCTGAATTTTTTTCATCTATTTTATAATGCCACTTATGACCACATGAAATACATTTTAATAACCTACCTTCAGGTGGAATTAGGCTTGCGTCTACATTAAATTTTTTGCCACACAGGCAGTTAATTATCATGTTCTCTTTTATAACAGATTCTTAACAAATTTCTTTTAATTTTGACCTCTTTATCCTTTGAAAATAGCGTTATCTACTGTAATAGTATCCCATTCGGGGCGTAGCGCAGCCTGGTAGCGCATCTGGTTTGGGACCAGAGGGTCGCAGGTTCAAATCCTGCCGCCCCGACCATTAGTATGAAAAAAGCATTTATATATAGACCTGCAAAAACATCCATGCAATCTGGTAAGGGGAAAACAAAAAATTGGCTATTGAAATTTGAGGATACCAAAAGTGGTATTAATCCTTTAATGGGTTGGGAAAGCTCTACAAACACATTATCTGAACTTAATCTTGAGTTTTCCTCTAAGGAAGAAGCTATTAAATATGCTAAAAAGAATAATATTAATTATGAATTGATTGAACCAAAAGGTAGAAAAATAATTAAAAAATCTTACTCAGATAATTTTATTAAATAATGTTTAAATTTTTTACAGATAAAAGATGGCATTTATGGAGTATAGGTGGAACAATTCTTATACTTGTAGCAACTTGGTACCAAGTACAATTAGACGTTAGAATAAATGAATGGTTTGGAGAATTTTACGATACATTGCAAAAGGCTTTAGCAGAACCTGGTGCGGTCACAGAAAAAGAATTTATTGCTTACCTTTTTACATTTGCAAAAATAGCTGCAATTTACATTATAGTTGTAATATTTAGTGACTATTTTACTAGTCATTGGACGTTTAGATGGCGAACAGCTATGGCAGATTTCTATCATGATAAATGGAACTTTGCTTCATCTATTGAAGGCGCTTCACAAAGAGTACAGGAAGATACACTTAAGTTTGCAAGAATAATGGAGGGGTTGGGCGCTGAACTTTTAAGAAGTATAATGACATTAATAGCATTTACACCAATACTATGGGGATTGTCTAAAAGTATCACTGTCCTTCCATGGGTTGGCGAGGTTAATCACGCGTTAGTTTGGGTAGCAATTATTTCAGCTTTAGGAGGCACGTTTATTTTAGCTGCAGTTGGAATTAAATTGCCAGGTATTGAGTATGATATTCAAAAAGAAGAAGCTGCATATAGAAAAGAATTAGTTCTCGGTGAAGATTTTAAAGAAAGTGCACAACCGGCTAAGATTGAGGATTTATACGGTGGAGTTAGAAAAATTCACTATAAAATGTATTTTCATTATTTATATTTTAATGCAGTAAAATGGAGTTATTTACAAGGAATGGTTATAGTACCTTATTTAGCTTTAGCACCGACAATAGTGACGGGAGCAATAACCCTAGGGTTTGTGCAACAAATTATTAGAGCTTTTGGAAGGGTAGAGACTTCGCTTCAATACCTAGTAAGAAGTTGGCCAATTATAGTTGAATTAATTTCTGTTTGGAAAAGACTAAATGAATTTGAAACCAAACTTAAAATAAATACAGAAAAAATATCTAAAGAAGAAATTTAGTGCCATTAAATAAAGAATTAATTAATAATTTTGTCACCGTAACATCTAAGGCCGCAATATCATGTTACGATTTTATTGGTAAAAATGATAAAAAAAAAGCAGATAAAGCAGCTACAGACTCCATGAGAAATGAAATTAATAAACTTCATATTAATGGGGAAGTTGTTATTGGTGAAGGTGAACTTGATGAGGCACCGATGTTATTTATTGGTGAAAAATTAGGTACAGGTGGAAATTTAAACCTTGATATTGCAGTCGACCCTCTTGAAGGTACTAATTTTGTAGCAAAAAATTTACCTGGTTCACTGTCAGTAATAGCAATCGCTGAAAAGGGAAATTTATTTAATGCACCAGAAACTTATATGGATAAGCTTGCAGTAACTAGTAATGTTCCAAAAGATGCAACTGATTTAGATTTTTCATTAGAAAAAAACATTAAAAATATTGCAGACTCATTGAATAAAGATATTAACGACATTACTGCTTGTTTGTTAAATAGACCAAGGCACAAAAAAATTATGGATACACTTGAGAAAATGAACGTTAAAATGAAACTAATATCTGATGGTGATGTTTCTGGTGCTTTAATGGTTACTAACAAAAAATTTGATGTTGATATTTTTTTGGGTATAGGTGGAGGGCCAGAAGGTGTTTTGGCTGCTTCTGCCATAGACACAATGGGATGTAAATTCCAAGGAAGATTTATATTTGAAAATGATAGAGATAAAGATAGAGCTAAAAAAATGGGTATAAAAGATCTTAATAAGAAATATGAATTAGAGGAAATAATTAAAGGTGACTCTATATTTTGTGCGACAGGTATAACAAACGGCGATCTAGTAAGCGGCATTAAAGTTAAAGATAAAAAATATATTACTGAAACTTTAGTTACACATAAAAGCAGTGATTTAAGTGAAATTGTTGTTCGTGAAGACATTATAAAAACTTGATAAATATTATTTTTTACAATAAAAGATGCAAACTTGGTCCCTTCGTCTATCGGTTAGGACACATGGTTTTCATCCATGAAAGAGGGGTTCGATTCCCCTAGGGACCGCCATAATGACTTATTATATTTACTTAATTGTTAGCAAAGTCAAAAATAAGTCAATTTCTTATGTAGGTTATACCAATAATATTAAAAATAGAATCAAATTACACAATGCCGGAAAAGGGGCTAAATTTACTAGAGGAAGAAAATGGATCTTGGCATATAAAAAAAGGTTTCCCTCAAAAAAAAAAGCAATGATTGAAGAATATAAATTGAAAAAAAACTATAAATTAAGAAATCAAATCAAAATAAATGTTAAAGTTTAAAAAAATAAAAGGCAACTTCGTACACACGACAGCTGTTATTAATTGGAAATCTTTGATTATCGGCAAAGGTAATACTATAGGACCATATGTTGTAATAGGAAATCAAGCTCAATGGAAAAATAAAAAAAATTCAGGAAAAATTATAATTGGTAATCGAAATATTTTTAATGAATATACAAATATACATTTACCAACAACACTTAAAAAAAAAACATATATAGGTAATGATAATTATGTGATGAATTCAACAACTATTGATCATGATTGTTATTTAGAAGATAACATTGTTTTAAGCAGTAATGTTATATTAGGTGGCAATGTTTATATAATGAAATATGCTAATTTAGGTATAAAAACAATAGTGCATCAAAATCAAATAATTGGCTCATATAGTATGGTAGGAATGGGTTCAATTATTACCAAAACTATTAAAATTTTACCTGGTTATATATACTACGGCAAACCAGTTAAAAAAATAAAAAAAAACACATTTAGTTTAAAAAGAAATAAAATTAATTATAAAAAATTAATGTTAGAAAACATAAGGTTTAAGGAGATTTTTAAAAAAAAATGAAAGATATCGCAATCTTATTACCATATAAAGAAAACTTTACCGAAAACAATGCTGGAGCTGCATCTATCTGGGTAAAAGATTATTTAAACAAAAGTAGTTTAAAAAGTAGATCTACTGTGTATGGGTATCTCAGTGATAACTCAAAACCGTTACTTAAAAATTTTAAAAATCTTAAATTGGGTAATTCCTTTGTTAAAAAAAATATTTCTTATACTGACAAGTTATATAAAGAATATCTAAAGTACAATTTTAAAATAATTGAAATTCATAATAGACCAGAGTCATTGCTTTATTTAATTAAAAAAAAAGTAAAATCAAAACTTATATTCATTTATCATAATAATCCTCAAGATTTAAGATCGTCATCATCAATAAATGAAAGAATCTTTATTGCTGAAAATACAGATCAAATTTATTTTGTTAGCAATTGGGTTAAAAACAAATTTTTTGAAGGTTTACCTTATAAGCATAGAAATAACTGTGATATTTTATATCCTGCTATTAGCCCTATTAAAAAATTTCCCAAAAAAGAAAAATTAATTATTTTTACAGGTAAATTAAACTCTTCTAAAGGTTTTGACACATATGGCAAATCAGTAATAAAAATTTTAGATAAGTTTACTGACTGGAAGGCGTTAGCAATTGGCAATGAACCACGTGAAAAATTTAATTTTAAACATAATCGTTTTCAAATTCTTGATTGGGTTACACACGCTAAAATATTAAATTATTATAAAAAATCATCAATTTCCGTTGTTCCTTCGCGATGGCAAGAACCATTTGGTAGAACAGCAATGGAATCCGCAGCTTTTGGGTGTGCAACTATTACCTCTAAAAGAGGTGGTTTACCTGAAACTTTCGATAATACATTATTTATAAACAAAATAAATCATCATGAACTTTCAAATATTATTGAAAAATTAATCAAAAATGAATTATTAAGAAAAAAAATTCAGAGAAAAAATTGGAAAAATGTTATTCATAACATTTCTGATCATGTTAAAAAAATTGATAATTTAAAATATTTCTTTCTAAGCCCGAAATTCAATTATAATAGAGGAGTAAATTTAAAAGTATTACACATATCTACTTTTGATGAAAGGAGTGACCATCGTTTATTCAATATATCTATAGCCAACAAAATTTCTAAAGGACTTATCAGAAACAATCATGATGTAATAAATTTCAGTTATCGTAATTATTTATCTAAAAATTTTTTAACTAAAAATAATAAGATAATTAATAATAAAGTAAGCAATATTGTAGAAAATTACCGTCCTAATTTAATCGTTCTAGGGCATAATAATATTTTAGAAAACGATACATTGTCTGAAATTAGATCAAAATATAATTCAAAAATAATATTGTGGTACGAAGACGCTCTAGGACATAAAGGGGAGGGTCCTAATTGGAGAAAAAACCTAAATTTGATTGAAAAAAACTCAGAATTAATTGATCAATATTATTTAACAACACATCCGGATGAAATATCAACAAGTATAGATAGAAAAAAATTAAATTATTTACCAATACCAGTCGATCCTAATATAGAAAATTTAAAAATCTACAATTATAAAAACAGATATAAAGATTTATTTTTTGCACTGAGTCATGGTGTAAATTTTGGCAAACTAAAAAAAGGTAAGAGTGATGAAAGGGAAAGTTTTATAAACCAATTAATGTTTCAATACCCAAATATTAAATATAATATTTTGGGCATATCAAATGAGTTACCAAAATGGAATTATAATTTTTATAATGAATTAATAAAATGTAAAATGTCTCTCAATCTAAGCAGGGGTAAACCACTTAAGTATACATCAAGTAACAGAATAGCTGCCCTAATCGGAAATGGAATTTATACTTTTATAGATGAAAAGACTAAATTTAAGTATTATTTTAATGAAAATGAAGTTGGTTTTTATAAAAATTTAAATGATTTAGGAAATAAGATTGAATACATGCTTAGTAATCCAAAAAAAATTAATGAATATGGTAAAAATGGCAAAATAAAATATTTCAAACTTTTTAACAATAAAATAATTACAAAAAATATAATTGAAAATACATTTTAATAAAGTTTGTCTAAACTTTTTAAAATTTTTTCAGCAAAATCAATATTTGTGAATGGTTTATTATTTTTTTTAATACATTTAAAGAAATATTTAAGCTCATCTAAAAGAGGGTTGTTAGATTTAATTCTTGGTGAATAGTTTTTTCCAAAATATATTTTTGCTTTCTGGTTGAAAAACTTATTATTAAATTCAGAGATTTTTGGATACACTGCGTATTTATTATATATAACGATTTTATTATCTGTTTTCATTTCATCAAACAGTAACATTTTTTTTTTAGTTACAACTGTAATACGTCTTACTTTATCCGGGTTTAGCCAGCTATTATGTATATCTATGTAAATATTTTTATACTTAGCACTAATATTAGATATATCAGGGAGTTTTTTTTTTAAAATAGAATAGCTTTTTTCAGAAAGATTTTTTGGTAAATCTCCAATAAAATAATATAATATACTTAAATCATGAGAAGATAAATCATATGAAACACTTACATCATTTCTTATAGGTCCTAAATTTTGTCTTTGAAACTTTAAATATAATATTTTTCCATTCTTTTTATTTGAAACAAATTTTTTTATAAATTTAATATAGTTATTAAACATATAAATATATCCAAACATGAGTATTTTTTTGTTTTTTAATTTTTTAAAATAATCAATATCTTTTAAATTTTTAAGACCTGGTTTTTCAATAAATATATTTTTTTCATTATTTATAAATATTTTAAGTAATTTAAAGTTTTTACTTGGAGGGGTAGCTAAAATTATGTTTTTAATTTTTTTATTAACAAGAATATTCGACAGATTTTTCTCAATATTTATATAATTAGGAAATCTTTTTTTTAAAATTTTGCAGTTATTGTGATTCTCATCGAAAACATAAATAGTCTTTTTAATTGTAATTAGTGATTTTGCTATATTGGTACCCCAATAACCACAACCAATTAAAGCAGTATCGATTTTTTTAGTATTTTTGGACATAAAATTGTAATATTTATTGTTTTAGGATTGTTTCCATGGAATTTTCAATCATTATACCAAGTCATAATAATTACAAATACTGTAAATTAACTATAGATTCTATTAAAAAAAATTCATCATTTAATCATGAAATAATTGTTCATTTAAATGGTGAAGACAACGAAACAGAAAATTATCTTATAAATGAGAGTATCATACATTCTAAATCATATGAAAATATTGGTCTTTGCAGTGGTGTCAACACTGCCTATAAATTAAGCTCTAAAAGTTACATTTTATATTCGCATGATGATATGTATTTCTTACCTAATTGGGATGATGCCTTAGTCGAAGAAATGACTTCAATAAATAGTAATAAATTTTACCTTTCAATGACACAATTAGCCCCTATGGGTCCTGTTAATGGCAGTATACAACATATTCAGTTTGATTGTGGAGATACATTTGAAAATTTTAATGAAGAAAAATTACTTAAAAATTATAATACTTTTGAATTTAAAGATCTTCAAGGTAGTCATTGGGCGCCACATCTTATTCCAAAAGATTTATGGGAAAAGGTAGGTGGCTTCAGTGAGGAATTTAATCCTGGATTTGCATCAGATCCCGATCTTAATATGAAACTTTGGGTCGAAGGGAATAGAATTTTCAAAAGTGTATCAAAATCAAGACTTTATCATTTTGGATCTGTAACAACTAGAAAAAACGCAAGTGTTTTACCAAATAATGGTAAGAAAACTTTTTTATTAAAATGGAAATTTTCGGTAGATTTTTTTACTACACATTTTCTAAGAAGAGGGGAGTTATATAGCGGTCCATTAGTAGAACCTATTAAAAATTTAAGTTATTATTTTGATTATTTTATTAGCAATATCAAATATTTGATTGCTAAGTATATTAAATGAAAAAAAAATTAATTATCCAAATTTCTGAAGGTTTAGGAAACCAATTATTCATGTATGCTTTTGCATATTCATTATCAAAGAAACTAAACTATAATTTGTATATTGATAATAAAAGCGGTTATTCAAGAAATAAAAATTTATTAAGAAATCATCAGTTTTATATGCTTAATAATTTTAATATTACGAATAATATAGCACCTGATAATTTGATTTATGATACTCCATTCAAATTATTCCAAAAAAAATTTAAATTATTTTTTGATATTTTTTTAAAGAAAAAAAAATTTTTAATTGAAAAACAAATTAGGATAGAAAATAAGAAAATAGTTCAAGAATTTATTAATTTAGATAAATCCAAGGTTTCTGATAGTTTATATATACAAGGTAATTTTGAAAATCATAAATATTTCTTTGAATATAAAGATGATTTATGTAAAATATTCACTCCAAAAAATGAATTAATCCAGAAATCTAATACTTTTATTGATAGAATTAAAAACTCAAATTCAATATCTTTACACATTCGAAGAAATAGATTTTCAGATCAACATAAATTAAAAACAAGCGTAAATATTCAAAAATCTGATATATTTGTTGAAAATATTATTAATTATATAAATAATTCTATTGATTTCATCGAGTCAAAAGTTTCTAATCCTGAATATTTTATATGGTGCAATGATCACATTGATATTAATAATGTACTGAGCAAGTTAAAGATTAACAAATATACTATAGTTAATAATAACGTTATCAATGATTTCAATTTATTTAGATATTGCAAGCATTTTATTGTAGGACCTTCTTCATTTCATTGGTGGGGGGCTTGGTTAAATAATAATCCAAATAAAATTTGTATCCGTCCATCAAATCTCAATCCCTCAAACAATAAGAATTTTTGGCCAGATGATTGGATGTCTATATAATTAAATTTTTAACTTATTTAATGCATTGTTTTTAAACAAATTTGCTTCCTGAATATACCTTCTTACCATTTGTGTAGATTTATGTCCTGTCATTGCCATTATACTTCTTTCATCTGCACCTATTTCCGCAGTCGATGTTGCAAATCCTGATCTTAAACTATGACCTGCGTACTTACTGTTATCTAATCCTGCCATTAAAGCGTATTTTTTAATAGTAAGTGCTACTGTTTTATCCGACACTTTAAATATTTTACCAATATTTATATTTGAATATTCTATCCATTTTCTTAATGATATTACAGGGCAGTAGGTTTTGTTTTCAAAGTAGGGGATAGCCTTTGTTAACCCTATACCTGTTTGGTCTGTTTTTGATTTTGTTACTGTTATTTTGACTCCTTCAGATACAAAATCTATATCTTCATATTCAATCGATACAAGTTCAGATCTTCTAAAGCCTCCAGCGAAGCCAATTAATATCATAGCTTTGTTTTGATATTTCTTAATTTCATTCTTTTCTTGATCTATTACATTAATTATATTTTTTAAATCATTGATTAATATAGGTTTTTTAGATGTTTGTTTAACTCCCAATTTTCTTTTAATACCCATAATATTTTCAGTAATAATTGGATGTTTAGCGTCAATGTAATGCCCTTTTAATTTATGAACTACTTTGATAGATGCTATTCTTCTTTTTAAAGTACTAAATTTCGAGAATGAGCTTAAATGGGTGAGGTATAAAGCTATTATCTTTGGCTCTGTTGGTAATGACTTAAAGCCATTCTTAGCACAAAAACTTGAAAAGTCTTTAAAATCAGCCTGGTAAGCTCTTAACGTGTTTTGAGCTTTAGAATTTTTTAAATTTTTTAATGTTTCAATTTCTAAACTTTTTATGTCAGTTACTAATTCACTCATAATTATTTCCGATAACCATTAATTATCGGAAATATAATATAACGCATTTCTAATGTCAAGCAAATAAGTTAAACGTTATAAATGCCAAAATATGTTTTAATAGGCCTGAGTGTTCCAATTATAATATTTTTGTTCATGCATTTTTGGTCAAAACTTTCTAATCAAAGTAAAAATAGAATTTTAATGATAATATTTGGCATATTCTTTATTAGTATATTCGTGCTGCTTTTCTTATTGATGAACTAAAATTATCCCCATTATCCACTGCTGTTAAAAAAAATTAAAAAACAATCAAAAAGTGATTAATACAACTAATTCTGAATGTTATAAGAGCTTAATTAAGAGGCAACTCTTAACTGGCCAACTGGGGAAAGGCCGAGAGGACCAAGCCCAGGGGGCAGAAAGCTTCGCGGAGTAGCGCTAAAATCGTGAAGCGGGAGGCATGGCGGTAGCGCCTACAACGACGTGCCAAAACTTACTGTTCTTTGCACCGTAAAAAGTGCAAGGAAACAGGGGTTTTTCTTATGAAAGGAACTCAATTTCAAATTAAAGTTTGGAAGTACCTCAAAACAATACCTAAAGGTAAAGTCATAACTTATAAACAGTTGGCAAAAGCCATTAAAATGCCTAAAGCAGCACGAGCGGTAGCAAATGCGTGTGCAAAAAACCCTTACGCCCCTAAAATCCCTTGCCATAGAGTAATTAGATCAGATGGAGGCCTTGGTGGCTACTCTGGATCAGGAGGAATCAGGCAAAAGATCAGATTATTAAGATCTGAGAAAGTTAAAATTTAAGACAATTTTCGGGTATTTTTCACACAAAAAGGTAATAAAATCAATAATTTTTAATCATTTTTTATCAAAAGCACCTCGATATTGAAGTTCTCCCTTCAGTTGTACTGTAAACATTGATTTGTTAAAAATAGACCCTTCCCTGCTCGTTTAAATGGCATATTCTAATAATGCATTGCTTTAAAAAAAGAACGTTCCAAATCCTATAAATATTTTAATTTGCAGTTTCTTAAGAGGATATTGGCATTGAGAATTAGGTATTTACTCGATATATACAAAATCAGTTATTTTTAGAACAAATATTCAAAATATTTAATTTTTTAATTAAAATTTTATAATTTTTCTATAATTTGATATATTATTTACTTTTAAGACCATTATATAAAATTTAAAGTATTCAATAATTACAATAATTTACAATAAGTTATTAAAGTAAAAAATTAATATATAGTAAACAATTTTGTACTTTATAAAATATTGTTTTTATAAAAGCTTTCTCTTCTAGAAATATAAATACCAGCGGACACAATAATAATAAGGCCAAGAAAAGTCCATTTATCAGGAAAGTCCTCAAAGAAATAATAACCAATTATTATATTAGTAATTATTTCGAAGTAACTAAAAGGAGCTAGTTTAGAGGCATCAGCATATTTAAGAGATAAAATTAAAAAGAAATGTCCTATGCATGCAAATACTCCAACGGCAGCCATTAAAGACCATTGAGTAAATGATGGTTCTACCCAAACAATTGGCATAGTTAAGGAAATAATTATAGCCCCTACTATACCTGTTAATAATAAAGTTAATAGTGGATTGTCTGATGAACTTAATTTTCGAGTTATAATTAAATAAAATCCATACATAATTCCTGTTATTAACGCTGCTATACTTGCTAGATTTATCTCTACAATGCCTGGTCTAATTACTACCAAAGATCCAACAAAACCTATTATTACAGCTAACCACCTTCTATAACCAACTTTTTCACCTAAAAAAAAAGGTGAAAATGCTGTAACTATTAGCGGAGCTATAAATGCTAATGTTAAAGCTTTAGCAAGTGAAATTATTGATATTGAATAAAAAAAACAAATATTCGCAATTAAAAGTATCAATCCTCTTAAAAATTGCAATTTAGGCTTTTTAGTCCAAACCAGATCTTTTTTAAAAAAAAAAACATTATAGGAAAAGTAAAAAAAACTGTAAAAAAATATCTTGCCCAAGTAATTTGCAAAACAGGAAGATCGGAACTTAAATATTTTGCAATACCATCCATTATTGGGAGCATTACCCAAGCTAATAAATTAAATGTTATGGCTTTCATTAAGGAAAGTAATTTAATGAAATAAATACAACAATTGGAATGGTAATAAATGAAATTACTGTGGATACAAAAATCATACTTGCAACGTTATCAACATTTTCTTTTGGTGAATACATAGAACCAACCAAGAAATTTAAAATTGCACTTGGCATAGAACATTGGATCAATAACACTCCAGCAGCAAATCCAGATAAATTAAAATAATAAATGATTGCAAAACCAACTGCAGGGCCAAGAATAACACGAGCAAATGAAGAAATTAAAGATCTTTTAAGTGAAAAAACTTTTAGACGTGTTAATGCTATACCTAAAGACATTAAAATTAAAAAAATTGTAGCATACATCAACAAAAATGTAGTGTTTTCAACAAACACTGGTAGTTCAATATCATAATAAAGTAATAAAACAGATATTATGATAGTATAAAATGCTGGACTTTTTAATATAACATCAAAACTAAACCTTCTATCGGCTAAAAATACTCCAACTGTAAAATGAAAAAGAATTATTAAAGCTGTAATTGCCGCGGCAACGCCTAAACCTTCAAATCCATATGCAAATAAACAAATAGGAAATCCCATATTCCCTGTATTTGGCATCATAAACGGGGGTAATTCTCTTATAATATCTTTTGATTTGACAAAAAATAAGAAAATAATACCTATAAAAGCAAAACCAACTATTGCTAATAAGTAATACCAAAAATAATTAACAAATGTTTCAAATGTGATATTTTTGACATTTAATGCGTAAATTATCATTGCAGGTGAACCTACATTAGCGGCAAAATTTGTGATAAATTTAGTATCAAATTTCTTATCTTTCTTACCAATAAAGTATCCAATACCGATGATAAAAAAAACAGGAAATATTACCTCAAAAAGTTTAACGTATATTTCCATTAAAATAATCTTATAAGCACGGGTTTTTTGATAATATTCTTAATTGAATTTATTGATCTTAAACATTTTTTTGAGTTATTTTCCTTTACACTATGAGTAATGATTATTATCGAGGCCTTCTTCTTAGTATTATCAGGTATTTGTATTAATCTTTGAATAGAAATTTTATATTTTGCCAAATGTTTTGTGATCTGAGATAAAACTCCTGGTTTATCATTAACCTCAAATCGCAAGTATAAAGAATTTTCATAATTGTTATCATCATATATTTTAGCATTTTCTCTCGCATTATTAGGTAATCCAAATGGAAATTTTATATTACCTCGTAATATAGATAAAAAATCAGACATCAAAGCTGATGATGTAGGTCCAGGGCCAGCACCCTCCCCTTGTAAAACAGACTCTCCTACGGGCATTCCCTCTAGAATTACAGCATTCATCACGCCGCTAACATTTGCAATATAAGTATTTTTCTTCACTAAGCATGGATGTACTCTTTCAAATAGTCTGTTATTCACAATTTCAGTGATCCCTAATAGTTTTACTCTTAAATTTAATTGATCTGCCATATCAAAATCCTTACTTTCAATATTCTCAATTCCTTCCATTAAACAATTTGATTTAGAAATTTTTTTATTAAAGGCTAATGCAGAAAGAATTTTCACTTTTGCTAAAGTATCGTAACCATTTAAATCTAATTTTGAATTTCCTGGTTCAGCATATCCAAGATCTTGAGCTTTTTTTAGTACATTTTTAAATGCATCACCTGTTTTTTCCATCTCAGTTAAAATATAATTGCATGTACCATTAAGTATGCCATACATTTTATTAATTTTGTTTGTAGCAAGTCCCTCTTTAATTGTTCTTAAAATTGGTATTCCTCCACCCACAGAGGCTTCAAATTCAAGATTTACTTTATTTTTTACAGCCAAATTAGAAAGATGCTCACCATGTTTTGCTATTAGTGCTTTGTTAGGAGTAATGACGTGTATTTTATTAATAATTGCATTTTCAACAACTTTTTTTGATATACCATCTGACAAACCTATACACTCAAAAATTATATCTACTTTTTTATCAGAAATTATTTTTAAAGGATTTGTGTAAAAAATTTTTCTATTTATTTTAAATTTTCTTTTTTTATTTTTATTTTTAGCACTTATTGCAACTATATTTACAATCTTACCGGTTTTTTTTTGTATTTCTTTTTTTTTTAATATAATTTCTTTATATAGATAAGAGCCTATCTGACCCAATCCAATTATTGCTATGTTATATTTTTTTTTCATTTATCTATATTTGGATAATTTTTTGATTTATTATAATCTTCAAGTTTTTTTTTATATTCATCAATACTTAGATTATAAAAATTACTAAAATCGACAGATTTTGACACAATGTTCTTATCATTTTGAGAACATGAGTTTAATAAAAACAAGATCAATATAATAAATCTTATCATTTAATACCTTCTCTTTCATTAAAACCAAATCTTAAATTCATGTTTTGTATTGCTTGACCTGATCCACCTTTAATTAAATTATCTATAGCAGATAATAAAATAATTTTATCTTTATACTTTGATTTACAAACAGATATAATACATTTATTTGTACCTAGCACGTCATTAGTGCTTAATAGAGCATCTTTATTTGCAATCTTAATAAATGTTTTTCCTTTGTAAAATTGTCTAAGCGAATTTATCACGTTATTTTGATTAATATTTTTATTCAAATCAATATAAATAGTACTTAATATTCCTCGAAACATTGGTGTTAAATGTGGTGTAAAAGTAAATTTAATATTTCTATTAGTATATGCATTCAGCTCTTGTAAAATTTCTGAATTATGACGATGCAAACTTATTCCATAAGCACTTAGAGACTCATATAAATTCTTATCTTTAAATTTTTTATGTACACCTCGACCCGCACCAGAATACCCTGATTTTGAGTCAATAATAACGTTATTAGTTTTTATAAGTTTATTTTTAATTAATGGTACTAATGGTAATAGTATTGAAGTAGGATAGCATCCTGGGCAGGATATAATTTGATATTTATTTAGCTTTAATTTGGATAATTCAGGTAAGAGGTAAATACTATTTTTAATATTATGTATGGCTTTATGTTTCCGCTTATACCATTTTAAATAATCATTAGAATTTTTTAACCTAAAATCTCCGGACAGATCAATTAAAACATTATGTTTATTTAATTTTTTAGAAATAATTTGAGCCTCACCATTAGGAAGCGCAGTAAAAATTATATCACATTCATTAATCTTAGATTTAGTAATCCTGCTAATTTTTGGAAGTTTAGATTTAATAGATTTGTCAAAATCTGTAATTTTTTTTCCTACTGAATTATTTCCACATAAGTATTTAATTTTAATTTTTCTATGTTTAACTAAAATTTTAATTAATTCATTACCAAGATAGCCTGTAGCTCCTGCAATTAAAACATTCATTTTAGACATTATGTAACTATAACAGTTTATATTGAAAAAAAAATTATCTTTTAGAAAACTGAAAACTTCTTCTAGCTTTTCTATGGCCGTATTTTTTTCTTTCTACAGCCCTTGAATCTCTCGTGGTTAATTTTTCTTTTTTTAGAGTAGATTTGCTTTCTGAGTCCATCATAACTAAAGCTTTTGAGATACCGTGAACCATTGCACCAACTTGACCTGTTAGTCCACCACCTTTAACCTTGCATTTGACATCATAAGAGGTTGCTTGATTTAGTATTTCAAAAGGTCTTAATAATTGCATTTTATGACTAGCTCTCTTGAAGTAGCTATCGTAATTTTTTCCATTTACAACAATTTTACCTGTTCCTTTTTTTAACCAAATTCTAGCAATAGAAGTTTTTCTTTTACCTGTCGCGTATTTACTATCTTTAAAACTTATGTCAGTTTCCATATTAGTTTCTAATTGTGTTTTTACTATTCATTTTAGTTAAATCTATTATCTGGGGATTTTGTGCTGAATGTGGATGATCTTCACCAGAATATATTTTTAATTTTTTTAATTGGTTTTTTGACAAAACTCCACCAGGTAACATTCTTTTTACAGCCAATTTTAATATTTCTTCTGGTTTATTTTTCTCACTAAGTTTTTGTGGTGTGGTTTCTTTAATACCGCCTGGATACCCAGTATGTTTATAATATTTTTTATTTTGGAATTTACTACCAGTAAATCTAATTTTTTCTACATTTTTTACAACAACGAAATCACCATGATCTACATGAGGTGAGAAAGTATTTTTATTTTTTCCTCTAAGAATTTTTGTTATGACTGTAGCTAATCGACCAACTACAGCATTTTTAGCGTCTATTTCTACCCAATTCGATTTGATTTCGGATTTTTTTAAAAATTTAGTCATTCGCTGGGATTAATACTTTTAATTATTTAGTATGTCAATTAATAGGTTGTATTTTGATGTCGAAAATACCCCATAAGTTAAGGTTTTTTGAAAAATTGGACATTGAGGCTAGCTGTAATAAAATAAAAATTTAAAAAGGGAGGAAATTAATGTCAAAACAATCAAAAAATCCGGAAACTATAGCGTTACATGGTGGAGATTATAGAAGTGATCCAGCAACTACCGCTGTAGCTGTTCCAATATACAGAACAACTTCATATCAATTCAATAATACAGGTCATGCAGCAAATTTGTTTGCACTTAAGGAATTTGGAAACATATATACAAGAATAATGAATCCAACAAATGATGTGCTTGAAAAAAGAGTTGCAGCTTTAGAAAATGGACTAGCTTGTGTTAGTGTTGGATCTGGACAAGCAGCATCTACCTTTGCAATAGTCAACGTGTGTCAGGCTGGTGATAATTTTGTAAGTTCTACAGATTTATATGGAGGTACTGTAAATTTATTTACTCATACATTAAAGAAATTAGGTATAGAAGTAAGATATGCAGATCCATCAGATCCTAAAAACTTTGAAAAAGCAATTGATGAAAAAACAAGATGCTTTTATGCAGAGACTTTACCAAATCCAGCTTTGCGTGTTTTTCCTATCAAAGAAGTATCGGACATAGGTAGAAAACATAATATACCACTTATAATGGATAACACTGCTGCACCAATTATATGCAAACCTCTTGATCATGGTGCTGCAGTAGTAGTTCACTCATTGACTAAGTTTATTGGTGGTCATGGAACAGTTATAGGTGGCTGCTTAGTTGATGGTGGAAATTTCGATTGGACTGCTGATCCTAAAAGACAACCATTGTTTAATGAGCCGGATATGAGTTATGGAGGTGCGAAATGGGGTGAAGTAGTTCCTCAATTAACTGGAGCAAATGTTTCATTTGCTGTAAGAGCTAGAGTATGTTTACTAAGAGACTTAGGAGCACCTTTGGCGCCTGATAATGCTTGGGGAATTATTCAAGGTCTTGAAACAGCTCCTTTAAGAATGCAACAACATTGCTCTAATGCCACAAAAGTTGTAGATTTTCTTCAAAAACATAAAAATGTTGAACGTGTAATCTACCCTACTCTTCATAAAGGTGCGATCGGAGATAGAACCAAGAAATACTTTTCTGGTGGCAATGGAGCCTTAGTGGGTATTGAGGTTAAAGGTGGTGTTGAAGCTGGTAAGAAATTTATTGAGGCTTTAAAAATGTTTTATCATGTAGCAAATATTGGTGATGCTAGAAGTCTTGCTATTCATCCTGCTACAACAACACACAGTCAATTGACGCCTGAAGAACTTTTAGCTGCTGGTGTTACACCAGGATATGTTAGACTATCAATTGGAATAGAACATCCAGATGATATAATAGCAGATTTAAAGCAAGCTTTAGATGCATCAGGAAAACCAAGTCTAAAGGCTGTTAGTTAGAAATTTGTTTATTTAAATACAAAAAATAAATACAAGAGCTAACTAAAAAAATAGAACTTATTTGGTGCATAGATGCTAAATATATCTGTGCACCATGTAACAAAGTTAGAATTCCCAGAATTACTTGAATTATAAGGAATAAACCAATCAGGTTAATTGATGTGTATAATCTTTTAATATCATAACGATAAATTTTAAAAAAAATATAAAGATAAATAAATATAATTAAATAAGCTAAATTTCTATGCAAAAATTGTACTAATGATGCATCGTTAAAAGCTGATAATGAAAATAAGTTAGAAATTTTGTTATCGTCAGGAAAATAGTTTGAACCCATCAAAGGCCAGGTATTATATATAGTGCCAGCATCCATTCCAGATACAAATGCCCCTATTGTTATTTGAGCATACACAACAATTAATAAAAGTAGAGATAAGTTAAAATTAATATTTTTATCTGCTGGTATTAAACCTTTAAGATCTAAATAATTCCAAAAAATTAGTGAGAGTATAATAAACGCAATCATTAGATGAACTGCTAATCTAAAATGACTAACATCAACTCTATCTACTAGACCACTAGAAACCATGTACCAGCCAATAAAACCCTGAAAACAAATTAATAGAAAAATCATATATAAATTTAACATTTTCTTAAAACCTGTTCGGTAGGTAAAATAAATTAAAGGGATTAGAAAAGTGATACCAATCAATCTGCCGAGAAAACGGTGTATCCATTCCCACCAGAATATTATTTTAAATTCATTCATTGTCATATCGTAATTTTGTAACTTAAATTCTGGGATTTCTTTATATAAATCGAAATATTTGTTCCAAGAGTTATCGTTTAAAGGCGGAAGAAAACCAGCGAATAATTCCCACTCAGTTATAGATAAACCAGAGTCGGTGAGTCTTGTTAGGCCACCTACAACAATCATTATAGAAATGATCCAAAACATAAATAAAAGCCAAGAAGAAATACTTTTTCTTAGAGCAAGATTCTCTATATACATAATTAGATAAATATATTAATTTTTATTAAAACCAATTGAATAAATGTCGCCAAAAAATAAAAAAAAACTTAATATTTTGAGAAGAAAACTGGATAAATTAGATAATAAGTTAATTGATATTATTAAAGTAAGGACACATCTAGTAAAAGAAGTAGTTAAACTTAAACAATATAAAAATGAAATTGTAGATAAAAAAAGAATTTCAATAATTTTAAAAAAAATTAAAAGAAAATCTATCTCAAAAAATATTGATCCTAAAATAACAAACAGAATATGGAAAAATATGATATGGTCCTACATTAATTATGAGAGAAGAATTTTTAAAAAAAAATAATTTATTTACTGTGAGGTGGTAATTTTTTTTCTATAAATATTTCATGTTTTCGTGTAGATGGGTTATACTTTCTTGCTTTAAGTTTAACTTTCGCTTTCTCTCCACCAGCAGGTTTTTTAACATAGTAGAAAAAAGGGCTATCAGGTTTAGTTTCAGGAACTAAACGAACTTTTACATGAGTTTTTTTTGCCATTATTTTATATTTTTTAATTCTTTTAAAATATTTGAAATTTTAATTAGTTTAATTTTTAAATTATTTTCAAACATACTTATAGGCAGATTTTCCTCACCGTCAAGATTAAATCTTTTATCATTAAGAACTTTTTTAACACCCTTGATAGTCATACCTTTGTCTTTTAATAAGAATTTAATCATTATTAGTAAATCAATATTTTTCTTATCATAATATCTTCTTTTATTATTTATTTTTTTTGGCTTTATTTGTTTAAATTCTTTTTCCCAAAATCTAATAACATGAGTATTTAACTTGCCATTTTTTTTGTCTTTGAGATTTAATAATTCTGCTACTTCACCAATAGTCTTATATGCATTACTTAATTTCATTGTTACTATTGATAAAATGTTTTAATTCTTTTGATGGTTTAAATAAAACTACATTACGCTGTGAAATAACTTTTTTTTCACTTGTTTTGAAATTAAATCCAGGTCTGCTTTTTTTATTATGTATTGTAAAGGTTCCAAAATTACTTATTTTGACCTTTCTGTAATTAATTAAATTTTCAACAATTACATCGAAAATATCGTCGAATAAATTTTCTAATACCTTTTTTGGCAATCCAATTTGCATATAAATAGAATTAATTATTTCTTTTTTGGTAAGATTAATTCTCACGATAAATATTATCTTTAATTTTTTTTATAAGATCTCCTCGTACAATCTTTTCACAAACACTCAAAGAATTTGAAAAGCCTATATAATCTGTTGCACCATGACTTTTAACAACAGGTGAATCTAATCCGATAAATATAGCACCATTATATTGCCTAGGATCTAATCTTTTTTTGAATGCTTTAAGATTTAGATAGTTGATTATTCCAGATAATTTACCTAAAAGATTTTTTTTAAATATTTTTTTTAGTTCATTTGTAATAAAATTTGCCGTTCCCTCAGCAGTTTTTAGTGCCACATTACCAGTAAAACCATCTGATACTATTACATTAACATTTCCATTCATTAGTTCATTTCCCTCAATAAAACCCTCGAAATCAAAATTTGAGTTTTTGATTTTTGATAGTTTTTGATATGTATTTTTTAATACATCATTACCCTTTATCTCCTCAGATCCAATATTTAACAGTGCCACTTTTGCTTTTTCATTTGGGTATAATGATTTAAATATAGATGCACCCATAATAGAAAAATCTATTAAATTTTTTTCACTACACTCTATATTAGCACCAAGATCTAAAACAACACTCATACCAATTTTATTAGGCCACAATGCTGATAATGCAGGCTTATCTATACTTTCAATCATTTTAAGATTTAGTTTAGATATAACTAATAATGCTCCAGTATTACCTGCAGATATAACTATATCTGCTTTTTTATTTTTTACACTTTCAATTGAAAGCCACATACTAGTATCTTTTCCTCTTTTAGCTGCCTCTAGAGGTGTATCTTTACCTTCAACTTTATTTTTTGTATCAATAATCTCAAAACAATTTTTATTTAATGAATTTGGTAAATGATTGACTATAATATCCTTATTTCCAAATATTAAGTATTTTACATTATTTGATTTATTTGCATGGTCATTAATACCATCAATAATTTTTTTTGGTGCTCCATCTCCACCCATTGCATCTACAGCAATAGTAATATTTTTATCCATTAAAATATTATATGTGATTTATTCTTTTGGGTCTAAAACTTGTCGACCTTTATACATACCAGTTTTCAGATCTAAATGATGTGACAACCGGTATTCTCCACTTTTTTTGTCTTCAACTATATTTTTGGAAGTGAGTCCCAAATGAGATCTTCTTTTGCCAGCTCTAGATTTTGATGTTTTACGTTTTGGTACAGCCATAACTAAATTTCTAAATTAATTACACCGTTTAAGAATAAATTAAAAGATTTTTTTTTTAGAAAAAGCTCATATTTATCAAAATATTCAATCAAATTTGAAACATCTCCATCATAATTGAAAAAACTTTTAAAAATTTCATTTTTTTCCGATAATTTGAGTTTTTCCCAATATTCAATTTTCTCCAAAATTGAATATAATGAATTTACATATGTCTTCATTCTTTTATTAATCGATGCATCGCCATAACCAATTTCCCTTATGCTAATTTCTAACTCTCTAAAAATATAATCAAAAACATCTTGTAGTAATTCTTTTTTTTCTGTTTTTTTATATTCTCTTAAAAAAAAAGCAAAATGAAATAAGAATATTAAAAGTCTGTCTGAAAAAGTGTCTTTTTCAGTAAAAAAAGTAAAAATGGATTTATTTCTAGAGTATTTAATTAAATTGTTATAAATATTTATGTAATTTTTATTAGTCATGAAAAATTTTTATTTAATCTTCATATTTATATTTATTTTAAACTGTTCATTCAATAAAGTTGTTAAACACCATGGTGTACATTTTTTAGAGAAAAAACATCAAAAACTAACAATTAATAAAACAAACAAAAATGACGTTTTAAAACTCTTAGGTAGACCATCTACCAAAAGTACATTTGATAATGATGTGTGGATATATATTGAAAGAAAGATTTCGACGGGAAAATTACATTATTTAGGTAAAGAAAAATTATTAGTAAATAATGTTCTAGTTCTTGAACTTAATGAGGTAGGATTACTTGCTTCAAAAAAATTGTACAAAAAAAATGATATGAATAAATTAGAATTTTCTGAAAATTTAACAGATCCAGTATATAGGAAAAGATCTTTTGTGTATGATTTTCTATCAAGTATGAGACAGAAGATAAACGATCCTTTGGGTAAAAGAAAATTAAAATAAAAAAACTTTTATCAGCCAGCTATTACAGCTAATAATAATAAAGCAACTATATTTGTTATTTTAATCATAGGGTTTACTGCGGGACCTGCTGTATCTTTATAGGGATCTCCAACTGTATCGCCTGTAACCGCTGCTTTGTGAGCCTCTGAACCTTTGCCACCAAAATTTCCATCTTCAATATATTTTTTTGCGTTATCCCAAGCTCCTCCACCAGCTGTCATTGATATAGCTACAAACAATCCTGTTATGATAACACCTAACAACATTGCACCTACTGACGATAAAGCTGCAACTTGACCACCTATTGGCAAAATAATCAAATAAAGAACAATTGGAGACAACACAGGTAATAATGATGGAACAATCATTTCTTTTATAGCTGCTTTAGTTAATAGGTCTACAAGTTTACCGTAGTCAGGTTTTGATTTTCTTTTCATTATTCCTGGAATTTTTTTAAATTGTCTTCTAACTTCTACAACAACTGCACCACCTGCTCGTCCCACAGCTTGCATCCCCATTGATCCAAATAAATACGGAAGCATTCCACCAACCAATAAGCCAACAACTACAAAAGGATTTGATAGATCAAAAGTCACAACTATTCCTTCAAGGTTTGAGCCTGCAACTTTTGAAAAATGTTTAATATCTTCCGTATATGCTGCAAACAAAACTAACGCTCCTAATCCAGCTGATCCAATTGCATAACCTTTCGTAACAGCTTTTGTTGTATTTCCTACAGCATCAAGCGCATCAGTAGTTTTTCTAACATTTTTTGGTAAATTAGACATTTCTGCAATACCGCCCGCGTTGTCAGTTACAGGTCCATATGCATCAAGTGCAACAACCATACCTGCTAAAGCAAGCATTGTAGTTACAGCTATCGCAATACCAAAAAGTCCAGCTATATAATTTGTTAATAAAATTCCTGAAACAATAATCAATGCAGGAATAGCAGTAGCTTCCATTGATACAGCCAATCCTTGAATAACATTAGTGCCATGCCCTGTCGTTGATGATGAAGCAACACTTTTTACTGGTCTATAATTTGTACCTGTATAATATTCTGTAACCCATATTATTAATCCAGTTATTACCAAACCAATAACACCACAAATATATAAACTCATTCCGCTAAAAGATTTACCTGATACTACATATGTATTTTCTAATCCCAAAACGTAATTAGTTATAGGATATAAGATTGCCAATGATGTAATAGCCGTAACTATAAAACCTTTATATAAAGCTGCCATAATATTTTTAGATGTTCCTAATTTAACAAAAAAAGTTCCTATAATTGATGTAACTATACACGCTCCACCAATCGATAATGGATATATCATCATATTTAAATCTCCAGGAAAAAAGATTGATGACAAAACCATAGTAGCTACAATTGTAACAGCATACGTCTCAAACAGGTCTGCAGCCATACCTGCGCAGTCACCAACGTTATCGCCCACATTATCTGCTATCACAGCAGGATTTCTCGGATCGTCTTCAGGAATACCAGCTTCAACTTTTCCTACTAAGTCAGCACCTACGTCTGCACCTTTAGTAAATATACCTCCACCAAGTCTCGCAAAAATAGAAATTAAAGAAGCACCAAAGCCTAATGCAACAAGTGCATTTACAATTTCTCTTTCGTTAACGCCAAATGACAATAATATATAATAATAAACTGCAATTGATAGAAGAGCTAGCCCTGCAACCAGCATTCCAGTAACAGCACCGGATTTAAAAGCAATTGATAGCCCATGGGTAAGACCTGTTCTAGATGCTTCAGCTGTTCTTACATTTGCTTGAACAGACACTAACATTCCAACATAACCAGCTAAACCTGATAACGTAGCACCAATAAGATAGCCCAAACCAACAAGAACGCTAAATGCGTAACTTATGATAACCAATACAAAAATACCAACAATTGCAATTGTTTTATATTGTCTGTTTAGATATGCTCTTGCACCAACTTGTATTGCAGAAGCGATTTCCTGCATTTTGCTGTTGCCAGAGCTGGAATTTAAAATATTTTTTCCGGTTAAGAAACCATAAACAATTGATAGTAATCCTGATAAAATTATAAGTTTGAGAATATTTGACGCCGAATCTTCCATAAATCCTTTAATTATAGTTAGTAATTGTTAAAAACCGGACAATACAAAATAAAAGACAAAAGGCAATATTTAACTTGCTAAAACATGTGTGAATAACCTTTATATTTAGCCAATTTTAATGTTTTATCGTTCTGTAATAACATATTTGATTTTAAATTATTATTTATTTTACCAATAATTGTTACTTTTTGATTCATTTTTTTCGCAATAGATCTTATTAATCGCCGGTTTTTTTTTGCTGATGTAAAAAGTATTTGATAATCATCACCTTTGAATACAAAGTCTTTTTTATCTTTATTATTTTTTTTTAAATAATCATTTAAAGAATTTGAAATAGGTATTTTATTAATGTTAATTTCGTATGAAATTTTCTGATTATTTATTAATTTTTCCATATCAGAAATTAAACCATCAGAAATATCAATTGAAGTATTAGCAAAATTTAGTAACTTTTTTGAAAATAAGAATGGAATATCGGGGCAGTAATATTTATTTACGAAATATTTTTTTGATTTTTTAATTAAATTAATTTTATTTTCTATTAATTTAAGACCCAAATAACTATCACCAAGATTACCAGTCACATAAATATCATCTCGATATTTTGCATTATTTCTATAAACAATTTTCTTTGAAAAACCAATAACAGTCACACTAAAAGATGGAATTTTTGAATAAACTGTATCACCACCACCAATTTTAATTGAGTACTTTTTCTGCTCTTCTTTTAATGATTTAGAAATTAAGGAAAGATTTTTTTTTGAGAATGTTTTTTTATTACCACCACCAGATAAAAAATAATATTTCGGAGTTACTCCTTTGCAAATTAGATCTGAAAGCGACGACCTTATAATTTTTTTAATTATAAGTCGTGGTCTCACAAAATTTTTAAAATGAACATTTGAATTATAGGTATCTATTGAAATTACTATCCCACTTTTTTTATCGAAAAAAACATCATCATTAAGATTTTTAGCAGCAGGATTTTTTCTTGATAGTATTTTAAAATAATTATTTATTATTTTAAACTCATTCATAATTTTTTCTTATATTTTTACCTAATTTATCTATTATCGAATGAAGATATTTCACTTGAGAAGGATTTAAAAAATAATTTGATGCTTCTAAATACTCTTTTATTATAATTTTGATTGGTGTTTTAGACTTATATAAAAATTCAAAAATTGCAGCCTTAATTATTATTGTGAATATTTTATCTAATTGATTTAAATTATAATCTTTTTCTATATATAATAGCTCGTCATTTATAACTTCATTTCTCTCAATAGTGCCATTTACTACATCTTTGATATATTTCTTAAATCTATGTTTAGGGAAAGAAATTATTTCATCTTTATTAAATAGGTTACCATATAACTTTTGTATAATTATAACTCTTGAATTAATATTATTTTTTATTTCATTTTTCATATATTATTGATTTAATATAGAAATTACGGCGTTAGATGCTTCAGCACCTTTTTTCAATCTGGCTTTAGCTTGGCTCATATTAAGACACGTAATAATTCCATTACCTACAGGTTTTTTGCTACTAACAGCTAATTGCATAATTGCATTGGTAGATGCATAAGAAATAAAATCGAAATGAGGAGTTTGACCTTTTATTACACATCCTAGGGCTATAAATGCATCAAATTTTTTTATATTTTTTGATACTGTAACGGGGATTTCAAATACACCAGGAACTTTTATTATATTAATTGAAAACGATTTTTTAAGTCTTGAATTTGCTGATTTTAAAAGTCCATTTGAAATATCTTTGTAGTAGTCAGCTATAACTATTAAAATTTTTTTTTTCATTTTATAATTTCTTGCCTTATTATTTTAAGTCCAAATCCTTCTAAGCTCACTACTTTTTTTGGAGATCTTGTTACTAAAATCATATTTTTAATATTCAACGATTTAATTATTTGAGCTCCTATACCATAGTTTCTTATCATCTGATCTGATTTTTTTAAACTTTTATTATTTTTATATGCTGTCAGAGTTTGAGTAACAGACTTTAAATTAGTATCTTTGATAAATACGAGTACACAATTATTGAAATTTTTAAAATATTTTATTGTTTTATTAAATAAATCTGGAAATTTTTTTCCCATCAAATAATTTTGAACTAAATTTGATGAAATAACTCTTACTCTAATATTTTTATTTGGTGAGATCTTACCTTTTACTAATGCGAAATTTTCTGATCCATCGAGAATATTTTCAAATATTTTAATTTTATATTTTTGATTTTGTATTTTTATTGAATCTGTTTTTTTTAATTTAACTAGTTTTTCAACTTTTAATCTATAAGAAATTAAATCATCTATTCTACCAATTTTCAATTTATGATTATTGGCAAAATCAATTAATTCTTTGCCTTTAGCCATCTTTCCGTTATCATTCATTATTTCACAAATAACTCCTGATGGATTTTTTTTTGCAAGTTTAGAAATATCTACTGAGCCCTCTGTGTGACCAGCTCTAACTAAAACACCTCCCTCTTTAGCAATGATTGGAAAGATATGTCCTGGTGAAACAATTTCTTTTTTTTTAACATTTTTTTTGATCGCAGTTTTAATAGTTGTGTATCTATCTTTAGCTGAAATACCTGTTGTAACACCCTTTCTTGCCTCAATCGAAATTGTAAATGCTGTTTGATTTCTTGATTTATTTACTGGTGACATTAATGATAAATTCAGTTTTTTTGCTTGTTTATCTGTGAGAGACAAACATATTAATCCTCTACCATATTTAGCCATAAAATTTATTTTTTTTGCTGTAATATTAGATGCTGGCACAACTAAATCTCCTTCATTTTCTCTATTTTCATCATCCACTAAAATATACATTTCACCTTTTTTTGCAGCACTTATTACTCTTTCAATTTTTGTAAAATTATTTTTTCTCATTTATAAATTTTTTTACGTATTTTGATAAAATATCAACTTCTATATTTACAATATCATTTTTTTTTAAATCTTTAAGATTAGTAAGTTTTAAAGTGTGGGGTATAGCCCATATTTGAAAGCCACTATTAGTAACTTTTGAAATAGTCAAAGATACTCCATTAATAAGTATGGAGGCTTTTTCTATAAGGTATTTTTGAAATTTTTTAGGAATTAAGAATTCGTAAATAAATGATTTATCTACGATTGAAATCTTTTTTACTTTCGCAGTTGTATCAACATGTCCTTGACAAACATGGCCTGAGATTTTTTGACCATACTTTAAGGGTAATTCTAAGTTAATGTTGTCATTTAATCTAATTTTGTTGAATTTTGAACGTTTTATCGTTTCCTTTGAGAGATAGAATTCTAATATACTATTTTTTAGGGAAACTAATGTCAGGCATACCCCATCACAACATATGGATACTCCTAAATCTTTTTTAGATAATTTAAGATTTGATTTTAAAAAAAGATTACTCCCTTTTTTTCTATTTATTATTTTTTTAATTTTACCCTGGTTAAAAATTATTCCATTAAACATATCTAATAATATCTCAAAACTTTATCATCTCCAGTGTAAGTTTTGACTTCTTCATAGTTTTTTAAGTTTTTTTTTACTTTCTTTTCAAAATTGGACAATTCAATATCTCCATTTTTTTTAAGTTTTTTTGAAGATTTAAAATGAAAGAATTCATTGAATGCATTATTAGCTAAAAAATTTTGAGTTAAATTTACTCCACCCTCTACCAAAATATAAAATAGTTTCTCGTTATATAATTTTTTAAAAACATCAAAAGCTGAAAAGTTATTATTTTTTAAATTAAGATATATAAGCTTTGCACCAAACCTTTTCAAAAGATTAATTTTTTTTGTATTATTTTTATTATAGAAAATAAAAGTTGGTATTTTTTTAGCAGTTTTAATAATGAATGAATCAACTTTTAAATTTAAATTTTTATCTAAAATAACTCTTACAGGAGAATATTGTTCTAGTGAATTTAATCGACAACTTAATTTGGGATTATCCGAATTTAGTGTTTTATAAGATATTAAAATTGCATGAGATCTATACCTCAATAAATGTGATAAATATTGAGAAAAATTGTTAGTCAACATCTTGTTTTTTTTAGATTTGATGAAGTTATCTCTAGAGGATGCTATTTTTCCAATTACGTATGGTAATTTATTTTTCTTAATATAAAAATAACTTTTATAAAACTTATTAAGTTTTTTGCTAAGAACACCCTCTTTCACCTTAATTTTTTTATTTTTAAAGAATTTTTTTGCTGTTTTGCTTGTTCTTGGATCAATATCATTAATTCCGTAAACAACATTTTTAATCTTTTTATTTTTAATTAAATTTGTGCATGGTGGTGTTTTACCATAGTGATTACAAGGCTCGAGTGTAACATATAAAGTTGAACCATGTACATTAACCGAAGAATTTGTAATTGCATTAGCCTCTGCGTGAGGTCTTCCATTTAATCCAGTTACTCCTGATGAAATAATTTGATTATTTTTGACTAATACGCATCCTACAGAAGGATTTTCACCTGTGAGACCGTAATTTTTTTCAGCCAAGCCTAAGGCTTGTTCCATATAGAAATAATCATCTAAGTTTGAATTATTTCTTTTTGAAGACATCTATTTTGTCAACAAACTGTATAAAATCTTTTTCTTCACGGAAATTTCTGTATACAGAAGCAAATCTAACATAAGCTACAGGATCTAAATCTTTAAGACCTTCCATTACCATAGTACCAATTATGTTGGATGCTATTTCATTTTGACCTAACTCTTCCAAAGATCTCGAAATCTTTGTAATAAATTTCTCAACTGTATCAGTATCAATTGGCCTTTTTTTTAATGCAATATAAATTGATTTTGATAATTTTTCTCTGTCAAATGTAGATTTTCTCCCATTTTTTTTAACAACAGTTAATTCTCTAAACTGTACTCTTTCAAATGTTGTAAATCTTTCTCCACATATACAAAGCCTTCTTCGTCTAATACTAGTACCATCTTCAGTTGGCCTTGAATCAACAACAGAAGTTTCACCTTTTTTACAAACAGGACAGATCATAAATTTAATTTTTAAGTATTATCTTAAATGCTTATATATAGGGAAGTTTGAACAAAGATCTACAACTTCTTTCCTTACTTCAGCTTCTATTTTACTATTATCCTCGGGATTTTCTGATAATCCTTTTATGACTTTAGTAATCAAATTACCAACTTTTTCAAATTCTTTTAGACCAAACCCTCTAGTAGTAGCTGCCTGTGATCCTAATCGAATCCCTGATGTAACCATTGGGCTTTCGGTATCAAATGGTATTCCATTTTTATTACATGTAATATTTGCCCTTGATAAACTATCAGCAGCTATATTACCCTTTACTTTAAAAGGTCTTAGATCAACTAACATTAAATGTGTATCAGTACCACCTGAATAAATTTTAAACCCATTATTTTTTAAAGTTTCAGCTAACATTTTAGCATTTGCTAAAACTGAACTTATGTATTCTCTAAATTCGGGTTTTAATGCCTCAAGAAATCCCACTGCTTTTGCAGCAATTATATGCATTAATGGTCCACCTTGATATCCAGGAAAGACAGCTGTATTAAATTTTTTAGCAAGATCCTCATGATTTGTTAAAATAATTCCCCCTCTCGCACTTCTAAATACTTTATGTGTTGTAGATGTAACTACGTGCGCATGATCAACGGGATTAGGATAACCTTTACCTGCGACTAAACCAGAGAAATGAGCCATATCGACCATTAAGTATGCATCAATCTTATCGCAAATTTCTCTAAATCTTTTAAAGTCAATAACTCGTGAATAAGCACTAGCTCCAGCAATAATTAATTTAGGTTTATGCTCTAGTGCCATTTTTTCGATTAGATCATAATCAAGAAGTTCAGTATTTTTATCTACATCATAGGAAATTGCATTAAACCATTTTCCAGACATAGATATTTTTAAGCCATGAGTTATGTGTCCTCCGGAATCCAAACTCATGCCCATAAATGTATCCCCAGGTTTTAATAAAGCTAAAAACACTGCACCGTTTGCTTGTGCACCTGAATGAGGTTGGGAATTAGCAAATTTACAATTAAATAATTTTTTTAATCTTTCGTTAGCTAAAGACTCAGCTACATCTACATGTTCACATCCATTATAATATCTTTTTCCAGGATAGCCTTCTGCGTATTTATTAGTCAATACAGATCCTTGGGCTTCTAATACAGCTTGTGATACAATATTTTCTGATGCAATAAGTTCAATATGATTTTGTTGTCTAATAAGTTCATCTGTAACAGCTTTGTAAACCTCAGGATCAGTCTCCGACAGTTTTTTTTCAAAAAAATTTTTATAATCTACGTTTAAGTATTTTCCTTCACTTGACATAATCACTCCTATATCTTTTTAACTCTTCTTAAATGTCTTCCACCCTCAAATTTTGTATTCAAAAAAACACTAATATACTTTAAAGCGTTATTTTTAGAAATTAATCTTGCACCCAATGTAATAACATTTGCATCATTATGCAATCTAGATAATTTCGTAGATTTCACGCTAAAGCATTGGGCAGCTCTAATATTCCTGTGTTTATTAGCCGCTATATTCATACCAGTACCTGAACCACAAATCAAAATACCAACATTTTTTTTGTTTTTTTTTACATTATTTGCCAATTTGTGTGCGTAAATAGGATAATCTACACTTTTGACTGAAAAAGGACCCAAATCTTTAAAAGAAAGCTTTTTCTTAACTAAATAATTTACTATTTTTTTTTTTAATGTGAAACCAGCATGATCCGATGAAATAAATATTTTTCTCAATAAAATATTATATAAAAAATTTAATTAAATTTATAGTCCAAAACACATGCAACTAGATGAACTCTATTTTCTTCTCCACCATTAAATGCGTTATGATATTTAATGTTATTTGTAACCCAGACTGATCCATCTGCAGGCATATGCTCAGCTCTTTTGTCAATTACCATTATGGCACCTGGATTAGTATAAATTGGTATGTGTAATCTTGGTTCAGGATCTCTGTGCCAACTTAATGTTGATCTTGGTTCTTTTAATAAAAGTCTTACTCTACCAAGCTTATATCTTTTTGATAGTTCATCGTAAACTTCTTTAAAATAAGTATGTTCAAATTCTTTAACAAATTCTGTGTATTTGCTCTCATCAATTTTTACATCTCTAGAAACTTCCACTCCTGTTGCGTCAGGTTTTGTCCAATAAACACCCCTTACTTTGTTTCCTTTAATCGACTCTGGATCTCCTGGTATCTGGTTTAAAGAGATACCTGCAAAATGTGGTATCCCCAAACTTGTATCAAACCCTTTAATCTTTAAAACTTCATTACAAGCATTTCTCAGTTTATCGATATCAAATTTTATGCTTTGTTTTTGGAAATCGTTTGGAAGCTTTGAATTAGAAAATTTATTTAAATGAGTTACGTTGTTCATGTCAAAATTAATACTTTATTTCCTCTTATATTACATATAACTATTGTCGCATATAAAAAAATTATTGAGAATGATTATCACTGGAAAGTATCCTCAGCTACGTTTAAGAAGAAATCGTAAGAGAGAGTGGTCTAGAAGATTAACAAGTGAGAACAATTTATCGGTTAACGACCTTATTTTACCAATATTTATTATAGATGGAAAAAATAAAAAAATACCGGTTAAAACTATGCCTGGCATTTATAGGTATTCACTTGACAAATTGAATTCAGTTGTTGAAAGAGCAATTGATTTAGGAATACCCATGATAGCTCTTTTTCCTTATACCAAAAATAATTTAAGAAATTCTTTAGGCAGTGAGTCTTTAAATCCCAATAATCTAGTTTGCAGAGCTTGCAAGCAGATTAAGAAAAAATTTAAAAATAATATTGGAATAATGTGTGATGTAGCTTTAGATCCTTACACATCACACGGTCATGATGGTTTACTTGTAAGAGGTGATGTGGAAAATGATGAAACTGTAAAATTATTAATTGAACAGTCATTGATACAAGCATCTGCAGGTTGCGATGTTTTGGCGCCATCTGACATGATGGATGGGCGAGTAGGCAAAATACGAAATGCATTAGATAAAAATAATTTTAAAAATGTTCAAATTTTATCTTATGCTGTCAAATATGCATCAAGCTATTATGGCCCATTCAGAGATGCTGTTGGATCAAAAAATCTTTTAAGGGGAGATAAAAAAACATATCAAATGGACTTTAAAAATTCTGATGAATCTTTAAGGGAAGTTACTTTAGATATAAAAGAAGGAGCTGATATGATTATAGTTAAACCTGGGTTACCTTATTTAGATATAATTCAAAAATTAAAAAACAATTTTAAAATTCCAATAATAGCTTATCAAGTATCAGGTGAATATACTATGATATGTGACTCTATTAAAAAGAAAATAGTTAAAAAAGATATAATAATTGAAACATTGACAAGTTTCAAAAGATCTGGAGCTAATGCAATAATTACTTATTTCGCTGATAAAATAGCTAAAAATTTATAATTAATTAATTAACGAATTTTCAAATAATTTTCTCTGATATGGAATTTTCATATTATTTGGAGTAAAAATATTCTTTTCCATAAAATTTGTAACAAGTGTAATTCCTTTTAATAATTCTACATGATCTATATTTTCAATATCATTATTAATTAAAAAACTAGGCACTATTTTCTTTTGTGTCGAGGATTTTACGTAATAAACAGTTTTATTATTTATATTTTCTTTATTTACCATATCTTTTAAATTAAGATCATACCCAAGGAATTTTAAAAGTTCTAGTTCCCAATTAATATACATTTTTAGCCAATTATTAGTTTCTAAAATACAAAAGAGATTTTGAATTAAATTGAATATGTTTGAATTATTTTCATTTTCAGGTGTTAATTTTTTAATTAAACTCATGGCTGATGTAATACAATGAAGTTTTTTTTGACTGTTAAAATAAACGGGCGTAAATGCTTTTATTATTTCAGGTTTTATTGATGAAACTTTTCCATTATTTTTTGAGCTAAAATTAAGGTGAAAAAGATTACCTATTTGAAGATATCCTTTGATTTTTTTAGATGTACCGCCAAATATAATACTAGAAGTTCTGCCATTATTCTCTGTATAAAAGTCTGCAATAACAGAATTTTCATTATACTTAAATTTGCTTAGTAAAAAACCTCTGTCAATTTTAATCATATATTATCAATTTTTTTTAATAAAATATTAGCAGCATCTTGCTCAGCTATCTTTTTGGAAGATCCAAAACCGTATTCTGGTTTGCACTTTTTGATTTTTACTTGAATTTTAAAAGTTGGTTTATGGTGTGGGCCTTTTGCATCAATTAATTTATATACAGGTAACGTTTTAAATTTTTTTAGTGAATATTCTTGAAGTCTTGTTTTTGCATCAATTTTGGTAATTACAGAATTTTTTAATTCATCTGACCATAAGTTCAAAACTATTTTTTCAGCTACTTTTATTCCTTGATCTAAATATATAGCGCCAATCAACGCTTCACATGTGTCTGAAATAATTTTATTTTCAATAATGTTATTTTTTTTTGAAAAATTGTTAGTTTTGATTATTTTATTTAATTGCAAAAATTCACATACTTCAGAGCACTTAGTTTTATTTACAAGTGAGGCTAGCTTTTTATCTAAAATACCTTCTTTTTCATCTGGATATAATTCTAACAATTTTTTTGCAATCACAAATCCTAAAACTCTATCTCCTAAAAACTCAAGTTTTTCATTATTATTAACTCTATCATAACTTTTGTGAGTTATAGATTGTATTAACAAATCTTTATTTTTGAATTTAACTTTTAATTTTTTTTCAATTTTATCAATTTCCATATCATATTATTTTCTTAAAGAATCTGTCAAATCTTACAAGCTCATTCCATCGCCATATTTCAAATATACTACCTTTTCTCGTATCTGATGAAAAAAAAATAAATTGTGCTTTACCAACTAAATTATTTTCATGAACATATCCAACACTACTTAGAAACCTACTATCTTTTGAGCAATCCCTATTGTCTCCTAAAAAGAAATAATGTTTATCAGGAACAATAAATTTTTGTGAATTTTGGAATGTATAGTATTTACCATAAACCGTTTTAAATTTTTTATTAGATATATTTTCCTCAAAAGTATTAACATCAATAGTTTTATCTCCACAAAATATGATATCATTATTCGACTTCAGATCTTTAAAAACTTCTAAATTGTTAATGTACATTATTCCATCTATAAATTGTATCGTATCACCAGGACCACCAATCAATCTTTTTATATAATCAGTTCGATTATCCGCTGGTGTCTTAAATACTACAACATCTCCTATTTTAGGTTTTTTACTTAAGATTCTGTTTTTAAATAAAGGCGGACTAAAAGGAAAAGAATGTTTGCTATAACCATAACTATACTTAGTGACAAAGAGTCTATCTCCTACAAGTAAATTAGGTTCCATTGATGAGGACGGAATATAAAATGGCTGAATAAATATTGATCTGATAAATACAGCTATTATTAATGCATATAACAAAGTTTTTATATTTTCATAAATTACATTCTTCATATTTTATTTATTATTACGTATGCAATAGAATAGTTCTTTTCGTCAGATAATGAGACAAAAACACTGTATTTCTTTGATTTAAATTTTTGATGTAGAATTTTTTTAATCTTACTGTTGTAAAATATCTTTGGTTTTCCCAACTTATTTTTTTTAATATAAATATCATTAAAATTAATTCCTTTTCTAAAACCAATACCAATTGATTTAACAAAAGCTTCCTTTGCTGCAAATCTTTTAGCAAAATAGTTGATTTTATTTTTTATTTTTTTTGAATCGTTTATCTCTTCTTTCGAAAATACTCTAGAAAGAAATTTAGGATTTTTAATTAACTTCTTAATTCTTGAATTTTTGATTATATCAACACCGTTGCCTATTATTTCCATTTATTTACAAATTTTTTTAAATCTTTTAATTACATTTTTTAATCCAAAAAAAATTGACTCTCCAATTATAAAGTGACCTATATTAAATTCAGATATTTCTCTAATTTTGGCTAATAAACGCGTACTTTTGTAATCAAGACCGTGACCGGCGTGAACTTCAATACCTAAAGATTTTGCATATATAGCACATTTCTTAATTTTTTTTAATTCATTTTCAAAATTTCTTTTGGATCTAACTAATCTTGATAATTTTCCTGTATGAATTTCTATACATTTTGTTTCTATTTTTTTTGAAAGTTTAATATCTTCAATGCTTGGGTTGATAAATAAGCTAGTTCTTATTTTATTTTTATTAAATAATTGAACTATATTAGTAATTTTTTTAGAATTTTTTTTTAAATTAAGTCCTCCTTCTGTAGTAACTTCGTTTCTTTTTTCAGGAACCAGGCAAACAAACTTTGGTTTACACTTTATAGCTAATTTGATGATTTTTTTATTTGTAGATAATTCCAGGTTTATTGGAATTTTTTTAAACTTAGATAATTTGATTAAGTCTTTATCATTAATATGTCTTCTATCTTCTCTTAAATGAATTGTAATAGAATCTGCACCAAGTTTCATTACATATTTAGCTGCATTTAATATGTCAGGATGACCCTCACCTCTTGCATTACGTATCGTGGCTACATGGTCAATATTTATACCTAGTCTTTTCATCATATTCTTCTACTGCCTGGACTGCTAATAGGTATTTTTTTTAAATATGCTGGAATATTATTTTTTTTGAATGTTTTGGCTTCAATTTTTAATTGAGAAACTAACGGTTTATTTTTAATTTTTAAACTTGATTTATTTGAACGGTCAATAATACAAGCAAAACCAATTAATCTAGCTTTAGCTTTTTTTATTAAACTCACACATTCTAAACTAGACTTACCAGTTGTAATTACATCCTCTACAATTAAAACTTTTGCAGCCTTTTTTATTTCAAATCCCCTTCTTAAAGTAAATTTTTTATTTACCCTTTCACAGAAAATAGTTTCTTTATTTAAAATTTTTCCTATCTCATAACCAATAACAATTCCACCAACTGCTGGGGATAATATTAAATCGATTTTTTTAAATTTTTTTTTAATCCTTTTGCTTAATGAATGACAGATTTTTTGAGACAATTTTGGAAAACTTAATAATTTTGCACATTGGACGTATCTATCAGAATGTAAACCAGATGATAAAACAAAATGTCCTTCTAAAAGTGCTTTAGTTTTTTTTAAAACCTTTAAAGATTCTTTGGAAGAAAGCATATTTTTTATCTTTTTGTCTAATAATTTTAAAATTATATTCTTTTTGTTTTAACTCACTTATTAATTTTGTAAAGTTTTTGAGATCTCCAATAATAAGATTAAATTGAAAATTTATACTTTCTTTGGTTTTTTCCACCATTTCTACACTTGATATATTTAAATTATTTTCTCCAATAAGAGACGTTACTTCGCCTAGTCTTCCTGGTTGATCAGGTAAAGATATCCAAAGTCTCGTGTTGTATATTTTCTTTTTTGTTAAATTTTCAGCATCACGGTATTGCCAGTATCTTCTAATAGCTGCTCTAGCCTTTCCTGTTTTGGTAGAAGTCAACCAATGCAACGATGGTGAGACCTTTTTAGATGTAATAATTTTTATCACATCACCATTTGCTAAAGTAGATTGCAAAGGACTTTCTTTACCATTTATTTCACATCCAATCGCAGTGTCACCAACTTGGGTGTGAACTGCATAAGCAAAATCAATTGGAGTGGCATTTTTTGGCAATTTAATAACTGATCCTTTAGGTGTAAAACAAAAAACGTTTTCTTGAAACATTTGCAATTTAGTAAATTCATAAAAATCTTCTGGATTTTCATTTCTATCTATAATTTCAACTAAATCTGCCAACCAATCATACTCTTTCCAAGTAAGTGAGTTAAATTTTTCTGATGATTTGTATTTCCAGTGTGAAGCAATCCCTCTTTGAGCAAATTCATGCATTTGCATTGTTCGTAATTGTATTTCTATTGGTCTTTTGTTGGGTCCTATAATTGCCGTATGTAAAGATTCATATTTGTTAATTTTAGGTGAAGATATATAATCTTTAAATCTACCTGGTATGCAATTCCATTTACTGTGGAAAATACCAAGAGCCCTATAGCACGATGGAACATCATCTAAAATAATTCTAAAACCAATAATATCTGTTATTTGCTCTAAGGAAATCCTTTTTTGTTGTATCTTGCGCCATATTGAAAAAGGCGTTTTTTCCCTTCCATATATTTTAGCAATAAGTTTGTTTTCTTTTAATAAATTTGAAAAATCTTCAGATATAGTATTGAAATTATTAAGATTATTTACTTTTATCTGATCTAATCTATCTTTAATTAACTTTCTTGCATTTGGATTTAAAACTTGAAATGATAAATCCTCTAATTCATCTCTTATCCTGTTCATTCCCATTCTATCAGCTAATGGTGCATAAATTTCCATTGTTTCTTTTGCTTTTCTAATTTGTTTTTCTTTTTTTGATACAAACTGTATAGTTCGCATATTGTGTAATCTGTCAGCCAATTTAACTAAAAGAACTCTAATATCTTTTGATGTAGCTAGGATTAATTTTCTAAAATTTTCTGCTTTTGAATCGCTTGCAGCTTGATTTTCATAAGCTGATATTTTTGTAACACCATCAACTAGATCAGCAACTTCTTTACCAAACTCTTTCTCTATAGTCTTGTAAGTTGCTTGTGTATCCTCAATAGTATCGTGCAATAGTCCGGTTGCGATAGTTGCGCTATCAAGTTTTAAGTCCGTTAATATATTAGCTACAGCAACAGGATGAATTATATAAGGTGAACCTTCATCTCTTTTTTGTTTTTCATGAGCTTTAAGAGCAAAATCGTATGCTTTACTTAATGTTTCTGGATTAAGAAATTTATTATAGGATTTTACTTTATTTATTAAGTCGTCAGATTTAAGCATTAATCTTTTATATCATGAAATTATAAAATTTTAATACTTCTTAGACTTGTAGTGGGTAAATTGTTTAATAATTGGGTAATTTTCTTATTATTTTTTGGGTGTTTCCATTTTTTATCAATTTCAAATAACGGAAATAAAACAAAACTCCTATTATGCATCCTTGGGTGGGGTATTTTTAAATCAATATTGCTCAATAATATATTTTTTTGTGAATAATCTATTATATCAATATCACAAATTCGTGGAGCATTTTTATATGATTTTGATCTTCCTAAAGATTTTTCAATTTTTTTAACAAATATAAATAATTCACTTGGATTAAAGGTTGTGATGCATTTTAAAACAATGTTTAAAAAATATGGATCTTTTTTATTTGGCCATGAGTCTGTTCTATAATAACTAGAGGTCGATATAATTTTAATTTTTTCATTTGTGTTTATCAAATACTTTGATTTCTCTATATTGTGGTGTCTATTACCGAGGTTTGATCCTATGGCTAATATGATATTTTTAGCTTGTTTTTCGAACATACCTGGCTCTATCTCTATTCCAGTCTCTCGTTTTTTTTGCTTGTCTTTTATCGTACTGCTTTTTACCCTTGGCGACTGCAATTTCAATTTTTGCTTTACCTTTTTTAAGATATAATTTTGTAGGAATTAAGGTAAAACCTTCTCTATTAACTTTACCGATTAATTTATTAATTTCCCTTTTGTTAAGAAGAAGTTTTCGATCATCCATAGGATTATGGTCTGAATAACTTGCCTGCTTATACGAAGATATATGAGCATTAATTAAAATTATTTCGCCATCTCTTTCAATTGCGTAAGCATCCGAGATATTAACTTTTCCGGATCTAATAGATTTAATTTCAGATCCCTTTAACACTAATCCAGCTTCATAAATATTTTCAAAAAAGAAATTAAAACTTGCTTTACGATTTAGAGAAATTATTTTTAAACCAGGGCTGGTCTTCTGTTTCATTAACTTAATAATTTAGCTGATAAAAGTGCCTTTTTGACTTGATCTTCAGTTTCTTTTTTTATTTTAACTAAAGGAAGTCTTATTTCATCACCACATAAACCTAAAAGTTTTGCAGCATATTTAACCGGTGCAGGATTACTTTCTATGAATAAAGATTTGTGAATTGGCTGTAATATTTGGTCAATTCTTTCTGCTTCCTTAATTTCATTATCAGTTTTAGATTTAGAGTATTTTTGAAAGTCGGAACATAATTTAGGAGCAATATTTGCTGTAACTGAAATAATACCGACCCCTCCTCTTCTGTTAAATTCTAGAGCAAATCCATCTTCTCCGGTTAATTGAATAAAATCTGGCCCTAGTTTCTTAAGCGTTGCGTCAATTCTATTTGGGTCACCAGTGGCATCCTTAACACCAGCAATATTTTTTAATTCAAATAGCCTAGCCATTGTATCAACCGACATATCAATGACGCATCTGCTGGGAATGTTGTAAATTATAATTGGTAAACTTGTATTATCATTTATAGCTTTGTAGTGTTGATATAAACCTTCTTGGGTTGGTTTATTATAGTATGGAGTTACTATTAGAGCGCCACTAGCTCCAACTTTTTCTGCATGCTTTGTCAGAGAAATTGCTTCCTCTGTTGAATTAGATCCGGTACCTGCAATAACAGGTATTTTTCCATTACTTTCTTTTATACAAAGTTCTATTACTTGTTCGTGTTCTTCATGATTTAATGTTGGAGACTCACCTGTGGTACCCGCTGGTACAAGTCCATGAGTTCCATTTTCAAGATGAAAATGAATAAGTTTAACATAAGCCTCTTTATCAAGCTTATTATCCTTAAATGGTGTGATTAATGCAACATTTGAACCTTTGAACATAAATACTTATAGCATATATATCGTATAAATAGATACGAAATTATGAAAAAATTTTATTTTTTACTTTTCACATCAGTATTATTTTTAATTGTAACAAAACAAGTTTTTTCAGAAGAAAAAAATATATTTCCAAAGAAAAAACCTATTTTAGTTCCTGAAATAAAAGAAAAAAAGTTATCAAAAAATATTTTATTACCCATTAAAAAGCCTGCTAAAAAAGACAAAAAGGAAAGCAAAAAAGAGGAAACTGTAGAAGAGATAAAAACAACAACTAAATTAGGCATAATTGTACCAAAAAATAAGCCTAAAATTGTATCCAAAAAAATCAAAACAGCTGAAGTAAAGTCAAAATACTTTTCTAAGAAAAAATTTAGACTTGCACAAAAGTCAATAGAAGCGTTTGAGAAAGGAAGATGGACAGAAGCTTTATCGTTGGCAAAAAAATCAAAAGATAAAAATATTTATAATTTTGTTCAATGGAGACATTTATTAACTAGAGGAAATAAGGCAAGTTATTATGATTATCAGCAATTTATTTTAAATAATCCAGATTATCCACGAATTGGGAGGATAAAGTATTTATCTGAGCATAAATTATCAACTGAAAAAATTTCACCAAGAAAAATAATGTCACTATTTGAAAATGAAGATCCTTTAAGTGGATATGGTGAAATGATTTATGGAGAAAGTTTAATTTCTGAAGGTAGATACGATGATGGTGTTGAGTTAATTAAAAAAGGATGGATTACTGCAAAACTAAGTAAAAGCGATTTAAGATATTTTAGAAAAAAGTACAAAAAATATCTTAATAAACAGGATTATATTAAGAGAGCTGATTATCTTGCATGGGAAAATAAATATTGGGATTTACAGAGAATGTTAAGATATCTTCCTAAAGACGAGCAACTATTATATACAGCACGACAATTATTAATGAGCAGATCCTATGGTGTAGATAATGCTATTTCTAAAGTACCACAAAAATATAAGAATGATCCTGGATTAAATTACGATAGGCTTAAATGGAGAAGAAAAAGAGGAAGAGTAGATTCATCTTTAGAAATATTATTAAAAGTAAAAAATAATAAAGATTACTTAGTTAGGCCCGATAAATGGTGGGTTGAAAGAGAAATAATATCCAGATCATTAATTTATAAAAAAAAATACGAACTAGCATATAAAATTTCTAGCAATCATGCTCTTTCGGAAGGACCAGAATATGCATCTGCAGAATGGATGAGTGGTTGGATTGCACTTAGTTTTTTAAATGATCCAATTTTAGCAATCGAACACTTTCAAAATTTTTATAACTCTGTAGGTTATCCAATTAGTCTTGCCAGAGGAGCTTTTTGGCTTGGTAGATCATTCGAACAAATTGGAAATACAAAACTTATGGAAAAATGGTATCAAGAGTCTGCAAAATTTCCAACAACCTATTATGGACAACTTGCATTTATGAAAGTCTATCCAGATAAAAAATATGAACTTAATATGGAAGAAAATTTTGATAAAGATTATAAAAAAAAATTTTTTGAGAAGGATTTAGTAAAAATTGTATATCTTCTTGATGAATTAAATAAGTCAAAATATACTAAATTTATATTACGTGGTCTAGCAAATGATAATATAGAGCAAGGAAGTGAAATATTTGCTGCAGAGCTAGCAACAAATATTTCACGTTATGATTTTGCAATTCAAATTGCTAAACTCGCCTCATATGAAAAAAGATTTATAAATAATTATAATTATCCAATAATAAGTACACCAAAACTAATTAATGGAAGAAAAATTCCTGATAGTGCATTTATATTATCAATAATTAGACAAGAAAGTGAATTTGATATATCAGCTAACAGTTCTGCTGGCGCAAGAGGTTTAATGCAATTAATGACCTACACAGCAAAAGTAGTTGCAAAACAGGCTAAACTTCCTTATTCAAAATCAAGATTAACTACTGACCCAGAATATAATATTAATTTAGGTTCTCATTATATAGCAGGTCTCATACTAGAGTATGATGGTTCCTATCCATTTGCTATAGCGGCATACAACGCTGGACCGAAGAGAGTGAAATATTGGAAAAGAATAAATAAAAATCCCCAGAAAAAACAAATCGATTATGTTGACTGGATAGAATTGATAAAATTTAAAGAAACAAGAAATTACGTCCAGAGAGTTCTAGAAAACTATAATGTGTACAATTATATAGTTCAGAAGAAACCAGTCGATATTATTGATTTTTTTAAGAATAAACCACTTTATTAATGGCGGAAGGAGAGGGATTCGAACCCTCGGTACACCTTTTCAAGCGTACGGCGGTTTAGCAAACCGCTGGTTTAAACCAGCTCACCCATCCTTCCGTATTACCCTGTGTAACTTGAAATCATTGAATATTCAATATTAATCAAGTAATTTCATCAAAAATGAAAAACAAATATTCTATATTTTCGCTAATTAAAAATGCTTTTAGCAACCACGAAAATTGGCAAAGAGCATGGCGTGATCCTGAACCAAAAAAAGAATATGATGCGATAATCGTAGGTGGTGGAGGACATGGATTAGCAACAGCATATTATTTGGCAAAAAAACATAAAATGACAAATATAGCTGTTGTTGAAAAAGGTTGGATTGGTGGTGGAAACACGGGAAGAAATACAACTATTATAAGATCAAATTATTTATGGGATGCTAGTGCGGGATTATACGACCACGCACTTAAAATTTGGGAGGGTTTATCTCAAGAACTAAATTATAACATCATGTTCAGTCAAAGGGGCGTTATGAATTTAGCACATAACCTCCAAGATGTTCGTGATCTTAAAAGAAGAACTCATGCAAATAGATTAAATGGTATAGATGCTGTTTGGTTAAATACTGATGAAGTAAAAAAATTCTGTCCAATTATAAATACCTCTCCTGATATTAGGTATCCAGTTTTAGGTGGTACATTACAAAAAAGAGCTGGCACAGCACGTCATGATGCAGTTGCTTGGGGATACGCTAGAGGAGCGGATCAACTTGGTGTGGATATAATTCAGAATTGTGAAGTTAAAGGAATTAAAAGAGATGGTGATCAAATCATTGGTATAGAAACATCCAAAGGGTACATCAAATCTAAAAAAATTGGAGTAGTTGCTGCAGGTCATTCAAGTGTAATAGCAAATATGGCTGGTTTAAAATTACCACTTGAAAGTAAACCGCTTCAAGCCTTAGTATCTGAGCCAGTTAAACCAATTATTGATACAGTTGTGATGTCAAATGCAGTTCATGCTTATGTTAGTCAGTCTGATAAAGGTGAATTAGTTATAGGTGCTGGAACAGACTCATATGTATCTTATACTCAGAAAGGAAGTCATAATATTGTGGAGGAGACTTTAAGAGCAATATTAGAACTGTATCCAATTTTTAGTAGAATGAAAATGCTAAGGCAATGGGGAGGTATAGTTGACATTTGTCCTGATGCAAGTCCAATAATAAGTAAAACACAAGTCAAAGGTCTTTATTTCAATTGTGGCTGGGGTACCGGTGGTTTTAAAGCAACACCAGGCTCTGGTGATCTTTTTGCTCATACTATCGCAAATGATGAACCCCATAAACTAAATGCAGCATTTAACATAAATAGATTTGTAAGTGGCGATCTTGTAGACGAACATGGGGCAGCAGCAGTTGCACACTAAAGATGTTTATAATTAATTGCCCTTATTGTGGAGAAAGAGATCAAACAGAATTTTCATCAGGTGGTGAAGCACATATTGTAAGACCAAAACAGCCAACTGAACTAAGTGACGATGAGTGGGCCGAGTTTTTATTCATGAGAAAAAATATAAAAGGAATTCAATTTGAAAGATGGAACCACAGTCATGGCTGTAGAAAGTGGTTTAACGTTGTTAGAGACACTTCTAATGATAAAATTCATGCAGTTTATAAAATGGGTGAAAAACCTCCGGTAAATAAATAATGCCCCAAGAGTTAAGAATAAATAATAACAAATTCATTGATCAGACAACTAGATTATCTTTTAAATTTAATGGTGAAAAATTATATGGTTACAAAGGAGATACCTTAGCCTCTGCATTATTAGCAAATAATATACATTTGGTAGGTAGAAGTTTCAAATATCATAGACCAAGAGGTATAATGACATGTGGATCTGAAGAGCCAAATGCAATTGTTCAAATTGGAAACGATCCGTCACTTACAGACCCAAACGTTAGAGCTACTGAAATAGAACTTTACGAGGGTTTAGAAGCATTCAGTCAAAATTGTTGGCCTAATGTAAAATTTGATATTGGTGGTATAAACAATCTTTTGTCCCCTCTTCTTCCTGCTGGATTTTATTATAAAACTTTTATGTGGCCTGCTAGTTTTTGGGAAAAATACGAATTCTTTATTCGTCATTCTGCAGGACTGGGTAAATCACCAACAAAACCTGATCCAGATATATACGATCATAAGTATTATCACTGTGATGTCTTAGTTGTTGGTGGAGGTATTTCAGGCATAATGGCTGCAAAATTATCAGCTGAAAATAATAATGAGACATTGCTACTTGATGATAAAAATATTTTGGGAGGTGCAACAATTTATCAAAATAATGATTGTTTTCAAATTGACGGCACTCATACAAATTATTGGTTAGAAAAAGAAATTAAGAACATTAAAAATATTAAAAATTTAACTATTAAAACAAGAACAAGTTTAGCGGCTTATCATGGATATAATTATTTATTGGCTAAGGAAAATTTAACTGATCATTTAAGCCCAGATGAAAGAAAGGGTAAAATAAGACAAAGACTTTGGAAAATAAGAGCTAAAAAAGTTATAATTGCAACAGGTTCTATAGAAAGGCCATTAATTTTTAATAATAACGACAGACCTGGTATTATGCTTTCATCTGCAATTAAGAAATTTATCGATTTTTATGGTGTAAAAGCAGGAAAAGAAATCACATTATTTACTAATAATGATAGCGCTTATGAAACAGCAATTTCATTGAAGAAAAGTGGAGTAAATATTGTATCTATTATTGATATTAGAGATAAATCATCATCAAAAATTGTTAAAGAAGTAGAGAAACATAATATAAAAATTTATTGGAAACATACAATTGTAAATACTGAAGGTTATAGAAGAATTAGTTTTATAGAAATTATGCAGCTATCAGATGATGGGTCTGATGTAATAGGAAAAAAAATTAAATTAAAAACAGATTGTTTGGGGATTTCAGGCGGTTGGACACCAATGGTTCATTTATTCACACAATCTGGTGGGAAATTAAAATTTAGATCAGATGATAATGTTTTTTTACCAGACAAGAATAAAACCCCATCGGATCAAATAAGTATAGGATCATGTAATGGAGATTTTGATATTAAAGATATAATTTTAAACTCTAATAAAGATGTTAAAACATTTTTAGGTATAGAAAATTCATCCTTTGATAATCTAAAAGTTGAGTCATCAAAAGAGGAAATGAAGAGAAATATTTGGTTGCTACCTTCAGATAAACCGATCGGAAAAACAAAACCCTTTTTAGATTTTCAAAACGACTCTACAGCAAAAGATGTAAAACTTGCATTGCGTGAAGGATTTAAATCTATTGAACATGTAAAAAGATATACAACAACTGGAATGGGGACTGATCAAGGAAAATTATCTAATATGCATGCTCTAGGTATTATTGCTGAAATAACTGGAACAAATATGGGTGAGCTAGGTACAACAACTTTTAGACCTCCCTACACTCCTCTTACCTTCGGTGCAATTGTTGGAAGAAATGTTGGAGAATTTTTTGATCATACAAGAAAAACTGCAATGCATAATTGGCATGTTCAAAACAAAGCTAAATTTGAAAATGTAGGTCAATGGAAAAGAGCCTGGTATTATCCAAAAAATGGTGAGACAATGTTTGAAGCAGTTCAAAGAGAGAGCAAAGCTGCTAGAGAAAGTGTTGGTATACTAGATGCTTCTACGCTTGGAAAAATTGATATTCAAGGGACTGATGCATCAGAATTTTTAAATCGTGTATATACAAATGCTTGGTCAAAGTTAGCAATAGGCAAATGTAGATATGGTCTAATGTTAAATGAGGATGGAATGGTTTATGATGACGGAGTAACTACAAGATTAGGTGAAAATCACTATATAATGACGACTACAACTGGTGGTGCAGCAAATGTACTTACTAAACTAGAGGATTATCTTCAAACAGAGTGGCCTGAACTAGATGTTTATTTAACAACAGTTACTGATCATTTTTCAACAATAAGTATCTGTGGACCTAACTCGAAAAAAATATTGAGTAAAGTCATACCGGATCTGGATCTATCAGATGAAAAATTTCCTCATATGTCTTTCAAAAATTCTATAATAAATGGAATTAAATGTAGGGTAATGCGAATTAGTTTCACAGGTGAACATAGCTATGAAATTAATATTCAATCAAATTACGCTAAACATGTTTGGGAATTGTGTATGGATGCTGGCAAAAATTATAATATAACTCCTTACGGTACTGAAACTATGCACCTATTAAGAGCGGAAAAAGGATTTATAATTACTGGTCAAGATACGGATGGAACAATGACACCATCAGATTTACAAATGGATTGGATTATTGGTAAGAAAAAATTTGATTTTATTGGTAAAAGATCGCTTTATAGAAGCGATACAATAAGAGATGATAGAAAACAATTAGTAGGTCTTTTAACTGATGATCCTAAGGAGATTTTAGAGGAAGGTGCACAAATTGTTGAAAAGTTAAATCAAAAGCCTGTCGAGATGTTAGGGCATGTAACATCAAGTTATTTTAGCCCAAATTTAAATAAATCAATTGCTTTAGCAGTAATGAAGAGTGGAAAAAAACTAAAAGGTAAAAAATTTTTTGTACCAATGGAAAATAAAAACATTAACGTAACTGTTACTGACACAGTTTTTTTTGATAAGGAAAATAAAAGATTAAATGCTTAATTTTGAAACTACAGTACAAGATAGTAAATCATATGGAGATCTAACTTTATCTGAGGTAGAACCTATTTTAAAAATTAACCTAAGAAGTAACAAAAGAGAATTTTCAACTAAAATAGGCAAACTTCTTTCAATAATACCACCTATAGAAGCAAATACCTCATCAAGTAATGAGGATTATTCTATTTTGTGGTTGAGCCCTGATGAGTGGTTAATTTATTCAAATAACAAAATCTCATATGAACAACAAAATCTATTGGAAGAAAATTTGTTTAACAATATTTCTAATACAAACCAAGGTTCAGTCACTAATGTTACAGATCATTGGGTAATGATCAATCTTAAAGGTTCTAAAATTTATGATTTATTATCGAAATCTTCACCATATGATTTTAAAAACTTTAAAATGAAAAAAGGTTCTGTAGCTCAAACTTTGTTAAATCATACTGATGTTATTTTACATAACATAGACGATAATAATTTAAATTTATTTGTGAGAAGGTCTTTTTCTGAAGATTTATGGCTGTGGATTAACGACAGCGCTCGTTTTCTCTAATCTAAATTTTAAATATAATATTAAAATACTAAAATAAATTCCTGAAAAAATCCAATTTACTCCTGCCCAGAGCCAAAAAAAGGTTTCAAAACTTGCATTTATATATCTTGCAAAAAGAAATACCATTATTGGATTAAAGCCATTTCTAAATAAATTTGAAATCATTGCATTTTCCGATTTCTTTATTGCCATAAATAAACCGTTTGAGAGAAAAAATATTGGGTATGCAGGCAAAATAAATGCACAAATTTTTAAGTATTTAGAACCAAAATCGATAACAACTGGATCACTAGAAAAAAAACTTATTATAAGATCTGACAATATGTACAAAAATATTCCAGATACAATCATAATAAGAAATGAATATTTTATAGAAGTAAAATATGTTTCTTTAACTCTATCGAAATTTTTAGCACCAAAATTTTGAGAAATGATAGAAATAATTGCTGTATTAATACCTAATATCGGAAGTAATACTACTTGCTCAATTCTTGTACCTGCCCCGTAACCGGCTACTGCATATTCACCAGATTGACCAATATAAGCAAGAACAATTGCTGCTGTTATAGAGTATGCAAATATTGAAACTACAATGGGCATTGATGTAAAGAAAATATTAATAAAATAAAATAATTTTGGAATAAGAAATTTATTAGTAATTTCTTTAATTCTAGGATTTTTTAAAATTTTAAATAAAATTATAAAAAAAGCTACTGACTGAGAAAATATAGTAGATATCGCAATTCCTTTAACTCCTAAAGCTGGAAAAAACAATAGACCAAATATTAAAATTGGATTCAATATTAAATTTATAAAGAATGATAAAATTAACACATTTCTGTAGGTTTTTGTATCTCCTTCAGCGTGTAACAATGAATTTAAAGCTACAACTAAAATAAATAATATTGATCCCGAAAAAATTATATCTGTATATTCAAGACCTAGTTCAGTAACTTCTTTAGTTGTTACCATTAAAGAAAAAATTTTATCGGAAAAATTTAAACCTATTAGTGTAATTACAACTGATATCAAGACTCCAAAATAAATGATGTGAGTGAAATAATTTAATATATTTTCTTTATTCTTTTCACCAATACTATTTCCTATCAAGGAGGTTCCTGCTACAGTAACTCCTATAGAGGTTGCTACAATAATAAAGTATATTGGAAATGATTTACTTAATGCCGCTAATGCCTCGGGTGATATTTTTCCAGCATAAAAAGTATCAACAATATTATACAAGGTTTGAAATAACATCCCCACCATAGCAGGTAGTGCTAATTTACGAACTAAATGAGGAATGTTGTCCTTTAGTAAATTCATTTCAAGCTTCTCTTTGGAAAAAGTATTTTTTTCCATGTTTTTTTGCTGTTAATATCTGCTTTTGTCTCATTCTAAATCTCTGTTTTTGTGAATTTGTTAAGTTATTATAACAATTTGGACAACTAACACCTTGCTCATAAAATTTAGATTTTCTCTCAGAAAGTTTGATTGGATTTCTACAACCTGGACATATTTTTAAATTTCCAGGCTTCAATCCATGTTTAATTGATACACGATTATCAAATACGAAGCAGTCCCCACTCCATAAACTATCCTTTTTCTTAACATTATCTAAATAATTTATTATTCCACCTTTTAATTGGTAAACATTTTTAAAACCTTTTTTTTTTAAATAAGCACTAGCCTTTTCACATCTTATACCACCCGTGCAAAACATACCTATGTTTTGATCTTTTTTTAAGGTTTTAAAATATCGTGGAAAATCTCTAAAATTATTTAATTCTGGATTAATAGATCCTTTAAATGTTCCAACTTTAAATTCAAAATTTTTTCTAGTATCAATAAGAACAGTTTCTTTTTTTAATATAAACTTATTCCAATCTTTAGGTTCTATTTTGTTTTTTGTAACAATTTTATTTAATTTCAATCCTATTGGAACAACTTCTTTTTTAATTTTAATTTTACCTTTTTTAAAAACTTGATACTTATAATAGGATATATTTTCATTATCTAACTTTCTGATATTTAGTAAATTTAAAATCTTATTCTTGACTTTTTTATATTTAGTAGGCTTGAAACTAATTGTACCGTTTATCCCTTCAATAGAAATTATAATGGTACCCCTTACCTGTTCTTCTTCTATGAAATTTTTGAGATTTTTTTTTAATAATTTTATATTTTTAATCTTCTTAAACTTATAAAAACCAAATATCTTATACATTATAATTTCCTACATATAGACAAACCGTCACCAATAGGAAGGATTAGAGACTCAACTTTATTATTTTTTTTTATATATGAATTGAATTCCCTTATCTTTACCGTAAGCCTGTCATTCTTGTCTTCATTGGCTACATCCCCATACCATAATACATTATCTGTAATTATAATTCCCGACTTATTAGTAATTTTTAAAGATTTTTCAAAATAATCTATATAATTCTCTTTATCAGCATCAATAAATACCATATCAAAATATTTATTTGAATTTAATAAATCTTCTAAACTTTTCTTAGCATTATTTACTAATAAATTAATTTTTTTACTAAGATTAGCTTTGTCAAAAAATGATCTTGCTATTTTAGAGGTTTCCTTGTTCTTATCTAAAGTCGTGATCGAAGTATCATCATTTGATGCCAAGGCCATAGTTAAAGTGCTTAACCCTGTAAATGTACCAATTTCCAAAATATTTTTTGGATTAGTAATTTTAATAATAAAGTGTAAGAAATGACATTGGCTAACTGATATTTGCATTTTTTTAATTTCACCAAGTTTTTCATTATATTTTATGATCTCTTTTTGAACTGGATGTAAATCTATTGAATAATTATTAATATAATTTTCAATTTGACTGTTTAACTGAAGATTTGAACCCATTTTAGTTCAATTTTTTTTTTAGTATTTCATTAACTAATTGTGGATTTGCTTTTCCACCAGAGCTTTTCATAACCTGGCCAACAAAAAAGCCAAATAATTTATCTTTTCCAGATTTATACAACTCAACATTTTTCGGATTTTCAGATATTATTTTATCTATAATTTTTTCTAATTCTTTTGGATCGCTTTGTTGTTTTAGACCCTTTTCTTCAACAATTTTTTCTGGATCCTTATCTCCATCAGACATTAATTCAAAAATTGTTTTTGCGATTTTTCCTGAAATTGTACCCTTTTTGATGAGATTTATTAATTTTGATAAATTTTTAGATGAAATAGGACTTTCAGTAATTTCTAAATTTTTTTCATTTAATAATGCAAATAATTCACCTGTAATCCAATTTGTAGCGAGTTTTACATCAGAATTTTTTGATACTTCCTCAAAATATTTTGATGTATCTATATCAGATACCAAAATATTAGCCTCATAAGGTGATAGCTTAAACTTTTCTATAAATCTTTTCTTTTTTTCATCTGGTAATTCTGGAATATTTTTTTAATATCGTTAATAAAATTTTCATCTAATTCCAAAGGAAGCAAATCTGGATCTGGAAAGTATCTATAGTCGTGAGCATCTTCTTTAGATCTCATAGATCTAGTTTCATTTTTTTTTGTATCAAATAATCTGGTTTCTTGATCAATAGATCCACCCTCTTCCAAAACATCAACTTGTCTATTTGCTTCATAATCAATGGCCATTTGCATAAATTTGATTGAGTTAACATTCTTTATTTCACATCTTGTTCCAAGTTCCTTACTACCCTTTTTTCTTACTGAAACATTCACATCAGCTCTTAATGATCCCTCTTGCATATTGCCATCACATGTACCTAAATATCTCATTATAGATCTTAGTTTTTTTATATATGAATTTACCTCATCTAATGATCTTAAATCGGGTTTACTTACGATTTCCATCAATGCAACCCCTGATCTGTTTAAGTCAACTAATGTATTATTTGGATCTACATCATGAATGCTTTTACCAGCATCTTGCTCAAGATGTAATCTTTCAATTCCAATTTTTTTTTCACCATTTGGTAAATCTAATGTGACTGTTCCTTCCCCCACAATAGGATTTTTGTATTGTGATATTTGATATCCCTGAGGTAAATCGGCATAGAAATAATTCTTCCTATCAAAAATTGATTTTTTATTTATTTTGGCATTAAGTCCTATACCTGTTTTAATTGCTTGTTTAATGCAAAACTCATTTATAACAGGTAACATTCCAGGAAAAGCAGCATCTACTAAACTTACTTGTGTATTTGGTTCTGAACCAAATTTCGTTGGAGAAGTTGAAAATAACTTAGACTCAGACAATACTTGAGCATGTACCTCAAGACCAATAACTACTTCATATTCATTAGTGTTTCTTTTAATTAAATATTCTTTATTTTCCTTACTCAATTTATCCACCAATCATTAATATTATTTTTAAAATTAATATTTTTTTCAATTGAATAAGCTATATTAAGAATATTTTGTTCATCAAAAGCTTTGCCTATCACTTGAAGCCCTAAAGGGTAACCTGATTTATCATGACCAGCCGGTATAGATATAGCTGGTAAGCCTGCTAAGTTAATCGGTACAGTAAATATATCATTTAAATACATTGAGACAGGATCATTTGTTTTTTCACCAATCTTAAAAGCTGAGCTCGGAGTTGACGGTGTTAATATAGCATCAACCTTTTTATAAGCTTCATCAAAATCATTTTTAATCAATCTTCTTACTTTTTGTGCTTTTAAATAATATGCATCATAATAACCAGAGGATAGAACATATGTTCCAATCATTATTCGTCTCTTTACTTCATCACCAAATCCTTCAGATCTCGTCTTTTCATACATGTCAATCAGATTTTCTCCCTTTGATCTAAACCCATACTTTACGCCATCGTATCTAGCTAAATTTGACGAAGCTTCTGCAGGAGCTACTATGTAATAAGTTGGTAAGGCATAATTAGTGTTTGGTAAATTAATTTCAATTATTTCTCCTCCATTGTCCTCGATTATTTTCATACCTTTTTTCCAAAGTTCTTCTATTTCTTTAGGCATTCCATCAACTCTATATTGCTTAGGTATTCCTATTTTTTTTCCTTTAATATTTTCATTAAGATCTTTTAGATATTGGCCTCTTTTAAAATCAACAGATGTAGAGTCTTTATTGTCATAAGAACTAATAACTTCTAGCATCAAAGCACAGTCTTTTACATTTTGTGTCATTGGACCAGCCTGGTCCAAAGAGGATGCAAAAGCTACGATGCCATACCTTGAGCAGCTTCCATATGTTGGTTTTAGTCCAACTGTACCTGTGAAAGAGGCTGGTTGTCTAATTGAACCACCCGTGTCTGTTCCTATTGTAGCAGGTGTTAAATTTGCAGCAAGAGCTGAAGATGAACCACCAGATGAACCTCCTGGAACTAAATTTTCTGATATAGGATTTTGTACATTTCCAAAAAAACTAGTTTCATTAGACGATCCCATTGCAAATTCATCACAATTCAATTTTCCAATGATAATGCCCCCTTCATTTAAAATATTTTGGGTAACAGTCGATTCATATGTTGGAATAAAATTTTCTAAAATTTTACTACCAGCAGTAGTTCGAATATTTTTGGTACAAAAAAGATCTTTTACTGCTAAAGGAATACCGGGTAATTTTTTATTAAAATCTGGTTTTTCATCAAATTGTTTAGCTTTTTGTAATGCGTTTTCAAAATTTTCCGTAATATAAGAATTTAGTTTTTTTGATTTTTGTGACCTGTCAATAAATGCTTTAGTAACTTCTGTAGATGAAATTTCTTTTTTTTTTATTTTTTCAACTAACTCAAACAGCTTTAAATCAATTATATTAGACATTATTCAACAACCTTTGGGACTACAAAAAAATCTTTATTATCTTCAGGTGAGTTTTTAAGTATATCTTCTCTTATATTTTTTGATTTAATTTCGTCCTTTCTTAGTTTTAAATTTGTTTCAGCAATTGATGCAAGTGGTTCAATTTTTTCAGTATCTAGCTCTTCTAGTTTTTCGATAAATTTAAATATTGAATTTAAATCATCACTTAATTTTTTAGCTTTATTATCATCTATCGATATTCTGGACAATTTAGAGATATGCTTTACTGTTTTAAGATCTATAGTCATATGATAAGAATATTGAAAACTATCATTTAATCTGAAAATTACAATATGATCACAATCGATGCCCTAAAAGATAAATTAGATAATAATTCAAGATTGTTAGGTTTAGACCTAGGATCTAAAAGAATTGGCGTTTCTGTCTGTGATGATAGGAGGAAAATTGCCACTCCTTATAAGACTATTCAATTTACCAACATAGAAAATTTATCCTCTGAACTTGCAAATATAATAAAAGAAAATAACATTTCAGGTATAATTGTTGGAAATCCGTTAAATATGGACGGGTCATTTGGTAAAAGTTCACAATCAATCAGAGATAAAGCTAAAATTATTGAAGAAAAAACTGCTATTCCAGTTTGTTTGTGGGATGAAAGGCTATCGACATCAGGGGCTTATAGTTTATCGAGTGATCTCGACATAAAATTTTCTCAAAAAAAAAAGAAAATCGACGAAAAAGCGGCTACATTTATACTTCAAGGAGCTATTGATTATTTAAATAATTAAACCCTTGCCTTAGTGGCATTAAAAGTTTATAGAGTTGGTTTTAATGGCAATTAATAAAAAAGCTATTAAAATTTCAAAAAAACACCTTCTAGGAATACAAGACCTTTCTATTTCTGATATAAATTTAATTTTAGACGAAGCTAAATCATTTATAACTTTAAATAAGAGCAAAAATAAAAAAATTGATATTTTAAGAGGTAAAACTCAAATTAATCTCTTTTTTGAACCATCAACAAGAACGCAAAGCTCTTTTGAGTTAGCAGGTAAGAGATTAGGCGCAGATGTAATGTCAATGAATATTGTAAATTCAGCAATTAAAAAAGGTGAAACTTTAATTGATACTGCAATGACATTAAATGCGATGCATCCAGATATAATCGTTATCAGACATCAGGATTCTGGAGCATGTAATCTACTTTCACAAAAAGTAAATTGCGCTGTATTAAATGCTGGAGACGGAAGAAGAGAACATCCAACTCAAGCTTTATTAGATGCATTAACAATAATAGATAGAAAGAAAAAAATTAGTGGATTAAAAATTGCAATTTGCGGTGATATTCTCCATTCAAGAGTAGCAAGATCAAATATTTATTTACTTAATATGCTAGGTGCTGAATTAAATATTGTTGCACCATCAAATTTAATGCCAAAGGATATTGAAAAATTAGGAATAAACAAATTTACTAATATGAAAGATGGTGTCAAAGATTGTGATATTGTCATGATGTTAAGATTACAAAATGAAAGAATGACAAGCTCATTTTTATCATCAAACAGAGAGTATTATGAGTATTACGGACTAACGCCAGATAAACTTAAATTAGCAAAAGATGATGCCCTAATAATGCATCCTGGACCTATGAATAGAGGTATCGAAATAGATACAAAACTCGCTGATGATATAAACAAAAGTGTTATTAAGGAACAAGTTGAACTTGGGGTAGCTGTACGAATGGCTTGCTTAAAAATTTTTGGACAACAATGAAGAAAAAGTTTTTTTTAAATGCAAATATAATAGATCCTCATAATGCAATTGATGAAGTTGGAGGATTGATAGTAAATGAAGAAGGTAAAATCGAGGCTGTTGGAAAAAAAGTAAATAAAAATAATATTCCATCAAGAGAAAAATTTATTGATTTAAATGGTAAACATATATTCCCGGGGCTAGTAGATATGAGAGTATTTGTGGGTGAGCCTGGTTTTGAATATAAAGAGAATTTTAAAACGTTAAGTAATGCTGCTCTATCTGGTGGGGTAACATCGGTTGTTACAATGCCAAATACATCGCCAGTTATAGATAATGTATCTATTGTAGACTTTTTAAAACGTAGAGGTCGAGATAAATCCAAGATAAATATTTATCCCTCTGCATCACTGACTAAAAATTTAGAAAGTACAAACATGACTGAATTTGGACTCTTAAAAAAGAAAGGAATTATTGCATTTACAGATGGTATTAAAACAATTCAAAATACTCGATTAATGTCCAGAATTATGAGATCAGCTTATGATCTTGATTGCTTGGTAATGCAACATGCTGAAGATTTTGAGTTATCTAAAAATGGAAGCGTAAACGATGGTATAGTTGCAACTCGTTTAGGTTTACAAGGTATACCTGATTTGGCGGAAAGAATTATTATTGAAAGAGACTTAACATTATTAGAGGATTTTAATTGTAGGTACCATATTTCTCAAATTTCATCATCAAAGTCCGTTGATGTAATTAAAAAAAAGAAAGATGCTGTAAAATTTACTACTGGTGTATCAATTAATAATTTGTCTTTAAATGAAAATGATATTGGTGATTTTAGAACCTTCTTAAAACTATCACCCCCTTTAAGAACAGAGGAGGATAGGATGTCACTGGTAGAAGCAATAAATAAAGATCTTATTGATGTGATTGTTTCAGATCATAAACCAGAAGATGAAGAGTCTAAAAGGTTAACTTTTTCGCAAGCTGCAACTGGTGCGTCAGGTATAGAAACACTTTTACCTTTAGCTTTAGAACAATATCACAATAATTCAATTAAACTTTTTAAAATTATTGAACTATTGTCAAGTAATCCAGCTAAAATACTTAAAATAAATAAAGGAACTCTCACTATAGGAAGTAATGCAGATTTTTGTATAGTGGATATAAATAAACCATGGATAATCAAAAAAGAAAATTTGGTTTCTAAATCTAAGAATACATCTATAGAGGATAAAAAAATGCAAGGAAAAGTTTTATCAACATTTGTAAATGGTGAAGAGTTATTTAAAGCGAATTAGATATGTTATTCTTAATTTTATTTATTAGCTATTTAATTGGATCTATTCCATTTGGATTTTTGCTAACAAAAATTTTTTTGAAAAAAGATATACGTGAAATTGGGTCAGGCAACATTGGAGCAACAAATGCTCTTAGGACAGGTAATAAATTAATTGGTTATAGCACTTTAATCTTAGATATAAGTAAAGCAGTAATTTTACTTTTAATAATAAAGTTTAATTTTTCTGAATACCTATTTACATCTTCTATTGGAGTTTTCTTAGGACATGTTTTTCCTATATGGTTAAAGTTTAAAGGTGGAAAAGGAGTCGCTGCATATGTTGGTATACTTTTTTGTATAAATATTTATTTAGCAATTATTTTTATAATTGTTTGGCTTGTTGTGTTTGTCATTTCAAAGTATTCTTCCCTAGCATCAATGGTGGCATCATTGTTTGTTCCACTTTCAAGTTATTTTCTACTAAACGATATCAACTATTATTTTTATATAATTTTATTTTTACTCATATTGATTACCCATAGGGAAAATATAAAACGCTTAAAAAATAATACAGAATCAAAGACAAAAATTTATTAATTTGACTAAAAGTATAATTTATGTGTAGTTTTAGTCTTTATGAATCTTGTTATTGTTGAAAGTCCTGCAAAAGCAAAAACGATAAATAAATATTTGGGAGATAATTATACTGTTTTAGCAAGTTACGGTCATATAAGAGACCTGCCATCAAAAAATGGATCTGTTGATCCTGAAAATAAATTTAAAATGATATGGGAGGTTGATAGTTTTTCTAAAAAATATTTGAAAGAAATTACAGATGTTGCAAAAGAGTCTGATAAGATAATTCTTGCAACTGATCCTGATCGTGAAGGTGAAGCTATTGCTTGGCATGTTAAAGAATTTTTAGATGAAAAAAAACTTTTAAAAGATAAAAAAATTGAAAGAGTAGTTTTTAATGAGATAACTAAAAATGCTGTCACAAAAGGTATTGAAAATCCAAGAAAAATTGAGGATCAGTTAGTAGACGCTTATATGGCAAGACGAGCATTAGACTATTTGGTTGGTTTTAACATTTCACCAATACTATGGACAAAGCTTCCAGGTTCAAAATCTGCAGGTAGAGTTCAGTCAGTAGCTTTAAAATTACTAACGGAAAGAGAGCATGAGATAGAAATATTCAAACCAGATGAGTTTTGGACACTAAATGTAAATTTTAATACAAAAGATAACTCAAAAATTAATTCAACAATTTTACAACTAGATGGTAATAAAATTGAAAAATTTAGTTTTAAAAATAAAGAGGATATTAATTTAGCAATTGAAAAAATTAAAAGTAAAAATTATAAAATTACTGATATTACATCTAAAATATTTAATAGAAATCCTGTTGGACCATTTACAACCTCTACTTTACAACAAACAGCGTCAAGTAAATTAGGTTTCGGTGCCTCACGAACAATGCAAATAGCACAAAGATTGTATCAAGGTATTGATATTGGTGGTGATACGAAAGGTTTGATAACATATATGAGAACTGATGGAACAAACATTTCCAAAGAAGCTGTGAATGAATTTAGATCTTATATAGATAATAATTTTGGTAAGAATTATTTACCCGAACAACCGTTAAATTATTCTGGTAAGAAAGCTAAAAACGCTCAAGAGGCGCATGAAGCAATAAGACCAACAAATATAGAAAATTCACCTGAAAAAATGAAAAAATATTTAAGCTCAGATCAAAATAAACTTTATAACTTAATTTGGTCGAGAGCATTATCTTCACAAATGGAGTCTGCAAAGTTTGATAGAAAAACTATAACCATAGAATCCGATGACTCTAAGAATATTTTAAGATCAAGTGGATCTGTAATTAAATTTGATGGTTTTTTAAAACTTTATAAAATTGAGGATGATCAGAGTGATGAAAAAATACTTCCAGAGGTAAATAAAGGTCCAATAAATATTGAGAGTTTTGTTGATGAACAGCATTTTACTCAACCACCACCACGATATTCTGAAGCCAGTTTAGTTAAGAAACTTGAAGAATTAGGTATTGGAAGGCCATCAACATATGCAAGTATTATCTCTGTAATTGCTAATAGAGGATATGCAGATATCGTTAATAAGAGATTTTTTCCCACAGATAGAGGAAAGTTAATATCGGCATTTTTAGAAAAACTTTTCACTAAATATGTTGATTATGGATTTACAGCTAAACTTGAAGATCAACTGGATGAGATTACATCTGGTAAGGAGGACTGGATTAAAGTTCTTGAACAATTTTGGGCAGATTTCAATAAAAACGTTACAACCGTTAAGGAAAAAAGAACTAGAGAGGTATTAGATTTACTCAATGAAAGTTTAGGTAGTCTTATTTTTGAAACAAATGAAGAGGGAAAAGTTGATCGAAAATGTAAGTTATGTGCTGATGGTGTTTTAAGCTTAAAAAATAGCTTTAGAGGAGGTGCATTTATAGGTTGTTCCAACTATCCAGAATGTAAATTTACAAGACCACTTTCTAAAGCTAAAGCAGCTGAACAATTAAACTTAGCTGAGCCGAAATTAATAGGAAAGCACGAAAATGGGAAAGATATATATCTAAAAAATGGAAGGTTCGGTCCGTATCTACAATACGAAATTGATAAAGAGGAAATAGAAGAAAAACCCAAAAAAAAGAAAAAACTAAAAAAACAAAAAGACGATAATTTTAAAAATGTATCTATACCTAAAGGAGTTGATATTGATTCAATAGATTTAGATAAAGCAAAGTATTTGTGTTCTCTGCCAAAAAATCTTGGTTTAAATCCAGAAAATCAAAAAGAAATTTTTTTAAATTCTGGAAGATTTGGTCCCTACTTAAAATGTGAAAATAAATCTGCAAGATTAGAAAATGTTGAAGAAATTTTTACTATAGGATTAAATAGAGCAATAACCCTGATAGCTGAAGCAAAACCAGGAAGAATCTCATCGTCATTAATTAAAGATTTAGGTGAACATCCAGAAGATAAAAAACCAGTAAGAATTATGAAAGGTCAGTATGGACCTTATATTAAATATAAATCTTTAAACGCGACTATCCCTGAAGAAAAAGATCCTACAGAACTGACTATGGAAGAAGCTTTGATTTTGATTGAGAAAAGAAGAGAATACGATAGAAATAAAAAAAAGAAAAAAAAATGAATTTTGAGGAAAATATAAAAAAACAAAATATTAAATTACCTAATGCTGCTGATCCAGTAGGTTCATATGTAGCAACTAAAATAATTGGAAAATTACTTTATATATCAGGACAAATTTCAATAGACTCAGAAGGCAAACTTATTAAAGGCAAAGTAGGAAAGGATTTAAATGTAGATGAAGGTTATCAAGCTGCAATAAGATGTGCATTAAGTATAGTTGCACAGTCAAAAAAAGCTACAAATGGAGATCTATCAAAAATAAAAACATGTATAAAATTAACTGGGTATGTAAATTCAACAGATACATTTACAGATCAACCTAAAGTAATTAATGGTGCATCTGATACTATATCAAAAATATTTGGTGATGCTGGAATGCATACAAGAGCAGCAGTCAGCGTTAATAGTCTACCATTAGGTGTAGCCGTTGAAGTCGATGCTATATTTGAATTAAATTAATTAATTATCTTCCAACACCAAAATATTTAAAACCTTGTTGTTTCATTTTTGAAGGTGAATAAATATTTCTCATATCAAATATTATCGGTTTTTTTCCTTTTATGTAAGTTTTGAAATTAATTGACTTAAAATCATTCCATTCTGTGTGAATAATTATTAGATCTGATTTTTTTATTGCATCTTTAATATTTTGTTTAAAAGTGACGTTTTTAAATTTTTTAAATTCTCTTTTAGATCCAGTAGGATCATAATAATTAACTTTTGCACCTTTTTTACTTAGTGCAGGAATTATTGATAAACTTGATGAATCTCTCATATCATCAGTATTGGCTTTAAATGTAACACCTAAGAAGCAAATATTTTTGTTCTTAATTCTATTTTTTAATAAATTCTTAATACGATTTAATAATAAATTTGATCTATTCTCATTTGATTTAATTACACTTTTTATAACTGAAAGACTTGTCTTAAACCTTTCTGCAGTGTTGATTATAGCTTTTGTATCTTTTGGGAAACAAGACCCACCATATGCTGGTCCTGCTCGCAAAAAACGACCACCAATTCGTTTATCAAGACCCATACCAATTGATATATCCTCAATATTAATATTTGTTTTTTCACATAAGTTGGCCAGCTCATTTATAAAGGTTATTTTCGTAGCTAAAAATGCATTTGACGCATATTTAATGAGTTCAGCAGCTCTTCTTGATGTATTCAGATATTGAGCTCCTTTAGAAATTAATGGTGAGTAAAGTGTTTTAAGAATTTTATTTGATTTGACTTCATTTGTGCCAACCACAACTCTATCCGGATAAATAAAATCTCTAATTGCCTCACCTTCCCTCAAAAATTCAGGATTTGAAACTATTGAAAAATTTTTTTTTTTATTTTTTTTTCTGATAATTTTTTCAATTTCATCACCAGTTGTAACTGGGACTGTTGATTTAGTAATAATAATTTTGAATTTATTAATTGATTTACTGATATCTTTTGCAACGTTATATACCTGGCTTAAGTCAGCATTGCTACCACCTTTTTTCGTTGGTGTACCAACACATATAAAAATTATATCAGATTTTTTAACTGAGTCATTAAGGTCTGTTGAAAAATTAAGTCTCTTATTTTTATAATTTTTTAAAACCAATTCTTCTAAACCAGGCTCATAAATAGGAATTTTACCTTTTTTAAGAGAATTAATTTTTTGTTGGTCTTTGTCAACACAGATTACGTTGTTTCCTAAATCAGCAAAACAAACTCCACTTACAAGTCCTACATATCCAGTGCCTATCATACAAAGTTTCATGATTTAGCAATCTCTAATGAAGATTTAATATATCCGTGCATTGTTCCACAATCTAAATATTTGCCTTCGAAATTATGACCAATAAATTTATTATTTTGTTTAATTAATGTTCTAATAGCATCTGTAATATGAATTTCTCCACCTTTGCCTTTTTTTTGATTTTTCAAAATATAGAATATTTTTTTTGGTAAAATGTATCTTCCAATTACTGCATTATTTGATGGAGCATCATTTATATTAGGTTTTTCTACAACGTCTCTAATATAAAAGTCTGTTTTATTGATATTTTTTTCTTTCATATAAATCCCCCATCTATTTACAGTTTTTCTCTCAACTTTCATACTTGCCATTACAGAACACTTTTTCTTTTTATGAATTGATATCATGGCTTTTGAACAATTTTTTTTAATTATGAGGTCATCTGGTAATAACATTAAAAAAAATTCATTTTTTATCTTACTTTTTGTTTTGTATACAGCATCACCAGTACCCAATGGTTTATTCTGATATACAAATTTAATCATTTTTTTATATTTTTTAATTTTTTTATATTCATCTATTAATCTTTTATCTTTCTTTTTTTTTATGATTTTTTTAAAAAAGGCATCATTATAGAAATATTTTTTTATAATTTTTTTTTTGTTTGAAATAATAAATATTACCTCTTTAATACCAGCTTCTATACATTCATCTAGTATATATTGAATACCTGGTTTACCATTCATTGGTAAAAGCTCTTTTGCAAAAATACTTGTAAGAGGCAAAAGCCTTGTGCCTAATCCTGCTAATGGTATTATAGCTTGTTTAATCATTGCTTATTGTAATATTTAATGGCTATCATAAATGATAATTTTTAAAAGTATTAATAAATTAAAAAAAAAAGTTAATATTAAGGCAAATGTTGGTTTTGTACCTACAATGGGATCTCTTCATAAAGGACATATTGCTTTAATCAAAAAATCTAAACAAAAATGTAATAAAACTCTTGTTAGTATTTTTGTAAATCCATCCCAATTTAATAAAAGTGCAGATTACATAAAATATCCTAGAAACCTAAACAAAGATCTTAAAATCTTAAAAAAATTAAAAGTCGATTATGTATTAGTACCATCAATAAAAGATATCTATAAAACCAAAGAACAGATGAAAATTAAGATTAAAAATGAAGATAAAATACTATGTTCTAAGTTTAGACCTGGTCATTTTGAAGGTGTTTTGGGGGTAATTTCAGTTTTTTTGAAGAATATAAAAGCTAAATATATGTTTTTAGGTAACAAAGATTTTCAACAAATATTTCTAATTAAAAAATATTTAGGTAATAAATTTGGTACTAAAATAATTAATTGCAAAACGATAAGATTTAAAAATTTATTAGCCTATTCTTCAAGAAATAATCTGCTTTCAAAAAAAAATATAAAAAATGGGATTTTAATATCAGGTATAATTAAAAAATTCCATAAGCAAATATCTAGGAATTTTTCTAAAATAAAAGAAATTGAAAATATTAAATATAAAATCTCTGGTATTTGTTCTCGTGTTGAATATTTAGAAATACGAAATAAGAATAATTTAAAAACAAATATAAATAAAAATAATTTTAAAATTTTTGTAGCTTATTATTTTGGTACTGTAAGACTAATTGATAATTTTTAATTATAAAAGAAGAACGCACCAACGCCTAAAAAAGATAAAAATCCAATAACATCGGTTATAGTTGTTACAAATACACTAGATGCAATAGCAGGATCAATATTAAATTTTTTTAGAGTTATTGGTACCAAGATCCCAAATAGACCTGCAACAATCATATTTAAAACCATAGATATAGAAATAATAAGAGATAAAGTAAGATCGTTAAACCATATATGAACAACAATTGCACTTATGATTGCAAAAATAATTCCATTTAAAATTCCAATAGAAAATTCTTTTATCACATTCTGACTAAAATTATTTTTAGTTAATTCATTTGTTGCAATACTTCTAATAGTTACAGCTAATGTTTGCATGCCTGCATTTCCTCCCATAGACGCCACTATTGGCATCAAAACAGCTAAAGCCACTACTTTTTCAATATCTTCTTGAAAAAAACCTATTACTACTGAAGCAATTATTGCTGTAAATAAATTTAATAAAAGCCAATTAAACCTTCTCTTCGTTTTTTTAATAATACCATCTGTGATCTCTTCGTCACCAACTCCAGCAAGTCTCAATGCATCTTCCTCAGCTTCTTCTTTAAGAACTGTTAAAACATCATCGCTTGTTATCATTCCCACCAGTTTGTTACCTTTGTCAACTACACATGCTGAGTTTAAGTTATAGTTTTCAAATAAGTGACCAACCTCTTCTCTGTCCATATCTACAGGTATTAACAGTTGCGACTCATTCATTATAGAAATCATTTTTGTGTCTCTAGCAGTTCTGAGTACTTTAGAGGATGGGACAGTACCAATTGGTTTAAATTCATTATCAACAATAAATATTTCTAAAAATTCTTCAGGCAAATCTTTATTTTCTCTCAAATAATCAATGGTTTGACCTACTGACCAATTGCTTGGTATTGCGGTAAATTCTCTTTGCATTATTCTTGCAGCTGAGTCCTCTGGATAACTTAAGCTTTCTAATAATACAAATCTATCCTTTGGTGGTAGAGATCCTAAAATATCATTTTTATTTTTTTCCTCTAAATTTTCTAATATTTTAATAGCATCATCCGACTCTAAATTTTTAAGAATATCCACTATTGTATCTTTTGATAAATATTTAATTATTTCTGTTTGAATAGACTCATTCAATTCAACAAATACTTGTGGGTCTAGTTTAAAATTATTTAGTTTTATTAGGTTCTCTCTGTTAGTATCACTTAAATGCTCAATTATATCAGCAGCATCAGATGGGTGCATTTCTTTAAATGAATTTGTAATAAAAACAGCGTCATTATTTGAAATTTTTTCAGTTACTACTTTTATATATTCTTTATTAAATTCAAAGTTAACTTTTTTATCTTTAATTTTTTTTTCTAAAGTCATAAAATTATAAAATTAATTATATGCCTTAATAATGCATAATTTGTATAATACAATTATTTAATGAGTATTAAGATCAAAATATCAAAAAAACCTATAGATTATGATAAAGCTATTCGTTATCTTGAAAAAAAGGTTAAATCATTACATTCTCGAAAAACGGAAGAATTATTATGGATATTAAGCCATCCTAGTATATACACGGCCGGTATTTCAACCAAAAATAATGAAATATTAGACAAAAAAATAAATGTTATAAAAACAAATCGTGGGGGAAAGATTACATGGCACGGACCGGGACAAATGATTTTTTATTTTGTAATTAATCTATCTAAACGAAAAAAAGATATTAGAAAGTTTGTTAATATTATTGAAAAAATAATTATAGATACACTCAAAGAATATAACATAAAATCTTTTGCAGACAGAAAAAATGTAGGAATATGGGTAAAAAATAATAAAAAATAGAAAAGGTTGCTGCAATTGGTATCAAAATTAGAAAATGGATAGCTTATCATGGCTGCGCAATAAATATAAATAATGATTTAACTAAATATGAAAAAATTGTTCCGTGTGGAATTAAAAACAAAGGGGTAACAAATCTTATTAATATTAAAAAACAAAATTATAAAAATTTTAAAAAAATATTGATCAAAAATTTTTTGAAAAATCTAAAACTTTAATCTTTTTATTTTAAGATATTTTTCAAAGTATGCAGGAGGTGGAGCATTAAAAGTATATTTTTCATTATTAATCATAAATTTTATCTGATTTGAGTGAAGCATTAGGTGTTTATTTTTACTCAAACTACTTTGGTTCTCCAAATTATACTTAGTGTCTCCAATTATAGGATGTCCCAGTAATAACATTTGTTTTCTTAATTGATGTTTGCGTCCTGTAATAGGTTTCATTTCTACAAGAGAACAATATGTATTTTTATCAATGACTTTAAATAGTGTCTCTGCTTTTTCACTTATTTTTTTATTATTATCGTAACGGACAAGAATATTGCTAAGTGTTCCTTTTTTATTATTTATTGAACCATGACATATTGCTATATACGTTTTGTGAACTCTTCTTAGTCTAAATAATGAGGTTAATAGCTGTGCAGTTTTCCTATTTTTTGCAATTAAAAAAATTCCAGAAGTATCTTTATCTATTCTATGAACCGAATAAGGTTTTGTATTTTCAAAAACACTACTTCCTCTAAATATATCTATCAAATTTTTATTTGATTTTGTTCCACCTTGTACCGAAATACCAGAATCTTTATTTATAACGACAAAATCATCATTGTTTTCAATTATCAATTTCTCATTTGACTTAATTATTTTTTTGGATGGCTTATATAAGGGTTTTTTTATTTTGGATATTTTCATGAAAATTAATATTATAAAAATTTAATATGTCATTTTTTTTAATTCTGTGAGAACTTTTTATTTTTTTTCCATTTAATTTAATTTTTCCAGTTCTTAAATTTTTTTCAATTAACCCTTGTGGTATATTTCTAATAGTTTTTTTAATAAATCTATCAATTCTCATATCTGAGAATTGTTCGTCTACTTTAAAGATTTTTATCATTAAAATGATAAGACTATATTAGGCTGAAGCTGCTTTTTTATCTTCTTTTTTTTGTTTTTCTGTATTTTTTAAAGCTTCAGTTTTCTTTTTATCAACTTTTTTTGCTTCAACATCTCTATCTACAAATTCTATTATTGCTATTGGTGCCTTATCACCATATCTAAATCCAGCTTTTATAATTCTTGTATAACCACCATTTCTTTTCACATATCTTTTTGACAATGTTTTAACAACTTTAGATGCTGAGTTTTTGTCTTGTAGCTTTGAGATTAGTATTTTCTTGTTTTTTAAATTTTCTTTCTTACCTAAAGTTATTATTTTATCTGCCTCAGGTTTTAAAACTTTTGCTTTTGGAAGAGTTGTTTTAATTTGCTCGTATTTTATCAATGAATTTAGCATATTTTTTATTAATGCTTTTCTATGCTCTGAAGTTCTATTAAGTTTTTTATATCCAAACTTGTGACGCATTATATTGTTTCCTCAAGTTTTTTGGATAATTCAGCGATGTTATCAGGTGGCCAGTTTGGTATTTCCATACCCAAATATAATGACATTCCAGTTAGCACTTCTTTAATTTCATTCAAAGATTTTCTTCCAAAATTTGGTGTTCTTAACATCTCCCCTTCTGATTTTTGAACCAAATCACCAATGTAAATAATATTATCATTTTTAAGACAATTCATAGATCTTACAGAAAGTTCTAATTCATCTACTTTTCTAAGTAAATTTTTATTAAATTCTGGTTCTGTTGGTTGATCTCTTACTATAACTTCTTGCGGTTCATCAAAATTGACGAACATGCCTAATTGATCTTGAAATATTCTTGCAGCATAAGCTACTGCGTCTTCTGCTGAAATAGAACCATTTGTCTCTACTTCCATAGTTAATTTATCGTAATCTAGAGCTTTTCCTTCTCTAGCGGTACTAACAGAGTAAGAAACTCTTTTTACAGGGCTATAAAGCGAGTCTATTGGAATTAAGCCTAATGGAGGATCCTCAGGTTTGTTCATGTCAGCAGAAACATAACCTTTTCCTGTGCCTACATTCATCTCCATATGAAAATTAGTTTTTTCATCCAAATTGCAAATAACTAAATCTGGATTCAATATTTCTATATCAGCTACCTTTGATATATCAGAGGCTTTGATTTCACCTGGGCCTTTGGCATCTAAAATAAGTTTTTTAGTTCCTTCAGAATGACTTTTTAAAGCTAAAGATTTAATATTCAGAACAATATCAGTAACGTCTTCTCTAACACCTTTAATTGAACTAAATTCATGGAGAACACCATCAATCTGTATAGATGTCACTGCAGCTCCTCTTATAGAGGATAAAAGTATACGTCTTAAAGAATTTCCTAATGTAAGACCATAACCTTTTTCAAGAGGCTCTGCTGTTATCTTAGCAAAAGATTTATCATCGTTAAGTTTAATATCTAACTTTGGTGGTTTAATTAATGATTTCCAATTTTTAATATTTACGTCAATACTTTCCATTTAAACTCTCCTTTTTTTTGGTGGCCTTGTACCATTGTGTGGTAACGGTGTTGTATCTTTAATTGATAAAATTTTAAAACCTCTGGCTTGTAAAGCTCTTAATGCAGTTTCTCTTCCAGAACCAGGACCTTTGATTTCTACAGTCAAAGTTTTCATACCATACTCTAAAGCTTTAGCGGCGGCTGAATCTGCAGCAACTTGGGCTGCATAGGGTGTTGATTTTCTCGATCCTTTAAATCCCTTTTGTCCAGCAGATGACCATGAAACAACATTTCCATTTGTATCAGAGATCGAAATTATAGTATTATTGAAAGTTGATAAAACGAAAGCTTTTCCATTAAGAATATTCTTTTTTGTTTTTTTCTTTTTTGAATATGTACTTTTTTTTACTGATTTGACTTCTTTTTCTTTTTGATCTTTTTTTTCAGTACTCATACTTTTATTTTTTTAATGGCGTAAGTTTTTTACCAGCAATGGCTATGGCTTTACCTTTTCTAGTTCTCGCATTACATCTGGTACGTTGACCTCTCACAGGTAATTTTTTTTTATGCCTAGAACCTCGATAACACGCTAAGTCTATTAATCTCTTTATGCTTAATGAAGTTTCCCTTCTTAGATCCCCTTCTACTGTAAAGTTCTTATCAATATATTCTCTTATTTTTAGTATCTGGTCATCTGATAGATCATTAACTCTTTTATCTTTAGGTATTTCTAAATCTTTACAAATTTGTTTTGAGAATTTGTCACCAATACCGTGGATATAAGTTAATCCAACTTCTACAATTTTATTTTGTGGTATGTTAACACCTGCTATACGAGCCATATATTGTGATTAAAATTTAACCTTTTATATAAGAAGAAAACTCAAAGTCAATGTCTCAAACCTTAAGTATTTCCTCAATTTTTTGTGAAATTCTGTCTATTTCTATAGATCCATCAATTTCGTGAAAATTTTCGTTTTTTGAATAGTAATCTAAGACAGGTTTTGTGACCTCCATATAAGTATCATATCTTTTTAAAATTGTATCTTCATTATCATCTGTCCGTTTTTCTAAAATTTTTCTTTTTTCAATTCTTTTGATTATCGAGTTTTTATTTACATTAAGAAAAAAAATATGATTAATTTTTTGATCTGATTTATTCAATAATTTATCTAAATTCTTGGCTTGATTTATTGTTCTTGGATAACCATCGAAAATTAATTTATTTTTTTTTTGAGGGTTAAAAATTATATATTCGAGAAGTTTATTTACTATTTCATCATCTACAAATTTTCCCTCATTCATATTATTAATAATTTTTTTTCCAATATCTGTATTTTTCTCAATTTCTTTCCTTAACATATCACCTGTTGATATCTGAAAACTATTTAGTCTTTTTACCAAAAATTTAGCCTGTGTTCCTTTACCTGCACCTGGAGGACCAAAAATTATTATGTTCACTTAACTATTTACCAAATTTTGTTTTTTTAATTAATTGTTCGTATTGTGAACTCATCATTCTTGTTTGTATTTGTGTTACAGTATCTATCGCTACAACAACTACAATTAAAATTGAAGTACCACCTAGGTAAAAAGGAATAGGATAATTTGCAATTAAAAATTCCGGCATTAAACAAACTAAAGTTAAATAAAGTGCACCAATAGTTGTCAGTTTAGTTAAAATATTATCTATGTACATTGCTGTACTATCACCGGGTCTTATGCCAGGTATAAATCCACCATACTTTCTTAAATTTTCGGCTGTTTCATTTGGATTAAAAACAATTGATGTATAAAAAAAAGTAAAAAATATAATACCTGATGCATATAATATCATGTACAGGGGTTGTCCTTGAGAAAAAAAAGACGAAATATTTAAAAAGGTTTCATTTTGAGAAACACTAAAATTAGAAAATGTTACAGGCAAAAGGAGTAAGGCTGAGGCAAATATAGCAGGTATAACACCTGCTGCATTTATTTTTAAGGGCAAATGTGAAGAGTCACCTCCGTATATTTTATTCCCCATTTGTCTTTTAGGATAATTAATTAGGATTTTTCTTAAGGCTCTTTCCATAAATACAATGAACATGATTGTACCTATTAATAAAACTATTATCATAAATATCATAAATCCAGATATCGCACCTGTTTTACCAAGCTCAAATGTTGTTACCAGAGCTCTAGGTATTTCTGCAACAATGCCAGAAAAAATAATCAAGGATATACCGCTTCCTATACCTCTTTGTGTAATTTGTTCTCCAAGCCACATTAAGAAGATTGTTCCTGCAACAATTGTCGTAACTGTTGATATTTTAAAAAAAACACCTGGATTTATCACAAGATTTGCTGAAGACTCTAAACCAACAGCTAACCCGTATCCTTGAATAGTCCCCAATAATACTGTTCCATACCTTGTAATTTGAGTAATTTTTTTTCTACCCATTTCACCTTGATTTTTAAGATTTTTAAAGTAGTCAGAAACTCCTGTTAATAGCTGAACAATAATAGAGGAGGAAATATATGGCATTATTCCCAAAGCAAAAATAGCCATTCTACTTATTGCGCCACCAGCAAATACATTAAACATTCCTAGCAAACCTTTTTGATTTCCCTCCATCATAATCTGAAGCTGCTCAGGATCTATACCAGGTAAAGGAACAAACGTACCCAGTCTATATATTGACAAAATAAATATTGTAAACAGTATCCTGTTTCTTAAGTCGTTTGAAGTTGTACTTGCGCTCATTAAATACTTTTAATTTTAACAGTACTCCCATTTTTAGATAGCTTTTCTTTCACAGATTTTGATATGAAATCTACCTCAAGATCGATTTTGTCTTTAATTTCACCGTTACCTAAAATTTTGATTTTTTTAATCTTTTTGTTAACAATTTTTAATTTCTTCAGCAAAGCTAAATTAATTTTATCCGAATTTTTAATTTTTTTTGTATCAATTAATTTTTGGATTTTTTCAATATTAAATGAAATTATAAAATCTTTTTTTATTGGATTAAATCCTCTTTTCGGTAATCTTCTATAAAGTGGCATCTGTCCACCTTCAAAGCTTTTGATTGCGACACCTCTTCTAGATTTTTGTCCTTTGTGACCTCTGCCAGAAGTTTTTCCTTTTCCTGAACCAATTCCTCTACCAGGTCTAATTTTTTTTTCCTTAATTGGAGATGTTGAGTTAAGATGCATTTTATCCTCTTTTTTCAATTATTTCAGAAATTTTTTTATTTCTAATATTAGATATTTGCTTTGGTGAAATTTGTTTTAATAAAGCTTTCATACAAGCTCTAATTACATTATGTGGATTTGCGGTTCCTAAAGATTTTGCAACAATATCTTTTATTCCTAATACTTCACATACTGCACGAACAGGACCTCCAGCAATAATTCCTGTCCCTTTAGGTGCTGATCTTAATTTTATTCTACCTGCCCCATCTTTACCATATATATCGTGATGAATAGTTCTTCCTTCTCTTAAAGGAATCTGAATTAGGTTTCTCCTGGCTAATTCATTTGCTTTTTTAATTGCATCAGGAACCTGCTTTGCTTTTGCGTGAGCTACACCAATTTTTCCATTTTGATTGCCTACTACTACTAGTGCAGAAAAACCAAATCGTCTTCCCCCTTTTACTACCTTAGTTATTCTATTTATATGGACTAACTTTTCAACAAATTCTATATTTTTTTCCATAATTAAAATTTCATTCCATTTTTTCTAAGAGTTTCAGCAAAAACTTTTATACGGCCATGATATTTGTATACACCCCTATCGAAATAAATATTCGTAATATTTTTTTCTTGTGCTTTTTTTGCAAGTTTTTCTGCAACAATAATAGAAAGATCAGTTTTATTTTTTTTGATTTCTCTCATATCTTTTTGATTTGATGAGGCCGATAAGACTGTTGATTGATTTTTATCATCTATTATTTGTGCAGAAATATTTTTAGACGATCTAGAAATCGAGAGTCTAAGTCTATCTTTTTTAGAAACTTTTTTTAATTTATTTCTAACCCTAAATTTTCTTCTAATTGATGCAGTAAGTTTCATTATTTCTTTTTACCCTCTTTTCTTAAAATATATTGACCTTTTTCCTTAATACCTTTTCCTTTGTATGGCTCTGGTGGTCTTAGAGATTTAATTTTTGACGCAATCATACCAACTTCTTGTTTGTCAATACCAGAAATTTTAATTGTGGTTTGTTTTTCAACAACTATTTTAATATTTTTAGGAATATCAAAATTTATATCATGGCTAAATCCTAGTTGCAGATTTAATTGACTTCCTTTAATAGCAGCACGATAACCTACTCCTACTAGTTCTAGAATTTTTTCATAGCCTTTGTCAGCACCTATAATTGCATTATTTAATAAACTTCTATTCATACCCCATAACCTTTTTGAATCTTGATCGTTTTTTTTTGGCTTTATTGATATATTTTTTCCATCATTTATTTTTAAATCAAAATTATCAATATCAATAAACAATGATTTTTTTCCAAAAGGTCCCTCAACATTCACATTATTGCCTGATAATGCTACTTTAACTTTTTCAGGTATAGATATACTTATTTTACCAATTTTCGACATTAAAATACCTTACAAATTATTTCCCCACCAATTTTTTGCTTTCTTGCATTAACATCTGTCATCACACCTTTCGGTGTAGATATGATTGCTATACCTAATCCGTTATTTATTTTAGGTAGACTTTCAGCGCTTGAAAAAATTCTTCTTCCTGGTTTTGAAACTCTCTCTATTGTGCTTATTACAGGATTTCCAAAATTATATTTTAATAAAATAACTAAATTATGCTTTTTATCAATCTCCTCTACTTTATAATCTATAATAAAACCCTCTTCCTTTAAAACTTCCGCAATTTTTGTTTTAAATTTCGATGAAGGCATTTCAACTTTTTTTTGACTTCTCGTCTGAGAATTTTTAATTCTTGCTAACATATCACCTATTGGATCACTTAAACTCATAATTTCCTTTCTACCAACTTGATTTAACCATTCCTGGTATTTTACCTTCAAGACCTAGTTTTCTAAGAGCTATTCTTGAAATTTTTAGTTTTCTATACACACCATGCGGTCTTCCTGTAATCTGACAACGATTCATAACTCTAACTTTTGCTGAATTTCTTGGTAATTTCGATAGTTTTTGTTGAGCTTTAAATCTTTCTTCAAGTGGAAGTTTTTTATTCATGATAATTTTTTTAAGACTTGCCCTTTTATTATACAATCTATTAGAAAGTTTTATTCTTTTATTATTTTTATTAATTGCACTAAGTTTAGCCATTATTAATTACTCCTTTCATTTTTAAATGGAAAATTAAATTTCTTAAGCAGTTCTAAACTATGATCTTTGTTTTTTGAGAGTATTATTATAGAGATATCTAAACCTCTAATTTTTTCAACTTTGTCAAAGTTAACCTCAGGAAATATTATGTGCTCTTTAACACCAAAAGTATAATTACCAAATTTATCAAAACCTTTGGTCGGTAATCCTCTAAAATCTTTAATTCTTGGAAGGGCAATATTCACCATTCTATCAATAAATTCATACATTTTATCTTTTCTTAATGTTACTTTAAGACCAGCATTCGTGTTTTTTCTTGTTTTAAAATTTGAAATTGATTTCTTAAATTTTGTTGTAACTGGTTTTTGTCCTGTTATTTTTCCGAGATCCTCTTCACATGATTTTAAGATTTTACTGTCATTACCATCGACTCCTAGTCCCATATTTATAACCACTTTGTGTATTTTTGGTACCATTAATATGTTTTTTAGACCAAATTGATTTTTTAAATCAACTTGAATTTGTTTGCTATATAATTCTTTCAATCTTGGTATCATTTTTTTGTTTTAATTTTTTTTTGTTTTTCATTATCAATAACTACAAGGTTAGATAAGTTTATAAAATTTTCTTTTTCAAAAATCCCACCTTTTTTTTCTTTTGTTGTTTTAATATGTTTCTTTATCATATTAAGACCTTTAACCTTTGCTCTAAATTGTGGTCTATTAATTTCGATTACTTCACCTTCTTTATTTCTATCTTTCCCAACCAAAATTTTCACTTTACTGCCTTTTTTAATATTCATTATAAAACCTCTGGCGCCAAAGAAATTATTTTCATTTGTCCTCTACTTCTTAATTCTCTTGTTACTGGTCCAAAAATCCTTGTACCGACTGGTTCACCTTTGTCATCAACTAATACAGCTGCATTATTATCAAATTTTACTTTTGAACCGTCATCTCTATGAATACCTTTCTTTACTCTAACAACAACCGCTTTATGTACAGATCCTTTTTTTACTTTCCCTTTAGGGATTGCTTCTTTGACGGCAATTACAATTGTATCTCCAATGCTGGCATACCTTCTTTTTGATCCTCCAAGAACTTTTATGCATTCTATTCTTTTAGCGCCAGTATTATCTGCAACTAATAGTTCAGTTTGTATTTGTATCATCTTTTATCCTCTATAACTTCAAATTTTTTATTTTTTGAGTAAGGTTTGCATTCTATAATTGAAACTTTATCACCAACTTTAAATTTATTATTCTCATCATGAGCACTATATTTTTTTTTACTTTTAACTACTTTTTTAAACAATGGGTGTTGATATTTTCTTTCGATCATAACTTTAATTGTTTTATTTTCTTTATCACTAACAACTACACCATGTAAAACTTTTTTAGGCATTTGCTTTCCTGTCAATTATTGTTTTAAGTCTTGCTATATTTTTTTTAATTATATTTATTTTAGATGGATTTGTTAATTGACCATTAACTTTTTGAAATCTAAAATTAAATAAATCTTTTTTAAGCTTATCTAGGTCTTTTAAAGCCTGTTCTTTATTCATTTTTTTTGTATCTTTCTTTTTCACTACGCAAACCTTTTTATAAATTTAGTTTTAATTGGTAATTTTGCAGATGCTTTATATAAGGCCTCTTTTGCAATTTGTTCTGATACTCCATCAACCTCGAATAAAATTCTACCAGGTTTCACCCTGCATGCCCAAAATTCCGGGGATCCTTTACCTTTTCCCATTCTTACCTCGGTAGGTTTTTTTGAAACTGGAATATTAGGAAATACTCTTGTCCATACTCTCCCTTGCCTTTTCATATGCCTTGTTAAAGCAACTCTTGCAGCCTCAATCTGTTTAGATATGACTCTATCTGGTGACATCGCTTTTAAACCAAATGCTCCATAATTCATAAAATTACATCTGGAGGCATTCCCATGGATTCTTCCCTTATGTGCTTTTCTAAATTTTGTTCTAGTTGGTTGTAACATAATTATTTTTTATTTGTCTCCTGGCTAAATTCTTTTGAAAATATTTCTCCTTTATAAATCCAAACTTTTATTCCAATTATTCCATATGTTGTAAGAGCTTCCGCTTCTGCATAATCTATATCTGCCCTCAATGTGTGAGATGGTATACTGCCATCTCTAAGCCATTCTGTTCTTGCTATTTCATTTCCACCCAATCTACCACTTACTGAAACCTTTATTCCTTTAGCGCCAAGTCTTAGTGCTGATTGCATTGATCTCTTCATTGCTCTTCTATAAGATACTCTTTTAACAAGTTGTTGAGCAATATTTTCCGCTACAAGGTAGCTATTAGTTTCTGGTTTTTTAACCTCTTTAATATTTAAATTAACTTCGTTCGTCGTTAATGCTGATAATTTATTCTTGATTTTTTCTATGTCACTTCCTTTTTTTCCAATTACAAAACCAGGCCTTGATGTATAGATTGTTACGAAACATTTTTTTGAAGTTCTTTCAATCATAACTTTTGAGACACCTGAATTGATTACATTTTTTTTTATGTATTCTCTAATTTTAAAATCCTCAATGAGAAAATTACCAAAATCTTTTTTCTTAGCGTACCAGACTGAGTCCCAACCTCTATTAATACCTAGTCTCAATCCTACAGGATTAACCTTTTGTCCCATGCTTTTCCTCTATTTTTTTTGCTTCAGTTAATATTATTGTCAAATTTGAATAAGGTTTTTTTATTGGAGCAGCTCTACCTTTAGCACGTGCCCTAAATCTCTTCATCACAACCTGTTTGCCACAATAAGCTTCTTTTACAATCAATTTATCGATATCATATTGAAAATTGTTTTCAGCGTTTGCTATTGCAGAAGATAATGTTTTTTTAACATCATTTGAAATCCTTTTATCTGAAAAAGTTAAATTTCGAACAGCGACATCAACTTTTTTTCCTACAATAGATCTTAGGATTGGATTTAGTTTTCTTGTGCTTGATCTTACATTCTTGTTAATTGATTTTACAAGCTTTTCTGATTTGTTATTTTCACTCATAAATTATTATTTTTTCTCCTCCGGTTTATCACTAGTCTCTTTAGCCTTTTTGTCCGCCGGTGTATGTCCAAAAAATTGTCTAGTTGGCGCAAATTCGCCAAACTTGTGACCAACCATGTCTTCAGAAACGGTTATTGGTATAAATTTTTTTCCATTATAAATTAAGAAACTTATTCCAACGAAATCAGGAATAATTGTAGACTTCCTCGACCATATTTTAATTGGTTTCTTATTAGGGTCTGTTTTTTGTTTATCAACTTTTTTGATAACACTTTCTTCAACAAACGGTCCCTTCCAAATTGATCTAGCCATAATTATCTATTTTTTTTTGCCTTTCGACGTGTAACAATATATTTGTCTGTTCTCTTATTGTCCCTTGTTTTTAATCCTTTAGCTGATTGACCAGTTGGAGAAACAGGGTGTCTACCTCCTGCGGATTTACCTTCACCACCCCCATGTGGATGGTCTACAGGATTTTTAACCACACCTCTAGTATGTGGCCTAATACCTAGCCATCTTGATCTTCCAGCTTTGCCAATTTTAATATTTTTTTGATCAGGATTAGATAGTACACCTATGGTTGCCATGCATCGTGAATTAATTTTTCTTACTTCGCCAGATGTCATTTTTACTAACGAGTAATTTCCATCAACACCAGCTATTGTTACTGATGTTCCAGCTGATCTAGCAATTTTACCTCCTGCACCAGGTTGAAGCTCAACATTATGTATTTCTATACCAGCAGGTATTTCTTGCAACGGCATACAATTACCTATTTTAATTTCAATATTCGATCCGTTTTGTATCTTGTCACCAACTTTAATTTTTTGAGGGGCTAAATAGTAAAAATTTTTTCCATCTTCAAATTTTACTAACATTATATGACATGATCTATTTGGATCATATTCAATTCTAAGTACTTCAGCAACAGAATTGAATTTCCTTCTATAAAAATCAACATCTCGATATTTTTGTTTGTGTCCACCACCATGATTTCTAGATGTTATTCTACCCAAGTTATTTCTTCCTTTAGATGAATTATTTACAGATGTTAAAGGTTTAAAAGGTTTGCCTTTCCAAAGATTTTCTCTGTTTATCAAAACAGTCCCTCTGGTTGATTTTGTATAAGGTTTAAAAGATTTCAGTGCCATTTTTATATTCCTGTTGAAAGATCAATTGATTGACCTTTTTTTAATGTAATTATTGCTTTTTTATATCCTTTAACTTTTACTTTTCTACCTCTAGAAATTTTTTTTCTCGAATGTTTATTTATAATATTAATTTTAGTCACATTTACTTTAAATAATTTTTCAACATTTTTTTTAATTATTTTTTTATTTGAGGAATTTGGTACTTTAAAAACAACTTTATTTTGCTCAGAAAGATTAGTTGATTTTTCAGTCACAATAGGTGATAAAATTTTATCGTATGTATGAAATTTATGCATATTTTTTCTCCAACTCTCTCATAGAAGTTTCAGTAAATATAATTTTTTGAAATTTGATAACGTCATAGGTGCTGAAATGATTTACATCAGTCACTTTAATATTTGGAATATTTTTTACAGATCTTATAATTTTATTTTTTGATGATTTATCTAAAATAAGTAAACAGTTTTTTGCATTGTATTTTTCTAAAATTTTATTCATTTCTTTGGTTTTACTTATTTCGCTTTTAAAGTCAGAAAATATCATTAAATTTTTATCTTTGTTCTTTTCAGTTATTAGTGAAGTTATACTTTTCTTTTTTTCACTTTTGTTAATCTTTCTAATTTTGTAATTATCCTCTCCTTTAGGTCCATGAGCTATACCACCTCCAACGAAAATTGGAGCTTTTCTACTAGCATGTCTTGCATTACCTGTCCCTTTTTGTGCATAAATTTTTGATGTAGATCCAATTATTTCATTTTTCTGTTTTGTTTTGGCTTTTCTTCCTTTGTAGTTAGCATTTGTTTTATAAATTACGCTACTAACTAATTTTTTATTTATTTTTGCTGAAATAATTCCATCGTGTATATCGATTGAATTTTTTTTGCCATCCAAATTTATTAAATCAACTTTCATATTATTTTTTTTTCTTTTCAGGAACCTTTTTTAATTTTTCAAGGTTTTCCACTTTTTCTTTAGTTGTTAGTTTGCTAATATTTTTAACTGATTTTTTAACTAGTACCTCTGTATTTTTAGATCCAGGTATAGAACCTTTGATAAACAATAGCTCATTTTCAAGATCTGATTTTATAATTTCTATATTTTGCATTGTTCTGACTTTGTCACCCATGTGACCTGCCATTTTTTTTCCCTTAAATACTTTTCCTGGATCTTGTCGTTGTCCTGTTGAACCGTGAGATCTATGAGAGACTGAAACACCATGAGTGGCTCTTAATCCGCTAAAATTATGTCTTTTCATACCTCCTGCAAAACCCTTACCGATTGTTCTTGATTTTATATCTACGAATTTAGTATCTTTAAATATTTCTAAACCAAACTCATTGCCTGGTTTATACGTCTCAATATTATTAACTCTGAATTCTTTTAATTTTTTTTTAGGTTCTGTATTCTTTTTGGCAAAGTATCCTTTCATTGCTTTTGTTAGTTTAGAATTTTTTATCTTTCCAAATCCTAATTGAATAGCTTTATAGCCTCTATGTTTTTCCTCAATAACATTTATTACTCTTCCTTTTTCAATTTTTAAAACAGTCACAGGAATAGATTGTCCAGTTTTATAGAATTCTCTTGTCATTCCTATTTTTCTTCCAATTAATCCAATTTCACTCATAATATTTAAATTTTTATTTCTACATCTACACCAGATGCTAAATCCAATTTCATTAAAGCCTCTACTGTTTGTGGAGTTGGTTCAATTATATCAATAAGTCTTTTGTGTGTTCTTGTTTCGAATTGCTCTCTACTTTTTTTATCAATATGAGGTGATCTTAAAACTGTATATCTCTCTATTTTAGTTGGTAAAGGTATTGGACCTTTTATATTTGCTCCTGTTCTTTTTACTGTATTTACAATTTCTTCAGTTGATTGATCTAAAACTTTATTATCGTATGCTCTAAGTTTAATTCTAATATTTTGTTTCTGCATACTATTTTATCCTGTTTTTTTTGTTACCTCATCTTGAACATTCTGCGGTACTTTTGCGTAATGATCAAAAAACATTGAGTATTGAGCTCTACCTTGAGACATTGATCTCAAGTTATTTATATAACCAAACATATTTGCTAGAGGGACCATGGCTGTAATAACTGTTGCATTTCCTCTCTGTTCTTGCGTATTAATTTGACCTCTTCTGCTATTTAAATCACCAATAACATCACCCATATAATCTTCTGGTGTAACAACTTCTACTCTCATTACTGGTTCCAATAATTTCAATGTTGCTCTGGTGCAGGCTTCTTTAAAACATTGTCTTGATGCTAACTCAAATGCTAATACACTTGAATCTACATCATGATGCAGCCCATCTAAAATTGTAACTTTATAGTCAATTAGAGGAAAACCCGCTAAAATTCCATTATCTGCTACTGTCTCAACTCCTTTTTCTACACCAGGTATAAATTCTTTTGGTATTGCACCACCTTTAATTTTACTTTCTATTTCTCTTCCTTTTCCAGGTTCAAGTGGCTCTACTGATAATTTAACTCTAGCAAATTGTCCTGCACCTCCACTTTGTTTTTTATGAGTATAATCAAACTCAGTATTTTTCTCGATAGTCTCTCTATATGCTACTTGAGGTGCGCCCACATTAGCTTCAACCTTAAATTCTCTTTTCATTCTATCCACAATTATGTCTAAATGTAATTCGCCCATACCTTTAATTATTGTTTGACCAGACTCTTCATCAGAACTTACTCTGAAAGATGGATCTTCTTTTGCAAGTCTACCTAATGCTTCACCCATCTTTTCTTGATCTCCTTTCGTTTTTGGTTCAACAGCAATTTCTATTACTGGATCAGGGAATTCCATTGGTTCCAGTAAAACTGGGTTATCTTCATCTGATAATGTATGACCAGTTATAGTATTTTTTAAACCAGCTAGTGCAACTATATCCCCGGAGTTTGCTTCTTTGATATCTTCTCTAGAATTAGCATGCATCAAAAGCATTCTTCCAACTCTCTCTTCTTTATCTTTAGAAGTGTTGTATATTGCAGTTCCTGTTTTTACTGTTCCTGAATAAACTCTAATAAATGTAAGAGATCCAACAAAAGGATCATTGGCAACTTTAAATGCTAAGGCAGAAAACGGTGCATTATCCTCAAATTTCATCGTCATTTCTTCCTCAGAATTAGGTTTTGTACCTTTAATTGATCCAATGTCTTGTGGACTTGGTAAGTAATCAACAACTGCATCTAACAAAGGTTGAACTCCTTTATTTTTAAAAGCGGAGCCAGTAAGAACAGGTACAAAATCAAAATTCAAACAACCTTTTCTTACACACTTTATTAAATCTTCATTGGATATTTGATCGCCATTTAGATAACTTTCCATTAATTTTTCATCTTGTTCAACGGCAGTCTCGACTAATTCTTGTCTGTATTTATCACAGGTTTCTTTTAAATCTGATGGTATCTCCTTTTCTTCCCATTCGGCACCGAGATCCTCATTTTTCCAAACAATTGCTTTCATTTTTACTAAGTCAACAACTCCCTGTAATGAAGCTTCAATTCCAATTGGTATCTGCATAACTAATGGCTTAGCGCCTAATCTATCCTTTATCATATCTACACACCTAAAAAAATCTGCTCCAGTTCTATCAAGTTTGTTTACAAAACAAATTCTTGGAACTTTATATTTATCAGCTTGTCTCCAAACAGTTTCAGATTGAGGTTCTACACCCGCCACTCCATCAAATACAGCAACTGCTCCATCTAAGACCTTCAAAGATCTCTCTACTTCAATTGTGAAATCTACATGACCTGGGGTATCAATAATATTAATTCTAAAATCTCTCCAAAAACATGTTGTTGCAGCTGATGTAATCGTTATTCCTCTTTCTTGCTCTTGCTCCATCCAATCCATTGTTGCTGCACCGTCATGAACCTCACCTATTTTATGACTTTTACCGGTATAATATAAAATTCTTTCTGTTGTTGTTGTTTTACCAGCATCTATATGTGCCATGATGCCTATGTTTCTATATTTATCTAATGTGTGTGATCTACTCATAAATCATTACCATCTAAAATGTGCAAATGCTTTATTAGACTCTGCCATTTTGTGTGTATCCTCTTTTTTTTTAATTGCAGAACCTCTATTTTGATAAGCATCATAAATTTCATTAAATATTTTGTCAGACATATTTTTATCTTTTCTTTTTCTTGAAGCATCAATTAACCACCTAAGTGCCAATGCCTGAGATCTTTTTGATTTAACCTCTACAGGGACTTGATAAGTTGCACCCCCAACTCTTCTTGATCTTACCTCAACTGTAGGCTTTATATTATTTATCGCTTGGTTAAAAATATCAATCGGTTCATCTTTTGTTTTTGATTTAATTTTATCAATTGCATCATAAATTATTTTCTCAGCAATAGTTTTTTTTCCGTCATACATTATTGAATTTATTAATTTAGGAATTACAGTAGATTTAAATTTTGGATCAACTATTGGAATTTTTTTTGGTGCCTTTTTTTTTCTGGACATTTTATTTACCTTTTTTTGCTCCATATTTAGAACGTTGTTGCTTTCTTGCTGTTACACCTTGAGTATCTAGGTTTCCCCTCAAAATATGATATCTTACACCAGGCAAGTCTTTTACCCTTCCGCCTCTAATTAATACGACAGAGTGTTCTTGTAAGTTATGTCCTTCACCAGGAATGTATGATGTAACTTCGTGTCCATTTGACAATCTCACTCTAGCTACTTTTCTTAATGCTGAGTTAGGTTTCTTAGGTGTAGTTGTATAAACTTTTACACAAACACCTCTTTTTTGAGGTGACTTTTCCAACGCAGGGACCTTATCCCTTGAAGCTGGTTTCTGTCTTCTTTTTCTTAACAACTGATTAATAGTTGGCATAATTTTATAAATTTTTTTGAATGAAACGAATAACGACCTGTTATGTTGTGGCAGCGTTTAATACCCCAATGGTATTACATTCCAACCAAAAATATCGCCAAAATACTATAGAATTTTCATTTGTCAATTCAAAAGACCAATCTAGACAGGCTAAATTTATTGATTTACTTGGGTTTCTTCAGACTCACTAGCCTGTTGGTCAGCTAAAAAGTTTTCATCATCTTTTAAGGCTTTTCTATTCCAGTCATTTTTAATACTGCCTGTTCCTGCAGGTACTAGACGACCAACAATAACATTTTCCTTCAAACCTTGTAAAACATCAACTTTACCCTTAATTGCTGCATCCGTTAAAACTCTTGTGGTTTCTTGGAATGAAGCTGCAGAAATAAATGACTCTGTTTGTAATGATGCTTTAGTTATGCCCATTAAAACACGCTCACCTACAGCAGGTTTTTTATTGTTTTTTTTCAACTCTTCATTCAAATTTTCAAATTTAATTCTATCTATTATTTCACCAGGTAATAAACTTGAATCACCGGAGTTTTTAACCTCGATTTTTTTAAGCATCTGTCTAAGGATTGTTTCAATGTGTTTATCATTAATGACTACTCCTTGAAGTCTGTAGACTTCTTGAACTTGATTTACAAAATACTCAGTCAATTCTTCAATACCTAATATTCTAAGAATATCATGTGGTAATGGTTGGCCATCTAGTAAATACTCACCTTTTTTAATTTTTTCGCCTTCATTAAAATTAATATGTTTCCCTTTTGGAATTAAGTAATTTGAACTTTCACCATTTTCAGAAACAATAGATATTCTTTGTTTTCCTCTAACTTCTTTTCCAAATAATACCTTTCCATCATTCTCAGCAATTATTGCACTATCTTTTGCTTTTCTAGCCTCAAATAATTCTGCCACACGAGGTAAGCCTCCTGTGATATCTTTAGTTTTGGATGTTTCTTTTGGTAAACGCGCAATTACATCACCAGCTGAAATTTTTTGACCATCTTTAACAGATAATATTGAGTCTGGAACCAAGTAGTATCTTGCTTCATTATCATCAGCTTTTTTAATCACATTTCCTTTATCATCTCTTAGAGTAATTCTAGGTTTAAGATCAGTATTTTTAGATTGTGATCTCCAATCTAAAACTGACTTAGATGAAATACCAGTGGCATCATCAACTGTCTCGGATAATGAAACACCGTCAATTAAATCAACATAGTTAACTATTCCGCTTTTTTCTGCAATAACTGGGGTAGTATAAGGATCCCATTCACAAATTTTTGAATTTTTCTTTATTTTTTCTCCATTTTTAAAAAATAATTTTGAACCATATGGTACTTTGTAAATTGCTATTTGCAGACCTTTGTCATCCTCTAAGGAAAGTTGAGTATTTCTTCCCATTACAATTGAATTTTTTTTGGAATCCTCAATTAAATTTGTATTTATAATTTTTAATGTTCCTTCGTTTTTACTTATGATTTGAGAGTCTTGTTTAATTGATGCTGTTCCTCCAACGTGAAAGGTTCTCATGGTGAGCTGTGTTCCCGGTTCACCGATTGATTGAGCAGAAATCATTCCAATTGCCTCACCTACGTGAACCATTTTTCCTCTAGATAAATCTCTTCCATAACAAGTTGCACAGACACCTTCCTTTGATCCACAAGTTATAACTGAGTAAACTCTAATAGATTTAACACCTGCTGCATCAATTTTCTCACAGCCTGCCTCATCAATCATTTCACCTTTTTTGATAATTGTTTCTCCAGAAATTGGATTTTTAATATCACTAGCGGTAATTCTTCCTAAAGCTCTTTCTGATAATGCAACTATTACATTTCCTCCCTCTATTATCTCTGATAACGCTATACTTCCTCTATTTTTAGAATCGCAGTCTTTCTTCGTTATAGTTAAATCCTGTGCAACATCACACAATCTTCTTGTTAAGTAACCTGAGTTAGCTGTCTTTAAAGCAGTATCAGCCAGTCCTTTTCTTGCCCCGTGAGTGGAATTAAAATATTCTAATGCTGTCAAACCCTCTTTAAAATTAGAAGTAATTGGAGACTCTATAATTTCACCAGAAGGTTTTGCTATAAGCCCTCTCATACCAGCTAGTTGTTTCATTTGAGCAGCCGATCCCCTCGCTCCTGAGTCAGCCATCATAAATACTGAGTTAATTTTTAAACCATCCTTGGTTGTCTCTGTTGCAGAAATCCTTTTCATCATTTCTCCAGCAACTCGATCAGTACATTTTGACCAAGCGTCAACTACTTTATTATACTTTTCGCCTCTAGTAATTAAACCTTCCGCGTATTGATTTTCATAATCAGCTATTAATTTTTTCGTTTCATCAATTAATTGAGATTTGTTTTCAGGAATTATTAAATCATCTTTTCCAAAAGAAATACCAGCTTTAAAAGCATGTTTAAAACCAAGATCCTTTAATTTATCACAGAATATTACTGTGTTTTTTTGACCAGTAAACCTAAATACAATATCGATAACTTCCGACACAGTTCTTTTTGGTAAAAGTCTATCGATTAATGAAAATTTAATATCTTTATGCTTAGGAAGTAAGTTAGCAAGAAGAAATCTTCCAGCCGTGCTTGTATATTTTTGATTAATTGTCTTTCCTGTTTCATCAACGGTTTCAAATCTTGATATAATTCTTGAATGGACATTTATGCTTCCAGACTCTAAGCCTTGTTCAATTTCAGAGTTATTTACAAAATATCCCTCAACTTTCTCTGTTTGATATGGAGGTTGGGACAAATAGTATATACCTAAGATCATATCTTGACTTGGGACTATTATCGGTTTTCCATTTGATGGACTTAAAATATTGTTAGTAGACATCATTAATACTCTTGCCTCTAGTTGTGCCTCTAAACTAAGTGGAATATGTACCGCCATTTGATCACCATCAAAGTCAGCGTTAAAAGCTGCACATGTTAGTGGATGTAATTCTATGGCATCACCCTCAATTAGTTTTGGCTCAAATGCCTGAACACCCAACCTGTGTAAAGTTGGTGCTCTGTTTAATAAAATAGGATGTTCTCTTACAATAAGCTCTAGTGCATCCCATACTGCGTTTGTTTCTTTTTCGACTAATTTTTTAGCTTGTTTTATTGTAGAGGCTAGTCCAAGTTTATTTAATCTTGCGTAGAGAAAAGGTTTAAACAATTCAAGCGCCATTTTTTTCGGTAAACCACATTCGTGTAATTTTAAATCAGGTCCAACAACTATTACAGACCTACCGGAATAATCTACTCTTTTACCTAGGAGGTTTTGTCTAAATCTTCCTTGTTTACCCTTCAACATTTCTGCAAGTGATTTTAAAGGTCGTTTTCCAGTGCCTGTGATTACTCTGCCTCTTCTACCATTATCGAATAATGCATCAACCGATTCCTGAAGCATTCTTTTTTCATTTCTTACAATTATATCAGGAGCTTTTAAATCCATTAATCTTTTAAGTCTGTTATTTCTATTTATCACTCTTCTGTAAAGATCGTTAAGATCTGAAGTAGCAAATCGCCCACCATCGAGAGGAACTAAAGGTCTCAATTCAGGTGGAATAACTGGAATTGTAGTTAATATCATCCACTCCGGCTTGTTTCCAGTTTCAATAAATGAATCGATTAATTTTAATCTTTTTATGGATCTTTCCTCTGCAACTTTAGATTTAGTCTCGTTTATATTTTTAAGAAGTATTTCTCTTTCTTTATTTAGGTCTATTGATTTTAAGATTTCTAAAATAGCTTCGGCTCCAATACCTGCTGTAAAAGCCTCATCACCAAATTCCTCTTGATATTTATTTAACTCATCTTCATTTAGAAGCTGGTTCTTTTTTAAACTTGTTAGACCAGGTTCAATAACAATAAAACTCTCAAAATAAAGAACTCTTTCAACCTCTTTAAGTTTCATGTCTATAGCTAATGAAATTCTACTAGGCAAAGATTTTAAGAACCAAATATGGGCAACTGGAGTTGCTAGATTTATATGACCCATTCTTTCTCTTCGTACATTTGATTTTGTAACTTCAACTCCACATTTTTCACAAATAATTCCTCTAAACTTCATTCTTTTGTATTTTCCACACAAACACTCATAATCTTTAATTGGTCCAAATATTCTTGCACAAAATAAGCCATCCTTTTCAGGTCTAAAAGTCCTATAGTTTATAGTCTCAGGTTTTTTGATTTCACCGTAAGTCCAGGATTTAATTTTTTCGGGACTTGCTAATGTAATTTTAATACTATTAAAATTTTGTGCCTCTGAAATATCTGTATCTTTGAATAAATCTTTTAAATCTTTTTTCATATTAATTTAACTCTACATTTAATGCTAACGCTTTAATTTCCTTAACTAAAACGTTAAACGATTCTGGAATACCAGATTCGAAATTTTCTTCACCTTTCACAATAGTTTCGTAAACTTTTACTCTTCCTGCAACATCATCTGATTTTACAGTTAAGATTTCTTGTAATGTATAAGATGCACCATAAGCCTCTAATGCCCAAACTTCCATTTCTCCAAAACGTTGTCCACCCAGTTGAGCTTTGCCTCCCAATGGTTGCTGAGTTACCAAACTATAGGGTCCTGTTGACCTAGCATGGATTTTATCTTCCACCAAATGGTGTAACTTAAGCATATAAATAGTTCCAACGGTCACCTCTCGATCAAATCTTTCACCTGTTCTCCCATCCCAAAGCATTGTTTGACCAGATTTTGGCAACGTAGCGAGGTCCAACATGTTTGTTACATCTTGCTCTTTTGCTCCATCAAAAACAGGTGTTGCGATTGGAACACCGCCTTGTAAATTTTCGCAAAGATCTTTAAACTCAGTTTTTGAGAGTTTGTCCAAATTTTCAGAAAATATTTCTTTACCATAAACTGATTTCAAAAAGTTTGAAATTTTCTCATTTTTTTCTACTCTTTTTTGATTCTCATTTACTAGTTTTTTCATGTTTTCACCTAGCTCTGAACATGCCCAACCTAAGTGTGTTTCTAAAATCTGACCAACATTCATCCTGCTTGGAACACCAAGCGGGTTTAAAACAATATCAACTGGTTTACCGTTTTCTCTATAAGGCATGTCCTCAACAGGAACAATTTTACTGACAACACCTTTATTACCATGTCTACCAGACATTTTATCTCCAGGTCTTAATCTCCTTTTTATTGCAACAAAAACTTTTACCATTTTCATTACACTTGGAAGAAGTTCATCACCCTGTCGAATTTTAAGCACTTTGTCTTCAAATCTTTCCTGTATATCTTGTTTTGCCTTATTATATTGATCCTTAAGTTGATCTAAAGCAGCCGTTTTTTTATCATCTGATAATGATATTTTTAAAATATCCGAAACAGTAACTTTCTCTATTGTTTCGTTTGATAGCTTTGTTCCAGCTTCTAAGTCTTTTGTTTTTTTATTTATTGGAATTCCATCTAATATTTCCAAGGCTCTTTGTTTAATACTTCTCTCTAAAATCTCTTCTTCAACAATTTTATCTTGCTGAACTGAATCAATCTCAGCTCTTTCTATTGTTATAGATCTTTCGTCTTTCTCTATACCATGTCTATTGAAAACTCTTACATCAACTACAATACCACCACTTCCACTAGGCATTTTTAAAGATGTGTCTGTAACATCAATTGCTTTCTCTCCAAATATAGATCTTAGTAACTTTTCCTCTGGACCAGAAGCTGAGTCGCCTTTAGGTGTAACTTTTCCGACTAATATGTCTCCTGGTTTAACTTCTGCTCCAATATAAACTATTCCGGACTCGTCAAGGTTTTTCAATGCATCCTCATTAACATTTGGTATATCTCGTGTAATATCCTCTTCACCTAACTTAGTGTCTCTAGCCATTATTTCATATTCCTCTATATGGACTGATGTGAAAACATCATCGGTCACACATCGCTCCGAAATTAAGATAGAGTCCTCAAAATTATAACCTTGCCATGGCATGAAAGCTACAGTCACATTTTTACCTAGAGCTAATTCACCTAGTTTTGTTGAAGGACCGTCAGCAATTATATCCCCAGATTTTACCTTATCACCTACACGCACAAGAGGTTTTTGATTTATGCACGTATTTTGATTTGATCTTTTAAATTTTTGTAAATTGTATATGTCAACGCCTGATTTGGTAAAATCACTTTCAGAGGTAGCTTTTATTACTATCCTTTTACCGTCTATCTTGTCTACAATTCCTTCTCTTTTAGCAACTATCGTTACACCCGAGTCCAATGCAACATCGCTCTCAATGCCAGTTCCAACTAAAGGAGATTCGGGTTTCAATAAAGGCACTGCCTGCCTCATCATATTTGAGCCCATTAGAGCACGGTTTGCATCATCATTTTCCAAAAAAGGGATTAAAGACGCAGCAACTGATACAAGTTGTTTGGGAGAAACATCGATATAATCAATATTTTCTGGTTTTGACAAAATAAAATTTAAATTTTGTCTGCACGACACAAGCTCTTCTGTAAACTTTCCATTTTTATCTATTTTAGAATTAGCTTGAGCAATAGTAAATTTGGTTTCCTCCATTGCTGAAAGATATTCTATTTTATCTTCAACCTTACCATCTTTAACTTTTTTATATGGACTTTCAATGAAACCATATTTGTTTATCTTTGAGTAAGTAGATAAGCTGTTAATTAATCCAATATTAGGACCTTCAGGAGTTTCAATTGGACAAATTCTTCCATAATGAGTTGGGTGAACATCTCTGACTTCAAACCCTGCTCTTTCACGTGTTAGACCGCCTGGACCTAAAGCAGACACTCTTCTTTTATGAGTTATTTCTGACAACGGATTTGTTTGGTCCATAAATTGTGATAACTGCGAAGTTGCAAAAAAGTCTTTTAGTGAAACAGTTAATGGTTTAGCATTAATCAAATCTTGAGGCATAGCTGACTCTACATCAAGTGTAGTCATTTTTTCTTTGATTGCCCTTTCCATTCTGTATACTCCAATTCTAGCTTGGTTTTCTACCAATTCTCCAACAGATCTCACTCTTCTGTTTGCTAAATGATCGATGTCATCAATCTCATCTTTGCCATCTCTTAGATCTAGCATTTTTTGGATGATTGCTAAAATATCATCATTTCTTAGAATAGTTATTTTGTCTGAGCAATTTAGATTTAGTCTGGAATTCATTTTTACTCTTCCAACATCTGATAAGTCGTATCTATCTGAACTAAAAAAAAGATTATTAAAAATCTGGGTTGCAATTTCAATGGTTGGGGGTTCACCTGGTCTTAATACCTTGTAAATCTCATTTATTGAGTCATTTTTTGTTTCATTTTTATCATTGAATATTGTTTGAAGAAGATAAGGGCCTTTACTAATAGAGTTTGTTGAAGAAATAGATATTTCGTTAATATCATTAATTAAAAATTTTTCAATTATTGTCTCATTTAATTCTGTACCTATTTTAAATTTTTCATCTTTAAACTCATAATCTTTGTGAAGATATTTTCCGTTTAATGAATTGCTAGATACAAAGATTTCTTTTAATCCATCATTAAATAGTTTTTTTGCTGTAAGAAAATTAATTTTATCACCCATTTTAACTACTGTCTTTTGAGTTTTTGCATCAACTATTTCTTCGGAAAAATTTTTAGATTTATAGTTTTCAGGATTAAACTTGGTTTTCCATTTATTAATTTTCTTATCAAATGTGTAAACTTCTTTGTCATAGAACTCGTTTACAATATCATTTTTGGAATAACCTAGTGCTAACAGTAAAGTAGATACATAAATCTTCTTTTTTCTATCAATTCTAAAATATAACAAATCTTTAACATCATATTCAAAATCTAACCACGAGCCTCTGTTTGGTATTACTCGACAATTAAATAATAATTTTCCACTTGCATGACTTTTTCCTTTGTCATGGTCAAAAAACACACCTGGACTTCTGTGCATTTGATTTACAACAACTCTTTGAACCCCATTGGTAATAAATGTACCACTGTTTGTCATCATTGGAACTTCACCCATATAGACTTCTTGTTCCTTCGCGGATAAAATTTCTTTTGTATTATTTTCTTGATCAATTTCGTAAACCACTAGTCTAAGAGTGCACTTTAATGCGGATGAATAAGTTAATCCTCTTTGTATGCACTCCTCTACATCAAATTTAGGTTTTTCTAATCTGTATGAAACATACTCTAAAGTTGCTTTGTCATTTAAATCTTCAATTGGAAATATGCTTTTAAATACTCTATCAAAACCTTTTACTAAATTATTATCAATATTGTCTTTAAATTCCGTTAACTCTTTGTAAGAATTTTTTTGTACCTCAATTAGATTAGGAATAGATAATCCCTCTTTAAGTTTACCAAAGTTTTTCCTGATATTTTTTTTCTCAGTAAAAGATAATTGCATCAATGTTCTTATTGCTAATTAATAAATAATCAGCAATTTAAATTTTGTTTATTACTTAAGTTCTACTTTTGCTCCAGCAGCTTCTAATTTAGCTTTGATTTCTTCTGCTTCTTTTTTATTCACACCTGATTTGACTTCTTTTGGTGCGCCTTCAACTAAATCTTTTGCTTCTTTAAGACCAAGAGATGTAACACCTCTAATCTCTTTTATTACATTAATTTTTTTATCACCTGCAGACGCTAATACTACTGTAAATTCACTTTTCTCTTCTGCTGGTGCAGCTCCTGCTCCGCCTGCCGCGGGTGCTGCTGCAACTGCCGCTGCCGCTGTTACTCCCCATTTTTCCTCGAGTTGTTTCGAAAGCTCAGCTGCTTCAACAACAGTTAAGCTTGATAGATCTTCAATGATTTTATTTAAGTCAGCCATAATTTATTCCGGTTATTTTTTTGATTTTTCGAGCGCTAAAATAGCGATTTTTGAGGCAGGTGCAAGTAAAATACTTGCTATTTTTTGAGCTGGAGACCTCAATATTCCAACAATTTTAGCTCTTGCTTCATCAAGTGTGGGTAAAGTTGCTACATTTTGTACACCTGCAACGTCTAAAATATCAGATCCCATTATACCACCAAGAATCTTTAACTTTGAATTTTCTTTAGAAAATTTGGTTAATATTTTTGCAGATGTAATTGCGTCCTCTGAAAGAGCAACAGCTGTTGGTCCTGAAAATAAATCAGATAACTCTTTGCATCTTGTTTTTTGAAGTGCGAGTTTAGTAATTCTGTTTTTTGTAATTTTAAATTGTATACCATGCTCTCTCATTCTACTTCTTAGGTCATCAAGCTGCTGCATTGTTAATCCTTGATAGTGGGTAACTATTACAGCTTCAGATTTATCAAACTGAGAACTCATTTTCTCGATATATTCCTGTTTTTTTACTTTATCCATCATATTAGATATTTTTATTTAATTTAAGTTTATAGGAAACACCCATACTAGAAGTAATGAATGAGCTTTTAATTAAATCACCTTTTATTGTTGTATTAGATTTTTCTTTTTCTAAGGTCTCAATAATAGCATTAAAATTTTTAATTAAATTCTCATCAGAGAAAGATTTTTTTCCTATTGAAACTCCTATATTCCCATCTTTATCATTACGTAATTCAACCTGTCCAGACTTAGAATCTTTTACAGCTTTTTTAACATCCTCAGTTACAGTTCCTAATTTTGGATTTGGCATTAAACCTTTAGGACCCAAAACTTTTCCTAATTTAGATAACTTAATCATCATAGATGGAGTACAAATTAATTTTTCAAAATCCAAATAACCACCTTTAATCTTTTCAATCAGCTCGTCGCCACCTACAATATCTGCACCTGAATCTTTTGCATCTTTATTTTTAGTATCTTCACAGACTACTGCCACTTTAACTTTTTTACCTGTTCCTCCTGGCATATTAATTACAGTTCTCAAATTTATTTCATTTTTCTTCTGTTTATTGTTAATTTGAAAACTTAAATCAATTCCTTCATCAAATTTTGTAGTACAATTTTTTTTAATTACAGGCAGTAATTTTTCAATCGTATCTGAGATTTTATCTCTAGTTTTTTCAGGTAACATTTTATATCTTTTAGAAGGCATTATTCTTTGACCTCAATTCCCATTGATCTAGCAGACCCCATTATAATTTTAGTTGCTTGGTCTAAATCATGTGCATTTAAATCCTTCATCTTCTTTTTAGCAATTTCTTCTGCTTGTTTTTTTGTAATTGATGCTACAATATTCCTTCCAGGTTCTTGTGAACCCCCCTTGAGTTTTGCTGCCTCCTTTATGAAGTGAGATGCTGGAGGTGACTTGATAATAAAATCAAACTTTTTATCTTTATATACAGTAATTACTACTGGGACAGGTTTACCCATAAAGTCTTTTGTCTTCTCATTAAAGGCTTTACAAAATTCCATAATATTAATTCCTCTTTGTCCAAGAGCAGGACCAACAGGAGGTGCGGGATTTGCTTGTCCACCTTTAATTTGCAATTTTACAAAACCACTTATTTCTTTCTTTGCCATTAGCTTACCTTTTCAACTTGGTTATATTCTAATTCTACTGGTGTTGGTCTACCAAAAATTAAAACTGAAACTTTTAATTTTGATTTTTCCTCGTCAACATCTTCTACTAGACCATTAAACGAAGCAAAAGGACCATCAATAACTTGTACTTTTTCACCGACCGAATATTCAATTCCGGTTTGAGCTTGAGTAACGCCATCTTTAATTTGACCTAGAATTTTTTCAATTTCTTTGTCAGAAACTGGAGAAGGAATACCTTTTGCTCCCAAGAAACCACTTACTTTTTTTATACCTTTTATCATATGATAAATGTTATTGTCCATTTCGCTTTTTATTAAAATATAGCCTGGGAAATATTTTTTTTTTCTTTGAATTCTTTTTCCTCTCTTGACCTCTGTAACATCTTGAGTTGGTACAACTATTTCCTCAAATTTTTCTGATATTTTAGCCTTTTCTGCCTCATCTTTAATATTTTGCGCAACTTTATTTTCAAAACTTGAGTGAGATTGAACTATATACCAATTTTTCATTATATACTTACCTTTAAAATTACATCTAACAATGATTTAAAAATCTGATCTACAAGTAAAAAAAAAATCGCAGCGATTATTGCCATAGCTACGACCATTAAGCTACCTTGAACAGTTTCTTTCCCAGTGGGCCAAGTAACCTTAAAGGCTTCTTGCTTAACTTCTTGTATAAATTTAAAAGGATTTTTCATAATGTTAATTTGGCAGGAGCGGAGGGAATCGAACCCCCAACCTCCGGTTTTGGAGACCGGCGCTCTACCAATTGAGCTACACTCCTATTGGTAGCTTACTTAATAATTTTTGTTACTACTCCAGCTCCTACTGTTCTTCCACCCTCTCGAATAGCAAAATTCAATTTTTCACTCATTGCAATAGGTGTAATTAATTTTACTTTAAATTTAGCATCATCTCCAGGCATTACCATCTCCGTACCTGAAGGTAATTCTACTTCGCCAGTCACATCCGTTGTTCTAAAATAAAACTGAGGTCTGTATTTTGTGAAAAAAGGTGTGTGTCTTCCACCCTCTTCCTTTTTTAGAACATAAGCTTGAGCTTCAAATTCAGTGTGTGGAGTAATTGAACCAGGTTTGCAAAGTACTTGTCCTCTTTCAACGTCAGTTCTTTCTACACCTCTTAAAAGAGCTCCAATATTGTCACCGGCTTCACCAGTATCTAATATCTTTCTGAACATTTCTACTCCTGTGCATACAGATTTCTTTGTTTCTCTTATACCTACTATTTCAATTTCTTCACCAGTTTTAACAATACCTTGTTCTACTCTTCCAGTTACAACTGTACCCCTTCCAGAAATTGAAAAAACATCTTCAACTGGCATCAAGAAAGGTTTATCCTTAGGTCTATCTGGTTGAGGTATATGTTCATCAACTGCTTTCATTAATTCCATTATAGCTTTTTTTCCAATTTCCTCATCTTTACCTTCAACCGCGGCTAAAGCTGAGCCTTTTATAATTGGAGTTTTGTCTCCTGGAAATTTATATGAAGTAAGAAGCTCTTTAATCTCTTCTTCGACTAATTCTATCAATTCTTTATCTTTAACTTGATCTACCTTGTTTAAGAATACAACAATAGCTGGCACACCAACTTGTCTTGCTAAAAGTATATGCTCTCTAGTTTGCGGCATCGGCCCATCTGCAGCATTTACTACTAGAATTGCTCCATCCATTTGAGCAGCACCAGTTATCATGTTTTTAACATAATCTGCGTGTCCAGGACAATCAACGTGAGCGTAATGTCTTTTTTCAGTCTCATATTCTACGTGAGCTGTTGAAATAGTAATACCTCTCTCTTTTTCCTCAGGCGCTTTATCTATTTGATCGTAAGCTGTAAACTGAGCTCCTCCAGTTTCTGATAGTACTTTTGTAATAGCTGCAGTTAAAGTTGTTTTACCATGATCTACGTGACCTATTGTACCTATGTTACAATGTGGTTTATTTCTATTAAATTTTTCCTTCGACATTACTTTTTTATCCTTACATTACTTTTTCTTTTAATTTTTGGAGCGGGTAAAGGGAATCGAACCCTTACATCCAGCTTGGAAGGCTAGCGTTCTACCATTGAACTACACCCGCATAACCAAGTACATCACTCCAAGTCTTTAAAGCTTTGACATGGTGGAGGGGGAAGGATTCGAACCTTCGAAGACCGAAGTCAACGGGTTTACAGCCCGCCCCATTTGACCGCTTTGGTACCCCTCCTTTTCAGTAGGGGAAGCGTCCCCTTGTTCAATAAAGCTTTAAACAACAAGCGTTTTATATATTTTTATTGCATAAATGCAATATTAGAAATTAAAGGAAATTAGTTAAAAAATGGATATAAATGGCTTAATTTTATGACAAAATCGTCATTTTTTATAATTGGCAAGCATGCGGTAATAGAAGCACTTAAAAATCCAAAAAGAAAAGTTTTAAGACTTTTTTTGACTGAAGAAAGTAAAAAAACAATTCATCGATTAAGCCCTAGTAAAAATTTACTCAAAGATATAAAAATTTTTTTCAAAACTAAAAAAGAATTAGACAAATATTCAAATAATGATGGCATCCAACATCAAGGATTTGTTGCAGAAATTGAACATTTAGAACAAATTGAATTAAAGAAATTTATTAAAAATAAGTCAGACATAACATTAGTTTGTTTAGATGAAATTACTGATCCAAGAAATATTGGATCAATAATAAGAAGTGCAACATCATTTGAAATAGACGGAATTTTAATAAAACAAAGATCATATCCATCAGAAAGTAAGTTAATGTATAAATCGGCTAGTGGCGCTGTTGAAAACATGCAAGTTTTTGAAGTGGCTAATATAAATACTACACTTAAATATCTTAGAGAGTGTAATTTTTGGATTTATGGTTTTGATTCAAATTCAGAAAAAGATTTTACGGAAATTCAATGGTCAGGAAATAAAGTATTATTATTTGGTTCAGAAGGCTATGGAATAAAAATGCATACAAAAAAATATATTGATTTTTTAGTCAAAATAAACATTAATAAAAAAGTAGAGAGTCTTAATGTCTCCAATAGTGCCGCTATTGCTTTTCACTATATAAAGTCAAAAAAAAATACTTGATAATCCCGCAAATAATACTAAAAAACCTTTGTGCCCTTGTAGCTCAGCTGGTAGAGCAATTGATTTGTAATCAATAGGTCCGCGGTTCGAGTCCGTGCGGGGGCACCAATAAAATTTATTTTTTTAAATATTTTTGAACAAGTAGCAAATATGCATTTAAGTTATTGTAATAGTCAAACTTATTAAGTGATTTAAAATTATAATTAATTTTTTTTACAAATTTATTTTTGTTTTTACTATAAGATATAATTTTTTCAGAAATTGACTTGAAATTTCCTATTTTTACTAATTCACCACCTTTTCCATTTGATAATATTTCCCTTGGTCCTGTTGGACAATTTGTTGAAATAATAAATTTTTTTAATACAGCTGCTTCTAGGAGTACGTTTGGTAATCCTTCAAATTTTGATGTTAAAATAAATATATCAGAGTTTTTTATAAATTTAAATGGGTTTTTTTGGTAATTTAATATTTTAATATTTTTTTTTAAATTATTTTCTAAAATATATTTTTTTATTAAATTTCTATTTGGACCGCCTCCAATTATAACTAAACGAAATTTTATTTTACTTTTAATTTTCTTCATGGCGTTAAGTAATGTCAAATGATCCTTTTGATCTGTAAATCTTGCTATATTAATAATCTTAATTGAACTTGTTTTAAGAAAATTTAATTGAAGTTTTTCTTTAGATTTTTTGATTATTTCATTTTTATTTAATGGATTATAAATACATTTTGCATTGATTGAAAAAGATTTTTTTAATTCTTTCTTAAAATCATTACTATTAACGATAACTTGATCAGCAATATTCAATATTTTTTTATAAAAAAATTTTTTTATTAAGTTTTGTGACCAGCCAACTGATGAAGTATTTGATCTTACTAATATTTTTATTCCGAATAGCTTACATATTAAGATACAGTATAGGTTTGCCTGAAACGCTAATACTACATAATTTCTATTTTTTAAAAATAATTTAAAAAGTATCAATAAACATATAAAATATTTTGAATATCTATTTGCATTCACCCAAATTTTCGATTTTGGATTTATTATATTTATTTTTCTAAAATATTTTTTTTCTTTATTTACTGTAATTAATTTGACATTGTTAATTTTTGTTGCAAGAAAATTTGATATTAGAAATAAATTTTTTTCAACACCTCCTTGTTCAATTGATGGAATAAAAATTATTAATTTTTTTTTTGATGTCATATATCTTTATTTTTTTTATAACTAATAATTTTGTCAAAATGGTGGGACTGGTAGGTTACGCTCCTACTACCCCCTCGATGTCAACGAGGTACTCTACTATTGAGCTACAGTCCCTTAATTGATTATACAACATAATATTTTATACTAGTAAAAAATTCTATAAGAATTAACTAATTTACAATTTTTATCTTTTTCAAATAATATTGTGCACTCTTTGGTTTCTTTTAAAATAATTTTCTTATTTTTTTTTAGATAATAATCGCTTAAACTAATTTTATATCTTGGGGATTTTAACGGATTATAGTCATAAATCTCATTCTCATTAATAATTCTGTCAATATTTCTAAAACAAAATATTAAAATTCCTAATACTAAGATAAATTGAATTTTTTTAATAATTTTTAAATAATTAAATTTCTGTGATGCTAATAGTATACTAGCTGGAATAAAAAATATTAAAGCCAATAAATGGTATCCACCATATCTAAGTGATGGATGGTTTAAAAACCATTCTACTAAAAAAATGAATAAAGTCATAAACATTAGATAATATTTTGTTGAAATATGGAATCTGATTTTTAAAGGTCTTAGTATTATTAAAAAAATTAAAACTGTTACAAATAGACCAAGTATATTGTCTGAAACTTTATTAAAGAAATAATTTTCTATCCAAACACCCAACCAGTTGAAACTTTTTACATAGTCTTGTGGATTATCAACTCTATAATTTGGTGTAGCTCCTGCTTTAGACCAAAGTTCATACCAATTTGCAGCTAATTCGATTCTAGAAGAATCCATGCTCCAATAAAAATTATCAAAACAGGTCAAACCTATTGGGTAGATTAAACATCCGGTGTACGCAATATTGTAAAATAAAATAAGAAAACCAAAAATTATAGAAATATTAATTATTTTATAACTTTTGTAAAAGATTGGTATTCTTGAGAAATTAAAATATTTAAAAAAAATTATAAAAAAAAATAGACTGTAAATTACATAAAAGGATTTTAAACTAATTATAAAAGTTAATAATATTATTAAATTCTCAAATTTCTTATTATTTAAAAATTTACTTTCTGTTATTTGAAAAATTAACAAAATACTTAAAAAAATAAGGATTATTGCTGATCTGTCAGTACCATGCTCAGCAAGTCTATAGAAAAAAACGTTAATAAAAACAAAAATAAATAATTTTAGAAAAAAAATAAATGTTATTTTTTTTTTATAGTTCAAGATACTTTTAACCAAAATTATATTTGTAAAAACCATTATTAATGCAGGTCCTAAAAAATAAAAGTAATCTCCAGTAAAGGGTAATTTAAATAAAGAGTGAAAAAAAAATAGAGATGATACGTGATTAAATGCTAAGTCAAAATTTCCTAATCCAAATTCAATTTTATTTACAGTAAGGTTATGGATAAAGCTTAAATGATAATATGGAAAATCATCATGACTTTTAAAATATAGAATAGAGATTACTGATAAGAATAAGAAAAAAATTAAATATTTTAAGTCTTTATTTTTTTTAAAATTTTTAAAACTTAGTAAAAATTTAATGAAATAAAATATCCCAAAAATTAACAATAAATAATTATGTAAATAACCATGTTTTACGACTAAATTTGTTAAATATGAAATTAAGGTTAGAAAAAATATCCCATATAAGCCAATATATCCGATGTTTGAGTCGCGATTATAAGATGAAACATTTTTTGCAAAAAAATAGCCAAAACCAATTACATTTAAAGTTAAAAGAAAATATGTACAAATAAATAAGATCAACTCCATCTTAATTAGTTTCTTTTCTCAATTGTTCTAATTTAATTTTTTTTTGTAAGCTTCTATTTTTATCATACAATAATCTAAATTTTATTTTATTATTTATCTTTACTTCAATATATCTTGCATTTCTTATCTCTAAATTATCAGCAACTGCGCTTATTGGTCTTTTAATTGTATTAAGGTTTTTTATTGATACCTTTAATTTATCTGTAACTATTTTTCCTTTCCATTTTCTTGGTCTGAAAGGACTAATTGGAGCAATCGATAATTTTTTTGAGTTTAAACTCAAAATAGGACCTCTTACAGATAAATTATATGCGGTGCTACCAGCTGGTGTAGAAACTAATACCCCATCAGAAATTAATCTTTTAATTATTGTTTTCGATCCTACCTTAATTTGGAGAGATGCTGCCTGTCTGCTTTGTCTTAAAATTGAAACTTCATTGATTGCTAAAAATTTTTTTTTGTGACCTTTTTTATTGATCACTTTCATTTCTAGTGGGGAGATAGTAATTAATTTTGATTCATTTAAATTTCTAATAAAAGAATTTAACGAAAATTTATTCATTAAAAAACCATAGTCACCAGAATTTAATCCATAAAAAAATTTAGAGGAAAACTTATTTTTTTTTAAAGTTTTGAGCATAAAACCGTCTCCACCAATTACGATATTTAAATTTTTAAAATAAATTTTATTTAATTTTTTTTGAATTAAAGATTTAATTTTTAATGACTTTTTATTCTGATCTGAAATAATATTAGGCTTAACCATTTACTGGTGCCCTCGGCCAGACTCGAACTGGCACTCCCAAAAGGGCAAGGATTTTAAGTCCTTTGTGTCTACCAATTTCACCACGAGGGCATGAGTTATTTTCATGAGTGTTTATGCCATTATTTATAATTGAACAAGATGAATAAGTAAATTTTTTTTATTTTATCTCCCTATGTCCGAGAATGGTCCGAGTTATCCTATAAAATCCTATTAAACATCTTTACCTAATAATTCTAATCTATCGCATATTTTATTGAAGTTATAATTCATATTTTTTGCAAATACTCTTAAAGTTAATGCTTTTTTATTAGAATTACATTCTCTGCAAATTAAAACCATATTTTGGTATGTACTCAAACCTCCTTTGTTGATCGGATGAATATGATCTGCTTGTGAAAAACTTATTTTTTTATTTAAATTACAATATGGACATTTCCAATTTTGTTTGGATGTTATACTATTTAACAGATCTCTCCTTACAATTTGAGCTCCATCTCTAGCTTTCTTATCAAATGCTACTATTTTTGATCTTTCTTCTCTCCGTTTAGCTCTTTTTTTAAAAGAACCAATATTTCTATTCAGATTTTTTAATTTCCAAAAATTATTATCTAAAATTTCAATTTTTCTTTCTAAATTTTTTAATTTTTTATTAGTATTTTTGAATCTGGAGTTATTTTTAGTTTTTGCTTTATAAATTTTTTCATAAGTCTTATCGTAGTCTAATTTTTGTAGTGCCGAACTTGAAGAGATCAATTTTTCAAATAAAAAATAAACAAATCCATAAGGAAAAAAACTTATAAAAAATGCTACAAATAAACTACTACTTATATCTGCATCTGTTTTTAAGTATAAATATAATGTTATTGGGATAAAACAAATAAAATAAGAAATAATATGTAATCCATTATTATTTGATTGATTCGTTCCAATTTTATTTTCAATATTTTTTTGAATTTTTTGCTCTATCTCATAAACTTTATTTTTATAAATATTTATTTTATCTTGAGTTTTGTCTATTAAATGCTCCAATTGACTCAATTGTCTTGGTAAAGATTTTTCAATAACTGATAATTTACTATATGAATAGGTTTTATATTTATCATGAGAATTTCTATCTTTCATTTATTTAAACAATTTATACATGTTTTGTTGCCTTCTTTAGCCAATCTTGCAAAAGCAGTATCGCTCTCTGTATTGCAAACCTTGCAAAAGAATTCTTTTAATTCTAACTTTTGATCGAATTCATAATCTGAAATTTTAAACCATTCTTTGACTTGAGATTTATTCAGTCCACCAGACATATGAACTTTATCAATATGTGATACCCAAAAAATATAATAATATTGTTCCTCGTGATGTGGTTGTTTGTCTGCCTCTGTTATACAAGTTAAATTCTTTACGGCTCCATAAATTAAAGGATCAGCTTTTTTATAACTTAGTGGCATTATTCCATATTACTATATTTGTAAAAAATATTTCCAAATTCTTCCCAGACTTCAGTACGTTCATCATTGCTTACATAATTTGTTAATTCCTTGTATATCCAATTATTCACACTATCTCTTATATTTTCACCATACTTAGCTTTTTTTAATATATGTCTTAGGGCAACTGGAATACCATCTACAGTATAAAAGATGCCATCATTCATTTGTGTAAATGTAAATTGACTAAATGGACTTTTAATTGATTTAATTTTTTTTTGATGTGATTTATGACACCACTTGAGAAATTTTTTTGGTTTCTTAAATATCTTTTTTTCAAAATGCATTGATAAGTTATAAAGCATCACAACATAATAAAGATCTTCAATATCCTCTGTAGTAGCATTGATACTCTCTATAAATCTCTTATTTTTTGGTATTAGTTTTTTCATCTTTTTACAGCCTTTAAAATAGCATTGTTAATAATTTTAAAATGAACTTTCTCAATTCTTCTTTTACATTCTTTTGTTAAACTACTCCCACCACTCCCTGCATCTTCATATCTGGTTCTAATCGCTAACTCGTCAGTTTTTGGATAATCTTTGGGATATTCAGATTCTAACATAAATTCAAGATCAAGTTTGTAGAAACCTTTTACATATATACCAGTTATTGACTTATCTTTTTCAAAGTCATTAATTAAACTTTTGGAAGGAGAACCATTAAAAGTACCTCTGCCATCATAAGCAAATTCAGTAATATAATTACACTTTTTTTTTTCGTTAGTATAATATTTGCTAAATCTTAATGAGATCTCTGATTTTTTGAAAATAAAGTATTTGTGTATTTCTTCAGTTATACCATCCAATCTATCATTAAATTGATTTATCTCGGAATTCTCTAGTTCAGAGTATTTGTCGTTTCTCAATATAGAATTTACAAACTTCTCAATTAAATTTTTTTCTTCTTGTGTAAATCTTTTAATTTTTTTAGGAAAAATTTTATCATCAATTGCATCACCAAAAATTCTCATAATAATAATATATCTCACTATGTCCGAGAATGGTCCGAGAATCTTAAAATTAATAAGTAAGATTTTCCAATAAAAATAATTCGATGGTTTTAAAATATATAGGATTATAAGGGATTAAGACTATTAGAGACTATTAGGGACTTTTAAATTCCTCAATTCAAACTATTTTAAGTCCTTTGTGTCTACCAATTTCACCACGAGGGCATGAGTTATTTTCATGAGTGTTTATGCTAATATTTATAATTGAACAAGTCTAATAAGTAAAATTATTTAATATTATCTAAATCTATTTTCAAAATATTTTAAGGATAAATAAGATAAAAATATAATAAACAATACAAAAAGGATTGTGAATAATTCACCTAAATAATAATTAAATACTAAGTAATTTGCTTCTTCTTTTATATCCAAGATATATTTACTAAATTGTCTAAAAAACCAAACAACACCAAAATGTATCATATATATGCCATAGCTTATACTACCTAAAAAAACAGTATATTTGTTAGATAGTATTTTTTTTAAAGATGAAGATTTATGCAAACTTGAAACAAATAATATTGTTAAACTAAATATAAATGATGCAATAATATATTTGTTATTCATAAATAGTTGGTCACTAAAATTTATGATTAATAAACTAAAAAAAATTAGTAAATACGAAAAAAAATCAGAAAAATTTTTATTTAATTTTTTGAAGATAATAAAAGTTAATGAGCCAAGAAAAAAGCTATAAATACATCTTATTGGATAAATAAAATTATTAAGTGTATTTACTCCAGTGTTATTTAAATAAAAAAGTATTAATGAAAATAAAACTAAAGTAACAAAAAAAAATAATCTGTATCTAAAATTTAGAATAATTAGGGCAAAAATAAAATAAGTATAAAATTCTGTAGAGATTGACCAGCTCGGTAAATTAAAAGACCAGCCGTACCAACCATGAATTAAAAAAAAATTTGCTACCAAGGAGTATATATTATTCAAGCCTGAGAATGGAACATATGTAGATTGTAAACTGGTGTAAGTGTTTACCATCAATTTAATTACCTCTATGATTATAAACATCAGTAGTGTTAATAAATGTAAGGGGTACAACCTTAAAAACCTTTTTTTTTGAAAAATAATTAAATCATTTTTTGATTTTATTTTATCAAGATAATTTAGGCTTATTACAAAACCACTTAATACAAAAAAAAAATCTACAACTAAACCACCATTAATTATAAAATTAGATTTTTGAATAAAAGTGTCTATTTTAAGATGATGTAATACAATTACTAGTGCAAAAATACCTCTAAATGTTTCTAAAGGTAAAATCATTTTTTTGTTTTTTTAAAATATTTTAGATCTTTTTCACTACCTTTGTATGGTCCAGTTTTGTACTCATAAAGCAAACTATTTTTTTTTATAATTTTCAATTCATGTCCTCCGTAATAAGTTATTGAAATATCACCTGGTCTCATCGTAAAGGATTTTATTTTTTTTTTGTTAACATCAAAGTATGTAATTTTAGCTTCTCCCTTAATTAATATCCACGACTCCTGAATTGGTCTTTTTTTATTAGATATTTCGTGTTTTAGATGATGATGAGAATTAATTACTTTCTTCGATGTAAAGTTAATTACTGAAGCTTGTAGAAATTCATTATTAGGTGAAAGATTTTGTCTACCTTTAAAATTTTTTGATTTAAAAAAAATATGTAAAAGTTTTTTTTTTTTTATTTTAGAATATATTTTAAACATTAATTATTTAATTAATGTTGGTTTAAATCTAAAGGTATCACCTTCATAATCTTTTCCGCCTCTTTTACCAATGGTAAAAACTACAAATTCATTCCCTTTCTTGCCAATCTTTAAGGCATGCATTTCATAAGGAGGTGTTTCAACCAGATCCCCAACTTTTAATAATTTCATTTTTGGTTTTTTTTTTGAATTTACAGGTTTATACCAATATTCTAAAGAGCCTTGGGTTATATACATCCATTGTGTTGTTTTTTTATGATAATGATCACCTCTTCTTACGTTTGGTTTAGATTTAATAATCGCAACATGTTGTATATTTTTTTTATAAAAAATGTCAGTGATTGAACCTCTTTTATCTTTGAAATTAGTTTTTAATTTTTTGTACTTCATATTTAATTATATAAAATTATAATTTTTTTATTTAATTTTTTGATTTTTTTAATAACTAAGCTACTTATATTCCATGTTAAAATTATACAAGCAATTTTTTTAAATTTTTTAAGTTGTAAATCATCTTTAATCGGTATTTTTGTAAAAGGGGTAAATTTATTTTTTTTAAATTTTGAAGCATCTGTTATGAAATCTACAATTTTATAATCTAAACCATAATAAGTTAAAAATGTATTTGCTTTTGCACCTGCGCCAATACCACAAATTACATAACCAGCATTTCTGAGATTTGAAATTTTTTTCAAAAGAATATTTTTTTTCTTTTTAATTTTTTTCATCATATTTTGATAAAACCTTAAATTATATATTTGGTCATAATTTTGAATTTTTTTTGGTTCAATAATGCTATTAAGTATTTTTGAATTTTTTTTTTGTGCAAATGATCTTAAACTTCCTCCATGATATTCATTTCTATCTATATATGTTAATTTAAAATTATTATAATTTAGAATAGATTTTATATTTTTAGTTGTAAGATAAGATACATGTTCATGATATATTTGATCAAATTTTAATGAAATTGCACCAATAGCAAAATCTGGTTGCTCAAATATAAAAATACCGTCATTATTTAGCAGATTGAATACACCTTTTAAAAAATTTGATGGAGTATTAGAATGATTAAAAACATTATTGGCAATTATAAAATCAAACTGCCCAAATTTTTTTTTTATTTTTTTGCTCTCGTTATAATTAAATATCGAGGTAATTGAATTAATTTTTTTTTTGGATGAAAGCTTGGTCATAAATTTTGAAGCATCAACCCCAACACATCTTGATCCTTTTTTTTTTAATTCATTACATAAAAAACCATCGTTAGAACCAATTTCTAATATTTTTTTACCTCTTAATGAAAATTTTTTATTCAGACTTTTAGCAAATTCAATCCAGTGGTTTTTTGCATAATTAGAGTTAGATGACGTATAGGAATAATCTACTGCAGAATATCTTTGCTTAGGATTTGTTATCACTCTTGACTGAATAAATAAACAGTTAGGACAAAAATCCAGAATCAATGGATACAAAGGATCTTTTTTTTTTAAATTTTTTTTTTCAATAAATCTGTCTGCAAATGAATGGGAACCAAGATTAATTATTTCTTTTAAATTTTTTTTATTACAAGATAAACATCTCTTACGAAATTGCATTTTGGATCTATCTATAAAATTTATTTATTATACTAGATATCTTATCAATTTGAGACATTTTAATGTCTAAGCTTGATGGTAGCCAAAGTCCATTTTTACAATAATTATTTGATACAGGAAGTCCTTTATATTTCTTATATATTTTTTGACTGTTCAATGGAGGATAAACATTCCTTGTCAAAATATTTTGACTTTTGAGTTTTTGTTTAAGTTTATTGATATTTTTAGCATATATATCTACAGACCAAGGGGTTTCTTTTGGTTTCATTTTTAATATTTTAATTTTTTTATTATTTTTTAATTTGTTAAAATATCTAAGAAAAATTTTTTTTTTTAAATTTATTCTTTTTTTTATATCCTGTAGTTGAGAGGTAGCTAAAATAGATTGTAAATCCGTAATTTTAAAATTATATCCAAGATAATTATGAATATCTAAGCCATCTATTTTTCTTCCAAAGTTTTTGAATAATCTAAGTTTTTTTGCAAGCTTTGAATTATTGGTAATTACAGAGCCACCTTGACCCATTGTTATTAATTTTGGCATACTAAATGAAAAAGAAGATGCTATACCATGGTTCCCTGCATGTTTGTTTTTTATATAACTACCAATAGCATGAGCGGCATCCTCTATTAAAAATATATTCTTTTTTTTACATATTTTTGATATTTCATCTATTTTACCATTTCTTCCATTCATCTGAGTATAAATGACGGCTTTTGTTCTTTTTGTAATTTTTTTCAATAAATCCTTAGGACACATACAAAAATCTTCATCAGTTATATCAACTAATTTCAGCTTCAAACCAGCCATTTTGACAACATTAGCTGTGGCAACCATAGTATAATTTGAGACTAAAACTTCTGATGATTTTTTTAAGTTTAAGCAACTTAAAATAGCGTACATTGTGAGAGTTCCATTTGGAAAAGTGATACAGTTTTTTGAAGTAGTAAATTTTGCGAATTTTTTTTCAAAATCACGTGTATTTTTGTACTCGGTTAACCAGTTATCTTTATTAATATAATTTATTAAATTTTTTTTTGCATTTTTTCCAATTACTGGTTTAATTTGATAAATCACTGGATATTACTTTGATAATTTTTTAGCTATCTGTTTTGCTTGATCTAGTGTCATTCCATATAATTTTAAGTCACTTTTTAACATATCTAAACACAATGTATCTAAATTATATTGTGGTTTCCACTTCAATAATTTTCTAGCTTTCCTGCTATCACCTTGAAGGCTTCTTACCTCTGATGGTCTAAGAAAATTTTTATTATTTGTTGACACAAATTTTTTCCAATTTAGACCTAAAATTTTAAATACCTTTTTAACAAAATCTTCAATAGAATAATTTTTTCCAGTTGACAAAACAAAGTCCTCGGGGTTTTTGTACTGTAGGATCATCCATATTCCTCTTACATAATCCTTTGAATGTCCCCAATCTCTCTTTGTTGAAATATCTCCTAAATAAATTTTCTTCTCATAACCAGATAAAATTCTTGCTAACGAATGAGTAATTTTTCTTGTTACAAAATTTAATCCACGTCTAGGGGACTCATGATTAAATAAGATTCCATTAGCAGCAAACAAGCCATGTGCTTGTCTAAAATATCTAGTTGTGTAATAAGCAGAAACTTTTGATATTCCATAAGGACTTTGGGGATTAAAAGGAGTTTTTTCATTTTGTGGTGGAGGTGTTGAACCAAACATTTCACTTGAGGATGCCTGGTAAAATTTACATTTTTTGTGATTTTTTAAAATTGACTCTAGTATTCTATAAGTTGCTATAGCGTTTATATTTAAAGTTGCCTCACCTGTAAAATAACTAATTCCTACATGACTCATAGATGCCAAATTATAAAATTCGTGCGGTTTATATTTTATAATTAAATTCGTAATACTAGAGGTATCTGTTAAATCAATATAGTGAAGATTCAAAATACCCTTACTCTCATATTTATCAATGATGTCTTGAATTCTATCCAGATTTAAAAAACTTGTTCTTCTTAATAAACCATGGACTATATAATTTTTGCTTATAAGTAATTCAGCTAAATAAGATCCGTCTTGACCAGTAACTCCTGTTATAAATGCTACTTTTTTCATTTAAATTAATTTTTTATTCGAAAAACTCTTAATATAATAATAAAAAATATTCATCAAAATTTTAAATCCATCTAATGCTGCATTTACCTTGCTTTTTCCAAATTTTCTTTTTCTTTCAATCGATAAAATTTCAGCGCAGTTAAAGTTAATATAACATTTTAAAAGAATTTCAGTGCAAATTCTATAGTCAGCAGAGTTTAAATTTAGTGAGAGAAAGTCTTCTCTTTTGCCCATTACATATAGAAAGAGTACGTCAGTTGTATTAATTCTAAAAAGTATATTTACTAATTTTGTAAAGAAAAAATTTCCAAATTTTCTAATTATTGTATCGTCTTCGCTAACATTATTATCCTTATATCTAGAACAAAAAACAAAATCAAATTTGTTCTCTATTTTGTCTACCATTAGTTCTAAAGAGCTAGGGTCAAAAGAGTTATCACCATCAAATATACAACAATATTTTGAGTTGGAATTTTTTAAAGCTTTTATTACTGACTTTCCAAATCCCAGCCTAGATAAATTTATATTTTCAAGCACATTACATCCAAGCTCTCTACATATTTTTACAGTTTTGTCTTGTGAGTTATCGTCGATAATTGTTAAATTATTAAAACCTTGCAACTTTAGATTTTTGATAGTTTCTGCAATGTTACCCTCTTCGTTTAAAGTCGGTATCAAAATTTCAATATTTTCTTTTTCTATCATTTTATTTATTAAAACTAAATAAACCTGTATATAAATTGTATTATAAAATAAAACTTATTATGACAATTTCTTTTTTGAAAAAACAAAATAATAATTATAAATTAATCATATTTCCTATTTTCTATATTGCTTTCTTAGTAGCTTTTCTAATAGATGAAAATTCTACAGGTGGAGCTTATCAGGATTATACTGCTTACAAAGGTATTATGGATTTATTCATCCATGATTTTAGTGGAACATTGCTGTCATTTGACCAACTGGGAGAAAGACACTCTCCTATAATAATTATTTTGTTATCTTATTTATATAAAATAGAACTAAGCGATACATTAATTAGATTTATATTCTTTAACTTTTCTATTATCTCTATTATTTTTTTTTATAAATGTTTGAAGATAAAATTTAAGACTGTTCCAAGTAATTATTTGTTTCTTCTGTCTTTAATATTTTTTTTATCACCAGTTTTTAGATCTCTAAGTGTATGGCCTGATAGTAGAATTATAGGTTTTCATTTTTTTACTATTAGTGTTTTCTACTATCTCAAATATTTTCATAGTCAAAAAAAAGTAATTAATTGTTATTTGAATGTTATTTTTTTAGCAATTGCTTCTTATTTCAGTGTAAATTTTTGTTTATTTGGAATTTTCTTTTTTTATAAATTTTATAAAGATTTAATAAAAAATAAAAAGTTAATAATATATTTAATCTTAAATTTCGTTTTAGCTTTTCCGGCTTACTATTATTTATTTATTCTTGATGTTTTTTTTATTGATCCTGGTCTCACACCTGGAAATGAAATAAACTCTTTGGGAATTAAGAATAACTTTAATTATGCAAACAAAATATTAATATTAAGTTCAATAGTTTTTTTTTATTTGATCCCATTTTTTAATTATTTTAAAGACTATTTTTTATTAAAACATATCAATTTTAAAGAAATAACTTTTTTATTAATTTTTTCAGCAATAAATATTCATCTATTTAATTACGATTTATTTTTTACTGGTGGAGGAATATTTTTTAAAATTTCAAATCTTGTATTTAATAATAATTTACTTTTTTTTGTAATATCGACTTACTCAATGTTTTTTATATATGTATTATTAATAAAAAGGAAAAATATTGATAATATTTTAGTATTACTTATTATTATTTTAACAAATCCTCAGCTAACGATCTATCATAAATATTATGACCCTTTGTTAATTTTTTTGATCTTTACAATTTTTGATCTTAAATTCAGCAAAAAATACTTTAATATTAATAATATTGCTGTATTAAATTTATTCTACTTAATATTCTTGATATTAAATTTTCTTAAGTAATTTAAAAAATCTTTTATTTACCTTTTTTTATTGGATCAATTAAAAGTTTTTTAACATTATATTTATATGCCCCATTATTATAATGAAGCGAATTTAGAACAACAATTCTTGAGTTTTCCATATCTATTAGGATAGCTTGACCACCATAACCACCCATGCCAAATATAACTTTATCTTTTAACCCTGGATAATCCATATGGAATTGTCCTCCATATGATTTTGTACGATTATATTCTGGTTCATTTTTATTATTATTATAATTTTTTGGAATTCTTCTTTTGTGAATTTCTTTTAAATATTTACCAACACAAGTGTCATTTTGATAATCATCCATCATAGCTTTTGCTATTCTTAGATAATCAAATCTTGTCGCGCTTATATTTGGATGTCCATTTCCATTTTCTTCTCGTTGACCAGTAAAACCATAAAGAATGCTATGTTTGATTTTTATTTTATCATTGAAAATTTTACTATAAAGTTTTTCATAATTTTCACCTGTTTTAAATTTTACATAATTCAAAATTAACTGAGAAACAAATCCATTATAATTATATGTTTCAGCAGATTTTTTTGTATCTTTATTTCTAAAGTATATGAGCATAGTTGTTTGAATGTCTCTATCTTCATATGCCCCTAATTTACTGGTACCATCTTCAAATTCATTAATATATTTTTGATCACCAGTATTCATGTTCAAAAAATTAATTAATTTTTGATTATAGTAAATCGAATTTTGTAATTGAGGCCAATCATTCATTGTTGCATCAACACCATCAATATAGCCATCGCATATCGCGTGACCTAATATATAAGATGTTACTGACTTGCCCATCGACATTGAATAGAATTTTGTCTCATTATTTAAAAACTCCCCCAATCTTTCTTTAGGAGAAAATTCATCAATCAATACTTCGCCATCTTGATAATATAAATAACTCAAGATTCCTTTTGTTTTCAATTGCTTCTTTACAAATTTATCTTCAATTAAATTAAATTTAAAATCGTATGAATTATTTGTAGATTTAAACTCTTTTAAATGTGAACTTCTATCTCTATACGAGTATTTCCATAAATAATAAATCAGCGAGTCCCTGTTTGGGTTTGAATGATATGCAATATTGGTACCTGATAATTTTTTATTTTTTGTTTTGATATTAAGATTGTTAGTTCCTTGAAATTTATCACAATTATTATAATACCAATTATTACTAAATTTTGGTTCGTCCTTGCATAATTGGTTTTGTTCTAAGTTTAAATATTGATGATATCCATTTTTAAAAAGCCACTCATTAAAAATTCTTATTTTAAACTCCTCAGCAAATAGATTGTTTATTGCTAAAAAGCAAAATGTTAAAATTATGAATATTTTTTTCATACACTATGAGGCTATATGCTTAATTAAATAATAAAGGATACCAGTAATCACTGTTGCATAAACAAAACCTTCACTAAAAAGTTTAAAAATCTTTTTATAATTTTTATAGTTATGTCTTAAATAAACATAAATTAATGTATATATTCCAACGATTGCTATACTCAGTAATATATCAGTAGGATTCATTTGAAGTTTTAATTTAAATAATTTTCGCTTTTAATCAACGATAAACTTGTTTTGGTATTTAGGTATTGTTAACCTTTTACACTTCCAGCTGTTAAACCGCTTACTAAGTATTTTTCAAAATAAATAAATATTATAAGAACTGGCAATGTAACAACAACAGATCCTGCCATTAAGTATTGTCTTGGCGTTTCAGCATCTCCAGTTAAATATTGAATAGCCCTTGAAAGTGTAAAAAATTTTGGATTATCCAAAAACATTAAAGAGAACAAAAATTCATTCCAAGCTATCATGAATACATATAACGCGACAGATGCGATAGCGGGAAGGCTTAATGGAATTATAATTTTTAAAATGATGCCAAACCAACTATGACCATCCATAATACCAGCATCTTCAATCTCTTTAGGAATACTTTTGAAATAACCTTGCAACATATAAATTGCTACAGGTAAGGTAGTTGCTGTGTAAACAATTAAAAGACCTAAAACTGAATTTCTTAAACCAAGTTGGCTAAAGACTGTATACAAAGGAATTACAAGAACTATAGCTGGGAACATATAAATTATTAATATTGAAGATGATAAAAAAGTTTTACCAAAAAAGTTTAACCTAGCTACGGCATAAGCTGCAGGAATTGCAAACATTAAGGTTATTATTACTGTTCCTATAGAAACAAATGAGCTTATAAGAATATACCTTCCAAAATTATAGGTATCAAAGATTACGAAATATGATTTGAATAAATCAGATATATCTTTTTTAAAATCTAAACTGAAATCTAGGGGATTAACTAATAAAGCAATTTGGGTTTTAAAACTTGTCACAAGCATTATGTAAAATGGAAATAAAATAACAAAGGCAAAAAATATAATTCCAAATAAAGTTATAAAATCAAAAATTATTTTTTCTGATACGAAATCTTCTTTTAAATAATTTAAATTATAATTTTTAACTTTGTGTGAAAAAAATAAGATAATTATGAATACACTAATATAATACCAAATTGGAGCGCTCTCATTAATATATAGATAAAAAATTGTAAATATTGATGTAAAAGAAAAGATCTTAATTAAATGATTAAATTTATTCCCTATAAATAATAATCCAAAAGATAAACATATTCCAAGAATGAAATTCTGACTAATATTTAGATTTGTAAACTTTATACCTTGTAAGGTAGACATTATTTTTAATATAGACAACAAACATAATAAAAATATAGATGATGTTAATAAATATATAGATAATGACTTAAATTTCATTTGCCTTTCTTCCAATTAATTTAAAATAAATAAACATAAAAATTATAAGCAATAACACTATTACTATAGAGACAGCAGATCCCATGCCTATATCTGATATTGCAAAACCTTGCTGATAAACATTTATTGGTAATGTCCTCGTCCCTGACGCGCCGCCAGTTAATAAAAAAATATCCTCGAATTTGTTAAAATTCCAAATAAATCTAATCATAAATAAAATTGATATGATGGCTGTTATTTGTGGAAGAGTGATGTGTATAAACTTTTTAAGCGGCCCTGCTCCATCAACTTCTGCAGCTTCATATAAATCTTTAGGTACAGCTTGAAGCCTTGCAAGAATAAATAGAAAAGCTAGAGGAAAATATCGCCAAATCTCAAAAAATATAACTGTGGTTAATGCTAGTCTTAATTTTAACTCAAAGCCAAAAATGTTCATCAACATATATTTTTGACCCAGTAAATTAATAGGTTCATCAAAAATATTAAAATTCACCATCAAAGCATTGAAGGTTCCGCTATTTGGATCAAGTAATAAAGTCCAAGTGTAAGCTAAAGCTACTACAGGTCCAACATATGGAAAAAGTAAAATACTTCTCATAAATGATCTGCCATAAAAATTTTGATTAACTAGCTGCGCAGCTAAAATTCCAAAGAATATTGCTCCAATTGTACCAAAAAAAGTGAAGTAAAATGTGGTTAGAAGTAAATCAACAAAATCATCTTCATAAAAAACTTTCTTAAAGTTCTTTAATGTAAAATTTGTAGTTAGAAGGATGTTATCGGCTTTTCCACTTAAGGATGGTTTTTGAGATTTAACTATTTTTTTATCTATTTCATTATTATTTTCATTCTTAATTAATACCTCAAAATTTTCTCTATATTTTGCTTCCCATTCACCGAACTGACATTTAATTATCTTTGATTTAAATTCACATCTAGAATCTAGATCTACAGGTATTACATTGCTCGGAAGTTTATCCTTAAATTCTACATCTGATATTTTTTGAATTAAGGAGCTATTTCTTAATTTGTAAACAATTTTTAATTCAGAATTATTGTCTGATATGCTTTTTACAATTTTTTTTGCCCTTGGTTCTGGAATTCTAATATCTTTTAAACTAACTTCTTTAAAGCTTATCCAAATATTTGCAAAAATAGGAAATAATATTATAGAAAAAACTAAAAAAACTGCTGGTAAAAGTAATGTATACGCAGTTCTTTTTTCTATTTTAGATAAAGTGTCACTCATAAGAAAAAAGCGGATAATAATATATTACCCGCTTTTTTTAAATCTTATTGACTAAAACTTAGCCAATTCAGCGTTAATTTTCTTAACTGCCTCATCAACTGAAATTTGATCATCAATGAATTCTCTCGTGATTCTATTTAAGAATTGAGAATTAATTATTTTTGATGCTCTTGAAAGCTCACCTTCTTTAACTCCCCATCTGCTCGCAGTGTCTAATCCTGCAACAATGTTATTAATAACATCAGAAGAATAAAGATCAGTTAAAGGAGCCTTTCTATCTACGCCAACTGGAAGTTTACTCCAAGCTTTAGTATAAGCATTTGGATCACTTGTATTTCCTCTTCTTACAGGAAATTTTCCTTCAGGTGCAATACCTAATGTAGCTGTGTAACCTTCGTTCATAGAATACATAATGAACTTTTTAGCTTCATCTGTATCAGCATCTGCAGTTATACCAAAGTATCTAATATCAGCCCAAGCTGCTCCTTTTTTATTATCAGGACCGCTGAAATTAGTGATGAAACCAGTTTTTTGAGCTAACTCATTAGATGTTGGATCAACGTTAAATGTTGGTGGAGCTGAGTCTCTCAAACCAGCTAACTCATCCATTATAAATGGTGACCAAATTATCATTGGTGTTCTTCCAGCAAAATATAAAGCTCTAGATTGCTTCCAAAATAATTCACCTTTAGGACTTGCCTTAGCTAAAACTTTGTAAAACTCTAGAGAATTTTTTAAGGCTTTACCTTGTTTCTTTGTTCCACCTTTTTTAACAAGATTTACTCCGTTTGCTAAAAGCACATGCTCTAAAACCTGACTCATAAAATTTTCATCAGTTTTTGTTGCTGCAACAAAACCATACATATTGTCATTTGATAGTGCATTAATTGCTTTAACTATATTTGCATAGTTTGTTGGTGGTTCGAGACCTGCTTTTTGAAATAAGTCTTTTCTGTAAACAACCATTTGCGTCCAACCGTCAACTGGAACAGCTGCAATCTTTGATCCAGACTTAGCCATGTTTAATGCTCCAGGAGCAAAAGTTTTTTTACCCAAATCTTTTACTACAGCATTATTTGCATCAACATCCAAGATACCAGCTTCTGCCCAAGGCAACACATATTGTAATGTATGATATATTACATCTGGTAGATCGCCAGCAGCTGCAGCTGCCGTTGCTCTTGTTCCAAGATCTTTTTCCTCAACAGGAATGACTTCAACGCTAATACCAGTTTTAGCCTCAAAAGCTTTGGCCATTATTTTTTGTTTTTCCATTCTTTCTGGTTGAACTTCAGTAGTCCAGAAAGTAATTCCGGCGTTACTTGAGTTAACTAAAAAAGAAAAAGCAAATATGAATACTAATATTTTTTTCATTATATCCCCCTCTATTTTAAATTTATAAAAAATTTAGCAAATTTATCGGAATTATAGACCATCAGAAAAACATATGACAGGTATGCAAATTTTACATTAACGTTATTTTTTTGTTAAAATAAAATCTTTAAAATATAAACTAAACCTTGGGTTGAAAATTTTTTATGGCATCTATTGAATTAAAAAATATTGAAAAAAGTTTTGGATCAAACAAGGTAATAAATAAATTTGATATAAAAATAAATGATGGAGAATTTGTTGTTTTAGTTGGTCCATCAGGTTGTGGAAAGTCTACACTTTTAAGAATGATCTCTGGTTTAGAGTCAGTTGATGTAGGAGAAATTTTTTTAGATAACAAATTAATTAATAATTTAATTCCTTCAAAAAGAGGAATAGCAATGGTTTTTCAATCATATGCTTTATATCCACATATGAATGTTTATGAAAACATGTCTTTCGGTCTTAAAATGGAAAAACATTCTAAAAGTGATATTGAAAAAAAAGTAAACGAGGCTGCTAAAACACTTCAAATCCAAGATTTGCTAGATAGAAAACCAAAAGAACTTTCTGGAGGTCAAAGACAAAGAGTTGCTATAGGCAGAGCAATAACAAGAAATCCTAAACTTTTTTTATTTGATGAACCACTATCTAATTTAGATGCAGCATTAAGATCAGAGATGAGAGTAGAAATTTCAAAACTTCACAAGAAAATGAATTCTAATATTATTTATGTCACTCATGATCAGGTTGAAGCAATGACACTGGCTGACAGAATAGTGATTTTAAACAATGGAAATATTGAACAGTTTGGTACACCTAATGAAATTTATGCTGATCCAAATAATGTTTTTGTTGCAGAATTTATTGGTTCACCGAAGATGAATATAATTAAATTAGAAAAAGAGAATATTGTTAATAAAAATACAATAAATTTTTTTAATAATGAAATTATGTTTGAAAATATCAATTTTAAAGATGAAATTTATTTAGGTATAAGGCCTGAGGATATAAGTGTAAAAGACTCACATCCAATAAAGATAGATGTTAAAGTTGATCTTGTAGAAAATTTAGGATTTGAAAAAATTATCTATTCAACTGCATCAAACAAAGAGATTAATGTAAAAACATCAGATAATGTATCAGGTAAGACTTTAAAAATATCTTTCTCAAAAGAGAAAATATATCTATTTGACAAAAATAGAAATAGGATAAGATAATCAATAAAGATAAACCCAAAAATAATATAATGAAAAAAAAACATTCAGTAATTATTTTTACTGATTTAGATGGTACACTATTAAATAGGGATACTTTTAAATTTGATGAAATAAAAGACTATATAAAAAGCCTTGTTAGCGAGAGAATAATCATAATTCCTAATACAAGTAAAACCCAAGTAGAGATTGAAGATTTTAATAAAAAACTAGATTTAAGTTTACCCTTTATTTCTGAAAATGGGTCAGCAATATTTGGATTAGATAATGTAAATAAAAATTTCCCAAATAACATTGTTTTAAGTAGGGAGAAAGAAATCACATTAAAAGTTTTTCAAAAAGAGGTGCCTGAGAATTTAAGATCTAAATGTAAATTTATTTCGAAAATGGAAAGAAAAACTCAACGTGAAATTTTTGGATTATCAGACAAAAACTTGAGAAATGTTCTTAATAGAAATTATTCAACTCCTATTTTATTTAAAGGAAATAGTGAGCAAAAAAAAGATTTGTTTAAGATTGTAAAAAATATTGGTTTGTCTCTCCACGAAGGTGGGCGTGTGATAAATATTTGCGATAATGTAAGTAAACTAAAAGCGATGAATAGAGTTATCAAAATAATTAAAAAAACTGAAGATGAAGTTAAAACAATTGGTGTTGGTGATAATTACAATGATCTAGACATGTTAAGAAATAGTAACATTGCATGTCTAGTATTTAACGATCAATTTCTTATGGAGCCAATAAATATAAATAATTGCTTAGTTTCGAAACAATCTGCTCCACTTGGATGGGAAGAAGTTGTCAAATTGGCGCTAGAAAAAATTAAATAAACGGATTAAAATTTATTATGAGTGATTTTTCTCAGAACGGTATTATTTCAAGTTTGCATGATTTCGGCACAAAATCTACTAAGGACATAGAAAAAGATTTATTAAAATTTTCTAAAGAGAGAAAAATGGAGTTAATTCTTCCAAGTCTTTATTCAGAACTTGAGGGAGATGCATTACCAAGAATTGTTAGTGAAATAAGTAAAGTAAATTATCTTAGTCATATAATTATTGGTTTAGACAGAGCAAATAAAAAACAAGCAGATAAAGCCCATAAATTCTTTAAAAAACTCAAAACGCCTTTCTCAATTTTATGGAATGACGGACCAAGATTAAAAAAACTCCATAACGAATTAAAGAAAAAAAATCTTGCACCTAATGAACTCGGTAAAGGAAGAAATGTTTGGTATTGCCTTGGTATGTGTATTGCAAGGGACAATGCAAGATCAGTTGCTTTGCATGATTGTGATATAAAAACTTATGATAGACGAATGCTAGCAAAATTATTTTATCCAGTTGTTAATCCATTTTTTAACTTCGAATTTTGTAAAGGTTATTATCCAAGGGTAGCGCAAGGTAAAATGAATGGCCGGGTAGCAAGACTGCTTGTATTTCCTTTAATAACCGCATTAGAAAAAACAATTGGTAGAAGTGACTATTTAGAATTTATGAAGTCATTTAAATATCCTTTAGCTGGAGAATTTTCTTTTAGAAGAAATGTATTATCGGAGTTAAGAATATCATCTGATTGGGGAATTGAAGTTGGAGTATTATCTGAAATGCAAAGGAATTTTTCACCAAATAATATTTGCCAAGTTGATTTAGCTGATACTTATGATCATAAACACCAAGAATTATCTATTGGGGATGATAAAAAAGGGCTTTCAAGAATGTCTACAGATATTATTAAAACATTAATTAGAAAGCTCGCAACACAAGGAAATTCATTCAGTCTTGAAACTTTTAGATCTTTAAAAGCAACTTACTATAGATCTGCATTAGACTTAATAGATACATATAGAAGTGATGCTGAAATGAATGGCTTAAAGTTCGACTCTCATACTGAGGAAAAGGCAGTTGAATTATTTGCGCTAAATATAATGAAAGCAGGAGAGTCGTTTTTTAAAAATCCTATGGATACTCCTTTTATACCAACATGGAGCCGAGTTAAAAGCGCAATACCAGATTTTCTAGAAAGATTAAAACATGCAGTTGATGAGGACAATAAAAAACATAAATAATGAATTCCTCAGAAATCCGAAATCAAATTAACCTTAAATTAAGAAAAATTTATAAACCAATCTTTACTAATAAAGAATTACTAAGTTTTACTGATGACATAGTTAAAAGCATTAGTAAGTCTAATAAAATAAAAAATTCAAAGAAAAATTTTAATTTATCAGAAAAAACTTCACTATTAATTTGTTATGGAGATAGTGTTTTAGGTACAAAAACAAATAAATCTATTACAGAGTTTAAAAAGTTTCATAAAAATTACTTAAGTAAATCTTTCAATTCTGTTCACTTTCTACCCTTTTATCCATCAAGTAGCGACAGTGGTTTTGCTGTTAAGGATCATTATAAAATTGATCCAAGGTTAGGTAAATGGAGTGATATTAAAAGTTTTTCAAAAAATAGTTTTATTATGGCTGATGTTGTAATTAATCATTCATCATCCAGGGGTCTTTGGTTTAAAAACTACTTAAGAAATAATTCACCAGGAAAAAATTATTTTTTTACTGTTAATAAAAAATTTAATTCAAAAAATGTAGTTAGACCACGAGAACATCGTTTATTAAAGAAAGTGAATATTTTTGGTGAAAATAGATATCTTTGGCGAACATTTAGTAACGATCAGATCGATTTAAATTTTAAAAATCCAAAAGTTTTAATTAGATTTATCAAAATTATAATTAATTTGATTAATCATGGGGTAAATATATTTAGATTGGATGCTATAGCTTATCTTTGGAAAGAAAGTGGAACTAAATGCATTAATTTAAAACAAACTCACGAAATCATTAAAATATTAAGAATTGTTTGTAATAGCTTAAACAAATCAGCAATAATTGTGACCGAAACAAACTTGCCTGAAAATGAAAACATTAGTTACTTTGGTAACAATGATGAGGCAAACTGGATTTATAATTTTTCGTTACCTCCCCTTTTGGTTCATTCGTTGTTATTTGAGGATAGTAGGAAAATAACTTCTTGGAGTAAAAAATTGCCACAAAACAAATTAGGCAATAGTTATTTAAATTTTATTGCATCACATGACGGTATTGGTATGAGGCCAGTTGAAGGTCTTTTAAATAAAGATGCCATCAATAAAATGTTTAAAAGGCTTAAAAAAAATGGTGGAGAATTTTCGTTTAGAAAAGTCCAAGGAAAATCAAAAAAGGTATATGAGGCTAATATTACTTTATATAACGCATTTCAAAAAACTGATACCGATCTTAAAGGAAAATTTCATTATGCAAGATATCTATGTGCTCATGCAATAATGATTTCTTTTGAAGGTATTCCAGCAATTTATTTTAATTCAATGTTTGGAACTTCAAATGATATTAATAAATACATTATTTCAAATAATAAGAGAGATTTAAATAGATATAAATGGAGTGCAGAACGTTTGAATAAATTATTAAAAAATAAGAACTCAAAGCATTATTTAATTTACGAGGAAATAAGTAATTTATTAAATATCAAGCGAAAAAATAAAGCTTTTCACCCTAATGCATTAAGAAAAACGATGAACTTTGGACCAAAGATATTTGCATTTAAAAGGATAAGCTTAGATAAAAAACAAACTGTTATGTGTATTTCAAACTTAAGTTCAAAAACTCAAAATATTAAAATCCAACTAACAAATAAAAAGTATAGAGAATTAATAGTCGGAACTACAGTTAGTAAAAATAATATTACTTTAGATCCTTTTCAAACTATTTGGCTATCTAATTAAAAATTAGTGACAACTAATATTGAACTTCTTTAATCTCCAATAATTATAAGGCCAAGGGGTTATAAATCCTACTATAAGCATAATTGGTACAACCCACCATGTAAGTATCGCGCCACCAGTAAGTAGAAAATCAGTTAAATTCATTGCAACTTCCATACTGATCATAGAGATAAAGCTCATTCCTAATGCTGTTTTTAAAGCATTAGAAAATTTAAAATTTTGTCGTAACAAAATTATAGTTTCTAAAATAATACTTGTTATTAATCCATTAATGATTGCAAGTGTCATTATTCCTAGAACAGGAAATGGTATTTTTGTTATTTGAAAAAATAAAATTGTTCCAAAATCCCCAATTGCACAACCAAGTAAACACCAGGCAGTATTTTTAGCGCTTCTTCTCCAAGTATGTTTACAATTCCAATTAAATTTAATCGCTTCAGAACTCATTGTTAAAAAACTTTAGTCTAGATTAACTGCTGCAATCATGCCAGCTTGATAATGACCAGGAACATTACATGCTATCTCGATATTTACAGCGTTTTCAAATTTCCAAATTAAAGTCCCCTCTTCTTTTGGAGCTAATAAAACACTATTGCTGTGGGAATGGCCCATTGATTTATCCATTGCTGCCATTTTTTGCATTTTGTCTTTATCAATTCTATCACCTAATAATATTTCATTCTCGACCATGAGTTCCATCTCTGGCTGATGTTTAATATGCATCATTGGATTGGCGATATTAAACTCGTGAACCAATTCTCCTAAATTTTTAACTTCAAATTTTACAGTTTCGCCTTTTTTAATATTAAAGGTGTTAGGCTCATAATAGTTGTCATACATTTTAACTACTATAGTTCTTGTTACATCTGATGATTTTCCCTTAGATCCGATCTTCATATTTTTATCAGCAAAAGATACTGAACAGATTAGAAGAGCAAATATGAAATAAATGATTTTATTCATATCAATAAATTATCAAAAACTTAGACCAATTGAGATGGTCAAAATTGACTTATTAGCAGTTCTTCAGAGATGAAGATATATTACTAATTAGATTGAAATATAGGGTTCTTCCTTTATCCAGTTTTGCACCTAAAGGATCTAAAACACCCATATTTATATTTGTATCATTTGCAATCGTCTTAACAATATCTGGATTAAACTGTGGCTCTGAGAGAACACATGTAACTTTTTCATGTTCTATTACTTCTCTAATCTCAGCTAGTTGTTCTGCTCCAGGTAAAACATCTGTGTTAACCGTTAATGCTCCAATAATATTTACATCAAATCTTTTTTCAAAATATTGGTATGCATCATGAAATACTACAACCTTAGCGCTTTTGTTAATATCTGATTTTACTTGTTTAATAAGATTATCAATTTCTTTTAAAGCTTTTTTAGAATTTGATTTATAGGTTGAGCTGTTATCTTTATCTAATTTTGATAACTGATTTGTTACCTTTTTAACAATTATTTTTGCATTCATTGGATCTAACCAAATATGTGGATCAAACTCGCCATGTCCGTGTCCATGGTCGTCATGTCCGTGGTCATCATGATCCTCTTTCTTAGCTTTTTTGTCATGGTCGTGATCATCGTGGTCATCTTTTTTCTTTTTTCCATGTCCATGATCGTCATGATCATCGTGACCTTCAAAAATATTTCTTTCTCTAAACTTTAATTTTTTCATTCCGCTTTGCTTTAGTAATTCAAATTTAACAGCGTTCTGAGCCAAAGACTCTAAAGGTTTTTCCAAGAATTCCTCAAGGCCTTCTCCAACGTATATTACAATATCAGCCTCTTGGAGCATTTTAGCATGAGATGGTTTTAAGCTAAATCCGTGTGGAGAATTGTAACCATCAACGATTAAATCAGGTGAGCCAATGCCTTCCATAATATAGCTTACTAATGAATGTATTGGTTTTATTGAAGTTACTACTTTAATTTCTGCTTTTAATGCAGAAAAATAAAATAAAGTTGAAATTATTGATATAATTAGTGGAATTTTTCTTTTTAAGTGCATAATTTTAAATATGTTATATTATAACAAAGCGTAATATTATAACAAATATGATTAGTCAACAAAAAAAATGAGTTTAAATAATAATATTCTAGTTAAGTTAGAAAACACCGGCGTTATGCTTGATAACAAGTGGTTAGTAAAAGGTGTTTCCTTAGAGGTTAAAAAAGGAAAAATTGTTACTTTAATAGGACCAAATGGATCTGGAAAATCTACAACAGCTAAAATTGCTTTAGGCATTTATAAAAATATTGAAGGAAAAGTAGAAAAATTTACAGACAAAATTGGCTATGTGCCTCAGAAAATTTCAATTGATTGGACTTTACCTATCAGGGTATCTGATTTTATGTCGTTAACTGAAGTTCTCACTAATGATGAAATTAATAATGCACTAAAACTTACTGGCGTTGAACACTTAAAAAATAATGATTTAAGAAATTTATCTGGTGGTGAATTTCAAAGAGTACTGATTGCAAGAGCTATATCAAAAAAACCAGATCTTTTAGTATTAGATGAACCAGTTCAAGGAGTAGACTTTAAAGGTGAGTTAGCTTTATATGAATTGATAAAAGAAATTTCTGAAAAACTAGGTTGTGGTATATTACTTATATCTCACGATTTACATGTGGTTATGTCCGCAACGGACCATGTTTTATGCCTTAATGGACACGTGTGTTGCTCTGGAACACCACACGCAGTTGTAAAAGACAGTAAGTATAAAGAGTTATTTGGTGATCGTGCATCAACAATTTTATCAGTTTATGAGCACGACCACGATCATACTCATTCACCAGATGGAACAATAGAGACAAAAAAATAAATGTTTGATGATTTTTTTATAAGAGCACTTGTTGCTGGTCTTGGTGTGGCTTTAGTAACAGGACCTCTTGGTTGTTTTGTAATTTGGAGAAGATTATCTTTCTTTGCTGGTACATTGGCACATTCTTCATTATTAGGCGTAACCCTTGCTTTTTCGTTTGATATCAATATCTCTTTTTCGGTATTGTTAATTTCATCTGCTGTAGCATTAATTTTATTAAGATTACAAAAAACAACTAAGCTCCCAAGTGATGCTTTATTAGGTTTGTTAGCCCACTCATCCCTTGCAATAGGATTGGTTGTTATCGGCTTTTTATCATATATCCGATTTGATATAATGGGTTTATTGTTTGGAGATATTCTTGCGGTTAACAAAAAAGATTTATTAGTTATATGGGTAGGTGGTGCAATAATACTACTGGTTCTTAAGTTAATTTGGAAACCTTTGTTCGCATCGACAGTAAATTACGAACTTGCTGAAGCTGAAGGAATGAAACCTGAAAAAACAAATGCAGTATTTACAATATTGATGGCAGCAATTATTGCGATATCAATTAAAATGGTTGGAATATTATTAATTACAGGAATGCTTATTATACCTGCGGCAATGGCTAGAAATTTAGCTAACAATCCAAAACAAATGATTATTATTTCAATTATTGGTGGACTTTTGGCGGTGGTATTAGGTTTATATTCATCACTGGAATTTAATACGGCATCTGGTCCATCTATTATAACAGCGGCGTTAGTTTTGTTTATTCTTTCTATGTTTAATATAAAAAAATTCAAACAATTGAAAAAATAATGTGAACTTGATAAAATAACTTATGACACAAAAAATAGATTTTCTCTCAAAAAACCAACAAATAGTTTTAGAAATTATTGAAAAAGCTAAAGAACCTTTAAAAGCTTATTCAATTTTATTCAGTGTTCAAAAAAAAGGAATTAAAGCACCCCCGCAAGTATATAGAGCGCTCGATAGATTAATTAAACTTGGAAAAATTCACAAAATTGAAAGTAAAAATGCTTTTGTAGCATGTAAAAACGATAGTTGTACTATATCTAACGCAACAGCTTTTTCAATATGTGATAGTTGTGAAATGGTTACAGAAATAAGCAATCCGAAACTTTCTAAATATTTAGCTAATTTTCAGGATGAGACTGGTATGAGATATAACAAGTATAATTTAGAATTTTTTGGATTATGTAAAAAATGTAAAAAGTAAAACATGATATTTTTTACATTTAAAGTAATTGTGGCAGCATTAATAATAGCTTTTTCTAGTTGGTTATCTGGTATTTACCCAAAATTAGCAGGGTTTATTATTGCATTACCAATCGTCTCATTAATAGCAATTTTATTTTCATACTACGAATACAAAGACGTAGATAAAACTGTAACTTTTACAAAGAGTATATTAATTGCGATTCCAGTAAGTTATTTGTTCTTTTTGCCTTTTTTCTTTTCAAAATTTTTCGGTATGAATTTTTATTTAATTTATGGATCAGGAATACTGTTATTGGTAGTTGGCTATTTAATACATAAATATTTTGTTTCTTTTATCTAGTATTCTTTAAAGCAGTAATTAAATATTTCATATCTAAATTACAATCCTTGTATCCCCTTTTTACTACATTTAAATATCTTTCAGTTGGATACCTAAATTCAGTTTTATCAACCATAGTATAGGTCATCATTTTTTTATTATAATAATTGATATAGATTTTTTTGTATAAAACTGGAAAATCCTCATAAAGATCTAATTTTTTCTCATCACTTTTTGAAATTTCAAAAATACCACCTGGAACAATTGAATTTTTTTTTCTTTCTATATCTGCGGCTCTATATTTGCTTCTAAAAGTAAGTTTAAAGTCCTTAAGGTTATATTTTTTTAGAAATATAGAATCTTTACACCTTCTCTTCATTTGAAAGTGATTTAAATTACTGCCGTAAGCAAAATAAAGCATAGTTATTGCATTTTAAATGTATATAAAATTGATCCTCGATCAGGAAATTTAAAGTTATATCCACCTGTTGCAATTACAGATATATATTTAGATCCATTTAACTCAAATATTGTAGGTGGTGCATTACCAGATAATTCCATTTGGTAAGACCATAATTCATCACCATTATCAGTATCAATTGCAATAATTTTTTTATCAGGAGTACCTGTGGCAAATAAAATTCCATCGTTGGTAAGAGACAGGCCTCCCCTATTAAAAGTTCCAACCTTTTTTTTGCCTTCGTATCCAAAGGGGACTTTCCAAATTATATTTCCAGTAGACATATTATAAGAAACTATTTCACCTTGGGGATAGTTATTCATAAAATTTTTGTTTTCATCTGTAAAAAATGAAGACATCTCGTTGACTGATATTCTTTTATTTTTGAGTAAATCTTTATCCCATGCTTTAAATAATCGATTAATTTTATCGTAAGTATTTTTATCAATTGTACTTTCTTTATGTTTTTTTTTGTAATTTTCATAATTATTAATTTTATTATTTAAATCTTTAAATAAATGATGACCAACTAAACTTGGTATAACTTTAATCTCCATTTGTTTATTATTTGGTTGTTTTCCTTGCAAATAAACTCCATTTCTATTTTTTCCATGACAGCTAGAACAATTATTCTTATAAATATTAAATTCATCAGTAAAATCTTTAGTAATTTTACTATGAGGCCATAAAGATCTTAAGTGAGTTCTTATTATTGTTGAGGTTTGATTTACCGCTAAATACATTTGATTATTTTTTGAATTGAATGCACCACCTTCCCATATAGGGCCCTCAGCCATGTAAACAAAAGCTTTGTTAGGTGCAGGAGGTGTAAATAATCCAAATTCATAATCAATCAAATTATTTAAAATTTTTTTTGAATATTCATTATTTAATTTATCTATGTCTTTAGGTGTCCATTCAAATTTTGTAACTGGCACTGGTTTATTTATCTTTGGCTGAAATGGTGAAACTATTTCATTATTAATTTTTGATTTAGGTGTTTTTATAAAATCGATGTCAAAAATAGGTCTACCAGTAAATCTCTCTAGCATTAATATATTTCCAATCTTTGTTGAGGAGATTAAGACTTTATAAGATTTATTTTTGATATCTATATCTGCCAATATTGGGGGGAAGGCTACATCCAAATTCCACAAATCATGAAAAGTTTCTTTAAACTGCCAAATTATTTTTTTCTTATTTAAATCGATAGCAATTATACTATTGCTTCCTTCGTTTATTCCCTCTCTTTTAACGCCATATACTTTTGGTCTTGGGTTTCCCGTTGAAAAATAAATTGTTCCACTGTTTTCATCCAATGCCATTCCACCCCAAGGTAACGCTCCAAGAAATGATTTTTTTTTAAATATCGGGATACTAAATTTTTTTTCACCTGAAGTTTTATCAAATGCATGCACACTATTTCTTGAAACAACAACAAGATAATTTTTATAAATTACAGGAGAAAATGCAGTCCAAGCACTTACAAATCCATTTACTCCAAAGTTTTTCAACACCTGACCGTTCTTGGCATTTATTTTATAAATATTTGAACCTACACAAATAAATAAATTTTCCTCACCAATTAAATTGGTTTCTACTATAAAACCTCTCATACTTGGCCTATGCAATAATTCTTTCTGCCAAATAACTTTTCCAGTTGTTGCATCCAAAGATATTAATTTTAAATCCGCAGAGACATAAATTATTTTACCATTAATATATACAGGTGATGTTTCAATTAGACTTTTCCAATTTTTTAATTTGCTATTTGGAGCCAGTGAAACATGTTTCCACTCTAATTTAGGTTGGTTTTGTTCACTAATTTTTCCTAAGTTTATTTTGTCGTAAAATTTTGTATTAGAATGGTCTTTATTCTGTCTAAAATAATATTTAAATGAATTTTTATTTTTTAATTCAGTATAATCAGACTGGAATTTTTCGTCATTTACTACACCTAGCATACCCGTTTTTGCTAAATTTATTACCTCAGTAAAAAGTTTTTTTTCTTTTTTCTCGTAGTTTATTGTTGTGTCTAAATCTAAAATATCTTTATCAAAATTACTGAAATAATATCTGTAAATATCTGAACTTATTTCAAAAAAATATGGTAACTTTTGCTGAATAATTTTTTTTGACTTCGTTAAATAGCATGGCTTTATATTAGAGTATCCAAAATCTATATAGCTTTTATATAATTTGTTTACGTTTAAACATTTATTATCTAAAAAGAAATAATATAAAAAAATTGGTAATAAAATTGCTACAATTGTAAATTTAATTTTGTTATTTTTTAAAAATAGGATCATATAAATGAATCTTTATTCAATTATATATATATTTTTTTCTTTAACAAATTTTAGTATTTCAGAATTACATTTATCAATTTTATTTTGCTCTGGAGATCTTAGCACTATTGACACACCTAATTTTCCAGCTTTAAAGAATGGATAACTGCCAATATCTACATCTTTATTATTCTCTTGAACGTTAGATAGGGATTTTGCAATTTCACTTTCTACAGTTCTTAAACTGAGCGTCTGACTAATAATTGGATCTCCACCAACTAATTCGTTGGTTAAACCTCCAATCATAGATTTAAGAATAGATGGTACACCAGGTAAACAATAAACATTTTCAACATTAAAACCTGGTGCGCCACTACTCGGGTTATATATTAATTTTGCTGAAACAGGCATCCATGCCATTTTCTGTCTACCCTCTGAAAATTCTCCTGATTGGTAATAATTTTCTAAAATCTTCATTGCTTCTTTGTGTGGTCCGTATTCAATATTAAAAGCTTTTGAAACAGATTGGGCAGTGATATCGTCATGTGTTGGTCCAATACCACCTGAGGTAAATACATAATTAAATCTTTTTTTAAACTCATTAACAGTATCAATGATTGTTTTTTCTACATCAGGTATGACTGTTACCTCAGTTACCTTAATACCAATAGTATTCAACCATAAGGATATAGTTTTTGTGTTAATATCTTGAGTTCTACCAGATAATATTTCATTACCTATTATTATAATTCCTGCAATTATTTCTTTTTTATTTGTCATTTACAAATATAAATAAATTTCAATGAAGTTTACCAATAGTTTAATTAAAGGCAAATTAATCAAAAGATATAAAAGATTTTTTGTAGATATAAAAGTAAAAAATGCAGTCATAACTGCTCATTGTCCAAATACTGGTTCAATGCAAGGACTACTAGATAAAGGTAGCGAAGTTTGGTTAACGAAAAATGATGATCCAAATCGTAAACTTAAATTCACATTAGAAGTTATCAAAGTTAAAAATAATTTAGTTGGAGTGAATACTCATAAAGCAAATAAAATTGTAAAACATGCTCTTGAAAATAAATTAATGCAAGAATTTAAAAATATAAAAAATATAAAACCAGAATTTAAATATTCAAAGGATACAAGGTTTGATTTCTTGTGCGATAAAAACTTAATCGAAGTCAAAAATGTTACTTTAAATCGTGAAAATGAGATAAGTGAATTTCCAGATGCAATAACAAGCAGGGGGTCAAAACATTTACTTAATCTTAAAGAATCAATCAAAAAGGGCTATAAACCCTATGTCTTATTTTTAACTCAAATTCAGGGTATAAAAAAATTTAAAATCGCTAAGGATATTGATGAAAAATATTACGAAAATTATCTTTTAGCTAAAAAACATGGTGTTAAATTCATTGCTTACAGATGTGAAATTAACAACAAAGAAATTAAGATAGAAAAGAAAATTAAAATTATTGATGAGTAATTATTCTGAGAAATTTGAAAAAATGAGGATTGCAGGAAAACTTGCATCCAATACATTAGATATGATTACCGATCATATTAAACCAGGAATAAGCACCGAAAAAATTGATAATTTATGTTTTGAGTATATTAGAGATAATGGTGGATATTCTGCACCTTTGTTTTATCGAGGATATAAAAAATCTGTTTGCACATCCTTAAATCATGTTATTTGTCATGGAGTTCCATCAGATAGAACGCTTGTTGAGGGTGATATATTAAATATTGATGTTACTGCTGTCGTGAATGATTTTTATGGGGATACAAGTCGAATGTTTGTTGTGCCAGATATTTCTATTAAAGCAAAAAATTTGATTGATGCAACTTACGAGTCATTAATAAATTCAATCAAAATTCTAAAACCTGGAGTAAAACTTGGAGATATTGGATACGAGATACAGACTTACGTTGAAGCTAAAGGATTTAGTGTCGTAAGAGATTTTTGTGGTCATGGTATTAGCGATGTATTTCATGAACCACCTAATGTCTTACACTATGGCAATAAAAATACCGGAAAAGAGTTAACTCCTGGAATGACTTTTACTATTGAGCCGATGATAAATGCAGGCAAATTTGAATCTAAGCTGTTAAATGATGGATGGACAGCAGTAACAAAAGATAAATCACTTTCTGCACAGTTTGAACATACAGTTGGAATTACAGAAAATGGTTATGAAATTTTTACAGAATCTGATAAAGGTTATACAAAGCCCCCGTACTAATGATATCTCGTTATTCAAGAAAAGAATTAGTTAAAATTTGGTCAGAAGAAAACAAGTATAAAGTTTGGCTAGATATAGAAGTAGCAGCTGCACAAGCAATGGAAAAATATAAAATTATTCCAAAGGGTGTATCTAAAATTGTACAAAAAAAAGGTAAAATTAAAGTAAAAAGAATTCACGATATTGAAAGAAAAGTTAAGCACGATGTAATAGCTTTTTTAACATCAATCACAGAACAAGCAGGAATTAAAGCAAGATATTTACATCAAGGCATGACCTCGTCAGATGTTTTAGATACAAGTTTTAATATTCAATTAGTTCAATCAGGAAATATTCTTCTTAAAGATATTGAAAAAATACTTTCAGTTTTAAAAAGGAAAGCAAAAAAATATAAGTTCACTCCATGTATTGGTAGAAGTCATGGAATTCATGCAGAACCTATAACATTTGGTTTAAAACTTGCATCTTATTATGCAGAATTTAAAAGAAACAAAAAAAGGCTTGAAAATGCAATTCATGAAATATCAACTTGTGCAATATCTGGTGCTGTTGGCACATATGCTAATATTGATCCTAGAATTGAATTACATGTTGCAAAAAAACTAAAGCTAAAGCCTGAAACAATTTCTACACAAATAATTCCGAGAGATAGACATGCATATTATTTTTCAGTCCTGGGAATAATTGCGGGATCAATTGAAAGAGTCTCTACTGAAATCAGACATTTGCAAAGAAGTGAGGTTTATGAATTACAAGAATACTTTTCTAAAGATCAAAAAGGATCTTCAGCGATGCCTCATAAAAAAAATCCTATTCTAAGTGAAAATTTAACAGGATTAGCAAGAATGGTTAGAAGTTACGTGTTCCCAGCATTAGAGAATATTGCTCTATGGCATGAAAGAGATATTTCTCATTCGAGCGTTGAAAGAAATATAGGACCGGATGCTAATATTACTTTAGATTTTGCTTTAGTAAGACTTGGAAACATCTTGGATCAAATGATTGTTTATCCAAAAAAGATGTTGAAAAATCTAAATTTGACAAATGGAGTGGTATTTTCCCAAGAGGTAATGCTTAAACTTACCCAAAAAGGCATAAGTAGAGAGTTGGCTTATAGAAAAGTTCAGAAAAATGCCAAAAAAAGTATTGAAAAGGATATTAATTTATTGGATTTACTAATTTCAGATAAAGAAGTTTCAAAACTAATTTCAGAAAAAGAATTGAAGCAAATTTTTGTTTATAAAAAACATTTTAAAAATATTAATCGTATTTTTAAAAGAGTATTTGATTAATGTATTGTTCTATACTTATATCTAATTACAACAAAGAAAAATATCTGAAAGAATGTTTATCTTCTTGCATAAATCAAGATTATATTGATTTCGAAATCCTAATTGGAGATAATGGTTCACAAGATAAATCCATTGAAATAATAAATTCTTTCGAAAATATTAAGCTATTTAATATAGAGAGAAAATTTCCAACTGCTGAATTAAATCAAATCAATATTATTAAAAATCTATTTCAGTCGTCAAAAGGAGAAATAATTTTATTATTAGACTCAGATGATTGTTTTGAAAAAAATAAGCTAAAAAAAATATCCAAAATTTTTGATGAAGATAAATCAAAAGAATGTTTGTGTGATTTACCACAAATTATCAATTATAGTAAAACAGCAAAAAAATTTAGTTACACAAACAACACGAACTTTAAAGAAAGATGGCCTACTATTTTTCCTACTAGTACAATTTCAATAAGGAGAGATAGCTTTTCAAATTTTATAAATGAAGAATTTGAAAAAGAATACTCTGAGCTTGCTATTGATTTTAGATTAGTTTCTTATTTTTTTAATTTTAAACAGAACTTATCAATAACTGATCAAATGCTTACAAGATATTTAAGTAATAATGAGGGAAATGAGAATAACTATAAAAAATACACTCCTAGGTGGTGGAAAAGACGAAGTCAATCTTTTGATTTTTTAATAGAAATTTTAAAGAAAAAAAATATAGATCATGATAAAACATTAGATTACAGAGTAACTAGATTCTTTAATAAAATATTTTAACCAATGAAAAAAGGCAAAAAACTATACGAGGGTAAAGCAAAAATAGTTTATGCAAGTAGTGAGAAAAATTTAGTTATTCAGCATTTCAAAGATGATGCGACGGCTTTCAATAATAAAAAGAAATCAGTCATAGATGGCAAAGGCATTCTAAATAATAGAATATCTGAACATATTCTTACATATTTATCTCAGGTAGGAATTAAAAATCATTTAGTAAAAAGATTAAATATGAGGGAGCAGCTTATTAAGCGTGTAGAAATTATACCTATTGAGTTTGTTGTTCGTAACATTGCCACTGGATCTCTTACAAATAGACTCGGTATCGAAGAAGGTACTGTTTTAGACTCTACATTAATTGAGTATTGCTTAAAAGATGACAAGCTAGGCGATCCTCTTATTTCTAAGGAACATATTTATACTTTTAAATGGGCAACTAGAAGAGAAATAGAGAAGATTGATAGACAACTATTAAGGATTAATGACTTTTTAGTAGGTCTGTTTAGGGGAATAGGAATTAAACTGGTGGATTTCAAAGTTGAGTTTGGAAGATACAAAAATAATAGTAAAAATGAAATTCTATTAGCTGATGAAATAAGTCCTGATACTTGCAGGTTGTGGGACATGAATACTGAAAAAAAACTTGATAAGGATAGGTTTAGAAAAAATTTAGGTAATCTCATAGAAGCTTATCAAGAGGTCGCAAAAAGACTAGGAATTTTACATGAACAATCTAATGTTAGACCACTAAGATTTCCAAAACCAAAAGCTGTAAAAATAAAAAATAAATGAAAATAAAAGTAATAGTAACACTTAAAAATGGTGTTTTAGATCCACAAGGTAAAGCGATTCAGCAAACATTAAACGGGATGGGCTTTTCGTCTGTAAATGAAGTTAGACAGGGCAAATTCTTTGAAGTTGACGTTAATGAAAAGGATGAAGCTAAGGCAAAAATCAAAGTTGAAGATATGTGTAAAAAACTTTTAGCAAATCTGGTAATTGAAAATTTTGAAATTTTATAATCAATAATGAATTCATCTGTTATTATTTTTCCAGGCTCAAATTGTGACAGAGACATGGATGTAGCGCTAAAAAAATTCGGCTTTAAAAATGAGATGGTATGGCACGATGATGAACAACTACCTAAATCAGACTTAATTGTTCTACCAGGAGGGTTTTCATACGGTGATTATCTTAGATGTGGAAGTATAGCTGGTAAAAGTAAAATTATTAAATCTGTAGTAGATTTTGCAGCAAAAGGCGGGTTAGTTTTAGGTATTTGTAATGGTTTTCAAATATTAACAGAGACTGGTCTGCTGCCTGGTGTTCTTCAACAAAATAAAAATATTGAATTTATATGTAAAAATGTATTTGTAAAAGTTAACAACAAAAATAATAAATACTTTAATAGTATAGATAAAGACGTTTTAGAACTTCATATTGCTCACAATGAGGGTAATTATTTCTGTACAAATGACGAGTTAAAAATGCTTGAAGATAACAATTTAATAGCAGTTTCTTATTGCAATGAAAAAGGTGAAGTAAATGAGAAATCAAATCCCAATGGAGCATTACAAAATATTGCTGGTATATTTAATAAAGAAAAGAATATTTTAGGAATGATGCCACATCCTGAAAGGATGATTGATAAGTATCTTTCGGGAGAAGATGGGTCAATTTTTTTTAAAAATTTATTAAATAATCTTAAATGACAACAGTAAACGAACAAGTAGCTATAGATCATGGATTAAAAAAAGATGAGTTTAAAAAGATTTGTGATCTTATGAAAAGAACGCCAAATCTAACTGAACTCGGAATTTTTTCAGCTATGTGGAATGAACACTGTTCATATAAATCTTCGAGGAAGCACTTAAAAAATCTTCACACGCAAGGTAAAAGAGTGATACAGGGACCAGGTGAAAATGCTGGTGTTATCGATGTTGATGATGAAGATGCTATTGTTTTTAAAATTGAAAGTCATAATCACCCCTCATTTATAGAACCTTATCAAGGTGCTGCAACTGGTGTAGGTGGTATCATGAGAGATGTTTTTACAATGGGTGCAAGACCTATTGCTAATTTAAATTCAATACATTTTGGATCAACTCAACACAAAAAAACTAAAAATTTATTAAGAGGAGTTGTTAAAGGAATTGGTGGTTATGGAAATTGCATTGGTGTTCCAACAATTGGAGGTCAAACATGTTTTGACGAGTCTTATAATGGAAATATTTTAGTTAATGCAATGACTCTTGGTTTAGTTAATAAGAAAAAAATTTTTTATTCAAAAGCAGCTGGTATTGGTAAACCTGTAATTTATGTTGGATCAAAAACTGGGAGAGATGGAATACATGGTGCTAGCATGGCTTCAGCAGTATTTGACGATAAAATTGAGGAAAAAAAACCAACTGTTCAAGTTGGAGATCCGTTTACAGAAAAACTTTTATTAGAGGCATGTTTAGAATTAATGGCTGACGATTCTATTATATCAATTCAAGATATGGGTGCAGCTGGATTAACATCGTCAAGCATTGAAATGGCTTCAAAAGGTAAATTGGGAATAGAACTAGACTTAAGCAAAGTTCCATGCAGGGAAGAAAAAATGACACCTTATGAAATTATGCTATCTGAGAGTCAAGAAAGAATGCTTATTGTGCTTGAGAATGGAAAAGAGGAAAATGCGAAAAAAATATTTGATAAATGGGATTTGGATTTTGCTGTAATTGGAAAAACAACAACCTCAAAAAAAATTGAACTTTATTTCGACAGTAAAAAAGTTGCAGATATTCCAATAGATTTTTTAGCTGAAGATGCACCAGAATATGATCGCAAATGGAAGAAAACAAAAATTCCTCAAAAAATAAAATTTAAAAAAGAGAATTTTAAATCTCTTAAGATAAATAATTGTTTAATAAAATTACTTTCAAATCCAAATATTTGTGAAAAAAAATGGATATGGAACCAGTACGATCACACAGTTATGGGAGACACCATACAAAAACCTGGTGGAGATGCTGGTGTTGTAAGAATTCATGGAACTGAGAAAGCAGTTGCTGCAAGTGTGGATTCTTCAGCGACATATTGTTTTGCCCATCCGTTAACTGGAGGGAAGCAAGTAGTATGCGAAAGTTGGAGAAATCTTATTTCAGTAGGTGCTGAGCCAATTGCAATAACTAATTGCTTAAATTTTGGAAATCCTGAGAAAGAAAAAAATATGGGTGAGTTCGTTGAATGTGTACAGGGCATATCTGAGGCATGTAAATATTTAAATTTCCCGGTCGTTTCTGGAAATGTTTCTTTTTATAATGAAACAAAAGACAAAGGTATTAAGCCCACCCCATCAATTGGTGGAGTTGGATTATTAAAAAATTACAAAAATATGTTAACTATGGATCTCAAAAACGAGGGCAATGTAATACTTGTTATTGGTAAAACTGAAGGTCATCTAGACCAAAGCGTGTTTGCGAGAAGCATTCTAAATGAAAAAAAAGGTCCTCCACCAGAAATTAATCTTTTTAATGAAAAAAACAATGGTTCTACAGTTATGAAATTAATGAGAGAAAAACTTATACTATCTTGTAGAGATGTATCCCTTGGTGGAATTCTTGTAGCTATTGCGAAAATGTGTATTAAAGGAAAAAAAGGAGTTAAATTAAATAAATTGAAAAGCTTAATAAATAAATTTGAGTTTTTTTTCAGTGAAGATCAAGGAAGATACATAATTGAAGTTTCTAAGAAAAACTTAAAAAAAGTTGAAAATATCTTAAAAGAGAACTCAGTACACTTTGATAATTTAGGGGAAGTTCAAAAAGATAATTATATTAATATAGATAGCGAAAAGATATCAGTTGACGAATTATCTAAACATAATAAAAATTGGCTAATGGAGTACATGGAGCAATAATGGCAATGAATGTAAAAGAATTGGAAGCTCTTATTAAAGAGGCTTTTCCAGATGCAACCGTTGAGATTCAAGACTTAGCGGGTGATGAAAATCATTATTCTGCGACAGTAATCTCGTCTCATTTTGTAGGAAAAAGTAAAATAGAACAGCATAAAATGGTATATAGTTCTCTGAAAGGCAAAATGGGAAATCAGTTACATGCGCTTGCCTTGAAAACTAAGGAGAAAAATGGATCAACAAATTAAAGAAACAATAAGTAACGAGATTAAAGGCAATGACGTATGCCTCTTTATGAAAGGTTCGCCTGACGCGCCTCAGTGTGGTTTTTCTTTAGCAGTAGCTAATATATTAAAAGTTTTAGAAGTAAATTTTAAAAGTGTAGATGTTTTGCAAAACCAAGATATACGACAAGGCATAAAAGATTATAGTGATTGGCCAACTATACCTCAACTATATATCAAAAATGAATTTATTGGTGGGTGTGATATCATCAAAGAAATGTTCGAAAATGGCGAATTGAAAAAAGTTTTGAAGGATAAAAATATACCTCATAAATCATGAAGCAATTCATTTATAAAACTTTAATAGCAGTTGTTGCTATAGTTTTAGTTTATGAATTAACGATTGCAAAACAGATTAAGGAGTTTACATCTCAAAGTGAGGTTCTTATGACAAAAGAAGGTCGTAAGGATGGAGTAAACAAAATCAGGGAAGAATTAAAAAAAGCTGTAAAAAAAGAGCGTTATTTATCTAAAGAAGATGCCAAATTGATAAATCAATTTATTCAAAAAATAAAAAAAGAAATTAGAGAAAGCTCAGATTAGTTACAGTACCACAAACTTCCAGCACTTATAGATCTTAAATCAAATAAATAATTAAACGTTTCATTTTTAACTAGTTCACAATCTTTTGGATTTGAACGTTTTATATTTCTAACATTTTTTATTACATAATATGGTCTATCTTTCGCAGTGTCTAATTCACTATATGATTTAAAACACTTGAAACCATAATTTTGTAAAAAAACATCTGAATATTGGCCTCCATAAATACAATTACTTTTTTTAAATTCTTTATTTTTATAATCTTTTATAATCTGATTACTTAATGATTTATTACTTATACCCCAATAATCTATTTCAAAGTTTTTATTTATATTATAAAATTTTGCAAAAGAATTCATCCATGTGTACTGATAAGGGTTTATAGAAATATTTTCAGCTACAAAAAATATTGAAGTAATAACTCCAAATATTACAAATATTTTTTTATTATATAAGTAAATACAGCTTAAGCTTATTATAAGTATTAGAGGGATTAAGAACATAATATGTCTAAGTTCATCGTAAATAGCAACCTTGAAAATAATAAAAATAGCCAAAACAGAAGTTGAGGTTATCAAAAGAGATATAATAATAAAGTTTGCAAATTTATTTTTGGATAGTTTACTTTCGCAAAAAGGATATAAAGCTAAGCCAAATAATACAATAATTGGTAATTTAAAAAATAACCAAATAAAATAATAGCTTGCAGGAAGATCCAGTGCTTTCATACATTTTCCCAAAGTTGTTGTACAAACATCTTGTTGATACTTTCCCATCCACGCAATTGAATTAATTATTTCAAGTGGATTATGCCAGAAAATTGGGTTCATGATATAAATCAGAAATAATGTAGAAGAGGTAAATATTAATAAATTTTTTCTTTGTTTTTTGATTAATATTAAGAGATCTTGTTTATATGTTTCAGAAAATACAATTAAAAATATTAAGTATTGTAAAAAAATAAGAAAACCAAGAGTCCTTATAGAAATCAAAAATGCAGTTAAGGACGATAAAATTAGAAGCAATTTTAAGGATATATAATTATTAGTTTTAAAATTTTGAATTAATATAATTATATAATAAGAGCAAATTACCCAAACCGACAAAAATGGTATGTCTTTAGGGTTAAATAAAGAATGACCAAATAGATAAGGGAATAGAAAATAAATTCCTGTAGAAATGATAGCAAAATTATCATCATCATTGATAATTTTTAAGATTTTAAAGAGAAAAATTCCTGAAGTAAAAAAGATTAAAAAAACAGCGATATGCTTTGAGATTAATAATCCACCATATTCACTTAATTGAAAAGTTTTTCTTACTAAATCAGAAAATAAAAATTGTACTGGTTGACTGATATAATGGAAGCCTATGCCGTGATATCTATCCTTGAAACTTAAAAAACTATCATATTGACCTGTACTTAAAAAATCTTTAACTGCTTGAACATTGTAAGTCCAATTTTGTTGTTCATGAAATTCATCATGAGATATTCCCGTATTTATGGAAAGATAAATGCCTAAAGCCAAATAAGCAAAAGCTAGAAAAACTGAAATTTTTTTAAAAGATAAATTCAACTACCTTGAATAATACTCTATTACTAGGTTTGGTTCCATAACTACTGGATAAGGAACTTCTTCAAATTTTGGAACTCTGACAAATTTTACTTTTTTATTTTTCTCATCAACTTGTAAATATTCAGGTACTTCCCTCTCTTTATTTGCAAGAGCCACATCTATTAAAGCTAATTGTTTGGATTTATCTCTAACTTCTATAGTGTCTTCCTCTCTAACTTGATAGCTTGAAATGTTAACTTTTTTACCATTCACTTTAAGATGTCCGTGGTTAATAAGTTGTCTTGCTGAAAATATTGTAGTAGCTAATTTTGCTCTATAAACAATTGCATCCAATCTTCTCTCAAGTAAACCAATTAAATTTTCTGCACTATCACCTTTTTTCATAATTGCTTTTTTATAAACATTTCTGAACTGTCTTTCGTTCATATTTCCATAATAACATTTAAGTTTTTGTTTAGCTTGCAATTGAACACCAAAGTCAGATGGTTTAGCAGATTTACTTTGTCCATGCTGTCCTGGTGGATAACCTCTAGTATTGAAAGGACTCTTAGGCCTTCCCCAAAGATTTACTTTTAATCTTCTATCAACTTTGTGTTTTGAGTTTAATCTTTTTGTCATTTAATAAAGGGGTTTATAAACTTACTCTTCATTTTGTCAATCGACCTTTTTTAGCTAAACTTGCAAATACACTAGATAAAATACGTGTTTCTTTATCTGAAAGTTCCATTCTATAAAAAATGTTTCTTAAATTTTCAAGCATTATAGGTTTTTTTTCTTTATGCTTAAAAAAATTTATTTCGTGCAGATTACTAATACATAAATTAATCATTGATTGAATTTCTTTTTTAGAAGCTTTCTTTACCTTTTTTGACTTTTTAAAATTATTTGATTTAGAGTTTAAAAAACTTGATATGAATTGTGCAATTATTATTACACTATGTGATAAATTTAGAGATTTAAAATTAATATTCGTTGGAATTTGTAAAGTATAATTTGCATAACTAATCTCTTTATTTGATAACCCTGATGCTTCAGATCCAAATAAAAATCCAATTTTTTTTCTAAAATCTATTTTCTTTAAATTCTCAAGATTAATATGTTTTACATTTTTGTTTCTAAATCTTGCAGATGTTGCAATTAATATATCAATATCACCAAGAGAACTTTCTAAATTAGTGAATACTTTAGTTTTCTTTATAATGTCTTTTGCTCCTACCGATGTTGCTAATATTTTATCATTAGGAAAGATTGGTTTTGGTTCAATCAGATACAATTTTTGAAAATTAAAATTCTTTATTGCTCTTGCACATGCACCAATATTTTCTGAAAGCTGAGGTTTGTGTAAAATGAATGTAACTTTATTACTGTTCATTTATTTGATGCCATGATTTCTATTATAATTTGACGCTGTCGAAGGATTAATTCCTTTTAAGAATTTTTTATCAACATCCCAAATTGAAACCTTTAATGGGTAACATTTTGCAACATCAGATGAATGTTCTGATCCACAGTCTCCTCCTGGACAAGCAGATAAAACACCTAATAAATCTGTTTCTGCAAAAAATTCTAAAAAATCGCCAGGTCTTACTGGACTAGACTTCATAAAATATTGTTTGGTTTCGTTGGTAAAACCAGTGAGCATAAATACATTTAACACATCATGAACAATTTTTTCTGCATCGTCTAGTCTGATTTTTTTTTCTGCTACTAAAGCTCTAGTTAAATTTGAATGACAACAGTAATGATAATCATTATTTGATGTTAGCTTATATGTGTAAGGATCACATCTTGTACCTATGACGTCATGAACAGAACCTCCGTCCTTATCGTAGCCATACCAGTCTAATGTATCCCAAGTAATTGTTGCTAATGATCTTAGGTATGGAAAGCTACTAAGCATTTTATCTCCAACTGAAACATGTGTTCCGTAAAGAGCTCTGGTTTTTCCAGAATAAAACTTTTCCTCTAAATTATCAGCTTGAAATAGATTTAAGTCTCCAACTTGTGGTCCTTCAATACTTTCTATTCTAAAAAAATTACCTGATTTAACTTTAAAAGTTTTTGCATCTCTTGGTGGGACTATAATCTCATCAATTTGTTTAATATGTTTTCTTGCTTCATGTAAAATTTGAAGATTGTCATTTATATCATCATTTGGGTAGCAAATAACAGGTTCAGCTCCTACCCTGCTATTAATGTCAGTAGGTTTCTTTGAAAACTTCTTAATTTTCATTTATTTACTTGCGGGAGCTTTATCCTTAAATAATTTGAAATCTAAACTATCAATAAGAGCTTTAAACGATGCATCTATTATGTTTGGCGAAACTCCAATAGTAAACCAATTCTTCCCTTTAGAGTCTGTGCTTTCAATCGAGACCCTAGTAGTGGCCTCAGTCCCTGTATTTAAAATTCTTACCTTGTAATCAACTAATTTTAGATCTTTTAAATATTCTGAATATTTTTCTAATCTGGTAACATTTTTTCTTATAGCGTTATCTAGAGCATGAACAGGTCCATTACCTTCACCTTCACAGACAATCTGCTCTCCATCCACCTCTAATTTTGCTTTTGCTCTAGAAATGATTTTATCTTGATCATTTTTTGAAACTGAAACGTCATATTCTTTTATTGATATATACCTTGGAATTTCACCTATTACTCTTCTAGCTAATAGTTCGAATGATGCATCAGCTCCATCATAACTATAACCAATAAACTCTCTATCTTTTACTTCTTCTAATAGTTTTTTGACTTTCGGGTCATTTTCCTCAATTTCTATTCCAATTGTTTTTAGTCTAGATAAAATATTTGATTTACCTGACTGATCTGAAACAACTATGTTTCTTGCATTACCAACATCTGAGGGATCAATGTGTTCATATGTTTTTGGGTCTTTTTGTACTGCTGAAACATGCAGGCCACCTTTATGCGAAAATGCTGCAGCTCCAACATATGGTAAATGTTTATTAGGTTTTCTATTTAAAATTTCATCTAGTAATCTTGAACATTGGGTAATGTGCTTTATATTTTTTTCTTTAATATTTATTTCAAATTTATCTGATAATTCTTTTTTAAGATGAAATGTTGGAATAATTGACATTAAATTAGCATTACCACATCTTTCACCTAAACCATTGATAGTACCTTGTATTTGACGAGCACCAGATAAAACAGCAGCAATTGAATTTGCAACAGCATTACCAGTATCGTTATGTGCGTGAATACCCAAATTTTTTCCTGGTACATGTTTAGATACTTCTTTTACTATTTTAGTTACTTCATGAGGCAATGTTCCACCATTAGTATCACATAAAACTATCCATTTAGCTCCATTATCATAAGCTGCTTTAATGCATTCTAAAGCATATTTAGGATTTGATTTATAACCGTCAAAAAAATGTTCCGCATCAAACATGAATTCTTTATTATTTTTAACAAAGTGTTTAGTGGTTTCACTTATGTTTTCTAAATTTTCTTCTTTTGAAATACCTAGAGCAACATCAACATGAAAATCCCATGCTTTTCCGACAAGACAAACTGATGTTGTGTTTGAATTTAAAATTGACGATAAACCAGGATCATTTTCAGCACTACGTCCTGCTTTTTTAGTCATTCCAAAAGCAGTAAAGGTTGAATTTTTTAAATTTAAACCTTTTTGAAAAAATTCCGTATCAGAAGGATTAGCACCTGGCCAACCTCCTTCTATATAATCTACACCTAAAGCATCTAATGCATGAGCAATTTTGGTTTTTTCATCAAGAGAAAAATGTACACCTTGGGTTTGAGCCCCATCTCTCAACGTTGTATCAAATATATATAGTCTTTCTTTACTCATTTAATTTTCCAGGTTGTTTTACCATCTTTATCTTCAATTAAAATACCTTTGTCTAATAACTCATTTCTAATTTTATCAGCTAATTCGTAATCTTTTTTATCTCTTGCTTTATTTCTATCTTCAATTTTCTTCAAAATATCATTTTCGGAAAGTTTCAAATTTTGTTTTTTAAAACTATCCCACTCTTCTTTTGACTGATCTAAAAGGCCAATAAATTTACATGCAGTTGTAAATATTTCTTTCTCTTCTTGCTTTCCTTCTTTAGCTTTATCATAAAGTTTATGAAGAACAGCAATAAAGCCTGGAGTATTTAAATCATCATATAAAGGATTTAAATCGTCATCTTGAATAAATATTTTTTTATTTACTGGCACATAACAATTATACCATTTGTCTAAAGTTCTCTGACATTCATCCATTAGTTTTTCATTCCAGTCTAATGGTTGGCTATAATGAGTGCTCATTAAAGCTAATCTTAAAACCTGACCATTATATTTTTTTTTAAAATCGCTTATTTTCAAAATATTTCCCTGCGACTTTGCCATTTTCTCTTTTGACATCGTTATAAAATTATTATGAACCCAATAATTTGCAAATTTTTCAGTTTTATTTGCACATACTGATTGGGCAATTTCATTTTCATGATGAGGAAATATTAGGTCTCTTCCACCTCCATGAATATCAAAAGTATTTCCCAGATATTTTTTTGACATAACAGAGCATTCTAAGTGCCAACCAGGTCTACCCTTTCCCCAAGGAGAGTCCCATGATGGTTCATTATCATTTGAGGGTTTCCATAAAACAAAATCCTCGGGATTTTCTTTTTTATCAGATAATTCTACTCTTGATCCTGCAATTAAATCATCAAGATTTTTGTTTGAAAGTTTTCCATAATCTCTAAAATTTTTAACTTTAAAATAAACGTGTTTTTTATTTTCATATGCAAATTTATTTTTCAATAATTCCTGTATCATGTTCACCATTAACTCAATATTTTCTGTTGCTTTAGGCTCATGAGTAGGAATTTCACAATTTAAGTACTTACAATCATCATGGAATTTTTCGGTAATATTTGATGTTAACTCAGATATTGAAATATTTTTTTCTTTTGATGATTGAATAATTTTGTCGTCAATATCTGTAATATTTCTTACATATATAACGGATTTATTTCCATATTTACATTTTAGAACTTTAAATAGTAAATCAAAGACGACTAAGGGTCTGGCATTTCCAATGTGTGGATCATCATAAACGGTTGGCCCACAAACATACATACCAACTTTTTTTTGATCAATTGGGATAAATTTCTCTTTTTTATTTCCTAAACTATTAGATAAAAAAATATCCTTATTCATTTAGTTCCAATTTCTAAATCCACTTGTAAGTGGAAATCTTCTGTCTCTACCAAAAGCTTTCGATGTTACTTTTGGCCCAGGTGCAGATTGAAATCTTTTATATTCGGATCTAGCTAGTAAGTGTGCTGTCTTCTCTACAATTTCTCTTTCAAAACCTTTTGATACAATCTTTTCAACTGAAATTTCTTTTTCCACAAGACCTTTTAATATTTCATCCAAAATTTCATATTCTGGTAAACTATCTGTATCTTTTTGGTTCTCTCTTAATTCAGCAGTTGGTGCTTTGGTAATAATATTTTCTGGAATAACTCTTCCTTTGGGTCCTTTAAATAATTCAGAAAAATTTTCATTTCTCCATCTGCATAATTTAAAAACATCTGTTTTCCATACATCTTTAATTGGTGCAAAACCACCACACATATCACCATATAAAGTTGAATATCCAACGGCATATTCTGATTTATTACCAGTTGCTAATACCATATAACCATAACGGTTTGATAATGCCATAAGTAACAAACCTCTTAGTCTTGACTGAATATTTTCTTCTGTAATGCCTGGTGAAAAACTTTTTCCATTAAATTTCCCTAAAGTTTTATCAACTATTTTCATAGCTTCGTTAATTTCTAAATTTGAAAAATTAATTTTTAAAAGATTTGCGGTATCTTTAGCGTCATTTAAACTATCTTGCCCTGTAAAGTTACTAGGAAGCATAATTGATTGAACCAAGCTTGGTCCAAATGCATCTGTTGCAATTGCTGCAACAAGAGCGGAGTCAATTCCACCTGATAAACCTAGGACAACTCCAGGAAATTTATTATTATTGACATAATCCCTTAGTCCAAGAACCAATGCTTTATATAGTCTCTCAATTTCTGATGAACTTTTAGTTATATTTCCATTTCCTATCCATTTGCCATTTTTTCTCTCAAAATCTAAAATTGAAATCTCTTCTTTAAATTCTGCGGAACAAAAAAATTTATTTCCATCGTGATTCAAGGCAAAAGATGTGCCATCAAATATCAGTTCATCTTGCCCCCCTGTCCTGTTTAAATATATGAGTGGAAGCTTAGTCTCTTTAACTCTTGATAAAGCTATATGACTTCTCTCAGAACTTTTTGAAATCGTAAAAGGTGATGCATTTATTGCAATAATTATCTCTGCTCCGGATTTAGATAAATTATCTAAAACTGTTTTTTCCCAAATATCTTCGCAAATAGGTAATCCAAAATTAATATCTTTTATTTTTACACAATCTTCTAATTCACCCTCGGAAAATATTCTTTGTTCATCAAAAACTCCAGTATTAGGAAGCTCATATTTATCTTTAATGGCCCCTATTTTACCATTTTCGACTACATATACTGAATTTTTAATTAATGTCTTATCTCTTCTAGGTGCGCCAAATATTATTGCTGATTTTCCATCTTTTGTATTTTCGACAAGTCTTTTTATCTCAACTTCTACTAAATTTAAAAAATCCTCTCTCAAAACTAAATCATCTATTGGATATCCAGAAATATAAAGCTCTGGGGCTACCAATAAATCAACATCATTCTTTAATTCAGATCTGATTTTTAATAATTTATCAACATTTCCCGAAACATCTCCAACCAATGGATTTAATTGAGCTAGTGCAATTTTAATTTTTTTATTCATATTTAAGATATAGTCACTTTAGTTTTATATTGTATAGATAAATAGTTATACTTAATAGGCTCATTTGTTTAAATAAGCTATTAAGAAGCTGCTTTAATAATATTTTTAGCGTAATTAGAGTTTTTCTTAATTTCATCAGAAATTAAAAATGCCAGTTCAATAGATTGATCTGCATTTAATCTTGGGTCACAGTGTGTGTGGTATCTGCTTGATAAGTCTTGATCTGATATATTTTTTGCACCACCTGTACATTCTGTCACATTCTGCCCTGTCATTTCTATATGAAGACCTCCTGCATATGATCCCTCACTTTGATGTACTTGGAATACATTTTTAACTTCATTTAAAACATTGTTGAATGGTCTAGTTTTAAAACCAGTAGAAGAGACTAATGTATTACCATGCATAGGATCACAAGACCAAATTACATTTAAACCTTCTTTTTTAATTCCTCTTATAAGTTTAGGTAGAAACTTCTCTACTTTGTCATGTCCAAATCTAGATATTAGAGTAATTTTACCTTTTTCGTTATCTGGATTAATAAGTTCACAAATTTTTGCTATTTCATCTGCTTTTGAAGTAGGACCACATTTAATTCCTATTGGATTTTCAATACCTCTACAAAATTCGACATGGCCACCATCGATTTGTCTTGTTCTATCTCCAATCCATACAAAGTGAGCAGAAGTATCATGGTACTGCCCTGATGTTGAGTCTATTCTAGTCATGGCTTCTTCAAATGGTAGCAATAAAGCTTCATGTGAAGTCCAAAAGTTTACGGTTTTTAATCTTCTATTAAATTCAGCATTTATTCCACAAGCATCCATGAATGCTAAAGCATCTGCTATTTTATCTTCTAGCTCTTTAAATTTTTTAGCTTGAGGACTTTTTTTGATATAACCTAGATTCCATAAATGAACTTTTTTTAAATCAGCAAAACCACCATGACAGAAAGCTCTAATTAAGTTTAGTGTTGATGCTGACTGTGAATATGCTTTGAACAATCTTTTTGGATCAGGTCTTCTTGCTTTTTCAGTAAATTCTATAGCGTTTATATTGTCTCCAAGATAGCTTGGTAATTCTTTATCACCTTGTTTTTCTGTTGGCGCACTTCTTGGTTTTGAGAATTGGCCTGCAATTCTTCCTAATTTTACAACTGGTAAAGATGCTGAGTATGTTAAGACAAGAGACATTTGTAAAAAGACTTTAAAATAGTCTCTTATGTTATCTGGATTAAACTCAGCAAAACTTTCTGCGCAATCTCCACCTTGAAGTAAAAAAGCTTTTCCATCTACAACTTCAGCAAGCTGTTTCTTCAGGTGTGTTGTTTCTCCTGCAAATACTAAAGGTGGAAAAGACTTTAGTTTATTTAAAACTAAATTTAATTCCTTGTCATCCTCGTATTTTGGGATGTGTTTTACAGGAAATTTTCTCCAGCTATTTGTAGTCCATTTTTTCATATTCAACCTAAAGGTGTTGTAGCAGAGTTTATTAATTATTCAACTGTAACTGATTTAGCTAGATTTCTTGGTTTATCTATATCATAGCCTTTTTTAAGAGCTGTGTAATATGCTAACTTTTGCAAAGGTATAGTCACTAAAAAAGGATACAAATCATTTTCTATATTTTCAATTTCGATTTTTTGCCAAATATTTTCTGATACTACTTGGCTATCCTCTTTATTAGTTATCAATAATACTTTAGCACCTCTTGCTATAACCTCTTGCATATTTGAAATAGTTTTTTTGTAATGCTCGTCTTTTGGAGCAATCACCACAACTGGCATGCCATCTTCAATTAAGGCTAATGGACCATGTTTCATTTCACCTGCTGGGTATCCCTCGGCATGTATATATGCTAATTCTTTCAATTTTAGAGCTCCTTCAAGTGCAATAGGATATGAGTAACCTCTACCTAAAAACATTGATCCTTTTGCATTAGCAAAAGTATTACAAATTAATTGAATTTTATTTTCTGCAGAAATAGTTTTGTTAACTAATTCAGAAAGTAATTTAAGATTTTTAATTTTTTCAATATATTTGTGTTTATTAATATCGCCTTTGAAAAAAGAAATTTTTACACATAATAAATAAATAACTAACATTTGTCCTAAAAATGCTTTTGTGGACGCAACACCAATTTCTGGACCACAATGAATTGGTAATACAAATTTAGAATCTCTTGCGATCGAGCTTTCTACTACATTTACAATACTGCATGTTTTCATGTTATTTTTATTACATAAATCTAAAGCAGCATAAGTATCTGCAGTTTCTCCGGATTGAGAAATAAAAATATATAGGCAATCTTCGTTGAACTTGTTTTTTCTGTACCTAAATTCAGAAGCAATATCTACTTGTACATCTAAATTGGTTAATTGTTCAAACCAATATTTACCTACTAAACAAGAATGAAACGCAGTTCCGCATCCAATTAGTTTGATTGATTTAATTTCATCTTTTTTCCATGGAAAATTGTGAAGATTTATTTCATTATTAATTTTATCAATATATTCATTTACGCAGTTTTTAATTGTAATTGGTTGTTCATCTATCTCTTTTGCCATAAAGTGTTTATATTCACCTTTTTCATAATTTTGATCACTCGATGATAAATGTAAAATTTTTTTATTTACTTTTTTTCCTTTGGAGTCGAAAAAATCAATATCTTTTTTTTTGATTATGCAGAACTCACCATCATTTAAATAAGTAATCTTATTTGTCATTGATTTTAAAGCATATGAATCTGAGCCTAGATAATTTTCATTTGGACCGTATCCTACAGCTAATGGTGAACCTCTCCTCGCGCCAATAATAAGATCAGGCATATCTTTAAAAATTATACCCAAAGCAAAACTTCCATCTAAATCATTTAAAGTTTTAATAATAGCTTCATTGAGTTTATTATTTTTTAAATATTCAACTAAAAGATGAACAATAACTTCGGTATCAGTTTGTGATTTAAATTTATGTCCTTTATTAATTAATTCTTTTTTTAGATCAGCCGAATTTTCAATTATTCCATTATGAACAACTGAAATACTTTCAGTTGAATGAGGATGGGCATTAATTGTACTGGGTATGCCATGCGTTGCCCATCTGACATGTCCAATTCCAACATTTCCTAAAAGATTAATTTGTGAAATATTTTTTTCTAATACGTCAACTCTCCCCTGGCATTTAACTTCATTTATTAAACCATCATTTATTGTTGCTATACCTGCAGAGTCATACCCTCTATACTCAAGTTTTTTGAGTGAATTTAATATCGATGAAGAGACAGGTTTATTGCTAGTAATTCCAATAATTCCACACATTATTTTTTTTTTCTTTTATAATTTTTTTTCTCAACTTGATTTGGTCTTGTCAAAGCTAAACTATTTTTATTTACATTTTTGGTAATAACAGATCCTGCTCCAATGACTGCATTTCTTCTAATTTTTAATGGTGCTACTAAAGATGAATTAGATCCGATAAAAACATTATCTTCAACGATTGTTTTGTTTTTACTCACCCCATCATAATTGCAAGTAATAGTTCCAGCACCAATGTTTGTTGATTGGCCAATTAGACTGTCGCCAATATAAGAAAGATGATTTACTTTTGAATTTTTTTTAAGCGTACTTTTTTTAATCTCAACAAAATTTCCAACTTTAGAATTTTTTTCTAATTTTGTTCCAGGTCTTAATCTGGCAAAGGGTCCTATTACACAATTTTGCTCTATAACGACTCCCTCAACATGAGAAAAGCCTAAAATTTTAACATTATTTTTGATTTTTACTTTTTTTCCAAACACTACGTAAGGTTCTATAATTACATTTTTACCAATTTTAGTATCTTTTGAAAAAAATACAGTTTCAGGAGCAATCATTTTAACTCCTTGTTTAATAAATTTTTCTCTCAATTTTATGTTTAAATTTGTTTGTCTCATTTAGTTTTTTCTTATAATTAAGTATGTATGATCTTTAATTCACAAATTATTTCTTAATAATACTTTTAAAATGAGTCAAAAATATACAATTCTATTTGATCTAGATGGCACATTAGTTGACACAGCTCCTGATTTAATGGCTGCACACAATCATGTAATGAAAAAATTTGGTTATAGCACAAAAAGTGTAGATGAAATTAGGAACTTGGTAGGTAAAGGAGCTGCTGTTTTAATTGGTAGATCAATTTGGGGTGCTGCAAAAAAAGAATTTTCTAAAATAACAGACGAAAAAATTAAAAATGAAATGGTAAAAGAATTTATTGATTTTTATGGTAAAAATTTAGTTATTGAAAGTAAGTTAATTAAAGGAGTTCAAGAATTTTTAGATTGGGCAAAATCGAAAGATATCTCAATGGCTGTATGCACAAATAAGCAGGAGCATCTTGCAATTGACTTGTTAAAAAAAATTAACATATATCATTATTTTGAATATGTTGCAGGAGGAAATACATTTGATTACTGCAAACCTGATCCAAGACATTTAACTAGTATAATTGAAATAATTGATGGAAAATTAGATAAATGTTTAATGTTCGGTGATAGTGAAAACGATGCTGATGCTGCAAGGGCTGCTAATATTCCAATGATCCTTTTAGAGGATGGTTATACCGATAAAAAAATAGAACAAATTTATCATAATCATCTCATATCAGATTTTGTAAATGTAGAAAAAATTGTCTCCAAATATTTAGATGTTTGATACTAATTTAATCTTCGCACTAATAAGTTTTTATTTTGTTATGTATGTAACTCCAGGACCAAATAATGCCATGGTTCTTGCTTCAGGATTAAAATTCGGTTTTTTAAAAAGTATTCCCCACATGACAGGTATAACTATTGGTCATGTAACTCAATTGATTTTGGTTTGTCTTGGATTAGGAAAAATTTTTCAAATATTCCCAGAATTACAAAATATATTGAAAATACTATGTGCAATCTACTTAATTTATCTTGGTTATAAAATAATTGGTTCATTTAGTAAAATTAAAGATGATGATTCAAGGCCACTGAAATTCTATGAGGCAGCATTATTTCAAATAGTAAATCCAAAAGCATGGACTATTTCAAGTATGGCCGCTTCCGGTTTTTTACCAAAAGATGGTAATTTAATCATATCTATATTATTTATCTCGTGTATTGCTCTTATAATTTGTCCAATCTCAATTTCTCCTTGGGCTGCTTTTGGATCAGGTATTAAAAATTTAGTAAAGAATAATAAAATAAAAGTAATAATAGAGTTTTTTTTAGCATTTTTACTTTTAATAACCGCCATTTTGATTGTAATTGATTAATAAGTCATTATTACTGTATGAGAATTTAAGGAGATAATTTGATTATACACAAAGTAAAAGTTTATCCATCAAAAAGAGATTGTCCCAAAAAAAAACAATTGGCATGGAAAATTGCAGAGATAGCAAGTGATAATGCTAAATTAAATAAAGAGTCTGTTGAGATGGTTATTAATAGAATTATAGACAATGCATCTGTAGCTATCGCATCTCTAAATAGAAAACCTGTAATCTCATCAAGAGAAATGGCATTTAAACACCCAAGAAAAAATGGAGCAATGTTATTTGGTGTTAATTCAAATCTAAAATACGATTGTGAATGGGTTGCGTGGTCAAATGGTACAGCGGTAAGAGAATTGGATTTTCACGATACTTTTTTAGCTGCAGATTACAGTCATCCAGGTGATAATATTCCTCCACTTTTAAGCGTTGCCCAACAAAAAAAAAGAAGTGGTGTAGATCTCCTAAGAGGAATTATTACAGCATACGAAGTCCAAGTAAATCTTGTGAAAGGTATATGTTTACACAAGCATAAGGTTGACCACATTGCTCATTTAGGACCGAGTGTTGCTGCGGGGATTGGTTCAATGCTTAAATTAAATACAGAAACAATTTATCAAGCAATACAACAGGCTTTACATACAACTATTTCTACAAGACAATCAAGAAAAGGTGAAATATCAAGTTGGAAAGCGTTTGCTCCTGCGCATGCAGGCAAACTGGCTATAGAAGCAGTAGATAGAGTTATGCGAGGAGAAGGCGCTCCTAGTCCAATTTATGAAGGCGAAGATAGTGTTATTGCAAGAATTTTAGATGGTAAAAAAGCTTTATACAAAGTTCCATTGCCAAATAGAGGTGAAACAAAAAAAGCAATTCTAGAAACATACACGAAGGAATATTCAGCTGAATATCAATCTCAAGCCTTGATTGATTTAGCAAAAAAATTAAGAAAGAGAATTAGAAATTTAAATCAGATAAAAAAAATTGATATTTTTACGAGCCACCATACTCACTATGTAATAGGAACCGGCGCTAACGACCCACAAAAAATGGATCCAAATGCAAGCAGAGAAACCTTAGATCACTCAATTATGTATATTTTTGCAGTTGCATTGGAAGATGGAGATTGGCACCATATAAAATCATATACGAGAGCGAGAGCAACTAAGAAATCAACAATAAAAATTTGGCAATCTATTAAGACACATGAAGATAAAAAATGGACAAGAAAATATCATGATCCAAACCCCAAAAGAAAATCTTTTGGAGCAAAAGTTGTAGTAACATTAAATAATGGTAAAAAAATCACCGACTCACTTGAAAGGGCTGATGCACATCCATATGGAGCAAGACCATTTAAAAGAGACAATTATATAAACAAATTTTTAACTTTAACTAAAGGTATCCTAGAAAAAAAAGAAAGTGATAGATTTATTAAAGTTGTTCAAAAACTAAAAAAACTAAAATCAGGTCAACTTGGGAAATTGAATTTAGTGGTTAAAAAAAGTAAATTAAAAAGAAATTTAAAAAAAGCTATATTTTAATGCATTTTGTTGAAAAAGATCCTAGTCAAAAAAGAATAGATTTTGTAAATAAATTAAAATCTAAAAAAATTATTAGAGCGCCAGGTGCTTATAATCCTTTAACAGCAAAATTAATTCAAGAAATAGGATATGACGCTGTTTATGTTTCTGGAGGTGTTATGGCAAATGATCTTGGATTCCCTGATATAGGATTGACTACTATTGAGGATGTAAGTACTAGATCATATCTCATATCTAGAGTAACAGATCTTCCAACAATTGTTGACATTGATACTGGTTTTAAATCTTGTAAAGAAACAATAGAAACTTTTGAAGAGTTTGGTCTAACGGCTGTGCATTTAGAAGATCAAATTGAAAGAAAAAGATGTGGCCACTTAGATAATAAAGAGCTCATATCAAAAGATGAAATGATAAAAAAAATAAAAGATTGTGTATCTGCAAGAAAAGATGAAAATTTTAAAATTATAGCAAGGTCAGACGCTAAAAGTGTTGAAGGACTTGATAAGATGATTGATAGATGTAAAGCATATATTGATGCAGGAGCAGAAATTATTTTTCCAGAAGCCTTAACAGATGAAAAAGATTTTGAAAAAGTAAGAAAAGAACTGTCGTGCTACTTATTAGCTAATATGACAGAGTTTGGAAAAACAAAATTATTAAACTACAAAGAATTGGAAAATTTAGGATACAATATAGTAATTTATCCTGTAACAACACAAAGATTGGCCATGAAAAATGTTGAGGATGGATTGAGGGACATTTATGTAAATGGACATCAGAATAATATTATTGATAAAATGCAGACTAGAAAAAGATTATATGAGCTTGTCGATTATGAAAAATATAATAGTTTAGACGAGAAAATTTATAATTTTAATACAAAGGGTCATGAGTAATGAGTGAAGATATAAAAAAAGGTTTACTTGGAATAGTTGTTGATGAGACAGAAGTTTCAAAAGTTATGCCAGAGATCAATTCTCTTACTTACAGAGGTTATGCGGCTCAAGACCTATGTGAATATTGCAGATTTGAAGAAGTTGCCTACTTAATTTTAAATAAAGATCTTCCAAATACTATTCAGCTAAGAAAATTTGAGAAAGAAGAAAAAAATAATAGAGAATTATCTAAAGACCTTTATTCAATTTTAAAAAAGATGCCTAAAAAAGCTCATCCAATGGATGTAGCAAGAACAGCTGTTAGTGTAATGGGCTTAGAGGATAAGGAAACGACAGACTCTTCACCAGAAGCAAACATGCGAAAAGCAATTAGAATTTTGGCTAAAACACCTACTGCTTTAGCTGCCTTTTATAGATTGAGAAAAGGAAAAACAATTATTAAACCTAAAAAAGATTTAAATATTGCTGAAAATTTTTTCTACATGTGTTTTGGTAAAGTGCCACAAAAGGAAATTGTCAAAGCTTTTGATGTTTCTCTAATTTTATACGCTGAACATAGTTTTAATGTATCAACATTCACAGCAAGAACTATTACAAGTAGTTTATCTGATATTCATGGAGCAATAACCGGAGCTATTGCCAGTTTAAAAGGACCCCTTCATGGAGGTGCAAACGAAGAAGTAATGCACATGATGAATAAAATTAAGAAACCTGAAAATGCCCTTAAATGGATTAATAATACTTTAGATAAAAAAGAAGTTGTTATGGGTTTTGGTCATAGAGTTTATAAGTCTGGCGACTCAAGAGTTCCAACAATGAGAAAATATTTTTCAAAGGTTGCTAAAATTAAAAAAGATAAAAAGTTTGAAAAAATTTACGACATTGTTGAAAAAGTAATGATTGATAGAAAAAACATACATCCAAACGTTGATTACCCAACTGGGCCTACTTATCACTTAATGGGATTTGATACAGATTTCTTTACGCCAATATTTGTAATATCTAGAATTACAGGTTGGTCAGCACACATAATGGAACAACACGCTGCGAATAAACTAATCAGACCTTTAGCTAGTTATAAAGGCAACCAACACAGAAAAGTTGTTCAATTAAATCAGAGATAATTAACTAAACGCTTCAGTCCAGTTTCCTCTAGTTGATGCTTTTGAATATTCTGTTGCTCTTCCTTCGAAAAAGTTCATGTGCTCAACAGCATTCAACATGGTATCTAACCAAGTAAGAGGATTTTTATCAACTTTGTAAATTGGTTCTAATCCTAATTGAGATAATCTTCTATTACCAATAAACCTAATATAGTCTTTTACTTCCTGTGCGGTTAATCCTTGCATTGGACCCATTTCAAAAGCTAGATCAATAAAAGCATCTTCATGCTCAATAATTGTTCTGCACGCTTCATAAAGTTCTTTTTTAAGTTGTGGCGTCCAAACTTCTGGATTTTCTTTTATGAACTCTTTAAATATTCTTATCATTGAATTGCAATGAAGTGTTTCATCTCTAACTGACCAAGTTACGATTTGACCCATACCTTTCATTTTATTAAATCTTGGGAAGTTTAAGAGAATTGCAAAACTTGCGAAAAGCTGAAGTCCTTCTGTAAAAGCACTAAATACTGCAACAGTTTTTGCAATGTCTTCTTTTGAGTTTACATTAAAATTTTGCATATAATCGTACTTGTCTTTCATTTCTTTGTATTTCATGAATGCAGAATATTCAGACTCTGGCATACCGATCGTATCTAATAAATGAGAGTACGCTGCTATATGAACTGTTTCCATTGCTGCAAAAGCAGTCATCATCATTAATACTTCTGTAGGTTTAAAAACTGTTGTGTAGTGTCTTAAATAACAGTTATTTACTTCAACATCCGCTTGAGTAAAAAATCTAAAAATCTGCGTTAATAAATTTTTTTCTGCTTGGGATAAGTTTTTTTGCCAATCCCTTACATCATCTCCTAAAGGCACCTCTTCTGGAAGCCAGTGAATTCTTTGTTGTGTTAACCATGCATCGTAACACCACGGATATCTGAACGGTTTATAAACTGGGTTTTCTACTAATAGACCCATTTTTTTTGGTTGAATAATTTCTTTTTTTTCTTGTTTTATTACTGACATGATAAACACTCCTCATATTCTGGTTGACTGTCTTGTTGTTTGTTAGATTTGTAAACGTTAGCTGTAATATCTGTTGATTTTGCATCATTAACATTTTCAGCACGTTGAATTGATTTTGACCTGCAATAATACAAGCTTTTCAATCCTTTTTTCCAAGCTTGAAAGTGAATTTGATGTAGCTCTTTTTTATGCACATCTGCAGGTAAAAATATGTTTATTGATTGAGCTTGAGATATATGAGGTGTTCTATCAGCGCTCAATTCTATTATCCATTTTTGATCTAGCTCAAAAGCTGTTTTAAATACATCTTTTTCATTTTGATTTAAGAAATCTAAATGTGAAACAGATCCTTGATTAGTTGTAATGCTTGACCAAACTTCATCATTATCTTTATCGTATTTAGCAAGGATTTGCTTTAAATGTCTATTCTTTACATTAAATGATCCAGATAAGGTTTTATGCGTGTAACTATTAGCAGCTATAGGTTCAACACCTGGTGATGTTCCGCCACAAATAATAGAAATAGATGCTGTTGGAGCAATAGCAGTTTTATTTGAAAATCTTTCATTAATTCCATACTCAGCTGCATCAGGACAAGGTCCTCTTTCTTCAGCTAAATCTTTTGATGCTTTATCAACATGTTTATGAATGTGTTCAAAAATCTTTTTATTCCAAGCTTTACTCATAACAGATTCTAACGGAATCATTTTCTTTTGAAAAAATGAATGGAGTCCCATTACACCTAATCCAACACTTCTTTCTTTTAACGCAGAGTAAGTTGCATCACTAAATTGTTCTGGTGCATTTTCAATAAAATCAGTAAGAACATTGTCTAAAAATCTCATTACATCACCAATAAAATTTTCATCATCTTTCCATTCGTCATATTTTTCTACATTTAAAGAGGACAAACAACATACTGCGGTTCTATCTCTACCCTCTTTGTCAACACCCGTCGGTAAAGTAATTTCGCTGCAAAGATTTGATGTCTTAACAGTTAAACCTGCGAGCTTATGATGTTGTGGGATCATTCTATTAACTGTATCTATATAAATTATATATGGTTCACCAGTTTCGATTCTAGCTGTTAGAAGTCTAATCCATAAATTTCTTGCTGATACAGTTGCTTGAACAGCTCCATCTTTTGGACTTTTTAACGCCCACTGTTCATCCATCTCTACTGCTCGCATAAACGCATCTGATACCAAAACTCCATGATGTAAGTTTAAAGCTTTTCTGTTTGGGTCACCACCTGTAGGTCTTCTCATTTCAATAAACTCTTCAATTTCTGGATGATCAATTGGTAGATAACATGCTGCTGATCCTCTTCTCAAAGAACCCTGACTTATTGCCATTGTCAAAGAGTCCATAACTTTAATAAATGGAATTATTCCAGAAGTCTTACCTACTCTTCCAATTTTTTCACCAATAGATCTAAGGTTTCCCCAGTAACTTCCAATTCCTCCTCCTCTAGCTGCTAGCCAAACATTTTCACTCCATAAATCTAAAATTCCGTTTAGGCTATCTCCTGCCTCGTTGAGAAAACACGAAATAGGAAGACCCCTTGTTGTTCCACCATTAGATAAAACTGGTGTTGCTGGCATGAACCAAAGTTGACTTATGTAATTGTAAAGTCTTTGTGCATGTAAATTGTCATCTGCATAATGACTAGCAACCCTTGCAAAGAGATCTTGGAATGACTCATTTTCACCCAAATATCTATCGCTTAAAGTTGCTTTACCAAAATCTGTTAAATTACTATCTCTTGATCTGTCTATTTTGATAGTTATGCCTCTAGAGTTTTGAAATAGTTCAGTATTATTATTTAAGGAGAATAAATCTGGTCTTTTATCCTTATTAATCAACTCCTGGTTGTTATTGCTATATTCTGAGACAGCTTTCTTTATTGCCTGAGATACTAATTTGTTCATAAATCCCTTAAAATTTGTTAAACAACTATATGTTGTATGAAGATATCTTTAATACACTATATGAATTAAAAATCAACAGAACATTTATAGAACATAATAAAAAATTTAGCAATAAAAAATTAAAAAAAATATACAAATATCAACATGTCTAATCTTAAAAAAATAGATCCCTTAGGCTTTAGAGAATATGACGCAAGGTGGTTATTTCCAGAAAGCATTAATGAGGAGGGAATCGATTCAGTTGGAAAGGGATTTGGGACTCAAGTTATTTCTAAAATAAAAAATCCAACAGTGATAGTTGGACATGATTATAGATCATATAGTGAAAATGTAAAAAAAAATTTTGTTAAAGGGCTATTATCAACAGGTTGCAACGTTAAAGATATAGGTTTGTGCCTCTCACCTACAGTATATTTTTCTCAATTTAAATTAAATTCTGATGCAGTAGCAATGATAACTGCAAGTCATAATGAAAACGGATGGACAGGAATAAAAATGGGTATTGAAAAAGGCTTAACTCATTGCAAGGATGAAATGTCAGATCTAAAAGATATAGTATTGAATGAAAAATTTTCAAAAGGATCTGGAAAATATGAAGAGGTGAAAGATTTTAATAAAACTTACATTCATGAACTATCACAAAATAAAATTAAGAAAAAACTAAAGGTAGTGGCAGCTTGTGGAAACGGCACTGCTGGTATTTTTGCCCCAGATATTTTAAGAGGTATAGGTTGTGATGTAATAGAATTAGATTGCAATTTAGATTATACTTTTCCAAGGTATAACCCTAATCCAGAAGATATGGCGATGCTTCATGAAATCGCTAAATGTGTTAAAGAAAATAAAGCAGATGTTGGTTTTGGGTTTGATGGGGACGGTGATAGAGTTGGTGTAATAGATAATAAGGGAAATGAAATATTTGCAGATAAAATTGGTCTATTAATTGCAAGAGATATTTCTAATGCTCATAAAAATTCAAAGTTTGTTGTAGATGTTAAATCAACAGGATTATTTATGAAAGATGAAATTTTAAAAAAAAATAACTGTGAAACTATTTATTGGAAGACGGGCCATTCATATATTAAAAGAAAGGTAAATGAAGATAATGCAATAGCAGGGTTTGAAAAAAGTGGTCATTTCTTTTTTAATAAACCACTAGGATACGGATATGATGATGGTATTAATTCTGCAATTCAAGTATGTAAATTATTAGACAATCAAAATGAATATTTAGATGTTTTAATCAATGCTCTACCAAAAACATATCAAAGTCCTACTATGGGCCCTTTTTGTAAAGATAATGAAAAATATGATGTCATAGATGACATAACTTTTAAAATTAAAGATTTAAAAAATAAAAATATAAAAATTGAAGGCCAAGAGATAATAGATATTTTGACAGTAAACGGTGTAAGATTTACTCTTAAAGATGGGTCTTGGGGATTAATTAGAGCTTCATCAAATAAACCTTCACTAGTTATAGTTACTGAAAGTCCGACCTCAGATAAAATTAAAAAAGAAATTTTTAATTTTATTGATAATCTTTTACATCAAACTGGTAAGGTTGGTGAATACGATCAAAAAATTTAATTAAATATTAAAATATCTATAAGTAAATATTGTACCTACAGTATATAAAAAAACTCCAAACAATCTTTGAGCTTTTAATTTATCCATTTTATAAACTGTATTCGCTCCTACTCTTGCCATAAAACTTGTAATCGGTACAAAGAGAATAAAAGCAGGAATGTTAATAAAACCAATGCTAAAAGGTAAATTTACATCAAAATAAAATCCGGAAATTAAAAAGCCTATAGATCCAGTAAATGATATAAAAAAACCAATAGCAGCAGCGCTTCCGATACATTTGCTAATCGGATATCCCAAATATCTTAATATTGGTACATTCATCATTGCGCCAGTAATACCCATTGGTGCTGAAATAAATCCAGACAAAATTCCAAAAATAATACGTGGAGAAAGTGATGGATTAGATTTAATTTTTTTAATTTTTTCCTGTGCTAACATTAAATAAGCCCCAAAAACATATACAACTATAGAAAAGAACAGAACTAACATCTTGGTTTTCATGATAGATGCAAAAAAAGTGCCTATCAGCACTCCAATAACCACAAATATACCAAAAGTCTTAACCACGCTTAAATCTACTAGTTTGTTTTTGTGGTGGGTTATGACAGAAACTGTTGATGTAAAAATAGTAATAGTAAATGCTGTTCCCACAGTTAAATGCATCAAATAATTTTTATCGAAATTTAATGTTTCAAATATAAAAAAGAGGCAAGGAACAGAAATTAAACCACCACCGATACCAAATAAACCTGCAAAAAAACCAACAGCAACTGCTGCAAATATTATTAGTAGTAAGAAGTACCAATATTCATTGATTAAATATGTTAGTGACAGAAAAACCTTTTTATTAAGTTATACTAAAGTATTCAAAGAACGATCTAGCAGATACAATTAATAAAAAACAGCCAAATATTCTACTTAATAATTTTTTGTCAATTTTATACACAACCTTTGCGCCTATTCTTGCCATAACCATTGTTACTGGCACGAATACAGCAAACCCTAAAAGATTTATATAACCAACGCTATATGGTGTATTAACATTATCAATAATATTTCCACCTATTATCATTGTGGTGGTGCCTGTAACTGCTATTAAAAATCCAACTGCTGCTGCAGTGCCAATAGATTTTCTAATATCATATCCAAAGGTTCTCATGAATGGTACCATTAATGAACCGCCACCAATTCCTAAAGGCACTGAAATAAAACCAATTAATAAACCTGAAATATTTTTAATTGTATTTGATATTTTTTTTGGACTTTCAACAAGCTTTTCTCTTAGAAAAATAAAAAATAATCCTACAAAACATGAAAAGATCGCAAAGAATAAAACTAATGCTGAAGTTTTTAAATTTACTGCCAAAAATGTTCCGACCAAAACCCCTAGTACAATTAAAATACCGAAAGTTTTAACCATTTTAAAATCTACAGCATCATACTCCATATGTGTTTTTGTTGAAATTATTGATGTTGGAATAATAATTGCAAGAGAAGTTCCAACAGACAAATGCATTCTTGTAACAATGTCAAAGTCAAGAACACTGAATGCGTAATAGAGAGCAGGAACCATTATTATACCTCCCCCTACTCCAAGTAATCCTGCCATAAAACCGGCAACCGCTGCGGCAATAGCTAATACTGTTAAAAGATTTAATATGATCCCTGAATCTATATTTTCCATCAGGCAGTTAATTGATTTGCTTTTTCATTATTTTGAGCAATATCCATAATATGTTTTGCTTTTTGAAAATCAGAATCTCTTGCCATCATATTGTCGCTCAAATATTTTTTCCATTCTTTCGAACCTGGTTGACCATAATAAAGTCCAACAGTATGTCTCATTACTTGATTTACTTTGGTTCCAGTTTTAATTTCTTTTTCAAGATATTCTAAAATATGTTTAACAACATCTTCTCTCGATGATACGTTTGAATTATTGAATATTTCTCTCTCAATATCTTTTAAAAAATATGGATTTTGGTAAATCGCTCTACCAATCATTACACCATCACAATAATTTAAATGGTTTTTGATTTGATCTATAGTGGTAATTCCTCCATTAATTATAATTTCTAAATCTGGATTTGATTTCTTAATTTCATAAACCATTCCATAGTTTAATTTTGGAATATTTAAATTTTGCTTTGGAGTTAGACCTTTTAGTATTGCTTTTCGAGCATGTAAAATTATAGTTTTGCACCCAGTTTGTTTCATTTTATTTACAAACATATTTAAATAATCAAATTCCTCTGTATCATCAAACCCTATTCTAGTTTTGGCAGTAACTGGAATATTGCAGGAATTTTTCATCTCAGCCAAACATTCGGATACAAGGTCTGGTTCTTTCATTAAACAAGCACCAAAAGAGTTTTTTTGAACCTTTTTACTAGGACAACCTAAATTTATATTAATCTCATCATAACCATAATCCTCAGCAATTTTGGCAACTTCTGCTAGTTCTTTTTTATCAGAACCACCAACTTGTAAAGCTAATGGTTTTTCCAAGTCATTAAACATAAGTAATTTATGTTTATCACCACGTAATACTGCTTTAGTAACAACCATTTCTGTATAAAGCATTACATTTTTACTTATAAGTCTTAAGAAATATCTATCGTGACGGTCAGTACAATCCATCATAGGAGCAACTGAAATTTTTCTATTTATTTTTTCTTTAATATCCAAGAGCTTTACCCATTACTTTATCAGGTAACCATGTAACAATTTCTGGAAAAATGCATAGTATTAAAATTGCTAGCGCCATTATTATCATGAAGGGCACCGATCCTTTTAGAATTTCCTTTAAACTAACATCGGGTGTTATACCTTTAATTATATAAAGATTTAGACCTACTGGCGGAGTAATCAATCCAATCTCCATATTAATTGTAAATACAATGGCGAACCAATAAGGATCGAAACCGAGAGTTGTAATAACTGGTAATAAAATTGCTGAAGTCATGACAATTACTGCAACTGGGGGTAAAAAGAAACCAGCGATTAATAGAAATATATTTATTAAAATAAATATAACCCATTTGTTTGAGCTGAGCTCTACCATGCTCTGAGCTAAAGATTGTGTTACATAAAGTTGTGAAAGAGTAAATGCAAAAAGGTATGATGCTGCAATGATGAACATTATCATTACACTTTCTTTCATTGAAACTTTAACTATGTTCCATATTTTTTTTGGTTGATAAATTTTATAAACAACTGCAATCATTACAAAAACTAAAAATGCTCCAACACCTGAGGCTTCAGATGGAGTTGCAACCCCTCCGTATAAAACATATAGAACTCCAGCAATGATTGCTAAGAAAGGAAAAATTCTTGGCAAAACCTCAAGTTTTTCTTTTAATGTAGGTCTTTTTCTGTTCTTCAGAGCTTTCGCAGCATCTTTATCAATAAAGTAACTATGAATTAATGCCCATATTGCAAACATTCCCGCAAGCATGAATCCAGGTATTAAGCCACATAAAAATAATCTTCCGATAGAAGTACCAGTTGCAATACCATAAACAATTAAAACTATACTTGGTGGAATTAAAACTCCTAAAGTTCCTCCAGCAGCAATGGTTCCTGTAGCGATTTGATCTGAATATCCTCTCTTTCTCATTTCAGGTATGCCCATAGTCCCAATTGCAGCACACGTAGCTGGGCTTGAACCACTTAAGGCCGCAAAAATTGAGCATGCACCTATATTAGAAATAACTAATCCACCTGGAACTCTCCATAACCATCTATCTAAACCAATATATAAATCCTTACCAGCTGGTGAATTGGCTACTGCCATTCCCATTAAAATAAACATTGGAATTGAAAGTAGAACAAAAGAATTTAGTCCTGCATAAAATGTTTCAGCAAAAACATCTAGCATTTGAAAACCTTCAAAAGCAACAAGTAGTGCTATAGAAACAAAACTCAAACCAAAAGCTATTGGGATTCCTGAGAAAAGAACAATCAAAGTAAAAACTGCAACAATCAATGCTATTATCAATGGATCCATTAATTGTAATCCTTGTCGTCAACTAATTTTATAATTTCTGCTATGTACTGAAGTATCATCAAAATAGCTCCTATCATCATAGAAGAATACGGTATCCAAAGCGGAGGATCCCAAACTGTTCCTGTTGAGTAATTTTTTGTAAACGCTTCCTCAACCATTAAAAAACCAAAATAAAATAGTATTAAGAAGAAAAATAAACTTAAAAAAGATGTAAAAATTTTTAATCTAATAATATTTTTATTAGATAAAAAATCATATATCCATTCCATGCTAACATGTGCTTTTTCACTTAGAACATATGCGCTCCCAATAAATGTTGATGCAACTAAGAGCATTGTAACTAGCTCTGTTTGCCATGTAATTGCTCTTTGGAAAAAGTATCTTTCGAATACTAATTCTACAATAACTAAAATAGATAATAATAATGCTAAAACAGCAAAAGCCCCGCAAGCCTGTGCAACAAGATTACAAAACTTTAAATACTTTTTTTTCATAAAAAAACCCCTATTTAAAATTAAATAGGGGTTCTTCTTTATATATTTTTTTATTTAACTGATAAAGCCATTTCCATTAGCTTATCGCCACCTGGAACTTTTTCAGCAAATGCTTTGTGGGAAGATTTCTTAGCAATCTCAACCCAAGCTGCATGATCTTTTGCATTCATATATACTAATTTTACACCTGCTGCTTTATAAGCGTCTTCAAATTTTTTATCTAAATTTTCGACTTGAGCAGTCATATATTTTTCAGCAACTTTTCCAGCTTTCATTAAAGCATCTTGTTGTTTAGAGTTTAATTTATCGAAACTCATTTTTGACATTAAAATTGGCTCGTACATAAACCATAAACCAAACTTACCTGGAGGAGTTGCACAAGTTACTTGTTCATAAATCTTATAACTTACAAAACTTCCTGAACTAGTATTTGCACCAGTAAGTACTCCAGTTTGAAGACCAGTATAAATTTCAGATGATGGCATACTTTGTATACCTGCACCAGCTGCCTCTAACATTTGGTTAAAAGCTTTACCAGCTGCCCTCATAACTTGCCCCTTAGCATCACTAGGATTTTTAATGCATTTTGTTTTAGATGCAAAACCTCCCCCTAACCAAGCGTCAGATAATACAACTACACCAGCGTCATTAATAATTTTTTTAATCTCAGTCATCATTGGACCTTTATTAAATCTCAGTGCATGATCGTGATTTTTAACTGTTCCTGGCATTAAAGTTGCATCAAATTCTGGATGAAACTTAGATGCATATGCCAATGGAAAAGCAGAAATATCCAATTGTCCAGTTGTCATCGGTTTCCACTGTTCTTTTGGTTTGTAAAGTGATTTTGCAGGATAAATTCTGATATCTACTCCTACATTTGCTTTTTTCATCTCATCAGCAATTATCTGTACCATTTCGTGTCTTGGATCATAAGAGCCATCAGCTCTAGGCGTACCTGGCCATTGGTGACTCGCTTTTAAAGTAACCGCATAAGCCGATCCAACTGTGGTTAGGACAAATACTAATGAAGTTAAAAATAAAGATATTTTTTTAAACATTTTTTCCCCTTCTTTAGTTATTAAAAAAAGTGTATTAAAGATAAGATATGATTAAGAGTCAAGTTCGCTATTTACTCATATATAACTATATTAATTTATGGACGGACCTTTAAAAAACTTACTAGTCGTTGATTTAACAAGAGTATTGGTGGGGCCTTATTGCACAATGATGCTCTCTGATATGGGTGCAAGAGTGATAAAAGTAGAAGCACCAGGTATAGGTGATGACTCTCGAAAATTTGGTCCTTTTGTCAAAGATAATTCGGCCTATTTCATGTCGTTAAACAGAGGAAAAGAAAGTATTGCCTTAAACTTAAAAGATGAAGATGATAAAAAAATATTTTTAAATATATTAAGTAAAGCAGATATTCTTGTTGAAAATTTTAAGCCAGGAACATTAGATAAATGGGGTTTTGGTTGGAAAGATATTTGTAAAAAATTTCCGAAATTAATTTATGCTTCTGCATCCGGTTTTGGTCAAACTGGACCATTAAAAGAATTACCAGCATACGATATGGTTGTTCAGGGAATGGGCGGTTTAATGAGTGTTACCGGACAACCTAATTCTGAACCTACGAGGGTTGGTACGTCTATTGGTGATATTACGGCTGCATTATTTACAACAATTGGAATCAATGCTGCTCTTTATGATAGAGAAAAAACAGGTAAGGGAATGTTTATCGATGTTTCAATGCTCGATTGTCAAATTGCAATTTTAGAAAATGCTATTGCACGTTATTTATCAAAAAATGAAATACCAAAACCAATGGGGTCAAGACACCCATCTATTGCACCATTTGAGGCTTTTAAAACAAAAGATAGCTACATAATAATTGCTGCAGGAAATGACAAACTTTTTGAAAAATTATGTATTGTTCTTGAATTAAATGATTTACCCAAGAATGAAAAATTTAAAAGTAATTCTTCTCGTTGTGAAAATATGAATGATCTTAAATTAATTATGGAGGAAAAACTCAAATCTTTAAATACTAAGGATTGGATAAAAAAAATGGAGAATGAAAAAATTCCGTGTGGTCCTATTTTTAATATTAAAGATGCTGTAGAAAATCCGCAAATAAAATCAAGAAATATGATAGTTGATACTTTTCACAAGGTTGTTGGTGATTTTAAAACGGCAGGTAACCCAATCAAAATGTCCTCTTATAAAGATGAGACAAAAAGAGGAGATATTCCAGACTTGGACGAACATCGAAAAAAGATTATTAAAGAGTTTTGCAATTAGTCTTGATTTGCGTCTTCGCTTGGTTCTTTAATCTCTTGATCTTTTAAATCTTCAACTGATGCATCTTCCGTTTCTCCAGAGGGCTCAGCTTGTTCAGTAGGTTGTGTTGGAGCACTTTGAGCTATATCCTCTTTAGAAAAGGCTTGTGTTTTTTCTGGGATTTTTCTAGCTCTTTTAGATGGTAATATTGGTGTCCCGCTCTTAGATATTTCACCCTTATACAAGTTTTCAAAATCATCACCTACTTCCTCATCTTCTGTTAATGAGTCATCAACTTGTTCTACATGCTTTCTAAGTTTATATACTCCACTATCAATTAAATCTGAAACTTTAACATTCTCATTTGCAATTTCTCTTAAAGAAATTACCGTATTTTTGTCGTTATCAATACTGACTGTTGGTTCAACACCTGAGTTTAATTGTGTTGTTCTCTCTTTAGCAACTAAAACTAATTCGTAAGGACTTTCTACCTTATCTACACAATCTTCAACTGTTACTCTGGCCATGCGGGGTATTTATACCTGCTTATAAATAAAATCAAGGTATTTTTATACTTTAACAGGATTAAGTTTAGACCTGATAATAAAAAGCATGATCAAAGATATTGATATATAAACACTTGATATTACCGCAATTTTCTCAATAGAAAAACCACGGTCAATCAATATTCCAAAAAAAGCTGTTCCAAAAGCTGTTGAGAATACCATCAATGCTGTTGTCAAAGCTTTAATTGAGCCAATATATTTAACACCATATATCTCTGCCCAAGTAGAAGACCCCAATACGTTTGCGAAACCATTGGAAATTCCGATTAAACCCAAAAAAACAAATGCTGTAAGAGGATTGTTGAAATAAATTATTACTATTGTCGCAAATAAAAGTGGTAAATTCATGTAAATTAATATTTTTCTGCTAGTAAATTTATCAATTAAAAAACCTGATACAAATAATGTGATCACTGACATAATCGAATAAACCATAAAAGATTGAGCTATAATGTATGGTCCCCAATTTTTAGACTCTAATATAAAAGATTGATAAACAAAAGTTCCTGTAGCTATCCAAGGCATAGCAAGCATATTTGCGCTAATAATATAAAATCTATAATCTTTTAACACATCTATTCTTTTCCAATCTTTAATCTTATTATTACCTTTATTTTCTAAATTATCGTTTTCCCTAGATTCTAAGTTTAAGTTCTTTACTAAAAAAAATGAAACTGTCGGTAAAAATAATATTACGATTAATGAAATTACAATCCAGATATCTCTCCACTCATAAATGGTTAAAAGGTAAATTATTAGTACTGGTAAAATAAATTCTGATGTAGATAAACCAAACCAAGAGGTACTTAAAGCTTTCCCTCTAGATTTTGTAAAAAATCTTGAGATCGTTGTTGATGCTGTATGAGACATCATACCTTGACCTGAAAATCTCATAAAAAGAATTGCCAAAAATAAGAAATAAACTGATGATATCTTTGAAAAGAAAAAACAAGAAAATGCCAATAAAATTATTACCAAGTAAGAAAATTTGAGAATATTAATATCATCAATTTTTTTTCCAAACCAAACTAGGATTATGCTGCTAAGTAAAGTTGCTGATGCATAAATTGAGCCAAATTGTCCATGAGTAATTGAAAGTGCATCCCTTATACTTGAGTTGAAAAGACCAAGAAAAAAACTCTGTCCAAAGCTTGAAAAAAATGTAAAAATGAATCCAAATAAAATTACTTTTAAACTTAAATTTTTAAACATAAAAAAAAATGACTTGTAAAGTTGCTTTCATAGGTCTTGGTGTAATGGGTTATCCAATGGCTGGATATATATCAAAAGGTGGACACAATGTAACTGTTTTTAACAGAACACACTCAAAAGCAGAAAAATGGATAAATGAATTTAAAGGCAAAATAGCTAAAACTCCAGCAGAAGCTGCAAAAGATGCAGAATATATTTTTACCTGCGTTGGAAATGATAATGATTTAAGAGAAGTTACCTTTGGTGATAATGGTGCATTTAAAGCAATTAAAAAAGGGGCGATATATGTTGATAACACAACAGCGTCTGCAACAATTGCAAGAGAAATTTATGAATATGGAAAGAAAAATGGATTTGGTGCATTAGATGCTCCAGTATCAGGTGGTCAAGCTGGTGCTGAAAATGGTGCTCTTACAGTAATGATTGGTGGAGATCAAAAAGATTTCGATAAAGCAAAAGATAAAATTGACTGCTATAGCAAAAAAATGAAGTTGCTTGGCAAACCTGGCAATGGACAGCTAGCGAAAATGGTAAATCAAATCTGTATCGCAGGTTTAGTTCAGGGACTATCAGAGGGAATTAATTTTGGTATTAAAGCAGGTTTAAATATGGAAGATGTTATAGAAGTTATTTCAAAAGGTGCTGCTCAATCCTGGCAGATGGAAAATAGATATAAAACAATGATTGATGACAAATTTGATTTTGGGTTCGCAGTCGATTGGATGAGAAAAGATTTAAAAATTGCAATGGATGAAGCAAAAAATAATGGATCATTATTACCAGTTACGGAACTAATAGATAATTATTATGAAGAAGTACAAAAAATGGGTGGTAATAGATATGATACATCTAGCTTGATTAAAAGATTAAGAAAATAATCCTATTTTAAAAATATTGTGAAAATCTTAAAAATCATTTTTTTTAATATAATAATTTTAAGTTTATTAATTATTTTATCTGAGATAGGTTGGCGAGTAGCTTTAACCATCAAAAATTATAATATACCTGTTCTTAGTTATTTTGGTAAAACATGGTATAGAGCAGATCCTAACTTAAGATCATCTAATAAACTTGGCAAGTTTGATGACAAATTAATACAAAGTTTAAAATCAAACTTAGAAATAATTGATGTAGATATACCTAGATTTGAAAAAAATGCGAGAATAAGTTCTAACTCATTAGGTTTTAGGAATAATTTTAATAATATGAAATTTGAAAATAATAAATTGAGAATATTAGCAGTTGGTGACTCGTTCACATTTGGGGATCAAGTATCAGATCAATCAACTTGGCCATCTTGTTTAGAACGAGAATTAAAAATAAAAACAGATAATGGTGGATTTGGCGGATATAGTGCTGGGCAATCTGTAAGAAAAGGAATTATTGAAAGTGGAAAAAGAAAATATTCACACATAATATGGTCAATCTTTTTTCATGATTTTGAGAGAGATTTTTCTAAAAATTTAATTATTTCTAATCAAAATGATAAATTAGAATTCAATAACAATATAGTAGATAAAGAAAATAAAGCCTCCACTCAAGAAAATTTATTATATGGATATTTAAAGGAGTATTCTTTTTTAGTGTACCACTTTGACTATAAAATAATTCCCAGAATTAAAAATATATTCAAAGATAAAAGGGGAAAGGAAAATGAAAATTTAGAAAAGGAGGAGACATTTTATGGTATTGAGTATCCTTCTTTAGAGAGAAATATTGAGTTTCTTTTAAAAGAATTTAACGGAATAAATATAGAAAAAAAAATTATTTTGTATCAGTATGGGGAAGATTTTAAAAAATCAAAATATCTAATAATGAACGAAAAAGTAAAAACAATAATCAATAAATATTTAAAGAATTATGATATTTTAGTTATTGATACATCAAATGAATTTTATAAGTTAGATGATAAAAAATTAAGACTTTTATGGTTTGACCACCACACTGCATACGGAAATGAAATTGTTTGCAAGTACATAATCAGTAAGATGAAAGCAAATAAATTTGATTAATTTTTTTAATACATGAAACCTAAATATTACGATAATATAAATGAAATTCAAAATAAGTACTGGTCTATGCTAGATGACGCGGTTTCTAACAGAAGTTCACCTTTTAGAATTCCTGTTTTCATGTGTTCTAATCAGAATCAGATAGACGGTAGAATAGTTGTTTTAAGAGGATCAGATAGGAAGAATAATTTACTACAATTTCATACCGACTTTAGATCTCCAAAGGTAGATATATTAAAAAAAAACAATAAAGCTTCATTACTTTTTTATGATAAAGAAGAGAAAATACAATTAAGAGTTAAAGTTGATTGTGAAATAAATAATCAAAATTCTATTACTGAAGTATCTTGGAAAAGAACCCAACATATTAGTAGAAGATGTTATTTAACTGATAGTCCTCCTGGTACAATTTCAGAAAATCCAACCTCAGGAATGATATCCCAGTTAGAGGATTTTAATTACACAATGGAACAAAGTGAAGAGGGTTATAAAAATTTTACAGTAATTAATTGTAAAATTAATTCTATAGAGTGGTTATATCTAGCCGCTAAGGGTCATAGAAGAGCAAAGTTTGATTTTAAAAATAATAAAAATAGCTGGTTAGTGCCGTAATGAAAAAGTATAAAGCAATGGTGTTATCTTGTATTGATCCAAGGTTTCAACCAAAAGTATTCAATTATTTAAAAAACAAAAAATTAATTGGTAAATATAGTGCTTTTACAATTGCGGGAGGTGGGATAGGTGTGACAGCAAGAAAATTTAAAAAATGGCATTCTACATTCTGGGAAAACTTAGCAACTTCAATTAAACTTCATAAAATTACCAGTTTAATTGTTATAAATCATTACGATTGTGGTGCAGCAAAAATTGTAAATTGTAAGGATAAATTCAATTTATCAATTGAAAATAAAATTCATAAAGAATCATTTATCAAAATTAAAAAAGAATTAAATAAGAAACATCCTCATTTAAAAGTAAGCTTTAAAATAATGAAAGTTTAAATCTAAATTCTTAAAAGAAGTATTTTTTTAATTGTATTAAATACAAATAAGAAAATTGTATATGCTTTATAAAATATCTTATACTTAACAAAGTATTGGAATTTTTTTCCTGTTCTGCTGGATTTTTCTAAATACTTCATGTCCTCATAAGAATTATTTATTACCTCTTTACTTTTCAAATCATTTATACCTTTTCTGACAAAAACTAAATTATGATAAAATGAAATATTAGTAATTTTCCCGTCATATTTCCTTTTGATGTAAAAAGGATTAGCTACCTCTTGGTAGTTCAAACTATCAGTTAAATGTTTAAAAAAATTCATATGAGAATTTGAGTATTTTAAATCAAAAGGATTTCCACCAAAAAAATGATTATAACTTGTTTGAATATCTTCAATAATATAAAGACCATCATCTTTTAATGTTGAGAATAATAAATTAAAGCTTTTTTTAACGTCTTTAGATAAATGGCTCCCGTCATCAATAATTATATCAAACTCTTTATATTTAGAAATAATTTGCTGAATAAAAGATTGATCACTTTGTGAGCCTTGGTGAACTTCAATGTTATTTCTGTTAAGTTTCTTTTCTACAATATTTATCTTATGAATATCAATTCCAACTATGATTGAGTTTTTAAAATAATCGCTCCATGTTAATAAAGATTTTCCATCTGCTATGCCAATTTCAAGTATTTTTAACTTATTGTCTCTTATTTTCTCAAAATAACTTTCATAAACCTTAATATATTGATGTTCAGTTTTATCCGATTTATAAATCTCTGCAATTGACTTGAGATTTTTAGTTTCAGGCATGTTTAAAATATTGATTTAGAATACTTTTTCCAATTATCTTGGTAATGTTTTGTATTTTCAAATACTGCCTTTTTTTCTTCTTCAGTAACTTCTCTAACAACTTTTCCTGGTGAGCCTATTACTAAAGAGTTGTCTGGTATCTCTTTATTCTCTGTTATCAGAGCTTTTGCGCCTATTATACAATTTTTTCCAATCTTAGCATTATTCAAAATAACTGCCCCAATTCCAATTAAACTGTTGTCTCCAATTGAACACCCATGGAGCATAACCAAATGGCCAACAGTAACATTTTTTCCTACCATTAAAGGGTAACCAGGGTCAGTATGAAGGACGCATCCATCCTGCACATTAGATCCCTCACCTATATGAATATTTTCTAAATCACCTCTTAAAGTTGCGTTAAACCATATACTTGTATTTTTTTCTAATGTTACATCCCCTATTATAACTGCATTAGGTGCTACCCAATTTTCGCCAGAGTTTTTTGGTTTTTTATCTTTTAAATCATAAAACATAAATTATATATTGTTCTATCATGGCTCTTACAAAAACTCCAATATGCGATTTTGGAAAAAAAGCAGAAAATTTTAAACTAAAATCTACAGATAACAAAATAATTTCTTTAAATGATATTAAAGGAGAAAAAGGAACACTAATAATGTTTATTTGCAATCACTGCCCTTATGTAAAAGCAATAATTAAAGATTTAGTTCAAGACTGTAAAAATTTAGAAAAATTTGGGATAAGCTCAGCTGCTATATGTTCTAATGATGTTAAAAATTATCCAGAGGATTCTTTTGAAAATATGATTACTTTTTCAAAAGAAAATAATTTTTCATTTCCATATCTTCATGATGAAACACAAGAAGTAGCGAAAGTATATGATGCTGTTTGCACACCAGATTTTTTTGCATTTAACGGAAACTTAGAACTTCAGTACAGAGGTCGAATTAAACAACTGAAAGATTTACAACCTATAGATGCTGGTGAAAGTGAGCTATTCAAAGCGTTAAAATTAATTTCAAAAACAGGTGAAGGTCCAAAAGAACAACACCCAAGTATGGGCTGTAATATTAAATGGATAAAGTAAATTAAATGTTTTTAATTATAACGAGAAATTTCCCACCTGATATAGGTGGTATGCAAAACTTAATGCATGGCTTAACTAAGTCTTTATCTAAATTAAATTTAGTAAAAGTTTTCGCCGACTATCATGAGAATTATTCAAATTTTGATGATAATGTTAATTTCTCAATCGAGAGGGTTGGAGGTCCAAAATTACTTAGAAAATATAGAAAATCTTATTTAATTAATGAATTTTTAAAAAATAACAAAAACGTTAGTTGTATAATAGCTGATCATTGGAAGAGTTTAGAGCTCATAAATACAAATAAAAAAAAAATATGCTTAATTCATTCTAAAGAAATAAATCATGAAAAAGGTACAAGAGAAAATAAAAGGTTAATAAAAATTTTAAATAATGTTGATTATGTAATATCCAACTCTGTTTTTACAAAAAATTTAGCAATAAATAAGGGTGTAAATGAAAATAAAATAATTGTAATCAATCCAGGAGTTGAAGATGTGAGTGAAATTTCAGACAAAGATATAGAAAAAGCTGAAAAAATTTTTAGTGGAAAATCTAATAGATTAATTACTGTTTCCAGATTCGACAAAAGAAAAAACCACGAAAAAGTGATTATGGCAATCAGAAATTTAAAAGAGTTATACCCAAATATTATTTATGTTTGTGTGGGTTATGGAGAAGAAGAAAATAATTTAAAAAATTTAGTCAATGAACTTAATTTAACCAACAATGTTATTTTCCTAAAAAATATAGATAATGGACTTAAGAATGCTTTAGTATACAAATCAAATATCTTTGTTATGCCCTCAATAATTCATAATAAATCGGTCGAGGGTTTCGGTATTGCTTATATTGAAGCTGCACAATACGGGATACCATCAATTGGTGGTAAAGATGGAGGTGCGTCAGATGCAATTGTTCATGACAAAACAGGTTTAATTTGTGACGGAAATAATCTTGAAGAAATATATTTCTCTATAGATAAAATGCTCAAAGATCACAAATATAAAGAATACGGTAAATCGGCTAAGGAATTTTCAAAAAATTTTCATTGGGAACAAATTATCAAAAATTATCAAAAAATTTTATAGTTCAATCTTTTCAAATACTTTACTAGCACTTAATTTACTTAAATCAGAAACTTGGATAGCTTTGAACTGTTCTCTCTCAATGTTTACTTTGTAGGCTGTAGTGTGTGAACCAAAAAGAGCAACACCTTTTGCACCTATATGAGCAGAAATATGTGCTGGCCCTGTATCATTGGAGATTACAAAAGAACTATTTTTGATTAGAGATGCAAGTTGAGGAATGTTTAAAGCTTTACCATCATCCAAGATACATTCTGCATTAAAATTTTTTGCCTCTTGTATTTCACTTGGCCCGGGTGCTATTACAACTTTATAATCATTTTTCAATTCATCTTTTATTAACTTTATTAGCTCATTGTAGTGTGGCCATTTTTTCAAATGGAGATGCGGGGAGCAAAACGGAAATAAAATAATATATTTCTCTAATTTAAATTTAGAATTAATTTTTGATATATCTGTACAAGACCAATCAAAATTTGGTTTTAGAGTATGCTTAGTTTTTAATCCTGAGGTTTTTAATTGGTGGTCAAATCTCTCCAAAACTGAAAGTTTATCAAATTCTTCCTTAGTTGTATTTGATGGTAATGTGGTTTGAGATGATGACCAAGAATTATAATTTGAATTTGGAAATAATACTTTTTTATAAAATGATGTTCTAGATGAATTTTGTAAATCGAATACTTTTACAAATTTAAGCTTTTTAATTTTTCTCATCAGTAGATACAAGTAAATAAGGTTAAATCTAGATAATCTCTTATCCAAAATTACATCTGTAATGAAAGGGCTTTTTTTATACAAATCTACGTAAGGTTTTGAGGTCATTATATATAGGTTATGATCTTTGTGATTTTCATAAATATCTTGAATTGCACCACTTGCTTGGGCTATATCACCTAAAGATCCATGTTTAATAATTAAAATATTAGACATATTTAAAACAACTTAACATAATATAAAAATTTATGAATAAAATACTTATTGAAGTTTCGGTTGGTGAATTATTAGATAAAATTTCTATCCTAGAAATTAAAAAGGAAAAAATAAAAGATCAAAATAAACTTAAATTTATTAATGAAGAGCTTGAGTTGCTAACAGAGCAATTCAAAAAAAATATAAAAACAGATAGTAAACTCGATAAGCTTTTTCAGTCATTAAAAGAAATTAACAACAAACTTTGGGATATTGAGAATGAGAAAAGATTATGTGAAAAAAATTCAGACTTTGGTGAAGTTTTTATTAAAACATCAAGAGATATACATTTTCTAAATGATGAGAGAGGAAAAATTAAGCTTGAAATGAATAATCATTCTGGATCTAAAATCAGAGAAATTAAAGAGTACACATCATATTAATAACTATATTTTCTCTCTAAAAACTTTATGACATTATGAATTATGAAGGTCATAAAAAGATAAATTCCACCAGCAACTATAAAAACCTCAATTGGTTTGAATGTTGTAGATATTATATATTTTGCAACGCCTGTAAGATCCATCAGAGTAACAGTGCTTGCCAAAGAAGTACCTTTCATCATTAAAATGATTTCATTACCATAAGCTGGCAAAGATTGTCTGATAGCAATGGGAATTTGAATTTTATAAAATATAATTTTACTCGTAATTCCTAAACTCTGACCTGCTTCGATTATTCCAGGTTTAATTGTTTGAAATGCAGATCGTAATATTTCAGATGTGTAAGCTCCAGTATTCAGCGAAAAAGCAATTATTGCACACCAATAAGGTTCTTTTAAAATTACCCATAATACTGTTGATCTTAAATATTCTATTTGACCTAGCCCAAAATAAATAATGAATATTTGAACTAAAAGTGGTGTCCCCCTAAACACATAAGAATAGACGTAAGCAAATTTATTTATTATTGGGTTTTTATTAACTCTTAGAATTGCAAAAAAGAGACCAATAAATAATCCAAAAATTAATGATGCAGATAATAGTTTTAGAGTTATTAAAGTAGCATTAAGCAATTTAGGCAAACTAGTTATCATTAATTCAAAATCCATTAATAACCCCTACTGTATCTTACTTCTAATTTATTAATTAACTTCATGCTTAAATATGTGAGCAGTAGGTATAAAACTGCTGCGAATGAGTAAAAAAATAAAGGGTCCCTAGTTGATCCCGCCGCAATGTAAGATTGTCTCATTATCTCTACTAAACCAGTCACTGAGATGAGCGAAGTATCTTTTAAAGTAATTTGCCAAACGTTACTCAAGTTAGGAATAGCAAGCCTCAACATTTGAGGCATAATAACTTTAAAAAAGTGAATAGGTTTTTTTAAACCTAAAACTTTTGACGCTTCAAATTGTCCTTTATCAATCGATTGAATTGCACCTCTAAAAACTTCTGTTGAGTATGCTCCTGAAATAATTCCAATTGCAAATGACCCTGTAATAAATGCGTTAATTTCAATGTATTCATTATATCCAAATATAGATGCTACATACATAACAGCGCCACTTCCACCAAAAAAAAATAAATAGATAACTAATAATTCAGGAACTCCTCTTATTACTGTTGTGTAACAATTTCCAATAAGATTTAAAAATTTACTTTTTGAAAGTTTAAGTGGAGTAAATATTAAAGCAAAAAGAAAACCTATAAGCATAGCCGTAATAGATACGGCAATTGTCATTATTGTTGCGATTAACAGTTCATCGCCCCAACCAGTTTTTCCGAATGAAAGAAGTTCCATAAAGACTGGCGACTATATATTATAGCCGCCAAATCTAAAAATATTTACATAGATGCATCAAAGCCGAACCATTTAGTAGCAATTCTACTAATGTCGCCATTTTTTCTTGCTTTATCGATTGCTTTATTAAATGCGTTGAGTAACTCTGTATCGTCTTTTCTTATACCGACACCTACACCATTACCAAATGCACCACCTGAAAATGTTGGTCCAACTAACACAACCGGTTTACCTGATTTTTCTGCATAATCACTAAAAGCTACAGCTGCAGCTAATGCAGCATCACATCTTCCTGATGCTAAATCTAAGTTTACTTCGTCTTGAGTTTTGTATGTTCTAACGTTTACTTTTCCAACATCGCCTGAATCTAAAAAGTTTTGGTGAATTGTTGCAGTTTGCACACAAACAGTTTTACCCGCTAATGCAGTTGTAAGCGTTTTAAGTGCTTTTTTCGCAGCAGCATTAGGTTTGGTTAAATTAATTCCTGCGGGTGTGTCTATACCTTCTAGGTCTGATCCTTTCATAACTGCCAATGAAGCAACTTCATCTGCATATCCTTGAGAAAAACTAATTGCTTTTTGTCTTTCAGCGGTAATGGACATTCCTGCCATTATTGCATCAAATTTTCTCATAATAAGAGCTGGTATCATTCCATCCCAATCTTGCTCAACTATCTCACATTGTTGACCTATATATCTACAAAGCGTCCAAGCAAGCTCAACTTCAAATCCAATTAATTTGCCTGAAGCATCTTTTGAATTCCAAGGTGGGTATGCCCCCTCTGTTCCGATTTTAATTTTATCAGCGTTAGCAGAAAATGATAAAAACAAAGTAATCAAAACTCCTAAGCTAAATTTTTTAACAATATTCATTTCGCCTCCAATATTTTTTTATTAAGTATTTCACAAATTAAAAGATTTAAAAAGAAATTATTTATTTAATGAAGATGCAAAATTCCAAGAACAATCAAAACTGGGTATATAAATTCTATCTAAAGATGTATTGCCAAAGCTTTTTTCAAACAAATTAAGCCATTTTTTTACCTGCTTTGGTTTTTTATCCTGACTTCCAACTTGTGCTGTTATTGTACCATTAGGCTTCAAAATTCTTTTAAGCGAGTTTATATTTTTTGCTGCAAGATCAATACAGTATTGATCATCATTAAGGTCTACGAATATTTTATCATATTTATTATCCTCAACTTTTTTAATACTTTCAAAAGCATCACCCCAAACACACTTAACTGAATTTTTTGTTGTAGCTTTTTTACCAATTTTGGATAAGTGTTTTTCACAAACTTCGACTACCTCTGGATCAAGTTCAAACCAATCTATATAGTTAAATCCTTGTGATATACATTCTCTTGCAACACCACCATCTCCACCACCAATGATTGCAGATTTTTCTTTGTGTGGATTTAATTTAATACCAGAATTAACGAAAGTTGAGCTATACAAATGTTCATCACTTTCGGCAACTTGAAGTTCGTTATCAATAAATAAGGATTTTCCAAACTGTTCTAGATTTAAAATTTCTATATGCTGACCAACTTTAGAATTGAAATCTTCTAAAACATCTTTAACTAAATAATATTTTTTAAGTCCTGGTGAACTATAAATATCATCATAGTAAATAATATTGTCTCTATTGAATTCTTTTTTTACAATTTTTTTATGTTTAATATCTTTTTTAATGATATCTAAGGCGACAATTGGGTTAACTTTTCCGCATGTAAAAAAATCAAAACTTATAATTCCTTTTTCAGGAAAAGTATGAAAACTTATGTGACTTTCAGCTAAAAGTGCGACTAATGTAAAGCCTTGAGGTTCAAATTTGTACTTTGATATTTCTAAAACTGTTACTTTAGCCTTTTTTGCAATTTTATAAACTAGTTTTTCAAAGAATTTTGGATCATATTCTTTAATCGTACCTATAATATCTAACGTTATATGTTCACCAACTTTAGTCATATAAAAGTTTTAGTTTTTTTTATAATCCTTTGTTTTGTCTAAAATTTTTTTCATTTCTTCATCTGAAAGAATCTTAGGTTGACCTAATTTTATTGTATTTATGTATTGATGACAAATATTTTCGATCTCTTCAGCAAGTTCAAATGCCTCACTAAGAGATTTGCCAAATGCAACCTGTCCATGATTAGACATAAGACATGCTTTTCTTCCATCTAGTGCTTTTAGAATATTTTGTGATAATTCTTTTGTTCCAAAGGTTGCATATTCTGCACACTTTATATTATTTCCGCCAGCTAAAGCGATCATATAATGAAATGCAGGAATATTCTTACCATGAGCTGAAACAGCTGCAGCATTAGCCGAATGAGCATGAACTATCGCATGAGCATCACTTTTTTCTATGTAAATATCTTGATGAAAACGCCATTCAGAAGATGGATTAATAACTTTATCTGAAATTTTTTTTATATTATTATTTTCATTTAATTCTAAAAAAACAATACTATCTGTAGTTAGATCATCGTATTTTACTCCGGAAGGTGTAATGAAGAAACCATCTATTTCTTCATTAACTCCTCTTATCGAAATATTTCCAGATCTCAAAGGTGAGAGGTTTTTAGTATTAAGTTTTTTTGCATAATCTATTACCTCTTGCTTTTTATCTAACATTATTTTTTAAGTTTTTTATTTATTTCTCTCTCACAAAAAGATTTAATGTCATCAATATTTTTACTTTTATCTAATTTTTTTTGAGCAATTATACATGCTTTCATTGATTTATCTAAACTGTGAGATCCGTATTCAATTCTTGAAATATAAAGCATAAAAAATGCTATGATTAAAAATAATATTAAATATCTGTTTTTTTTGATTTGATTAAAAATCATTAATAATACTTGCTATATTTTTTTTTGGTTTCCATTTTAATTTTTTAATTTTACTAATATCTGCAAATAAACAAGTCCTTTTTTTATTTTTTTTTAATAAAATTTTTTTATTTTTTTTTCTAGCAATAATTTTTATTAAGTCTGAAATTAAAATCTTTTTTCCTGAACCTATATTATAAATTCCCTGAGCTTTATGATTAAATAATATTCTTATAGCTGAACAAATATCTTTGGTACTAATAAAGTCTCGGTAATGATTAACGTTTTCAAATGTATAATTTTCTTTATCAATTTTTTTCATTATTGATGGTACAACAAAATTGTCGCTTTGATTCTTGTGTGTAAAACTAAATATTCTACTAATACAATATGGTATATTATTTTTATTAAATATTTTTATAATATAATTTTCTGCTCTTAATTTTGTAAGACCATATTTAGAAATTGGCTTTGTTTTTTTTGTCTCCTTAATTCTTTTATTTGAAAATCCATAAACATGTGAAGTGGATGCAAAAAAGAACCATTTGATCTTTTTTGACTTTAAACACTCATCTACAAGAATTTTTGTTCCTATAAAATTCACTTTATTTGCATAATTAAAATTACTGGTTACAATTTTTGTTGGAACTACTGCTGCAAAATGAAATAGGAAATTAATATTTTTTTTACTTATCCATTCCCTGACGTCCTTTTTTTTAGTTATGTTGCCTTTGAATTTTATAAATTTTTTTGAAGAGTTATATTTTATAAATTCCGAGCCCAGTACACCTGTATGTCCAGTTATACCAAAATTATATTTCATCAATTTTAAGTAGTTTTTTTTCAAGGATATTAAGAGTTTCGTCGCTGATAGGGTTAACATGAATACCAATAAAGAAACCTCTATCCTCTACCTCCTGTGAATTAGGAAATTTATCTTTGCTTCCATTTAACTTGTAAAGTTTTACTGAAGGTTGGTTTAGAAAATTTCCGCTTATAATTGGTCTTGTCTCAATAAAATTATCATTAAGATATGTAAGAAATTTTTCCTTTTTTTTTAAAAAAGGCCTATTTATAAGAATTGGTAGTCCAAACCAACTCGGATCTAAATTTTTAATTGCTTCGATAAAAGTGAATTGTCTTGCCCACTTTTTTGAGTTTTTCAATTTACTTATTATCTTATTTCTATTTATTTTTCTAATTTTTTTAAATCTATTTAGTCTTTTAAGTTGAGAGTAACCAATTGCAGCTGATATTTCAGTTGGTCTTAAATTAAAACCAGAATTCATAAAATTAAATTTTTTATTAGAATTTTTTTTTAAACCTCTGTCCCATCCATGAGCTCTTAAAGAATGAATGATTTCAAAATTTTTTTTATCATTACATACAATCATCCCACCTTCACCAGATGTTATCTGATGTGAATAATAGAAGGAATAAGTTCCAAAATCACCAAAAGTACCCAAGTGTTTTTTTCTATACTTTGATCCTAAAGACTCGCATGTATCCTCTATAAGATAAATTTTTCTTTTTTTTGTAATTTTTTTTAGTTCATCCATTTTGGTAGAGTTTCCTAATACATGCACAGCCATTATTGCTCTAGTTTTTGTTGTTATATTTTTTTTAATTTGATCTATAGAAGCATTTAATGTTTTGGTATCAATATCTATAAACTTAGGCTTTAAACCTGACTGAACTATGGGCCACAAAGATGTTGACCAGCAAAGAGATGGGATCAAACATTCGTCTCCATAATTAAGACGTTTTTTTTTTAATGGATTTATTAATGCAAAAAAAGCTAATAAATTTGCAGATGATCCTGAGTTAACCATTAATGCATATTTAGCTCCAACATACTTTGCAAATTCTTTTTCAAATTTTTTTGTTAAAACAGACATTGTAATTTGTTTTTTTAAGAGCGTCTGGGCTCCTGCTATTATATCGTCATTCGAAAATGAGTCAGGTGTGAGTAAGTACTTTTTTTTTTCCTTTTTAGAATATTTGTTAATTAATTTTTTTAAAAATATTTTATCTTTTGAATTCATATCTCTAATTAAATAATTTTTTTAAACCTTTTGTAGATGCTTCGCATATTCCTCTTTCAGTAATAAGACCAGAAATATATTTCGCCGGCGTTATGTCAAAAGCAAGGTTCATTGATTTACTTTTTTTTGGATATATAAGAATTTTTTTGACATTATTATTTTCATCCAATCCCTCTAAATGTGATAATTCTGATGAATCTCTTTCCTCAATTGGTATATCATTGTAATCTTTGATATCCCAATCAATTGTAGAACTTGGAAGGGCAACATAAAAAGGAACTTTATTATCTTTAGCAGCTAATGCTTTAAGGTAAGTGCCAATTTTATTACAAACATCCCCATTTCCTAGAGTTCTATCAGATCCAACTATACATATATCTACTTTACCTCTTTGCATTAATAATCCGCCTGTATTGTCAGCAATTAGTGTATTAGGAACTTGTTCTTCGTTAAGCTCAAATGATGTCAGATTAGCACCTTGATTTCTTGGTCTAGTCTCATCTACCCATACATGAATAGGAATACCTTTCTTGTGAGCATGGTATATTGGAGATGTTGCTGTACCCCAATTAATTGTTGCGAGCCATCCAGCATTACAATGAGTTAAAATATTCACTGTATCTTTTTTTTTATTGTAAATTTCGTCAATTATTTTAAGTCCATTTAATCCAATTTTTTCACAAAATTTTTCATCCTCATTGCAAATTTCTTTAGCTTCATTTAAGGCAATTTCAAAAATTTTGTCACTGCTTACTCCTGACAATTTATTCATCATTCTATCAACTGCCCATTTTAAATTAATTGCAGTAGGTCTTGACTTAATAAGTCCTTCTGCCGAATTTTTTAAAAAGGATTGATCATTGTTTTCTAAAATTGACAATACCAGTCCATAAGCAGCTGTCGCACCTATTAATGGTGCACCTCTTACTTCCATTATTTTGATTGCATTTATTGCATCATTAGCTGTTTTAAGTTCCTTAATTTCAAATATATGAGGTAGTTTTGTTTGATCAATGATTTTAACAATATTATTTTCAAACCAAATAGTACGGTATTCTTTTGAATTAATTTTCATTTTTAATTCTATCTAAACTTTTTTTTGGCCAAATTTTATCTCTATCATAAAATTTTTCGTAGCAAATTTTCTTATCCTTTACCTCAATCCATGGATCCTTGTCTTTCAAAAAAATATGAGCTTGTGGTGTAATGGAATTTTGCAAAGTTTGGGTTCTGATTGCAATTCTGCCTTGCGAGATGTTATATTTGCAATAAACGTAAACACCGCAAATAATACAAAAATAAGCATTCACACCTTTTCCACTACCTGTTGGAAGTTCTATAGATGCAACATCACCCTTGACCTCCAAGTCTTTTTCTAAAACCATAGTGTGAATTACAAAAGATGATCCAGTAGAAATTTTACAATCCTTACAATGACACGCCTGAGTAAATAATGGCTCATCTTTTATGATATATTTTACATTTCCACAACCACATCTACCTTTAAGTTCTTTTTTTTTTGTCACTTTAATAAAACTCTTCCTGCAATATGTTTAAGTTTTTTAATAGTTTCTTTTGTTCTTTTTTCTGGAGAAGTAATTATTGCCACATCTAAACAGTTATTAGTTGGGTCATTCGGATCAATATGCTTTTCATAATTGTCTATTAAATTTTTAATCATTTCTTTTGCCTTGGCTGCATTATCTAAAAGTACCTTTATAACTTTTTGAACATCTACATTTTCATGATCTGGATGCCAACAGTCATAGTCTGTTACCATTGATACTGACGCATATCTAATTTCTGCTTCTCTAGCTAATTTTGCCTCAGGCATATTAGTCATTCCAATAACATCAGCTTTCCAAGATCTGTATAATTTCGACTCAGCTAAGGTTGAAAATTGTGGGCCCTCCATAACTAAATATGTACCTCCCCTTTGATATCCAATATTAGATTTTTTTATTGAGTCCTCACAAGCGTTCATAAGACCAGTAGATGTGGGATTTGCCATTGAAACATGCGCAACAATTTCATCATCAAAAAAAGTTTTATGTCTTGCAAAAGTACGGTCGATGAATTGGTCTATAATGACAAACTTTCCTGGTGATAAGTTTTCTTTCAAAGATCCAACGGCAGAAATCGAAACAATATCAGATACTCCTAGTTGTTTTAAAGCATCAACATTTGCCCTAAAATTTATTTTAGAAGGTGACACAAAATGTCCTTTGCCATGCCTTGGTAAAAAATAGACTTCTTTATCATTATATTTAGTTTTTAATATTTTATCTGACGGATTCCCCCAAGGAGTTTTAATCTCTAATAATTCACGTTCCTTAAACTCTTCCACATCATATAAGCCACTTCCACCAATGATAGCTAATTTGTTTGTCATATTATTTAAAATGATTTAATTATTTATAACTCAAAAATTTATGGATTTAAAAGATTATATTAGATCGATACCTGATTATCCCAAAAAAGGAATTTTATTTAGAGATATTACCACCCTAATAAAACACGAAAAAGCATTCGCAAACTGCATAGATTTAATTGTAGAAAAATCTAACGGGTTTAAGTTTAACAAGGTAGCTGCAATAGAATCTAGAGGCTTTGTTTTTGCATCTGCAGTATCTTACCTCGTTAAAAAACCTTTTATAATGTTGAGAAAAAAAAATAAACTTCCATCAGACACATATTCTGTTGACTTTGAGCTTGAATATGGATCTGCAACAATAGAGGTTCATAAAGACTCGATTGAAAAAAATGATAAAGTATTAATAATTGACGATTTAATTGCAACAGGAGGTACTGCAGAAGCCGCTGCGAAGCTAGTAAAAATATCTAAAGGTTCAGTTGCTGGGTTTATTTTCGTAATAAATTTGTTTGACCTTGGGGGCTGCAATAGACTTACCAGTGCTGGATTTAAAGTTCATAATTTAATTGAATTTCCTGGACATTAGTATGAGTTTTAAAAAATTATATTACAAAATATTTAAACCAGATAAAAAAAATGAATTCAAAAATAATTTAAGAATAAATTTATTTAAAAATAAATATGAAAATCTAATTAATCAAATTAATACTGCAATCGAAAGTAAAAAAGAATTAAATTTTTTACATTCCGGAACCTCAGGGGATTTAATTTATTCTTTTCCTCTTATTAAAAAACTATCTCTTACTCATAAATGTAATTTTTATATTGGAGTAAATAAAAAATTCACGTACGAATATTACAAACATACAGGGGAGGGTTTTTTAATAAGTGAAAAAATGTATGATCTATTAATTCCTTTATTAAAAAGCCAAACTTTTTTTAATGAAGTTAAAAAACATAAAGATGAAGAAATAGACATAAACTTAGATCTATTTAGAGAGATGCCTTGGAATAACACGTTTAACTCACCAAGGTGGTACTTTCATATAGCTGGAGAACAGACAGATCTGAGTAAACCATACTTAGATGTAGTCAATCATTCAACAATAAAAAAAAGAATTGTCATTCAAAGAACTTTTAGACATAGAAACATGTATATTAATTATAATTTTCTTAGAAACTATGAAGATGCTTTATTTGTAGGAGTAAAAGAAGAATATGATGACTTAAAAATTCAGATTCCAAATTTAGAATTCTATAATCCGAAAGACTTTTTGGAAATTGCTCAAATTATAAAATCTTCAAAATTATTTATAGGAAATCAATCCGTATGTTTTCCAATCGCTGAAGCTTTAAAAGTTCCAAGATTATTGGAGGCCAGCCCCGAAACTCCTTTGGTTCAACCAGTTGGTAAAAATGGCTACGATTTTTATTTCCAACCTCACTTTGAGAAATGGTTTAAATTTTTATACGAAAAAGCAAAATAAATTTTAAATTCGAAACCAAGATTCTTTTCCAATAAATGCATTAAAAATTCCCTTAATTCTCATTTCATAAATCTTTTTTTTCTTTTCTTGGAAAAAAATTAAAAATATGAAATATTTTATCAAAGCGCCAGTAAAATTAAAAAATGTATTTTTTATAGCTATCAAAAATCCATAATGTTTTTTGTTATAATAAAACTTCGACCACATCCAATGCCAGTTTCTTAAATTTTCCAAATTGTCGTCTGATGATATACTTCCTTTATGGTTGATTAAGGAATTAGTAATAATATAAATAAATTCTTTTTTTTGTTTAACTCTTAAACATAAATCATCATTTTCTAAATAAAGAAAAAAATTTTCATCAAAATAAGTTTTATCTTTAAACTTTTGAAGATTAAACAACATTGAAAATCCATCGATACTGTCAACTGATATAAAATTTTTATTTTTACTAGTTTCCTTTTCTTTTTTCTTAAAATTTGGAAAATTTTTATTATCGTTTAATGGAGATGCTAACGTAAAATCTGATATACCATTTAAAGTTTCTAAAAGATTTGGGATTGTGTCTTTATTGAATTTAGTATCTGGATTAAGAACATATGCATAATTTGTTTTGCAAGATTTTAATCCGATATTATTTCCAGCACCCATACCCAAATTTTCGGAGAATATCACCTCAATATTGTCATATTTATCTCTTAATTCTTCGTCTAAATTGATGTTATTTGAATTTTCGACGATAATTTTTTTTGACTCTCTCGGTAGTGAGTCTAAACAATTTTTTATAATTTTTTCACTTTGATAAGTTACTATAATAAATGTTATATCGTCTAAATTTAATTTCATTAAAATTAAAAAAGTATACTTAAATAGACATTTATTGTAAAAAAAATTAATGAAAAAAGTTATAGTTACTGGTGGATTGGGCTTTATAGGTAGTAATTTAATAAAAATTCTTCTTAAAAAAAAATATTTTGTAATAAATATTGATAAATTTTCATATTCATCAAGTTTTTATAATGTAAATAATTTCTCCAGTAGTAAAAATTATAAGTTTTTCAAAATTGATATTAATAATGAAAAAAAAATTCTTCAAATTATGAAGAAATTTAGACCGAATGCTATTTTTAATCTTGCTGCAGAAACTCATGTTGATAGATCAATAGATGGACCTGAAAGCTTTATTAAAAGTAATATTCTTGGTGTATTTAATTTATTGCAAGCTTTCAGAAAGTATTTAGAAAAAAATAAAAAATCTTTATTAATTCATATTTCTACAGATGAAGTTTATGGTGATATTTTAAGAGGTAGGTCTAAAGAGGAGGATCCTTACCGACCTAGTTCTCCATATGCAGCTTCAAAAGCCTCCTCTGATCATTTAGTATATTCGTTTATAAGAACGTTTAAAATTCCTGCAATAATAACAAACTGCTCTAATAATTATGGTCCAAGACAGCATCCGGAGAAGTTAATTCCTAAATTAATATACAATATTTTAAATAATAAAAATTTGCCAATTTATGGCAAAGGATTAAACTCGAGAGAGTGGATTTATGTGGATGATCATTGCGAAGCATTAGTAAAAATTTTTGAAAAAGGCAAAATCGGAAACTTTTATAATATAGGTTCAAATATAAATCTTAATAATATTCAGATTTCAAAAAAATTAATTAAAATTGCACAAATAAAATTTTCTCTTGGAAAAAATGTAAAAATTAAACTTGTAAAAGACCGTCCTGGTCATGATATGAGATATGCTCTAAATAGTAACAAATTAATAAAAAAACTTAAATGGAAACCTCAAACAAGTATCTCAAAGGGATTGCGAAAAACTTTTAATTGGTATTTAAATAATCCAAAGTATTATTTATCTTTAAAAAAAAAGGATATAACAGCAAGATTAGGTGATAAAATTAAATGATTAAAAAAGGCATTATTTTATCTGGAGGCATGGGAACTCGAATGAGCCCCTTGACAAAAGCTGTAAATAAGCAACTTCTTCCAATTTACGATAAACCATTAATTTTTTATCCTCTTTCAATTTTAATGTTGGCAAAAATAAAGGATATATTAATAATTGTTAATAAAGGCCAACTCAATCAATACAGAAAAATAATTCCTAACGGGGACAACCTTGGAATAAAAATTACTTATAAAGAACAAACTTATCCTAAAGGTCTTCCAGATGCATTCATATTAGGTGAAAAATTTATTGGGAAAGAAAACGTAGCACTTATACTAGGTGATAATTTTTTTTACGGACAAAACCTGACTTCACAATTATTAAATTCTGTGAAATTAAAAAAAGGAGCTAAAATCATTCTTCATAAGGTGAATAAACCTGAGCTTTATGGCGTGGCAAAAATCAACAGCAGAAATAAAGTTACAAGTATAAAAGAAAAGCCAAAGAAATTTATTTCAGATCTTGCAATAACAGGATTATATTTCTTTGATAATAATGTCGTCAAATTTGCTAAACAACTTAAACCTTCAAAAAGAAATGAATTAGAAATTGTTGATTTAATCAATAAATATAAAAATAATAGAAAATTAAGTGCTGATTTAATTGGCAGGGGTGGTGCATGGTTAGACTCTGGCTCAATTGAGGATTACTATAAAACAAGTGCTTTTGTATCTGCCATTGAGAATAGGCAGGGTTTTAAAATTGCATGCCTAGAGGAAATCGCACTAAATAATAAGTGGATTAATAAATCTAAAATACAAAATGCAATAAAATTTTATGGTAACTGCGAATATTCAAATTATTTAAAAATGCTTTAAATATAAGTTATTTAATAATTTTTTACTGAATTTTTTTTACTATCTGCTTTTCTTAATAAAAATAAATAAAATTTTTTAGTCAGTGAAAAATTAATTCTATTTTTCATATCAGGAATATATTCTTTACCGCTTGCATCTATCTGTTTAATCTTTTTAATCTCTGATCTATTTTTTAAAAAATCTGAAACATCTTTAAAGCTATCAAAAGATAAGGTTATTGCATGATTAAATGCGTTGATTTGTTTTTGCCAAACAAGATGATTAAACTCAGGTATTGAAACAGACCTATCTATCTCAGGATAAAACTCTTTATATCTGCTGTAGTATTCTTCCCAACCAAGATAATAATTGTTTTTTTTTGCTTTTTCATAAGACTCCAAAATTTCATTTGTATCTCTGTATAAATAAATAAATAATGTATTTTCTTTCTCTATGTCAATTCTACGATATACGAACGTATTGATATTTATAAAAAAATTATCGTGTTTTTTTACAAATTCTTTTAAATAACTAAAATGACGATTTATAAAATAATTTTCTGGGAAAATATTTTTTTTATCGAATTTTAAATAATTTGAAAGATAATTAGTAACAAAAGTAGATCCTGATCTTGCTTGTGAAAATAAAATAACATTTTTTATTTTGTTTTCATCATAATAATTCTTAACATCTTTATAAGTAGAAAGTTTTAATTTATTGAGTTCCATATAAAAATATTATGGTAGCGGGAAGTGGGATCGAACCACTGACCTCGGGCTTATGAGTCCCGCGCTCTAACCAACTGAGCTACCCCGCCATTAAATTGTTGTTGATTTATACTACTTATTTTTTTTCATTCAAACAAGAAATTAAGAAATTGCGTTTAATAAGCTTTTCTCTGTGGACCACCAGTGGACCAATAATTATGTTTGCTTAAATTAAACTTAACCATTTTTTTTCATCCTCAGATAACTCTACATTAAGAGAATTCATTGAAAAAATTAGTTCTGACTTATTTTTTGGACCAATTATTGCATAGGATGGAAATTTTTGATTAATAACCCAAGACAATGCTATATCGTTTGATGAACAATTATGTTTCTTTGCTAATTTCTCAGATCTTTTTCTTTTTTCAATATTATCTATACTGTTAAAGCAATCTTTAAGATATTTATGAAACTTCCTTCTGAAAATTTTTTTAAATAATTTATCTTTTATAAAGAACCCTCTAGCTTGACTTGACCATCCAAAATGAGAAATGTTATTATTTTTCATATAATTCATATAATTTTCATCAGAGATACTTAGACAATCCGGCCAAAGTGGTTTTTCCATTTTTGCTAATGAAAACTGGTTGTTTATTATTGAAAAAGGAATTTTATTATTTTTCTTTGACCATTTTAATGACTCATCAAAACTTTCTTTATTAATATTTGAAATTCCAAATAATTTAATTTTTCTTGAAAATTTAATTTCATTTAACGCATCTACGTATTCGCTAATTGGTATTTGCTTGTTATGATGATGTAAAATTAATATATCTGCAGTATTTGATTGCAGTCTTTCTAAAGATGTTTCTAATAAGCTTGATATCTCTGAAGGCTGTGAACTTTCTTCTCCAACTTTTGAAATTATAACAATATCTTTCTCTATATTTCTTGATTTTATCCATTTCCCTAAAAATGTCTCGTTTTCTCCATTTCTATAATAAATTGAATTATCTAAAGCGTTGCCTCCTTTTTCATAAAAGCAATCCCATAATTTTACAGCCGAGTTATAATTTTTTTGTTTATCATTACCAAGAATTATTTTAGAAATTTTTTTATCCAGTCCATTAATTGATCCATATTTCATTCTTTAATTTATTTTTTTATTTTCATATTTCCTAAATAAAATAAAAGAAAACAGTACTGTAAAAGTGCATATATGGTTATAGGAATAAGATATTTAATTTCTGAGAAAATTAAAGCCCCAATAACAAAACCCATGGCTCCATTTTGGAGTAAAGCTTCAATTCTTATGGCTCTTTTTGATTGAACATCATCTACAAATATTTGTGTTATAATAAATGATGAAAAAAATACTAAAACTAAAATTATACTCATAGTAACACCAACATCATCAAAGTAATTTATTAAGTTATCCTTTTCAGTAAATATTGCTATAAAAACAATTACCAAAAATACTACAAAAGCTATTCTATCTAGTGTGAATGTGTATTTTTTAAAAAAATTATTAAATTTTTCTCTTAAATAGATTCCAATAAAAACTGGTAAAGTAATAAATAAGAATGTCTTAATTGAAAATACAAATAATTGTAAATCGAAACTTTGGTTATATAAAAATTTTGAAAAAAGATTTAAATATAATGGCACGGTTATAAATGAAACTAATGCACATATCGATGTTAAACATATAGATAATGGTACATTTCCATCAGCAATCCTTGTCGCGTAATTAGACATTGCTGCAGACGGCATAATTAATAAAAGCAATATTCCAATTTGAAATTCTTTATCCATTGGTAAATAACTAATTACTAGTAAACCAATAATTGGAAGCACAATTATTTGGCATAATATACCTACTACAAAATTTTTTGGTTTACTAAAGACCCTCAAAAATCTTCTAATATTTAAGTTCAAACCAAGAGCGAACATTATAAAAAATACGCCAAAAGGTCCGACTAATTTTACGAATTCCATAAATTTAATTTACATAATTTGTTTTTGTAATTAAATTAAGTTTATATTAAAAAAAATATGTCTCAAGAAAAACGCTTTAAATTCTCAACTGAGGTAGATGTAATTGAGGTTTATAATGTTCTTTCAAAAAATTATATTGAAGTGATAACTGATTATTTTGAATTACAGAGAATATGGCTTAACAATGCTTACACGACTTTTAAAGATCTTGATAAATATTTTATATTAATGAGTTTAGTTAGCAAAACCTTTGACAGCTATGGAGAATATTTCATTAAATATAACTTTGATCAATTTTATAACATTGATCAGTATGAACTAAAAAAATTTAATATTGTTAATATTGCAAATGAATTATCAATATCAAAAGAAACAGCAAGAAGAAAAATTCTAGAGTTAGAAAAAATTGGTATTATAAAAAAAAATAAAAAAGCCGTTACTATTAATAGAAACGCATATAACCTTCAAAAACCTGTAACCTCAATACATATGATATCTAAATTTTTAGCGAATCTCTCAAAACATTTACAAAAATCAAATATAATCAAACAACAAATATCTGCATTAGATTTAGAATTATTAATAAAGAATAATTATACACATTGTTGGAATTACTTTTTAAAATTTCAAATCAAGATGTTAACTGAATTTAAAAAAAAGTTTTTCAGAGATTACGAAACAGTACAAATATGGGCAATGATTGTTTATAACCAAAATTTAGCTCTAAATAAAAAAATTAAAACAAGTCCGAAATATCCTGACAAAGTAAAGGATACTTATCTTTCTGAGCTTTTATCCCTAACAGAAACTTTGGGGTTAAATGCAATGACAATTTCAGATTTAACTGGAATACCAAGACCAACTGTAATTAGAAAATTAAATTATTTAGTTAAAAATAAATTTGTGGATAAAAATAAGAATAGTTTATATGTTGTATCAAATTCTAGCAATGTGAAAGAGATTGATAAATATAGATTAGAAAATGTAAATAAAATTTCTGAGATGTCATGTAAATTATTTAATGCTGCTAGGATATATAATAATTAGTTATATAATTAAAAAGATGCAATCGCTCCAGTAATGAGTACTACCGATGCAATTAAACTTATAAATATTAGATTTTCTTTCTTTTCTTTTTTTTTCTCTTCTCTTACCTTGTCCATCAACAAGTTTATATCAACTTTTTTATTTTTTTTAGTTGTTTTATTTTCAAATTCTGATGAAATATCTTCAGGATCGATCATTAAATGTGTAGTTTTTTTAGACAACTGTTCTGTAGACATCCCTAAATAAACCATGAATTAAAATTTTTACAATCTATAGGTTGTTCAATTTGAGGTTTCAATTTATAATTTGAGATCGTATTGAATATTCTACCTTAAATTGATTTGTAATTATTTTGATTGAGACTTTTTATTTGTAATACTGCATCATGCTTTTTTTTGGCAACCTCAACATATATTTTATCATTTTGAAGTTTTTCTGTTGGAATATTTCCATCAATATATCCAAATGTGAGGTTTTTGTTAAAACAAAAAGAGTAATTACCAGATGTTGTACGGCCAATAATTTTATCATTTAAATAAATGGGCTCATCATGTAATAAAAGTGGATCCCCTGGTTTATTATTTTTAAGTGTGAGCATAATAAATCGCTTTGAGGGCGCTTTATCTTTAATCTTCATCAAGGCGTCTTTTCCAATAAAATTTATATTTTTTTTATAACTTATCGCAAAATGTAGACCTGCTTGATACTGGTTCTCCTCAGGTGAAATGTCATGGCCCCAATGCAAAAAACCACTTTCCATCCTCATTATATCCATTGCATGCATTCCACAATGAGATAAATCAAACTTTTTTCCCTCTAAAATTAAAGTATTATATATTTTTTTTGCCTCATGACTTTTGACATAAAGTTCGTATCCTAATTCACCAACATAAGATAGTCTCTGCACCCATATATCAGTATCATTTATTTTAATATACTTGGCCGATCCAAATTTAAAATTTTGATTTGTAAAATCATCTTTACTTAAATTACTCATCATTTGCCTACTTTTTGGGCCAAATAAACCAAAACAACAATATTCCTCAGTTACATCCTTTAAATGAATTTTATCAGGTAAATATTTAACAATATGGGCTTTATCATGTTCTCTGGTAGATGCAGAACTCACAATTCTAAAGTGGTTTTTATTAATACACGCAATACTTAAATCCATCTCTATCCCTCCGTCTTTATTAAGCATTTGTGTATAAGTCGTTTTGCCTGGAAAATTTTTTACATTCGCTGTACTTATTTTCTGTAATTCATCGTGTACACCCTCCCCCTTTAAATCAAATTTAGAAAAAGCAGATAAATCAAAAAGTCCGACATTTTTTCTTGTATTTATTGTTTCATATTCTGCTGATGGATACCAATTTTGGAAATTGTAACTATAATCATATTTTGTATCTTTCCCATTCAATGAGAACCACATGGGTCTTTCGTAACCTGCTGTTGATCCAAAACATGCTCCTGCTTTTTTAAGCTCATCATGATATGGAAGTAGTTTTTGATCACGAGAAGTTGAATGTTGTTTATATGGCCAATGCATGCCATATAAATCACCTAGAGTTTCAGTAATTCTATTTTTTATAAACTTAATTTCTGAGTGAAATTTCTCAAACCTTTTAATATCATAATTAAATATATCCTCATTAAGGTGCCCATTAATTATCCATTCGGCAGTAACTTTTCCAACACCGCCTGCACTTGCGATACCTATGCTGTTTAATCCGCAACAAACAAAAAAATTTTTAACCTCTGGCACTTCTCCTAAAAGTGAATTTGTATCTGGGGTGAAAGATTCCGGTCCTGCAAAGAATTTTCTAATTCCAGTATTTTCTAAGATTGGAAATCTTTTCATGCATGCATTTAAATAGGGCTCAAAATGTTCTAAGTTTTCAGGAAATTCTCCAAAAGAAAAATCTTCTGGTACTTTATTTGTTTTGTCGAAAGCTGGTATTGATTTACCCTCAAATATACCTAACAATAATTTACCAGCATCCTCTTTAAAATAAGTTCTACTATCAAAATCTCTAATCACTGGTAAAGTTTTTGGTATTTCTTTTATTGGTTCAGTTATGACATAAAAGTGCTCAGCTGGATAAAGTGGAATACTTACACCAACTTTTTCTCCAATTTGTCTAGACCACATTCCAGTTGCTAAAACAATATATTCACAATCTATTTTTTTTCCATTCACAACAACTCCCTCTATTCTTTTATTTTTAATTAAAATGTCATCAACAGGTGAGTCTTCAAATATTTTTGCTCCCTCTGCTCTTGCTGCTTTCGCAAGTAGTTGTGTTATTCCAGATGGATCTCCCGCCCCATCTCCTGGCATAAATATTCCACCTAATAAATCATCATTTTTTATTAAAGGAACTTTATCTTTAATTTCATCTTTATTTAAAATTTCGACTTTTACATCGTAAAGTTGAGCAGTAGTTGCTTGTCTCTTTAATTCCTGCCACCTACCCTCCTCTTGAGCAATGGACATTGCACCATTTAAACGCAGTCCTGCAGAGTGACCTATTTTTTTTTCTAATTCCTTATATAAATCTAAAGAGTACTTTCTTATTTTGGTTATTGTTGCGGATGGACCTAATTGACTAACTAGTCCTGCAGCATGCCAAGTAGTTCCTGAAGTAAGTTTGTCTCTTTCTAAGAGAATAACGTCTTTCCAACCAAATTTTGCTAAATGATAAGCGCAAGAACAACCAACTACACCACCTCCAATAACAACAACTTTTGCAGACTTTGGAAGTTCTTTTTGCATTTATTTAAAAAATTAAATCATTTGCAATCCGACACCGGTTTTTGGATATGTATAAAGATTATAATTCGCTGTTAATTCACTACCAGCTTTTATATCTTTTGCAGCAACCATAAAAAAATATTTTGCGTCAGGCTTTTCTTGTAAATTGAAGAAAACATTTTCACCATCATTATCATTTCCTGGAAATTTTTTTGTAGTTGCATCCACATCTAATACATCTCCAAACTTAAGTTTTGGCAATGAGTCTGTTACCATTCTAACAACTGTTGGATCATCAGAATGATTGTAAAATCCACCTAATGGAGTTCTAATGTATTTATTCTCAAATTGTTCATCTCTTATATGTGTTACACCTATAAATGTGTTTTTTTTTATATTAACATTGGTAAATAAGCCTAATCCCTCAATAGGTGAATTTTTTATTGTTAATCCGTCTGGCAATGGCCTATACATTTATTACCCTATTTGTCAGTTTATTGCTTTATCAGGTGAAACATAACGGTGTCCAAAAACGTCTGCTACTGCTTTATATGTCACATCGCCTTTACAAATATTTAATCCTGCAAGAAAATTTTTATCTTCACTAAGAGCTTTTTTATATCCATGTTTAGCTAGTTTATTTAAAAAAGGTAAAGTTGCCTTATTTAGTGCAAAAGTTGAAGTTCTAGGAACTCCACCAGGCATGTTAGCGACACAGTAGTGTACAATATCATCTACTATGTATGTAGGGTTTGCATGTGTTGTTGGTTTACTTGTCTCAACACATCCTCCTTGATCAATTGCAACATCAACAATAACTGAGCCACGTTTCATATCTTTTAACATTTTTTTTGTTACTAATTTCGGTGCTTCTGCACCAGGTATTAAAACTCCACCGACCAATAAATCACACTCCGAAATTAATTTATTTAGATCACACTTGTCGCTAAGTTCAGGTATAATCTTATCACCAAACATATTAACTAATTGATCAAGCCTTTCTTGAGATTTATCAACGACATGAACTTTTGCTCTCATGCCAGTAGCAATTATTGCAGCATTCTCCCCTACAACACCACCACCAAGAATAACAACATCAGCAGGATCTCCTCCTGGAGCACCACCTAATAATACACCTCTGCCTTTTTGATTTTTTTCTAAACAATGTGCCCCAGCTTGAACTGACATTCTGCCTGCAACAGCGCTCATTGGTGCTAAGAGTGGTAATCTTCCGTTATTATCTGTAACAGTTTCATACGCAATACAAACACCTTTAGATTTTATTAATTCATCAGTAAGTTCTTTTGCTGCTGCAAGGTGTAGATATGTAAAAATAATTTGATCTTCTCTTATCATTTTAACCTCATTTGATAGAGGTTCTTTAACTTTAACAATTATTTCAGAATCGTTAAATATATCCTCAGCTTTGTTTACTATCTTAGCTCCAGCGTCTTCATATTGTTTATTTTCAAAACCTGCTTCATAACCACCATTATTTTCCACTAATACTTCATGACCATTTTTAATAAGATCTTTTACACTCTCTGGAGTAAGACCAATTCTATTTTCCTGTGGTTTTATTTCTTTAGGAACACCAATTTTCATATCCCTCCAAATGAAAATTAATTTTTTTTGCTTTTTGAATAATTTGTAATTCCCGTTCTTAATTTTTCAATAATTTCATCAATATGTTTTTTCTCTGAAATAAACATTGGAGCTATAATCAAGCAGTCACCTGTAGCTTTGAAATTTACTCCTGCTTCATAACAATGCTTGAAGGTAGTGAGACCTGCAACACCAGGTTTCTTATCCATTTTAATATCAATACCACCCATCATTCCGTAACCTCTGATGTTGTCTACAACATCAATATCTTTAAGAGAAAATAATCCTTCTTGAAAATAAGAAGACATTTCTTTAGCTCTTTTAAAAATATCGTCTTTCTCAATTATATCTTGGACTGCTAAAGCTGCTGCAACTGATATAGGAATTCCAGAGTAAGTATAACCATGAAATAATTCAATTGTACCTTTTGGAGCATTATCAACTATCCCATCATATATTTCATCTTTGCAAGCAACTACACCCATTGGACTTATTCCATTCGTTGTAGCTTTCGCCATTGTCATTATATCTGGTGTAACTCCAAACTCTTGTGAACCAAATGGAGAGCCCATTCTTCCCCAACCAGTAATTACTTCATCAAAAATTAAAAGTATTCCATGCTTGTCGCAAATTTCTCTTAATCTTTGTAGATATCCTTTTGGTGGAACAAGTGTACCAGTAGATCCTGCAACCGGTTCTACGATACATGCTGCTATATTTTCTGAACCAAAGTTTACACAAATTCTTTCTAAATCATCTGCCATTTCAGCGCCAGTTTCTGGTTGACCGCTTACAAATTTATGCTCAGGTAAATGAGTATGTCTCATATGTAAAACACCAGGCATTAAAACACTAGCAAAAGTTTTTACGTTATTAATCATTCCACCAACAGAGGTAGCGCCAATATTCATGCCATGGTAAGCTCTTTCCCTGCCAACAAATCTATATCTATGACCCTCACCTCTTGCTTTATGATAAGCAATTGCAATTTTAATTGCTGTTTCAACTGCTGTGGATCCACAAATTGTGTAAAATATCTTATTTAAATTTCCTGGTGTGTGTTTTGAAATTTTTGTTGCTAAATCAAATGATCCACCAAAACCTTGTTGGAAAGGTTGACAATAATCCAATACTTTTAATTGATTTGTAATTGCATCAATAATTTCTTTTCTTCCATGACCTAACGGGTTACAAAATAATCCAGAGCTAGCATCTATCATTGTTTTTCCCTCATGGTTTTTTAAATAGCAACCTTTAGCTTCTGTTATTAGTCTTGGTCTTTCTTTGAAATCTTTATTAGATGTAAATGGCATCCAATGCTCATTTAAAGAATTTGGAATTTTTGTTTTGTTGTCTGTGCTCATAAATTTCGTTGATACTTAGTTTCTAGACTAATTATTTATTTTTAACTAGAAAATTTTCTTAGTTTAACACTTGGATAAAATTATACAACCCTAGATTGTTTAATTAAATTCTTAAGCTTAAATTAAACTAAATGATCATTTACATCAGTTTAATTTTGAATTTAAATATACTTATAAATAATAAAGAAAAAGGGGAAAAATGAAAAAAATAATTAGTTTTCTTCTAGGTTGTTTTGTTGCTCTTAACTTAACTATTTCAACTGCAAATTCTGCAGCAAATGAAGTTAGAGTGGCTTACTTTCTAGAATGGCCAAGTCCAAATTTAGAGGACATGATGAAAAAAAACTTTGCAAAAGCATTGGGTGTTCCAGTTAAGTGGACTAACTTCACAAATGGTGGAGCTATGACAGATGCTATGCTAGCAGGTGACATTGATATTTCTTATTCTCAAGGATTAGTACCATTTATAAACGCTGTTAAATCTAAAGCACCAATCAAGCTTGTAGATATAGCAATGGAATATGGAATGGGTGGAACAACTTGTGTAACATCTAATGCATCTGGTATCACAAAAGCAAATGCTACTGAATTAGAAGGTAAAAAAGTTGCTGTTCCGTTAGGAACAATGGCTGAGTATGTTTTCGATGAAAGTATGAAAGTGGTCGGTGCTGATAGAAAAAAAATGGATATCATTCAAATGGATCCTGAAGAAGGAGCTGCTGCTTTAGTAAGCGGTGATGTTGTGATGGCGTGTTTATTTGGTGGTAACTCTATTAAAGCTGCAACCGCAGTTGGATCTAGATTGCTTACAGTTCAAGAAGCTAGAGATGCAGGTATTTTGGGAATAGATATTACTTCAGTAACTACAAAGTTTATGAAGGAAAATCCTGGAATGCTTAGAACTTTTATTGAAGTAACTCACGAAGCAAATGCAAGATATAGAGCTGGAAAAAGCGATATGAATGCTATGTCAAAAGCTTCAGAAATGAAAGTTGCTGATATGAAAGAAACTTTAAGTGGATTCAAATTTCTAACACCTGAGGAAACTAAACAGTCTATGGAAAGTGGAAATCTTGATGCATTCCTTAAAGGAATGGGAACACCAAGAGGAAACGTAGATACTAGTTTCTTACCTCTATAATTTGAAGGTAAATTAAAATTTAATAGGCGCCAATTTTTAAAATTGGTGCCTATTTTTTTTATTTAAATTTTTATATAAAGCATTTATGAGCGATCTTGTTTCTCAAAATTTAAATATGATTTTCAAATCTCCAAAAGGAGAAACTGTTCACGCATTGAAAGATTTAAACTTCACAATTAAAAAGGGAGAGCTTTTAACTGTTTTAGGTCCTTCTGGTTGTGGAAAAACTACACTTTTAAATATTGCAGCAGGCTTCATAAGACCAACATCTGGAACTATTACATTGGGTAGAAAGGAAATTAATGGACCAGGAGTTGATAGAGGTATGGTATTTCAACAAGGTGCGTTATTCGAATGGTTAACAGTTGCTGAGAACGTAAACTTTGGACTTAGAATGAAAAAAGAAGATCCTGTTTCAACTGCAAAAAAAGTTGAAGAGTGGCTAGAAATAGTGGGTCTTAAAGGTTTTGGTAATACTCCTACTTATCAATTATCGGGTGGAATGCAACAAAGAGTGGCTCTTGCAAGATGTTTAATTAACGATCCAGATTTAATTCTGATGGATGAACCTTTGGGAGCGCTTGATGCTTTAACAAGAGAAAAAATGCAGTCCCTGGTATTAAAAATTTGGAAAGAGACTGGAAAAACAATTATTTTAATTACTCACTCAGTTGAAGAAGCATTGTTGCTTGGTGAAAGATTATATGTAATGGCTCCAAGACCAGGAAGAATTCATAAAGAATACAATCTTCCTTTTGCAGAAATGGGTTTGAAAGAAGATTTAAGAGAAATAAAAAAAAATAAAGAATTTTCACAAAAAAGAGAAGAAATCCTTGAAATGATCTGGAACATGGAAGAAGAAATTATGGGGAAAGATAATTAAATGTTAACTCAAATATTAACTTTTCTAATATTCTTCGCTGTAGTTGGCTGTATTCTTTATGGACGAAGATTAATAAGAACTGAAAAAGTAGATGCAGTATTTGGAAATCCAGAAAGAGCTTTAGGTGGAACTCACTGGGTAATTGTTGGAAGTAGTTTTTTACTTTTAATTTGGCTCTATTATTCCTGGGATATTGCTAAAGGATTTTATCCAAAGTCCGCAAATGAGCTTTGCCAAGTTGCAAAAGTGAATGACTCTCTTCTCGGATTGAAATATCAATTTCCAATTGAGGAAAGAGAGTTCAAAAGCACTTCACAAATCAAAAAAGAGAACAAAAATTTAAAATTAATTCAAAATGAAATTCAAAATTCCGAGGAACTTAATAGCAAACAAAAAACAATACTAATTAGTTACATAAGTAAAACTAATCAACTCATCCCATTACTTACAAATGAAGATTTATTAGAAATTGAGACCCAACAAAAAATAGATGACATCACTGGAAAAATTAATTTATTAACTGAAAATTTCCAAAAACGTGATTACCCTTTTGAAACCGAGCAAGAGCTTAATGAAAGACTGAAAGCTGTAGATGAAGAAGGTGGTTGGGGTATTACTAAAGTAGATGCAGGGTCAGGATCTATTGAAAATACGTTAGAGGTACCTTTGGTGCCTGCAACATATAGGGGTTTAAAATTTCATGCCGCCGCCCAAGAATTAAATTTAATAAGTGATGAATTTTTTAAGTTAAGAAATCATAACCCCCAATTTAAAAGCAAGATTAAAGAACTAAAAGAGGAAATTAAATCTTATAGAAAAGACTTAAGTGATAGTGAGGAGGTGGCTTCAACATACGCAAAGAATATTGTTAAGATTGCTAGAAGAATTGAATTTGCAAGTATCTATCCTCCAAATTCACTAGATAAGATGCAGTCAGCGATTGTGAAATTTGATAATGCTCAAAAAAAAGAACAAGGTGGATTAAGATTAATCGATATTTTGTTATTTCCTGCAGGAACTATTGTTGCTAGTGGTCCTAGTTGTTCAGAACAAGGATCAGGTAGATGGCTACCTAAACCATCCGATACTTTCAATAAATTTATATTAATGTCAAAACCAAGTGTGGGTTACAAAGATATTCCTCTTTTGTGGATACAAATGGTTGATGTGAGCAAAATGATTGGCTTCATTTTGCCAGACTGGATTGCAGATGTTTTACCAGGTGAATATCCTGTTCATACTAAAGATGGAATAGTAAAACAGAACTTCAAAGGTGGAGTTCTAAAAATTGTAACTGGTGATTTTAATTTGTTTAAAGTACCTGTGCCTTATGGACATATTTGGGATTCTTTTTTAAGAGTTTTTCTTGGATTAGTTTTTGGAATATTAATTGGTGTACCTCTTGGTCTATTTATGGGATTAAATAGATTTGCAAAAGGATTTTTTGATCCTTTAATTGAACTTTACAGACCTGTTCCTCCACTCGCGTGGGCCCCACTTATTATTTCGGTTTTAGGAATTGATAATACAGGAAAAGTTTTTTTACTATTTATGGTGTCGTTATCAATAATGATAATTTCAGCAAGAGCGGGAGCATCTGGGACTCAATTATCTAAGATACATGCTGCTCACTCATTAGGTGCTTCAAAAAAACAAATATTAAGACATGTAATATTTCCAAATTCACTACCTGAAATACTTACAGGTATAAGAGTAGCAGTTGGTATGTGCTGGGGAACGTTAGTAGCTGCTGAATTTTTAGCGGGGACAACAGGAATAGGGTTCGTTGAAAATGTTGCAAAAAAATATTTTCAGTATGAAGTTATTTGGATAACGATATTTATAATGGGAATGCTTGGTTTGCTATTTGATATTACTCTGAGAAAAATAATAGATAAAACCATACCTTGGCGTGGAAAAGGTTAAAAAATAAAAAAATAAATATGAAAATTTTTGATTGTACCACATTCTTTGAGGAACATTTAATGATGGAATTAAGATTCAATATTTTAAATAAATATGTTGAGAAGTTTATTGTTGTTGAGTCTAGATTTTCTCATAGCGGGAAAGAAAAAAAACTGAACTTTGACATAAATAAATATGAAAAGTTTAAGGATAAAATAATCTATTTAGTAATAGATGATGAGCCAAAGGATCTAATTGAAATAAAAAATGATAATACAGACTCTGCTGCTAAAAGATTGAATAGTATTAAAAGACTTGAGCAATCTTATGATCACATTAAATTTGGTTTAAAAGATGCAAACCAGGAGGATGTAATTTTATTGAGCGATAACGATGAGATACCAAACCTCAGTAAATGTGATTTAAATACTATAGGAAATAAGATTTATATTTTTGAACAAAAAATGTTCAATTATAAATTCAATTTATTTTACGATCTAATTCCTTGGTACGGTTCAAGAGCTTGTAAATTTAAAATAATCAAATCTTTTCCATGGTTAAAAAATTTGAAAAATAAAAAATACCCTTTTTGGAGACTCGATGTATTTTTTAACAAACTAAAATCAATGAATATTGAGATTATTAAAAATGGAGGATGGCATTTTAATAATTTAAAAACTGCTGAAGAACTTTACACAAAATTGATTAATCAAGGACATCATAACGAATTTGATGTGTCTAAAATTTCAGTTAATGAATTGCAAAAAAGAATTGATAATAGGTTAGCATTTTATAATCATAAGGCTGATAAAACTGCAACTGATAAATATAGCTTTGAACATAAACTCAAAAAAATTGGTGATGATAATTTGCCAGAGTATTTAGTTAAAAATAAAGATAAATACTCAAAATGGTTTGAGTAAGTCTAAATTTAATCTTTTTTTAACAAAATATTTCTATTTCCAATTTTATTTATTATTTGAAAATTTTTATCGATATAATTATATAAAATCGGATTTTTTATCTCTATTGGCTGTGACCATTGATCAGTGTTTCCATTAGAAACGGCATATTTAATATTTTTTGAATTATTTATTAAAATTTTCTGATTTTTTTCAGATCCTATTGACCAGAAGAAATAAAATTTTGTACAACTTGGTTTTTTGAGTAGGTAAAGCAATGCAGCATCATTTGTAAATAATTGAATACATTCTTCATTTTTAAGTATACTTGATGCATTCTCAATAAATATATTATCTTCTTGAGACAAAAATTTATCATCGCTCAAGTCCACATAATTTAAAAATCTTTCCTTATAATTAAAAATATTTTTATAATCTAAGAAAAATAAACCCATTGAAATAACAATTATGAAAGGAATAAAATTTAAATAACTAAAATTTTTTTGTATTTTTATAATAAAATCTGAAATTATTTTTAATATAAAATATGTAATTGTTATTATTAAAAAAATTGAAGGGAACCCAAAAGTTTGTTTAAGATGTGGACCATCAGTTCTTCCTAAAGCATAGATATAGCTTAAAAAACTAACTATACTTAAAAAAAAGAGAATGAATTTAAATTTATTTAAATTTTTATTGTCCCTGTTTAAAAGAAAATTAGTCGAGAATACAACCGAAAAAAGTATAACAATAAGATTTTTTGTTGCTCTAGATGAGTTTTGTTCATCTGAAAATGGTGTTGGATGTATTATTCCATGAATATAGTTTAATTCAGTTATTACATCATATGTATTTATCCAAAAGGCTTTAAATTCCTCTGTCTCGAAAAAATAAAAAAGAAACCAAAAAAAGGAAATGCATATTATTAAATAAATAAAATCTCTGTATCTATTGTTAAAGATCAAAAAAAAACAAAACAAAACTAACAATAATGAAAAAACTATACCTCTATCAAGACTCCACAAATAAACGAATACACTTAAAAAACCAAAAATTAAGTTTAACAAAAAAGAACTTTTGTCTAAAGATTTAATAATAATCAATAAAGTAACTAAAATGGGAATTTCTCTAAAATGAATATTGCCTGAACTATTTAAATTATAACTTATTAAACTGAGACCCATCAAAGTTACTAATAAGAAAAAAAGCAGCTTGAATTTTAAATCGAATTTTGTGTACTTTGATATTTCAAAAAATAAATATACTAATAAAACTTTGGTAAAAAAAACGTAGAAGATATCTAAAATTCTCATTAAACCAATTGTCTCTTTGTTGAACAAACCCCAGATAAATTTAGTTCCAATTGTCTCATATATTATTCCAACCGTTACAAATGAACCGGTCCACAAACTATTATCTAAAAGACTTTTATATGCAGAACTAAGTCTTTGACCTTCATGGTAAATATCAATTTTATGTAAAGGAAAATTCTGAGAAAATAGTTCACAAAATAAATAAGCGATTAAAAGAAAGAATAAATAATAATGATATTTTTCAACTAATTCTTTTTCATATTTTATTTTAAAACTTTCTAAAATATCTTGATAAGAGATCTTAAAAAAATATATTTTTGAGACGAAAAAAATTATAAAAGGTAATGATATAAATAGAATGTATCTTACAATTTCGTTTAAAGGATTAAAATTATTAAAACTATACTGGCCTATAATATCATATCTGCTTGGTTCAAATCTAATGCTATTCCATAGTAAAGTGCAAACAAAAATCGATAGGAAAAAAAGTAAAATAATATAAATATATTTTTTTTGAAATTTCATAAATATTTGTTTAAAACTCATGTATGCCTTTATCAATAAAAAAACTTACAAATGGAATATCTCTGGTTAATAAAAAATACAAAAAAAATGAGTTATATCACTATTTTAGTGAACCAAATAATGTAATATTAGTACCAGTCTTTAAAAATAAATTCATCCTAGTAAAACAAAAAAGAGAACCTATTAACAAGAAAAACTTTGAATTTCCAATGGGCTGGATCGATAAAGGTGAAGCTCCTATCACTGCATCCAAAAGGGAGCTAGTTGAAGAGACAGGATATAAATCTATTACAAAACCAAAAAAATTATTTCAATTTTATCCAGATCCCGGAAGGAACTCTAGATGTTGTTTTTGTTTTTACTCGAAAAATTTAAAGAAAATTAAAAAACCTGAGAAAAATATAACAATTTTTTTTAAAAGTAAAAAACAAATTATAAATTTAATTAAATCAAAAAAATTCAACAACTCTTCTCACATAGCTGCCTTTTATTATTTTATTAGTAGAGATTAATATTCTATCTTTGGCGACGGTAAAGGAATAATAAATTTTCCTTTAAAACCTTTTCTTTTTAAGTTTCTCTTTAATTCATTTTTAATATGCCAGGAAAATAATATTAAATAATCTGGTTTGTTTTTAGAAAGAATATTTTCATTTAAAATAGGTATTTTTGTTCCCGGTATATAGTTTCCAATTTTATAAGATCCATTAATTTCTAATACACAATCAACCACATCTTGATCTAAACCAAGGTAATTTATCAAAGTTGAAGCTCTTGAGGGGGCACCAACACCAAAAATTTTTTTATTTTTATCTTTTATTTTTTTTATAAGACTAAATAAGTTAAGTTTTGATGTAACAACATTTTTTCTAAATTTTTCAAAACTTTTTTTATTTAAATATTTTTTTTCCTTATTAAGCTGTTTTTTTACATTTGTAGAAACTTTATAAGCTCCCTTTCTTGCTGCATAAACTCGGATTGATCCACCATGGGTAGGTATTTCTTTTACATTGAAAATTTCCAAATTATGTTTTTTAAATAAATAATTTAAACTCTCTAAAGAATAATATCTTAAGTGTTCATGATATATTGTATCGTACTGTACAGTCTTTATTAATGGTAATAAATAATGTGACTCAGATATAAAAACACCATCATTTTTTAGAGTCTTTATAATTGATTTAACTATATTGTTAATATTATCAATGTGAGCAAATACATTAGTTGCGGTGATTACTTTTGCTTTGCCATATTTTTTTATTACTTTTGATGCAATTTTATTATCAAAATATTCTATTATAGTTGGTATTCCTTTTTTAATAGCTAATTTTCCAATTTTTTCTGGAGTAATTCCTAAAACTCTATGTCCGCTTTTGAAATTTTCTAAAAGGTTTCCATCGTTTGAACCTACATCTATAATCAAGTCATTTTTTTTAAGATCAATAATTTTTTTGGTGTCATTGTATAAATCAACGAAATTTTCTCTTAGTATTTTAGTTGTGCTACTTGTATAAGGATAGGAATATGGAAATAATATTTCCTTATTAACAATACATCCTAGCTGAGCAAGTTTAGATTTGTTGCAATATAATAACTCTGCAGGAAATGAGATTTCTTCTTTTGCAATGGATCCTATTTTTTGTAAAGTATTTACTGGTGGAAGATAACCTAAAAAAAGCAAAGAGGTTAAACTTTTGGAATTAGATATTTGGCATTTGGTTACTGGTTTTGAAAAAGATTTTGTCATTATCTAATTAATTAATTTTGTAATCCCATCTTTTAAACGAATTTTTTGTTTATAGCCAAGCTTTTTAATTTTATCAATGTTTGGACATCTTACACTTGGGCTTCCTTTAAGTAATTTAGTTTTTTTAAATTTAATTTTCTTACCTAAAATTGATGCTGTTAAATTTGCTAGTTTAGCAATTGTTATCTTCTCAGTTGTTCCTATATTGTAAATTTCATTATTTTTACCTTTGGTAAATATTTTATCAAATCCTGATATAAAATCATTAATGTGAGTAAATGCTCTAACTTCTTTTCCAGTTCCATATATAAGAAATTTATTTTTTTTTTTTAATTTTCTTAATCGATTTATGAATTCAGGTATAACGTGTTCATTTCCCATATCTTTTCCATAAACATTATGAGGTCTAAATATTATAAATTTCTTAAAATATTTTTTTGCAAAATGAATGCCATAAAGTTCAGATATGATTTTTCCTCCACCATAGGAATATCTAGGATTATGGATATTTGGAATTTTCAACATTTCTTTCTCATCTGTGGGTATTTTAAATGCGTTTTGGTATACTTCTGAACTCGATGCTAAGAAAAAATTTTTAACTTTTTTCTTTTTACAAAAATTCAAAATATTTAAAAGACCATTTACTGCAATATCTAATATCTCAAATGGTTTTTTATAAAAAAACTTTGTACCATTTACATAAGCTAAATGTATAACCGTCTCAACATTGTTAATTTGGAGCAATTTTCTACCATCTCTAATATCGCCTTTGATAAATTTAATTTTTCCTTGCACATCTTTTAGCCTTCTTGCTCTTCCTCTTGAATTATTATCGAAAACAATTACTTTTTTTCCTTTTTTTACTAGATACTTGGTAATTGCTGAGCCAATAAAACCACTTCCGCCAGTTACTAGAATATTTTTTTTTAAATTTTTTTTCTTCTTAGCCATGTTGTTGCCAGACCATAAATATACCATTTTAGATATTGAGGTAACCATTTAAAAACTTTAAATCTACTAGATCCCTCACTTCTTTCTTCCCATTGTGCGGGAATTTCAGAAATTTTATATTTTAGTCTATTACATTTTGCTAACAATTCTAATGAATATGCAAAGCCAACTTTTGACTCAATTTCTACTTCGTCTAAAAGTTTTCTAGAGAATAATCTAAAACCATTGCTTGCATCTTTTATAGGAATACTGGATAGATAATATAAAGTGAATGATGCAGTTCTTACAAAAATAGATTTTATAATTGGGCATCCTTTCATAGATCCTCCCTCTACAAATCTGCTTGCTGCTACTATATGACTTCCATTAAGATATTCTTCATACATCTTATCTAAAATATTAATATTTAAGAAATCGTCTGCAGGATAAACAATTACACATTCTGAATCTCCAGATTTAAATCCTTCCTTGATAGCTGAACAAGGACCTCTTGATGGATTTTTAATATATTCAATTTCAAAGCTGAGAAGTTTTAATTTTTCTTTTAACAAAAAAATATTGTCATCATCTAAATCATAACAAAATAAAACTTTAAATTTACTTTTAATGTTAGCTTCGAAAAGTTGCATTAATTTTAGAACTTTTTCACCTTCATTAAAAATGGGAATGACTATTTCGAGTGGTATTTTTTTCATAAAATTTTTTTAAATTTACTCAAATTTAGCGAAGCATCTGTTGCAATTTTAAAATTTAATTCACTAAATATTTTTTTTTTATCACAAGAAATAAGTTTTTTATTATATCTTTTATATTTTTTATAATCAGAAACCCTAGGTCCACCCACATTTATTATTCCCTGAAAATCTTTTTTTACTAAATGTGAAATATATTTTACTAATTTATTTACTTCTATAGCTGATGTATAGATATTTCTAGCAGAATACTTAAATGGTATTTTTTTTTTATCAAAAAATCTTGTCCTAATAATTATAAAATTCTTTAATCGTTTAACTATTTTTTCCCCCTCAACCTTTGTTTTTCCATAAACATTATAGGGTGATAATTTATCTGTTTCTTTATAATTTCCCTTAGTTGAGGCATAAACTGCATCAGAAGATATAAATATTAATTTAATATTTTTGTTTATTTTATTTATTGATGAAACAATATTTCTTGTTCCATCTATATTTACTCTCTTTGCCTGTCTTTTATTTAATTCGCACTCCCTTACTCTTGCTATAGCTGCACAGTGTAGGATCATATTAATTTTATTTTTGTTTAAAAAATTTAATATTTTTCTTTTATCTAGAATGTTTAATTTTTTTTTATTTGGATATTTTAATTTTGAAAATTTTTTTGATTTAATTATGCGTGATCCTAAAGTTCCTGAACCTCCAAGTAATAAAATGTTACCTTTCAAAAAAACCCCAGCTATCAATAAGATATTTATTTTTTGGAAATTTAATATTTTTATATGAATTATGAGGAACTCCTAAAATTATTATACTAGATTTTTTTATAAGTATTTTTTTATCTATGATCTCTTTCGTTTTGACGTAATCATCGGAAATGCTTACTTTCAATTTTTTACTTTTCAAATACTTATAAAGAACAATTGATAACGAGTCTCTTGTATCATCAATATCAGACTTGAATGCTGCTCCTAATATTCCAATTTTTTTTGATTTTAGTTTCGAACCAAACTTTTTTTTCATTTTTTCATAAATAAATTTCGGAAAACTTTGATTTATTTTTGTTGCAGCTATGCCTAATGTAAAAGAATTTTTTAAGAAAGCATTTAATTGTGCAGTATCTTTATAAAGACATGGACCAGCAGCAAAACCTGCCTTTGGCATACTTTTATTTCTTTCATAACCCTCAATCATATTTTTTCTTAATTCTTTATAGTTAATATTAAATTTTTCAGATATTTGATAAAATTGATTTGATATGGAGAAATTTATATATCTCCAAGCATTTGAAAAAAGTTTTATTAACTCTGCCTCAAGAATTGATGTTACTATTGTTTTTCTACAAATTAATTTAAATAATTTTTGTGATTGTTTAATTGATTTTTGAGAAACACCAGAAACTATTTGTGGTAATTTTGGCAATTCAACTATTGACTTTCCTTGGACCACACGCTCGGGACAGTAGGATATATTATTGAATTTTTGACCTAAATATTTTTGGATTTTTAAACATGTTCCAGGATAAATAGAACTCCTAATTACAAGTAAATTTTTATGATTGAGGAATTGTTTAACTTCTCGAAACATTTTAAAAAAATAAACTAAATTAGGTTTATTTTTTTTTACTGGTGTCCCAATACAAACAATGATTATTTTTGCACCTTTTATATATCTCTTATCAGTAGTTGCAAAAATCCTAGCTTTATTTTTTTTTAATAATTTAATTCCTCCATCTTCCATAAATGGCATCTTTAAATCATTTATTTTTTTTATATTATTTTGATCTTTGTCATAAAGAACCACTTTTTTTCCTTTATTCGCAAAAAGCAATCCTAATGGTAACCCAATATGGCCAGCTCCACCAATAATTACAATATCACCTTTCATCCATTAAGTTATAGTTTAAAACATATTAAAATGAAAGTTTCTGCAGCAATATTAAAAAAAAAAACTATTGATATTTTTAAAAAATATAAATTAACAAGTAAGCAGGCTAAAATATCAGCAGATATAATTATAAAAGCTGAATTGGTTGGTGCATCATCGCATGGTTTATCTAGGTTAAAAATGTACATAAATAGAATTAAAAGAAAATTGATAAATAACTCACCAAAAATAAAAATTAAAAAAATTTCAAAATCAATATCATTAATTGATGCTGATAACGCGATTGGTTTTGTGGGTGGCGATATTGGAATTAAACAAGCTATTAAAAATGCAAAATCCACTGGTATTGGTATTGTTGCTGTAAAAAATAGCGGACATTATGGATTATCAAGTTTTTATGCTGAGCAAGCAGTTAAAAAAAATATGTTAGTATTCTGCTTTACTAACGCTCCTCCAGCGTTAGCACCACATGGTTCTAAAAAAAGTTTATTTGGAACAAATCCAATTTGTTTTGGTACTCCAACTGGTACAAAAGTACCCTTCATATTAGATACATCAGTTTCATTGGTAAATAGAGGTAAAATAAGATTGGCTGCAAAACTAGGTAAGAAAATCCCTAAGGGATCTGCTCTAAACAAATATGGAAAACCAACCACAAGTGCAATTGAAGCATTAGAAGGGGTTCAATTACCAATCGCAGGATTTAGAGGATCAGGATTAGCCTGGATGGTTGATATATTGTCTGGTGTTTTAACGGGAGGAAACCATGGAGGAAAAGTAAGAGACCCTTTTGATGATTTTACAGGACCCCAAAATGTTGGTCATTTATTTATTGTTTTTAAATCAAACCTTTTTTTAAATAACTATACCTCAAGAATAAAACAAAATATCAGAAACGTAAAAAAATTACCTAAAGTAAATGGTATTAAGGAAATTTTGTACCCTGGACAAAGCAAATTCAGAATATATAAAAAAAATATGAAAAAAAAAATAAATATACCAAAAAAAATTTTGAGAGATTTAAATGATCTATGAAAAAATTTTTAATTTGTCTTAATTTTCTTCTTATTTTTTCATATTCAAATGCGTCAACCCTCAGCTTTAAAAAAATTGTTAATTTAAACGAACCTTGGGGCTCAACATTTTTAAATGATCATGAATTATTAATTACGGAAAAATCAGGTGAAATTAAACTCGTAAATCTAAAAACAAAAAATATAACAAAAATTAATCATAATTTAGAAGTCCTTGAATATGGTCAGGGAGGATTGTTGGATATCTTATATAAAGATAATATCGTTTGGGTTACCTATACAGAGGATCGTGGAAATTATAAGACCAGTACATCTATTGCTAGAGGAAAGTTTAATAAAAATGCAATTGAATTTGCAAATATTTTTCAAGCACACCCACCAATCGACTCTCCCTATCATTTTGGATCAAGACTTGCGATTGATGGTGAATATTTATATGCGTCTGTAGGAGAAAGAGGTCAAGGTATGATTGCTCAGGATACAAGCAAACATCCTGGTAGTATTATAAGAATTCATTTGGATGGAAAAATTCCTAAGGATAATCCAAAGTTTTTAGATAAAAAAAATTGGTTACCAGAAATATTCCAAATCGGTGTCAGAAATCCTCAAGGTCTGGTCTTATCTCCTTTTGATAAAAAAATTTACATTAGTAACCACGGTGCAAAAGGTGGGGATTGGTTTGGCGAAGTAAAAAAAGGAGAAAATTATGGTTGGAAAATTTTAGGATGGGGAGGAACAAACTATAGTGGAACTAAAATTGGACCAAAATGGAAACCTGGATTTACTAAAGCAATTAAATATTGGGTTCCATCAATAGCCACTAGCGCAATAACTATTTACAAAGGTGAGGAATTTAAGGAATGGAATGGATCTGCTTTAATTACATCTTTGAAAGATATGTCTTTAAGGAAATTAGACTTTCAAAATTTAGAAAATGTAGAAGAGGAGATTATTTTTCAAAGAAAAATTGGTAGAATTAGGGATATTCAAGTACATCCTAAAAATGGTAAGATTTATTTTTTAAGCAAAGAAAGTCTATGGATAATGGAAAAGGCATAAATTTATGAATTACGATTATTTAATTGTTGGTGCTGGCTCAGCAGGATGTGTTCTTGCAAATAGGTTGTCCGAAAATTCAAATAATAAAGTAGCAATATTTGAGGCTGGGGGATCGAGTGATATTTGGAAAGTCAAAATGCCTTTGGCACTTCTTTACACAATGCATGATCCAAAATATAATTGGAAATATTTTTCAGAACCAGAACCACACCTTAATAATAGGAGAATTTTTTGTCCAAGAGGTAAAATGATTGGTGGCTGTTCCTCACATAACGGAATGGTTTTTGTAAGAGGAAATAAAGATGACTACTCTAGATGGGAAAGTTTTGGTTTAAAAAATTGGTCATACGAAAAGGTATTACCATACTTTAAAAAAATTGAGACATGGTCAGAGGGTGAAAATCAATACAGAGGTTCTCTAGGTCCTCTACCAATAAATTTATCAAAAAATTCAAATCCATTGTTTAAAGCTTTTATTGATGCTGCTGGTCAAGCTGGTCATAAAATAAATATTGATATGAATGGTGAAGAGCAAGAAGGTTTTGGCATGTTTGATACAACTATGCATCAGGGAGAAAGAGCTGGTGCAGGTAAATATTATTTAAATCCTGTAAAAAATAGAAAAAATTTGAGCATTTTGAAAAATTCATTTGTTGAGAAAATTCTATTCGATGGAAAAAAAGCTATAGGTTTACAAGTAAAAATTAAAAATGAAGTAAAAAAAATTTATGCAAATAAAGAAGTTATCTTAAGTGGTGGTTCAATTAATTCACCTCAATTATTAATGGTATCTGGAGTTGGTGATGCAAATCATTTAAAAGATAAAGGTATTGAAGTAATAAATGATCTAAAAGGAGTTGGTAGAAATTTACAAGATCATTTGGAAACTTATATTCAACAAGAGTGTAAGACGCCGAATACATTATATACCTACACAAAACTAATACCAAAAGTATTAGCAGGTATACAGTGGTTTATTTTTAAGTCTGGACCATGTTCAAAATCGTTTTTAGAAGCAGGCGGATTTGCAAAATCAAATCCTCAAAGAAAGGTTGCAAATATTCAATTTCATTTCTTTCCATCCTTTGTCATAAATCATGGTCTAGTTGACCCTGATACTCATGGTTATCAATTACATGCAAGTCCAAATCATCCAAAAAGTAGAGGTCAAATTACTTTAAATTCTTCTGATCCATATGAATATCCAAAAATATTATTTAATTATTTGAAAGAGGATGAAGATTTAAAACAAACAAGGGAGTGTATCCATGTTGCAAGAAAAATATTATCTCAACCTGCGCTTTCTGAGCATGCTGGAAAAGAAATCGGTCCTGGTTCAGATGCAAAATCCGATGATGAATTAGATGATTATATAAAATCTAAAGCAGATACTGCTTATCATCCATGTGGAACATGCAAGATGGGAATTGATGATATGGCTGTAGTTGATGAAAACTTAAAAGTAAAGGGTGTTCAAAATTTAAGAGTTATTGATGCATCAGTAATACCAGAAATACCAAGCGCGAATTTAAATGCACCTGTGCTTATGATTGCTGAAAAGGGCTCAGAATTAGTTCTTAATTGATTTAACTTAAGCTTGATTAGAACAAATATCTTTAATTACTGGGGTATTAGCACAATCCCCACACTTAGTAACTTTTACGATACATCCGTCATCAAGTTTCTTAACATCAACAACTCTATGACATTTTGAACATGTTGCCGATATTGTTAAACCACATTTTCTACAGTTGTGAGTTTCTAGTTCCATATGAATAAAATAAGAAAAAAAAATTATTTTTCAACTTTTTTTAAATTTTTGATAATAAATCTCAAAACTAATGATAATCATTATCATAAAAAAGATGCATAAAATTAATAAAAAAAAATTTAGTTGGTAATGATTATCATTAACAAAAAATAAAATGAAAAAAAAAGATACTTCAAAACCATTAATGCTCTATTTAGCAGAATCTATTTATTTTCAATTAATTAAAATTAAAGAATCAGATCCACAAATAACAAACATTGAACTTGTAGAAAGATTTTTGGCAACAAAAGAATTTAATGAAATTAAAAAAGGGAATTTTCATGATAATCTTTTTGCTAAAATAAAAGAGAATAATTTTATTAACTTTGAAACTGGGAATAAAATTCCAAAAGAAACAATAGATTTGCTTAACTTGCAAAAGAATACAGTTATTAAGCAATTTAAAGAAAATAATGAAGCTTATTTTGCAAAAAGTTCTTTTCCATTATCAAATTCACAAAATGCCTTTGGTCTAGTTTGGAGAATGTGTGAAACATATGAGCTTTGGTGTAAAGAAATAAAAAAAGAAAAATTAATTAAGCTTAATTTTATAGATTAATTAGATGGAATAAAGATTAAACAAAGACCGTTATTACAAAATCTTTTTCCTGTTTCTGAGGGTCCGTCATCAAATACATGACCATGGTGTGCTCCACAATTAGCACAATGGTATTCAATACGTTTCATACCAAATGAATAATCAACTTTTGTTTTAAATGCACCTGGTAGAGCTTCAGAAAACGATGGCCACCCTGTTCCACTGTCAAACTTTGCGCTTGAAGAAAAAAGTTTAGCATTACAGTTTGCACAGTGATAAAAGCCTTCTCTAGTTTCATAATTTAAACTGCTTGTAAATGGTCTTTCTGTACCCTCTTTAAACATTATTTTCTTTTGTTCTTCAGTAAGTGAATTGTTAATTATTTTTTTTTCCACTTTTGCTAGTAGAGATTTTGGTAATAAAAAAAGTAAAGCTAAAGTTGAGAATATTGACTTAATAAATTTTCTTTTATTCATTTAAATTATACTTATTCCATTCATGTAAAATACTATTGCTAATGCAAAAACTAGAATTAAATAAATTATAAAATAAATTATATATTTAAATTTTTTTTTCATATTAAATTTACTTTTTCTATCAGATTTGAGTTATTATTTTGTGGTTTATTTACGTCTTTTGAAATTTCATAAAATTCAAAATTAGGTTTATTTCTTTTAATTAAAAATGGTGTTATATCTTCGTTGCTCTCCAAATATTTTTCTATATCTTGTTCGTGTAATGAAACTGGTTGCCTATGATGAATTTGTTTTATATTATCTTGTGCTTCTTCAGTAATTAGGCAAAACTCGTCATTACTAAATATTCCAGCAACGTACATCGTAGCTTTATCATCTCTAGTGAAATAATGAGGTGTTTTAATTGTACCCTCACGCTTCCATTCATAAAATCCATCCATCACAGATACACATCTGGTTTTTTTTATCAAATTTTTAAAAGAGACTTTTTCATTAATGGTTTCTAATCTCGCGTTGATTAAAGCTTTGAAATCTTTTTTTTTTGCCCATGATGGAATAATACCCCATTTTGCTTTTTCAAGTGTAAAACCATTAGAGTATTTTTTTATTATTGGGAGTTCTTGGGAGGGATGTGCATTATAATTCACATCATTTTCAACTTTAATAGATGTTTTAACAATTTTTTTTGTTTTATTAACTGGATTTGTAACAACGTATCTTCCACACATAAATTTAACGAGCTAACTTAATAAAAATATCTCCCATTCCTGACTGTAAACTTTCTACAGGTGTATTATTTCTTATATCACAATATTCGCCTGTCACTTCGTTTTTAGCAATGTAATTTAAATTTTGTTCATTACAAGGTTTTGCTTTATGTAAAAGACCAATTACTAATTTACCATCTATTTCAAATACTTGATTTGTATCTAATTTATCATTTTTACAAAAATAATCTTTGTTTACTCTTTTTGGAAAGTCTACTTTTCCACAAGGATTATCTATAGTAAGAACATAAATATCTTTTTTTACATCTTTAAATTGATAATTTATTTTTTTAACTTTCGAATATTTCATAACATCACAAGAACACGGGATACAACATCTATAGTAATACCCACAAATCTTTGTATTTGATTTATCTTGATTTACATAGAGAAATTCAGGCATACTTGCTGGACTTATTAATGATCCACTAACTGCACAATAAAGTTTATTATATTCAACAAATTCTTGGTAATTCATATCTTGATCAATAATAAACTTAAAAAACTTTGGCCCAGCAGCATTTCTATTTTGATCAGGAAAAATTTTTGACCAATTTGAAACTAAATTTTCATAATATTCCTTACCAGATGCAAATACTGATGATTGAAAAGTGATTAATAAAATCATGATTGTGATAGACTTTGAAAATCTTGACATATCAAATTTTAAGATTGTGTTATTTTTTGACTTAAAAACCCATTCTTGACCAGTTTACTTTATCCTGGGATTTATCCTTAAATTTTTTAATCTCTTTATCTGATGGTTTTCTAAATACAAAAGCAATTAATCCGACAAATGCAACAACGATAAGAGAAAATAAACATGAGGTCATCATAACTTAATACCAAAAAGTTAAAAATTAGTACTGGTCACAATTGTCCTAGCTAAATATTTGCTATTTATTGTTTTACTTTAATTGTTTTATTTATTTTTGATATCTTAAGACTTTTTTTCTGTCCATTAGTCCATTGGATAACAACACTTCGAATCTTCTCACCTTTTCGTAAACCAAAATGGGCTACGGGTTCCATTTGACACAAGTATCCAGATCCAGCATCAATAGTTTTGGAATGTTTTCTTAAATTAGAAATTAAAGTAACAGTAGCACCTCTTGCTGGTGCACCAAATTTATTTAGTGGTTGTATCCTAATATATTTGAACTTTTCTTTTATATCTGCCTTGTAAAGACTCAGTGGTTGCAAGCCACTTTCACCGTGAGAAACTAACAATTCTAATATGCCATCATTATCAATATCTGCAACTGCCGCTCCTGTGCCTAAACCAAAATATTCTAAACCTACTTGAATATCTATTTTTTTTAACACTCCATTATCTAAAATCTTAAATAATTTATTTGGTTGGCCAATATTATTCATAAATATTTCATCAAAACCATCGTTATCAAAATCTGCCGATATAACCGTTCTTATTCGAGTTGGTTCGTTAAAATCAGGTTGAGCAATATCTCTAAATTCATTTCCGTCTAAAGTAAATATTCTATGATTTCCATTCCAGTTTGAACTTACAATATCTAATTGTCCTCTATAAAAAACATCAGAAAGAGTTGTGCCTCTCCCATTTTCATATTTGTCTTGAACCTCATACTCATTTGCTAATTCTGTGAAAGAACCATTATTATTTTTGTATAAAAAATTTGATCCTCTCTCGTTTGCAGCAAAAATATCAGTATTATCTGAAATTATATGTCCAGCTACAACTGCTCTTCCACCTGTAACTCTATCAATTTTTAATTTTGGTGCTTTATCGATTAGTAAATTGTTATTTAGTTCATAAAATCTGGTAGGGCCACCGTAATTTGCAACATAAAATCCATATACACCGTTACCGTTACGATCAACGCACACAACAGATCTTCCAGCAGTAAGATTTAATGATGTTTTATTTTCCTCTATTTCAAATAAATCAAAGAATTTTTTTTGTTTTTTATCAAGAAGCCTGTCTGAATATTTTTTATCTCCACTATAAGTATCTGTATTCAAAAAATAAACTTCTTCGAATCCGTCTTTATCAATATCGCAAGCTGCAACACCAATAGTTTTTCTTTCTGTATCGTTGAATATTTCATTATCTATTGTATTTACCAAATTATTATTCTCAAAACCTAAGGCTAAGTTTTTATATCCAAACCCAGTAACTACAAACTCAAATTTATTGTCATTATTTACATCTGAAACTGCCACTCCGTAACTAAGTCTTGGTTCATTGTTCTCAATAATATCTGATATATCTTTAAAAAATTCTGCCGCTGCAAAAGAAAAGTAAAAAGTAAAGAAAAATATATAAATTATAAATTTTTTAGCTACTGTCATAATGCTTAATAATCGCTAATCCTTCCTTGTAAAATTAAATTTTTATCCGCTACAACAATCTCACCTGAGCCTGATCCCACACCTAAAATAGAATTTATAACAACATAATGAGTGACTAGGACTAGGTTTTTATCACCTTTCCATTTTTTTATGAATTTTTTCAAATTATTAATTTGTTTATCCTCATTAGCAGCAAACTTTTCATCATAAAAAGAATTAAGAGCATCAAAAGTTTTAAAATCACTAAAAGCATAAAATGCAGTATCTTTACATCTGCACCATTCACTACTTAGAACTAAATCTATAGGAATTTGATTTTTTTCAAAAAAGTTCCCAATTTTTTTCGATTGGATTATTCCTTTTTTATTTAAATTTCTTTGAGTTGAACAATCGCTTAAAATAAATCCTGCAGGATCACCGTTGCCTGGTGCTAGTGAGTGTCTGATAAAAATAATATTTTTACCTTTTTTAAGTGTATTTATTAAATTTTCTTCAGTTTTAGATTGGTTTGGAATGATGAAAAGAACTAAAAAAAAAATAAATATTTTTTTTTTAAAGTAAAACATAAAGAAGAATAAAAATTTGTAAAAAGTTTATAATCACAGAAGCAGCATGCAAATATTTAAATTTATTCTCTTTTTTTTGATCTCTTGCATTATTAATCATCGGCATTAATAAAAATAATGAGATAGCAAAAAGAATAGCTACAGATAAGAGAAGATAAAAATCAAAATTTATAAAGTCTTTATAAAATAAAAAAAAGCATACTAAAGAAACCAGTATTAAATTTATGCTATAATAATAAGGAAAAATCGTTCTCACGAATTTTCTTGCATCATTTTCCTTAAGGACTTTGAAAATTATAGGCGCAACCGCAAAAGAAAAAAACAACATTATGCCTAAAACGATTGACGGTAAAATTATTTCAATTTGCATATTGGTTTATATACCAATTTATTTTTAATCAAATAGATGCAAAATGTCCTGAATTTAATTTTTGTTTCTAATAAAAAGAACAAAAAATATTGATGTGATGAACATTATTAGTGCATATGATGCTGTTGGAACTAGGTAAATCACATCATTAAAAATTTGAGATGCAACAAATACAGCCAATGTTCCATTTTGTAATCCACATTCAAGTGAAATACATCTTCTTTGTTCAATACCCGATGCAAACAACTTTGCTATAAAATATCCAATAGTCATCATAACTATATTAAGTACTAATGTAATAATCCCTGCCTGTTTAAGATAAGTCGTAATATTTTCCCACTCTTCAACCCAAATTGCCAAAAAAACAATAACAAATAATAAAAGTGAAATCCTTTGAATTAATTTTTCATTTGATGAAATAAATATTGTAGCAAATTTTCTAATTACCATACCAATAATTACAGGTAAGGTTACAACCAAAAACATTTTAATTGAAATTCCAATCATTGAAATTTCTTTAGTTGAATAATTTATTTGTAAGAGATCTGCTGATTTAAAAACTATAAATGGAACTGAAATAATACTTACTAAACTAATAATTGCTGTTAATGAAACTGATAACGCAACATCACCATTGGCAAATTTAGTTAGTACATTTGAGGTTACCCCACCCGGAGCAGCTGCTATAATCATCACACCTAACGCTAGTTCTAAAGGTGTTTTAAATATTTTGATTAATATAAAAGCAATAATTGGAAGAATAATTAATTGACAAATGACACCTAAAAGAAAATCCTTTGGTTGACTAATAACTCTTGTAAAATCTTTGATTGTTAGTCCTAATCCTAGAGTTAACATTATCAAAGCTAATGCAATTGGGGCAATTTTAGTTACAATTTCCATTTTATGCCATATTAACTTATTATATAGACATCGTAAATATATGTAAAAATAACTTATGCTTTCAAATAAAGAAATAATTTGTCCAATTAACCTTCTAGATGTTGCACATAAAAAAAAAGATATTCCTGCAGGAATTGTAAATGCAGGAAAAATGCTTCCAATGCTATCAGTAATAGATGCTGTCAAAGAGAATTTGATAAATCCTATTTTAATTGGTGATAAAGATGAAATTCAAAAATGTGCTGAGGAATTACAATTTGATATTTCAAAATATGAAATTATTCATGAGCCTAAAGAAAACTCAACAGCTAAAATAGCTGCAAAACTAGCTTCTCAAGGAAAAATAAAAATTATAGTTAAAGGTCATATTCATACAGATGTTTTAATGAAGGAGGTAATTAAGAAAGAATATAATTTGTTAGGAAAGACTAGACTAAGCCATATTTGGCACATGACATTAGAAAAGAATGATCAGCCAATAATAATAACTGATGGCGCTTTAAATGTTTCACCAAATGTAAAAACAAAAATGTATATTTTAAAAAATGTAATAAATTTTTGTCACAGAATTGGTATTGAAAAACCAAAAGTTTCTGTTCTTTCAGCTACTGAAGAAGTTTTAGACAGTGTTCAAAGTTCTATTGATGCAAAAGAAATAACTGAGCTTGCTAAAAAAGAAAATCTTAAAGCAGATGTCTTTGGACCATTAGCTTTTGACAATAGTGTGTCTAAAAAATCATCTGGAATTAAAGGTATTAAAAATTCAGTCGCTGGCCAGGCCGATGTTTTGTTGGTTCCTAATGTTGAGGCTGGTAATGCATTAGTAAAAATGATGATATATTTTATGGGTGCATGTGCAGCCGGAGTTGTGGTTGGTGGAAAAGTTCCAGTAGTAATAACAAGTAGATCTGATGAGGCAACTGCTAGGATGGCCTCTATAGCAGCCGCAGTAGTTGCATTAGATTAATAATCAAAATATAAATACTGCCAAATGGGAATTCAATATTTAAAAAAAGCTGTCAAAACTGCCTCAACAGATGATACAAAAACTAGAGATATTGTTCAAAAATTGTTATCTGAATTAGAAAAATCTAAAGAGGATGGTTGTAAAGAACTTACAAAAAAATTTGATAAATTTGATGGAGAGATAGTTGTTTCTAAAGAAAAAATTAATCAAATAAATAAGTCGCTAGATCAAAAAACTAAGGATGATATTCAATTCTCATATGAAAGAGTAAGAAAGTTTGCAGAAGCACAACTAAAAAATTACGGACAAGATTTTGAGGTTGAGCTTTCAAAAGGACTTTATGCTGGTCAAAAATTAGTTCCCGTTAATACTGCAGGATGTTACATACCTGGTGGAAGGTATGCCCATATAGCGTCAGCTGTTATGAGTGTAACAACTGCAAAAGTTGCCGGTGTAAAAAATATAATTGCTTGCAGTCCTCCAAAAGAAAAAATGGGCGCGCATCCAGCTATTATATATACTGCAAATCTTTGTGGAGCAGATGTAATTTTAAATCTTGGTGGAGTTCCAGCTATTGCTGCAATGACTTATGGATTATTCGGAAATGAACCTGCAGATATATTAGTTGGACCAGGTAATCAATTTGTAGCTGAAGCTAAAAGAATTTTATTTGGAAAAGTTGGTATTGATTTGTTTGCTGGACCAACAGAAATTGCAATTATAGCAGACGAAAGTGCTGACCCAGAAATTGTTGCTGTGGATTTAGTTGGACAAGCAGAACATGGATATAATTCACCAGCTTGGCTTTACACGACAAGTAAAAAACTTGCTGAGCAAGTTATGAAAAGAGTTCCCGAATTAATTTCTGAACTTCCAGAATTACCAAGAACAAGTGCCGAAGCAGCTTGGAAAGATTATGGTGAAGTAATTCTTTGTGACAATGATGAAGAAATGGCAAAAATAAGTGATGAATATGCTCCAGAACACCTAGAAGTACAAACAAAAAATCTAAAATGGTTTCATGATCGTCTAAAAAACTACGGATCATTATTTATTGGTGAAGAAACTACTGTTGCTTACGGAGATAAGTGTTCAGGTACAAATCATATTTTACCAACGAAAGGTGCTGGAAAATATACTGGTGGTTTATTTGTAGGAAAATTTATTAAAACATTGAGCTTCCAAAGAATGACCAAAGAGTCTACCAAAGAAGTTGGTGCCGCAGCCGCTAGAATATCAAGATATGAAGGAATGGAAGCGCATGCAAGAACTGGTGATGTTCGATTGAGAAAATACGGATACTCAAATTAAGTCTAGTATATATTGAAAAATCAAATTAAAAAAATTATCAAATATCTCGTTACAGGGAGTTTTTTATTTTTTTTAATAAAAGGTTTACTTTGGTTAGCAGTGTTTATTTTAGCTTGGCTTGGATTTATTAACTTTTCTTAAACAAAAAA
>CACHJZ010000001.1 GCA_902580275.1 uncultured Pelagibacteraceae bacterium | reverse complement strand
GGTGAATTTGCAAGAATCTACCAAAGCTTTCTTCAGATGGATCAATGTATTAATTCTAATTCAATCGGTACTAATGCTGTTTTCAACTTTTGTTTGATAAATAAAATAAAACTAATTTATAGTGCAACTTCTGCATCTCTTGGAAATAGGGGAAAAGATAAAAATCTTTCGCCTTATGCATTCACAAAGTCAAAAAATTTGGAATTATTAGAAAATTTAAAAAAGTGGTTTAACTTTAATTATGAAATTGTTTATTTTTATAATGTATATGGCCCCATGCAAATATCAAAAGGCAAGATGGCAACTGTAATTGGAATTTTTGAGGAGTGTTACAAAAAAAATAAGCCATTGCCTATAGTAAAACCTGGCACTCAATCTAGAAGATTCACACATATAAATGATACAATTGAAATTTGTTATAAAGCTTGGAAAAAAAATCTCTGTAGACATTATAGTATTTCTCATAAAAAAAGTTACTCTATTATTGAAGTTGCAAAGTTGTTTGGCAATAAAAAAAAATATCTTCCCAAAAGAGATGGTGAAAGATACGCTTCTGCATTAACAAATATGAATTTATCAAATAGAGTTTATAGGTATTTTGGCAAGATTGATTTGAAAGACTATATCCGCAAATTTAGAGAAATTGAGCAATAAATTATAATTGCTTTTTTATTTTTTTTTTATATAAGTTCAAAGCCTGGTGATTATTGCGAAGGTGAAATACCCGATCCCATTCCGAACTCGGAAGTCAAGCCCTTCTGCGCCGATGGTACTTTGTCTTAAGGCATGGAAGAGTAGGACATTGCCAGGCTTTTTTTTTATGAAAGTTAAAAGTTCTTTAAAATCGCTAAAACTAAGAGACTTAAACTCAAAATTAGTTAGACGAAGAGGAAGAGTTTATATAATAAATAAAAAAAATCCTAAGTTTAAAGCCAGACAAAAATAATCTTTGCCTTTATTATGATAATTGGATCAATTTCAGAGAATAAAACGTTAGAAAAGAGAATTTCAATCACACCTGAAATTTCGAAAAAGTATATTACAAATGGATTTAAAGTTAAGGTTGAAAAAAATATTGCTGACCATCTTGGTATTAAAGATGAAGACTTTGTTAAAGAAGGTTGTGAAATAGACTCTAGAGAAAATATTTTAAAAGATTCGGATATTCTGCTTCAGATGAATTTACCTACAGAGGAAGAACTTGATATTTTAAAGGAAAAAAATATTCTCATTGGCAATTTTAATGTAAGCAATAATCAGGAAAAAGTTAATAAGTACAAATCGAAAGTTTCCATATTCTCTTTAGAATTATTACCAAGAATAACACGAGCGCAATCAATGGATATATTGTCTTCTCAGGCAAACTTAGCGGGTTATAAAGCGGTAATAGACTCGTTCTCAATATTCAAAAAAGCTATTCCTATGATGATGACAGCTGCAGGAACTATTCCAGCAGCTAAAGTTCTAGTTGTTGGTGCAGGTGTAGCTGGATTACAAGCTATTGCTACAGCAAAAAGAATGGGAGCAATTGTTTTTGCAACAGATGTTAGAATCGCTTCAAAAGAACAGGTAGAAAGTTTGGGAGGAAAATTTTTAGTTGTTGAAGGCTCAGAAAATTTGGAAACTGAAGGAGGTTATGCAAAAGAAGCTTCAGAAGATTTTAAAAAAAAACAAGAAGATTTAATTTCTGAAACTTTAAAAAAAATTGATGTAGTTATTTGCACTGCACTAATACCTGGAAAAAAAGCACCAAGAATTATTAACGAGCAAATGATAAATAATATGCAATCAGGCTCAGTAATATTTGACTTGGCCGCTTCTCAAGGAGGAAATGCTGCATATACAAAACCTAATGAAATAGTTGAAAAAAATGGTGTTATGATTGTCGGAGAAAGCGTGATACTTAATAAACTTCCTGTATCAGCGTCAAATTTGTATGCGAAAAATCTATTTAATTTTGTTTTAAATCTTTATGATAAAAAAAATAGTAAAATTAATATTAATTTAGACGATGAAATCATTTCAAATACTCTAATGAAATAATATGGAAATTGACCCTTTTATATTTAGATTGAGCATCTTTATTTTATCCATATTTGTTGGATATTATGTTGTTTGGAGTGTTACACCTTCACTACATACTCCTTTAATGTCAGTTACAAATGCAATTTCATCTGTGATAATTGTTGGTGCTATAGTTGCAGCGTTAGCAGGCAACAATGATAAAATTTTTGCAACCGCAAACACTTTTGGTTATTTGGCTATAATCTTAGCAGCGGTAAATATTTTTGGTGGTTTTTTGGTAACCCATAGAATGTTAGCAATGTATAAAAAAAAAAAGAAAGATAAATAAATGTCTGCAAATCTTCTAGCTATATTCTACTTAATATCTGGAGTCCTTTTTATTCTAGCATTAAGAGGACTTTCTTCACCAGAAACATCTCGTAGAGGAAATCTTTTTGGTATTATAGGTATGGCTATAGCTATTGGTGTTACTATTGTTTCCATCGGAAATTTTTCAACTGGATTTGTTTTTTTGTTAATTTTTATGTTGGTAGGTGGATCAATTGGAGCATTTATAGCATTTAAAATACCCATGACTGCAATGCCTGAACTTGTAGCTGGTTTTCACAGTCTAGTAGGATTGGCAGCTGTATTTGTAGCTATATCAGCTTTTTTGAACCCAGACGTTTTCAATTTAGGTTCACCTGGAAATATTAAAATTGCAAGTTTAATAGAGATGTCATTAGGAGCAGCTATAGGTGCAATTACATTTACAGGATCTATAATCGCATTTCTTAAATTGAGAGGTTTAATGTCAGGTTCACCAATCACATTTATTGGTCAACATTTTATTAATCTTGCATTAGGAATAATATTAATCGGTTTAGTATTTTACCTTTGTAGCACACAGCAACAGTATTTATTCTGGTCCTTAATCGCCATTTCTTTAATTGTTGGTATTCTTTTAATAATTCCTATTGGAGGGGCAGATATGCCAGTTGTAATATCAATGTTAAACTCTTATTCTGGTTGGGCTGCAGCTGGAATAGGTTTTACATTAGAAAATAGTGCATTAATAATTACTGGCGCACTTGTAGGTTCATCAGGAGCTATATTGTCTTACATAATGTGTAAAGGCATGAATAGATCATTTTTTAACGTTATACTAGGTGGGTGGGGAGCCAATGAAGAACAATCTAAATCTGTTTCAAAAGAGCAGAAACCCGTAAAAAGCGGAAACGCAGATGATGCAGCTTTTTTAATGAAAAATGCATCATCTGTAATTATAGTTCCTGGTTATGGCATGGCGGTTGCACAAGCCCAACACGCCCTAAGAGAAATGGTAGACTCGCTAAAAAAAAATGGAGTAAAGGTATCTTATGCCATACATCCAGTGGCAGGAAGAATGCCAGGCCATATGAATGTTCTGCTTGCTGAGGCAAATGTTCCTTATGACGAAGTATTTGAGTTAGAGGATATAAATAATGATTTTGCAAATTGTGATGTAGCTTATGTTATTGGTGCTAATGATGTGACTAATCCAGTTGCAAAAACGGATCCTCAAAGTCCTATATATGGAATGCCAATTCTGGATGTAGAAAAATCAAAGTCTGTATTGTTTGTAAAAAGAAGTTTGTCACCAGGTTATGCTGGTATAGATAATGATTTATTCTATAGAGAAAATACATTAATGTTGTTTGCAGATGCAAAAAAAATGACCGAGGATATAACCAAAAGCCTTTAAGGAATTGATTTGAATACGAAAATTTTTTGCGATATTGCTGATATAAAAACTATAAATAAGTTCACAAAAAAAAAAATAGTAAAGGGTTTCACCACTAATCCATCATTAATTAGAAAAGCAGGGGCTAAAGATTATCTTAATTACTGTAAACAAATACTACATGTTAGTAAAAACAAACCTGTTTCTCTGGAGGTATTTGCTGACAATTATAGTGAAATGAAAAAACAATCATTGATACTAAATGGTTTAGGTAAAAATATTTATGTTAAAATTCCAGTTTGCAATTCTAAAGGAGTCTTTTCAGGAAAGGTAATTAATTTTTTAAGTAAGAATAAAGTTAAACTTAATATAACAGCTGTTTATACTGCCGAACAAACTAAGAGAATTTTAAAAGTTATTAATAAAAAATCTGATGTAATAATTTCAATTTTTATAGGCAGAGCCAGTGACGCAGGGAAAGATCCAATTCCAGAACTTTTGAAAAGCATAAGAATTGCACGAAAATATAAAAGAGTTAAAATCCTATGGGCGAGTGTAAGAGAACCTTATAATTATCTTCAAGCCAAAAAAATAGGATGTCATATAATTACTGTGCCACCATCCATCATTGAAAAAATTGAGAAATTTGGAAAATCTTATAATTCACTAACTCTTGAAACAGTCAAAGCTTTTTTAGCTGACAGTAAAAAATCAAATTTTAAAATTTAAATCCTTTAAACAATTTTCTATTATGTTAAAAATTTTCTTAGATTTTTTATATTTCTTGTTATAAAAATATATTATCAAATGGTCGATGAAATTATAAAAAAATTTTCAAAAAAAACAGAAAGTAAATTCTTTATCAATTATAATTTAAGGAAACTAAATTGGTTTAATATTGGGGGAAAAGCTAAGTTTTTTTTTAAGCCTGATAATCTTAATGAACTTGTAAGTTTCTTAAAAGAATTCGGAAAAAAAATAGATATTTTTATTTTAGGAGCTGGGTCAAATATACTTTTAAATGATCGTTTGTATGAGGGTGTAGTAATCAAGTTAGGTAAGAATTTTTCAAATATAACACTTATGCCCAATGATGTAATTGTTGCAGGAGCTGCAGCAAGTGACAAAAAATTATCTGACTTTGCTTTAAATAACTCAATTAGCGGTTTTGAATTTTTATCTTGTATACCTGGTACTATAGGTGGTGGACTTAAAATAAATTCTGGGTGCTATGGGAAAGAATTCAAAGATATATTATTATCTGTTCAAGTGATTGAAAAAAATACAGGATTTATAAAAACAATACACTCATCAGATATTAATTTTGAATATAGAAATAGCGACTTAGATGATAATTATATTTTTTTAAGTGCTTCTTTTAAAGGTGTTAAAAAGGAAAAATCGTTTATTGAAAAAGAAATTAAAATTTTAAAGAGTAAAAAAAATTTTACTCAGCCATCAAAAATTAAAACCGGTGGTAGTACTTTTAAAAACCCTGTAGACCAAACTACTGAAAAGGTTTGGAAATTAATAAAAAGATCTGTTCCTTTAAATACATCCTTTGGACAGGCCGCAATATCTGAAAAACATTGCAATTTTTTAATTAACAGAGGAAATGCAACTTTCGAGGACATGTTAAAACTAATTCAATTTATTAAGAAAGAGGTAAGATTAAAAACAGGGATTGCAATTGAAACAGAAATTCAAATCATTGAATAAATGAAAAAAAAAATTTTAATTTTGGGTGGTGGAATTTCTAAAGAAAGACAAATAAGTTTAGAGACTGCGAAACAAGTAAAAAATATTTTAAAAAAAAAATATAAAGTTTTACTTTCTGATTTAGATAGAAATTTAGAGAAAAAGATCAAAACTTTTAAACCTAGCATAGTATTTAATGCGCTGCACGGGAGATTTGGTGAGGATGGTTATGCTCAATCGATTTTAGAGAGTTATAAAGTAAAATATACTCATTCTGGTGTTTTGTCCTCAGCACTTGCAATGGACAAAGTTGCATCAAAAAAAATTTTTAAAGAAAATAAAATTCTAACTCCAAGGTTTATTAAATTTAATTATCAACAAAACATGCACCGTGGTTTAAAAAATATAATAAAAAAAAAATTAAAATTTCCTGTAGTTATTAAACCTATAAATGAAGGCTCAAGCGTGGGAGTTTATATTACAAGTGAAAAGAATTTTATAAAAAAACTTTCTAAGCTTAAAAAATATCAAGAAGTGATGATTGAAGAATATATCGCTGGAAGAGAAATACAAGTTGCGATATTAGGAAAGAAAAAGCTTGGAGCAATTGAGCTGAGACCAAAAAGAAAATTTTATGATTATAAAGCTAAATATGATGTTAAATCTAAAACTGAACATATTATACCAGTTAAACTTCAGAAAAAAAAAATTAATAAAGTTTTAAACATTGCATTTAAAGCACATAAAATTTTGAATTGCAGAGGTGTTACTAGGGCTGATTTTAAATTTTATAGGAACAAATTCTATTTATTGGAAATAAATACCCAGCCAGGAATGACCAAATTATCCTTGGTTCCAGAAATTGCAGCTTATAAAGGTATTACATTTCTAAATTTAATTGAATGGATTTTGAATGATGCATCAACCAATAGGTAAAAAAACTAAAATTTATTCCTACGTAGTTTTACTGATACTATTTTCTACTTCTTTTAATATTAATTTATCGACCTCAATTAAAAAAGAATTCAGAATAAAAAAAATACAAACTGATGGAATTAATTCAGAAAATTTTAAAAAAGGGTATTTCTTAAATAAAAATATATTTTTAATTAATGAGAAAAAATTAAAACAAGCTCTTTTGGAAAATTCATCTTTGAAATTTTTTGAAATTAAAAAGATTTATCCAGATACAATAAAAATTATTTTAGAGAAATCACAACCAGTTGCTAAAATTATCATGAATGGTGAAACCCTTTATTTAGGAGATAATGGAAAATTATTTAATTCTGAAGATAAACAAAATTTGATCCCAACTATTTTAGGTAAAATAGAACTCGAAAATATAAATAGAATTATTAAACTTTTAAAGTATTCACTTTTTAAAATAGGTGAAATAAAATTTATCAAAATATATCCATCAAAAAGAATTGATTTAGTTTTAAGAGATAATACAACTTTAAAATTACCATTAAAACTAAATCAAAAAATTCTAATTGAAGCATTTGAAATTTACAATAAAAAAGAATTCTATCAACAAATTATCGATTTAAGATTAGATAATAAAATTATCCTTAGAAATGAATAAAAATAACATTTTTATTAATATAAATACCGAGATAAACAAAATTCATTTCATTATAAATAATAGTATTTCAAAAAAAACAGTTTTTTATAAAAATATAAATTTAGAATATTCAGTAGAAGATAAATTAAATTTTCAGAAAAATTTTGAAAGGATTTTTAAAGGAATAGTTTTGGAAGCTGAAAGAAAACTTCAAATACAAATATATGACATCAATTTAATGATTGAAAATAAAATTATTGACGCTATAGAAATTACAATTAGAAAAAATTTTGAAAATAAAAATATAGATAAATCCTCAATAGAATATTTAATTCAAGATATAAGACAGAAAATAATTGAAAATCATTCTGAAAAAAAAATTGTTCATATAGTTATTAAAAAATGTCTAATGGATAATGAGGAATATAATAATATTCCTATTGGAAAAAAATGTGGAAAATTAACTATAGAACTTAGTTTCATCTATTTGCAAAATTTTTTGGTATCAAAAATAGAATCAATGCTTAATAACTTCCAAATTCAGACAAACAAAGTAATTTGTACAAACTATGCAAAATCTTTATTAAGCACAGAAATTGATGATATATCGCAGGCTGGATTAGTTGTTTTAAGTGAAAAAAATATAAATGAAGTTAGTATTTATCCAAAAAAATCAACCAAATTGAGTTTTTTTGAAAAATTATTTCATATTTTTTCTTAGATTGTATTTTATTGTAATATTTGTTGTTTTTAAGAGCTGCAGGTAAGGTTTTATAAACCCTAATGGCTATTTTAAATCAAAAAACAATTAATCAACCAATTTTTTTTGAAGGCATTACTTTGCATAAAGGTAAATCTGCCAAAATGAAAATTTTGCCATCCCCACCTAATAGTGGAATTACATTCAAAAGAGTTGACCTTAAAAAAAATAATCTTATCTTGGCAAACTTCTTTAATGTAAGTGACGCAACATTATGTACAACATTATCCAATGAGATGGGTGTTAGTGTTTCTACAGTAGAACATTTAATGGCTGCTTTTTATGGATTGGGAGTGGATAATGTTTTAGTTGAAGTTGACCAAGACGAAATACCAATTATGGATGGATCTTCAAAGCTATTTGTTGAGGCAATTAAAAAAGCTGGTTTAAAAAGTTTGAATCTTCCAATCAAAATAATCAAAATTTTAAACAAGATTGAGATTATTAAAGATGATAAATATATATCAATTGAACCAACTAAGACAACTTTAGAGATAGATTTTGAAATAAAGTTTAATAATAAATTAATCGGTAATCAAAGAAATAAAATAAATGTTTATGAAAATGATCTGACAGACATATATAACTCAAGAACGTTTTGCCTTTTTGAAGATGTGCAAAAATTAAGAGAAATGAATTTAGCAAAAGGCGGTTCTTTAGATAATGCAATAGTAGTTAAGGGAGAAAATATTTTAAATAAAGAAAATTTAAGAAATAAAAATGAATTCGTAAATCATAAAATATTAGATTGTATGGGTGATCTGTTTTTATCAGGTTATAAAATTATTGGAAAAGTAACTTGTTCTCAGGGTGGCCATAGACTAACAAACGAACTACTTAGAAAAGTATTTATGGATAATAAAAATTTCACTATTTTTGAATTAAAAGAGAAGATTGTGCCTAATACTTTTATAAATTCAAAAACTCTTAAATCTATAGCTTAAATTAATTTTTTTTTTTGCAATTAATCTGATAAAAATCATTAATGCAAAATATTTTATCAATAATAATATTTTTCTTTTTAATAATATTTATTACCTCGTGTAATTCAAAAAAGGAAAAAATATCAATCATTGAGTCTGACAATTTAGAAATGCAAATGATTGATGCTTACAAAGAGGCATATAAAGAGCTTGATAGAGGTGATGCCATATTTGCAGCAAAAAAATTTAGTGAGGCTGAGTTGCTTTATCCTCAATCTGAATGGGCACCAAGAGCCGTACTTTTATCAGCATACTCATTTTACTCACAAAATTATTATGATCGTGCGTTATCGGAATTGGATCGTTTCTTTAGCAAATATCCAAAACACAAAGATATTGATTATGCACATTTTTTATATGCAATGTGTTACTATGAAAATATTATTGATGAGAAAAAAGATTTAAAGCCACTTTTAACATCAAAAACTAGATTTGAGTATATAATAAAAAATTATCCAAACACAGATTTTGCTCAGGATGCAAAATTTAAAATAAATTTAATAAATGATATTTTGGCTTCAAAAGAAATATATTTAGGTAAATATTACCTGAAAAAAAAGAAATGGGTTGCAGCTATAAATAGATTTAAAAATATATTGGAAAAATATGAGACTACAATTTATGTGGAGGAAGCCCTCCACCGATTAGTTGAAACTTATTATATAATTGGATTAATAGATGAGGCTGAGAAATATGCAAGTGTTTTAGGGTATAATTATCAATCTAGTGAATGGTACGAGCAATCTTATAAAATATTTAATAGAGATTACCAAACTTCCTATCAGATAAAAAAAGATAAAAATTCAGTATTTAGTAAATTTAAAAGACTTTTTAAATGATTAAAAAAGAAATTTTAAAAATAAAAAAAAATTACTTACAAAAAATTGAAAAACTTCAAAAGTATAATGAAAATTACTATAATAAAAGCAATCCTATTGTTGATGACGCTGCTTATGATAATTTGAAAAATGAAATTTTTGATCTTGAAAAAAAATATTCATTTTTACAAAGCAAAAATTCACCCTCACTAATTATTGGTTACAAGCCATCAAAAAATTTTAAAAAAGTTAAACATAGAACGCCTATGCTCTCATTAAATAACGCTTTTGATAAAAAGGATTTAGAAAATTTTGAAAAAAAAATTTTAAATTTTTTAAGTCTTCAAACCAACAAGAATATAGAGTTTAGTGCAGAACCAAAAATAGATGGAATTTCCGCTTCTTTGTTTTATAAAAATGGAAAATTTATCCAGGGACTTTCCAGGGGAGACGGAGTAGAAGGAGAAGATATAACTGAGAATTTGAATACAATTTCTGACATCCCAAAAATGCTAAGAGGTAGAAATATACCCACTGAAATAGATATCAGAGGTGAAGTTTTTATAAAAAATTCAGACTTTGAAAAATTAAATGGGAAATTTGCCAACCCTAGAAATGCTGCCTCTGGGTCATTAAGACAAAAAGATTCAAACAAAACTAAAAAAATTCCATTAAATTTTATTGCCTATACATTTGGTTTTTCAAAAAATCTTGATGCAACAAACCAGTTTCAATTTTTAAGTTACCTAAAAAATTGGGGGTTTAAAGTAAATAGCTTTAATAGACTTTTAATAGGTATAAATAATTTAATTCAAAATCATTCAGAAATAGAAGAGAAAAGAAAAGAGATTGATTTTGATATTGATGGAATTGTATACAAAGTAAATGATTTTAGTCTTCAAAAAAGATTAGGTTTTGTCGCTAATGCACCTAGATGGGCTATAGCTCATAAATTTTCGGCTAACAAATCAATATCAGAAATTCAAAAAATAGAAGTACAAGTTGGAAGAACAGGTGCGCTTACTCCAGTAGCAAAAATTAAACCTGTAAATATTGGTGGAGTCTTAGTATCAAATGCTACTTTACATAATGAGGATGAGATACAAAGAAAAGATATAAGAGTTGGGGATGTAGTAACAGTAGAAAGAGCAGGGGATGTAATACCTCGTGTTATTTCAGTTGATTTAAAAAAAAGAAATAAAAATTCAAAAAAATTTAATTTTCCGAAAAAGTGTCCCTCTTGTGGATCAGCCACCATTAAGGAATATAATGAATTAACAAAAAAATTTGACGCTGTCAGAAGATGTATGAATGATGGTTATGGTTGTGAAAAAATTGCTATTGAGAAAATTAAACATTTTGTATCTAAGGAAGCATTCAATATTGATGGTTTAGGAAAGAAAATTGTTGAAAGTTTTTGGGATCTTAAACTAATCAGATACCCCCATGATATATTTAATCTTGATTATGAAAAAATCTCAAAATTAGATGGATGGGGAAATTTATCTGTTTCAAATTTAAAGTATTCAATAGAAAATAAAAAAAAAATTTCTCTAAGCAAATTGATTTATTCAATAGGCATTAGACATATTGGTCAAGAAAATGCAAAATTATTAGCTAAAACTTTAAAAAACTCTGATAAATTTTTTGATTTAGGTAAAGAAAATAATTTTAATGAATTATTAAACATAGATGGCATTGGTGAAACCCAAATAAAATCTATTAAAGATTTTTTTTCTAATAAAAAAAATTTAATAGTATTAAACGAATTGAAAAAAAAATTGGAGATTATTAACGAAAAAGAGATTAGTAAAAACGGAATTCTAGTGGATAAAACTTTTATGTTTACAGGTAAATTAGTTGGCATTAGCAGAGCAGAAGCAAAGTCTTTAGTTGAAAATAATGGTGGTAAAATTATTAGTAACGTAAGCCAAAAACTAAATTTTTTAATTACTGGGGAGAAGCCAACTACTAGAAAAATTAATGACGCAAAAAAACTTAATATCAAAATTATTACACAAGATGAATTTTTAAAAATTTTAAATACTAGAGATTCTTAATCAGCCATCTCTTTTCATTGGATGTTAAATATTTTGATAATTTTGAATAAATTAATAAGTGGTAATTTAATAGATAATCTTTTTCTTTTTTATTCAATAAGTTATAATTAATCAAAGCTTTATCAATCGGTGCCAAAGTAAGATTTTCAAAATATAGTTTTTTATTTTTTTTCTTAACGTAAACAAGATTTTCTATTCTTATTCCAAATTTACCATTTTTATAAAATCCAGGCTCGTTGCTTAAAATCATACCTTCTCTAAGCTTTATTTTGTTAAATTTAGAAATCGATTGTGGACCTTCATGAACATTTAAGAAATATCCAACTCCATGTCCAGTTCCATGACCATAATTAAGGTTGTATTTTTTAAGAAACTTTCTTGCATGTATATCTAATTTTTTACCAGTGTTATTTTTTTTTAAATCACTAGTTGCTACTGCGATGTGACCTTTTAAAACTAAAGTAAAAATATTTTTTATTTTTTGAGTTTGGACACCTAAACATAATGTTCTAGTAACATCTGTAGTTCCATATTTATACTGCCCACCAGAGTCGCAAAGGAATATATCATTTTTTTTTATAATTCTATTCGTTTCTTTTGTTGCTCTATAATGTACAATTGCTCCATTTGGTCCTGTACCTGCAATGGTATTAAAACTTGGATATAAATAATTTTTATTTTTCTTTCTAAATTTTTCTAATTTATTCTCAGCACTAAGTTCAGTTATTTTTTGGTCCTTGGAATTTTTTATCCAATAAATAAATTTAGTGAGTGCCACACCATCTTTTATATGGCTGTCGATCATATTTTTTATTTCCTTCGGATTTTTAAGTGATTTGTAGTAATAACAGGGATCATTTCTATTAATTATTGAAAATTTTGATGTGATAATATTTTCTTTATAAATTGATAAAGTTTTATCATCAACAATCATGTTTTTACCGTTTAAACTTTTTATAAAGCTTTCTAATTTATTTTTATCAATAATTTGATGTGGGAGTAACTTCTTCTCTAAAAGTAATTTACTAGTTTTATATTTTTCCGTAATTAAATACACTTTCTTTTCTTTACTTAAAATTAAATTACTATTTGGAATTGGTGAATATGGAATATCAGATCCTCTGATATTTAATAACCATGCTACGTTTTCAGGAGCAGTGACATATAAAAAATCTGCTTTTTTATTTTTTAGATAATTTGAAATTAAACTAATTTTTTTTTTATGACTTTTTCCTGTGGCATAGTTTGGTATCGAAAAAAAAGGTTTATCCCTTTTTTTTTTAATTTTAAAGATTTTATCTATTAGATTTTCTTTAACTGCCTTTAATTTAACTCTATTACCAAAAAAATATTTTAATTGACTAAATGTAAGTAATCTTGGGTCATATCCAAGTAAAACATTTTTGAATTTGTCTTTAGGTAACTTTTCGTGAATTTTTATAATTTTAAAATTTTTACCTGACTCTAATCTCGCTTGAATTGTATATCTACTATCCACGAAAAGATAATTTTTTTTTTTTAAAACAACAGCCATTCCAGCTGATCCACTAAAGTTTGATATAAGTTTGAGTCTATCGTGCTTTAATTGTTCTGTAAAAAAACTATCGTTTTTAGGAATAATATATCCATCTAATTTATAATTTGATATCAAATTCGATAGATTATACAAAACTCCCTTTCTCATTTAATTCTTTTCTGATACCTAATCCAGCCAGGACTTCTTGTTTCTTCCTCTGTTTCAAAATCTTGATTAAATTCAAAATCTTCATTTTGATTATCACTTTGATCATTAAAAATATTTTTTTCTAAAAATTTCTCAGGTAGTTCTTCAATAAATCTAGATGCCATACTATCTATCCAATCACCTTGATAAAATCTGTTCATTGAAAAAGAGATATATGCTCTCTTTTTTGCTCTAGTAATACCAACATAAGCCAGTCGTCTTTCCTCCTCTAATCCTTTTTCACCTTTTTCTTCTAGAGATTTTTGATGCGGGAATAAGCCTTCCTCCCAACCTGGTAGGAAAATTACGTCAAATTCTAATCCTTTAGATGCGTGCATGGTCATCAAGTTAATTTTTTGCCCATCCCACTCTTGATCTACAGATGTGGCTAATGACACATGTTCTAAAAAACTTTCTAAATTATCAAATTCTTTCATTGCGCTCAGCAACTCTTTAATATTCTCAAGTCTATTTTCGTTTTCTAAATCCTTCTTATTTTTTAACATTAAAGAATAGCCTGATTCATCTAAAATTATTTGTAGTAATTTCACATGATAAGTATTTTTAATTTTATAATCATTTCTCCACTTATTCAGAAAATTTAGAAAATTGTTCAAACCTACTTTTGCTTTCGGTTTTATTTTATTTAGTTCAATTAGTTGTTTTGAAGAAATTGCAAGAGATAGAGAATTTTTTTTGGCATAGTCGTGTATTAATTTTATGGTACTATTTCCTATTGCTCTTTTAGGATTATTTACAACACGTTCAAAAGCTAAATCATCTTTTTCTTGATAAATTAGTCTCAAGTAAGCAATGCAGTCCTTTATCTCGGCTCTTTCATAAAATTTTGTACCACCTATAATTCTATATGGTAATCCAATCTTAAGAAATCTCTCTTCAAATTCTCTTGTTTGAAAAATTGCTCTTACTAATATTGTAATATCATTTAAAGAATACTGTTTTCTAAGATTTTTTTCTATTTCGTCACTTAAACCAACTGCTTCATCTTTTCCATTTCTAAAACAACTAAGTTTGATTAAGTCTCCTTCATCTGATTGTGTTATTAAAGTTTTTCCAACTCTTTTTTTATTATTTGATATAAGTTCTGATGCGACTGATAATATATTTTGTGTAGATCTATAATTTTCTTCGAGTCTAATTATTTTTGTATTTTTGTAAATTTTATCAAATTCAAGAAAATTTTTAATTTCTGCTCCCCTCCAGCTGTAAATTGATTGATCATCGTCCCCAACACAGCAAATATTTTTATTTAATTTTGCAAGAATATTTAACCATTTGCTCTGTATATAATTTGTATCTTGGTACTCATCCACAAGAATATATTTAAAATTTTTATTGTAAATCTCACAAATATCTTTGTTTTCCTCTAAAATATTCACACAATGTAAAATAAGATCCCCAAAATCACAACTATTTAAATCTATTAACTTTTGTTGATAAATTTTATAAACAGGTAAAATTATTTTTTCATAAATATCTTTTCTATTTAAAATAACTTTTTTAGGAAACCACCCATTATTTTTCCATTTATCTATTACTGCTAGTATCAACTTTGGTGAAAGTTTTTTTGTATCAATGTTTTCAGATTTGCATATATTTTTTATAAGTCTAATTTGATCGTCAGAGTCTAAAATTGTAAAATTTGAATTTAAACCAGCAGCTTTTGCGTGTTTTCTTAAAATTTTTGCACATATAGAATGGAATGTACCTAACCACGAAAGACTAATTGCATCCGATTTAAGTATTTTGCTTACTCTCAAATGCATTTCTTTTGCGGCTTTATTGGTAAAAGTGACTGACAGTATTTGGTTTGGAAAAGCTTTTTTATTTTTTATTATATGAGCAATTCTTGAAGTTAGTACTCTAGTTTTTCCTGAACCAGCCCCCGCAACCACCAAAACGGGTCCATCTGTATTGATTACAGCCTCTTTTTGTGCTGAATTTAGACCTTTTAAATAATCAAAGTTTATCATTTACTAATAATCATTATAAATCATTTTAATTTTATGAAAAAAATTAATTTAAATTTAAAACTAAATTTTAAATCCGCAATATTCACTTTTGCAAGTTTATTTTTTTTATATTTGTTATATTTATCAATACCAAGTTTATATGATAGTGGAAGAGTTCAAAAAGCCCTTTATAACAATCTTGTTCAAGAGTTTGGCTTAAATTTAAGTCTATCAAGTGATATTTCCTACAGAATACTTCCAAGACCACATTTCCATATCAAAGATTCTAAAATTTATAGTGATAAAAAAAAAGACTTAGACGAAATTGGAGAAGTCAAAGACATGAAAATTTTTATAAGTCAAAAAAATCTTTTTGATAGAGATAATATTTATATTAAAGAAGTTATACTTTCAAAAGGAAATTTCTTTTTTAATAGACAGAATGTTAATTTTATTAAAAACCTAATGAAAAACGAGTTTTCAGAAAAAAAAATAATTATAAAAAAAAGCAAGCTTTTTTTTAATGATAAAAATGGAACAATAATATTTATATATTCAATTAATAAATTAATTTTTTTTAAAAATCAAAAAGATAATATTCAACAATTAAAAACTAATGGAAATATATTCAAGATACCAATAAAGTTCTACTGGGAAAAAAATTTAAAAAATAAAAATACGCTTACAAATTTTAAAGCAGATCGAATAGATATTGATTTTATCAATAGAGGAAAATTTTTAAATGAAAGTTACACTTATGAAAATATATTAAATATATTAACAAATAATTTTAAAACCAATTACAAAATTTTGGAAAACGGTATAGAATTTAATTCAAGAAAATCACTTATTAAAAACACCCCTATTAATTACTCTGGAAATATTGAGCTTTCACCTTTTAGTTTCAACACTAATATAAATGCGAAAGAAATTGATATTGATTATTTTTTTAAAAATACTGCTCTGATAAATGGATTACTTTCTTCTAATATTCTATTGAATGATAATATAAATGGAATAATAAAATTAAAAACTAAAAAAATTAGTAAAAATAAAATATTTGAAAACTCAGAGATAAATATAAATTTTGAGGAAGGTAAAATAAATTTAAATAATTCATTTGCAACAAATAATAAATTTGGAAAAATAACAATTTATGATACTCGATTTAATTATCTGGAAGATATGTCAAATTTAAATGGCTCTGTTAAGCTAGATATATTTAATCATAATCAATTTTATAAATTTTTCCCAGTCTCTAAAAAAAAAAGAAATAATAGAAAATTTAGCAAAATAAATTTCAATTTTACTTTTAGTTTAGAAAATTCTGAATTTTCAATTGATAGAATAAATTTTATGGATGAAAATAATAAAATTATTCAATCAAAAAATGTTGATGATTTTGTCGAGGATAATTATGAGACTCGTTTCAAATTCTCAAACAAAGTTTTATTTAAAAATTTTTTTAAAAAAGTAATAAATACCTATTTGGATGAAGGATAGATCATTTTCTTAGGATCTACTAGCTGTCTATATTCTGATTCAGTTATTAATTTACTTTTTATTGCCTCATACTTTAAGGATGTATTATTTTTATGAGCTCTCTTTGCGATTTTAGCAGCATTATCATAACCTATTTTAGGTGTTAGTGCAGTCACTAACATCAATGAATTATTAAGTAGTTCATTGATTCTTTTTTTATTTGCTTTAATGCCACTTACACAAAAGTTTGCAAAATTTTTTGAACTGTCTGACATTAGTGTTATAGATTGTATTATATTATGAGCAATTAGAGGTTTAAAAACATTAAGTTCAAAATGTCCATGAGATCCTGCCATCGTAATACTGTTATGATTTCCAATAATTTTTGTGCAAACCATAGTAATTGCCTCACATTGAGTAGGGTTAACCTTACCCGGCATTATGGATGATCCAGCCTCATTTTCAGGTAATTTTAATTCAGAATATCCTGCTCTTGGACCAGACCCTAGAAATCTTATGTCATTTGCAATTTTCATTAAACAAACAGCTGCAGTATTTAAAGTGCCTGAAAAGTTTACAATCGGATCATGTGATGCCAAAGCAGCAAACTTATTTCTTGCACATTTGAAGGGAAGTCTTGTAATTTTTGATATTTCTTTAACGATTTTTCTATCGAAATTTTTTGTCGTATTAATTCCAGTGCCAACAGCTGTTCCCCCTTGAGCTAAAAAATAAATTTCTTTAAGACTTAATTTAATTCTTAAAATAGAATCCTCTAATTGAGATTGGTAACCTGAGAATTCTTGTCCAAGAGAAATCGGTGTAGCATCCTGTAGATGTGTTCTACCAATTTTTATTATTTTATTGAATTCTCTAACTTTAATTTTTAGCTTCTTATTTAATAGCTCAAGACTAGGTAATAATTCGTGAACAGTTTTAGTGGTTACCGCAATGTGTATAGCTGTAGGAAAAACATCATTAGTTGATTGTGATTTATTCACATGATCATTTGGATGAACAGGTTTTTTTGAACCTTTTTTTCCCTTTAATATCTCTATAGCTCTATTTGAAATCACTTCATTTACATTCATATTAGTTTGTGTTCCAGAACCAGTTTGCCAGACTTTTAATGGAAAATGATCTTTAAGTTTACCTGAAATGACATCATCAGAAGCTTTTATTATTGCTTTGGCGATATTTTTATTTATTTTTTTATCCTTAAGGTGAACAAGAGCCGCAGATTTTTTAATTATTGCAATAGATTGAATTATTATTGGATTTACAAGAATATCACCTATATTAAAATATTTCTTTGATCTTTCTGTTGATGCTCCCCAATACTTATCCACAGATACTTTAACAGAGCCTATACTATCATATTCTTTTCTAGTTTTCATAAACTTTAGTTTGAGTGTAACAATATATTTCTTATACATTATGTTTAAAGAGAATCAAATAGGAGCAATATGACAAATTTTGAAAAAGTAGGACTGTTTATGAAAACATTTGGACAAGAGGTTAAAACCAAACCAAGCTTAAGTTCTGAAAAAATAAATAATCTTAGAATAAATTTAATAGACGAAGAGCTGAAAGAGCTTAGAGATGCAATTAAAAACCAGGATCTTAAGGAAACGATAGATGCATTAACAGATATATTATATGTAACTTATGGGGCTGGTCATGCTTTTGGAGTAAATCTAGATAACTGCTTTGAGGAAGTGCAAAAATCTAATATGAGCAAATTAGACGATGATGGAAAGCCAATTTATAATGAACAAGGAAAAGTTATGAAAGGGCCAAATTATTTTAAACCAAACTTGTCTAAATTTTTATAATAAAATTTTTTATTTTTTTTTTAAAAAAGCTATATCTGATTCTTTACGTATACCTTTATAAACATTTACGCTTTCAATATTTTCGAAGATATATTTCTGCTGTGATTGAGATAAAATTTTTGAATTAAAGTATTTTTTATTTTTTATATTGGAAAGTATTTCATCAAAAAAAAGTTCACTATTTGCACAATCATTTAAATAGTTATAATTTTTTGGAGCATTAAAATCCTCGATAACGAAATAACCATCATTATCAAGATACTTTAAGAAAAAAATTAGATTTTTTATTATATGACTTAAAATATGAGATCCATCTTCAATAATAATTTTAAAACTTTTGCCTCTTATATTTTTTTCTAGACGAGTTAAATCATTATAATTAGTTAGATCGCAATTAAGAAATTTTATCCTTTTTGATTTATACTTAAATTTAAAATTTCTATCGATTCCATATATATTCGCATTATAAAAATACTTAGCAAATGCAGCAGATGATGCACCAAACCAGGTTCCAATTTCTAATAAATCAAATTTATTTTCTCTAAGTGAAGCAAAATGTTTTTCGTAAAATTTTGAATATCCATGACCTACTATTTGTTTTGAATTTACATCATATTGATTTTTTACATTTGACGCCTTGTCTGTTCCATAAAATATAAATAATTTATCTAAAGATGTAACTTCAATTTGCTGAGAGTCGATATTAGTTTTTTTTTTTAAAAAAAAAATTATTTTTTTGAAAAGCTTTGTTGTTTTTTTCATAGTATATTGTTGTTAATTTATACTATAAATATAAATTTAAACCATTTTTTTGAGTTCCTTGTACACTTCTTTTGCGTGATCTTTTACTCTTACATTTGACCAGAATTTTTGTAGTTTTCCATCTGAATTTATTAGAAAAGTAGATCTAATAATACCCATATACTTTTTTCCTAAAAACGATTTCTTTCCCCATGCTCCATATTTTTTTATCACTGATAATTTTTCATCTGAGAGTAAGTTGAATTTCAATTTATATTTGTTTTTAAATTTAATATGACTTTCAATTGTATCTTTTGAGATTCCAACAACCAAAGTATTATTTTTCATAAAAATATTATTCAACTTATTAAAATCCTTAGACTCTAATGTACATCCGGGTGTGTCATCCTTTGGATATATGTAGAGGACTAAATTTTTTTTTACCTTACTTAATTCAAAAGTCTTTCCACTAGTACTGGGTAGTTTAAAATTTGGAGTTTTTTTATTAATTTTTAATTTCATATAAAATTTTTAATGAGGTGACAAGTCACCTCATTATAAACTAATTATTTAGCAAGGTAAGTGCTTTTTGTAAAAGTTCTTCTGATTTAGCATGATCACCATTGTCATGAGCAGTTTTACCAGCATCTCTTAGTTTTTTTATTTCATCTAATTTTCCGTCTATTTCACCCCAAAGCATCGGACAAGAACCAGCATAGGCAGAGTTGGTTATTAGAAGAAACAAAATTGTTAGTGATAGTTTTTTCATATGTACCTCCGAAAAGCTAATTAATAACTGAAATATTTTTTAAAAGGTAAAGAGTGTCACAGTAAAATTTTTAAGGGGGCGTTCTGTTGCCAGGTGCCCCAACTTTTTAACGCTATTGGCGAATAATCTGAATTGAAAAGTGAGATTTTGCAATTCAAATGCGGATATAGTGCGGACAGGTTTTTTGTGGTAGGTTTATAATTATGAAAAAGTTAAACATTTTAATAATTGCATTAGCTATTTTTGCAGGTGCACAAATGTTAGTTCCTAGTAAGTCAGAAGCAGGTACTTCTTGTAAATATGATTGGTTAGGTAACTACGTTTGTACTGGCACTGGACAAGATAGTGGCTGGAATTCATCAACCAAAAAAGACTGGTTAGGTAATGACGTTACTAACTGGAATAGTCCTACTGGTCAAAGTGGATCTTTCAGTTGCAAGTATGATTGGTTAGGCAACTACGTTTGTAATTAAAACTTGACACAGTAGTGTTGCGGTTTTAACTATATATTTCTAAAAGTTCGGACATAGTGCGGGCTCAGAGCGGATAAAATTAAATTTAGTTAAATAACAATTGATAAATATAAAATGCTAAGGGGCGTTCTGTTGCCAGGTGCCCCAAACCCCGTAACTTAATTAAAAAAATTAATTAAGCTGCAAGTGCAAATTTATTATTTGCAATTATAATTTAGCCCGTTTCGGTGGAACAATTCCGAACGAAAGAACAGCCTTTAGACACCCGTCGATCCTAGTTCACCCCCTTAAGTTGAATATGGTGGAGGTGGTGGGTACTGCCCCCACGTCCGCAATGTTTATTACGAAATTCGTTTATCGTCATAGTTGGAAAACCAACATGCTTAATATAGAAATAATGCTAATATTTTCAATCTTTAAATAAAATGTTTAAACACTCAAATTTTGCAACAACTACAGTTTCAGAAAAAATATCAATAATCCTTATTTTTTTTTATTTTATTACCTTGAATTTATTCCAAGCATCTAATCAACATTGGAGCTCAATAACAGATCAAGACATGATAATCGTCTTTAACTCATTACTTATCTATTCTGACATAGATCAAAATTATACACATCATCCGGCGTTTACAACATTTTTAATTTTGGGTGGGTTATTTAAGATTTTGTCATTTTTTTTCGAGGGTTTTACACTAATAGAAATTCTAAACTCCAGTGACATTGATCAAAAATTGCAAAATTTATTTAGTATTGCTAGAATTTTAAATAGTATTTTTGTTTTTAGTTTCATTTTTTTGATATTTAAAATATTAAAAGATTTTAATCTCAGGCCTATAATAACTATTTTTACTACTTTATTAATCCTTACTTTTATAAATATTTATGAACTTCTTTTTTTGGTAAGAAATGAAATAGTTTCAGTTTTATTTTGCCTTTTGGGACTTAATCTTTTAATTCGTTATGTTAAGCATAAGAAAAGTAAAATATATTGCTTTTTTTCTGGAATATTTTTTTGTCTGGCTTTGCTTGCCAAAATACAAGTAATATTTTTATTATTTTTTTTAATAATTTTATTTCCTCTGCTTTTTTACTTTTTTGAGACTCCTACATCCAACTTTACTATCAATAACTATAATTTTAAAATTTTAACTACCCTTTTTTCGTCTATTTTAATTGGGTATTTTGTTTTTGAGGTTTTCTTTGGGTTTTCAATTTTATCAAACTATGTGGATAAAGTTATTTCTTTGCCTCATTATATAGATCTTATTTTATTTTTAACTTTTATTATCTTTTATTTTTTATACCTCTCCTTTTTATCGCGAGATAAAAAAATCGACCTTCGAGAGATACTTTCAGCTAATTATTTAATTTTGTTTGGTATCATATTTTGCTCAATCTTTTTTATTTTTTTAGATTTAATAGGATTAATAAGATTTCATGAAATAAATATTTTTTTTCTGACCAACCCAATTCACTCTATGTCATGGCACACATGGAAAATTTTTGACTTAGATTACACGGGCGAATTTAACTTTAAAAATCTCATCGGAAAATTTGGACCCTTACTTTCAATGAATTATAAATTGTGGATTAACAAAAGTTTTACTTTTGAAATAGCTGGTATATTAATTGGAATTCAAGATTTTTTCAGATTTATTTATATTTTTATTTGCTCATTATTATTACTTTTTGTTCTATTTATAAAAAAAAATAAAAAAATAACATCAATGATCTTTATTCTATTTATTGGAATTTTAGTATTAATAATATCTTTTGGTGTAAGAAACTCAGTTGGATACAATGTATATTTTTATCCTCTATATTTAATTATTATCGCTTTAGCTATAAATTTAATAGAGAGCAAAAAATTAATTTTAGCAGTGTTTTCAATTATTTTTATTTCCTCTTTAACCGAATTCTACCTGATGAGAAATTTTTATGGAGGTATGTTTACTCGTGAAAATAGAATTTATCACATCTGTGGAATTGATCATTGGAAAAACTCTGAAAATTACGTTAAAAAAATGAATGAAAAAAGATTTGTTGGCCTTGTAGGAAAACCAAAATCCTTTATTCATAATTATGTAGATGTGATGGATGCAAAGTTTTTTAAAACTTATTGTGCACAATTAGAAAAAAAAGTCAGTTGGAAATCAAACTTCTTTAATATAAAACTAAAATGATTCTTAACAAAGGTAATTAATTTGAAACTTACAGACGAACAAAAAAAAGAAATAGAAAATCTGCAATCCCAAAAATATACTACAAAAAGGGTAACAGCTCCTGCCTTAGAGGACATACTGTTTGAAGCACTTCCAATATTAGACCACGGTTTTGTTAGAGTAATTGATTATATGGGAGATGATACGTCAATTGTGCAAGCGGCAAGAGTATCTTACGGAAAGGGAACAAAAAAAGTTTCAACAGACTCGGGTTTAATAAAATATTTAATGAGACACTGGCACAGCACTCCTTTTGAAATGTGTGAAATTAAATATCATATTAAATTACCGATTTTTATAGCCAGACAATGGATTAGACATCGAACAGCAAATGTAAATGAATACTCAGCTAGATACTCAATTTTAGATAAGGAATTTTATTTACCAACACAAGAAAACTTAGCCGCCCAGTCTAAAAATAATAGACAAGGAAGAGGAGAGATCTTGTCTGGAAAGCAAGCAAAAGAAGTTCTAAGCTTGTTAAAAAAAGATGCAGAAAGGACATATGATAACTATGAAACAATGCTAAATGAGCGTTATGATGGCTCTGTCATAGATGAAAAAAAGTCTGGACTGGCAAGAGAACTTGCTAGAATGAATTTAACTTTAAATACCTATACACAATGGTATTGGAAAACAGATTTATTAAATTTAATGAATTTTTTAAGATTAAGAGTCGACAGTCATGCGCAATATGAAATCAGAGCTTATGCTGATGTTATGTTAGATACATTAAAAAAATGGGTTCCTATCACTTATGAAGCCTTTATAGACTATAGAGTTGGAGGAACTGAAGTTTCATCAAAAGGAAAATCAGTTATAAAAGATTTGATAGCTGGAAAAAACATAAGTATTGATGACTCTGGGCTTTCTAAAAGAGAATGGAATGAGTTAATGAATGCTTTCGATTTAAAAAAAAAAATTGTAGAGTAGATTGTGGAACAAAAAATTAAACTACCTTCAAATAGAAATTTTGGAATTGTGTTTTTTATTGTTTTTCTAATAATATCTTTATGGCCCTTATTAAATCAAAATGAAATACGAATATGGTCGTTAATTTTGTCGACGATTTTTTTAATATTAGGTTTAATTAACTCAAACTTACTATCACCACTTAATAAAGCTTGGTATAAATTTGGAATTATTTTAGGAAATTTTGTTGCACCAATAGTCATGGGTGTAGTATTTTTTTTTGTTGTAACTCCAACTGGAATTATAATGAGACTATTAGGTAAAGATCTTCTTAATTTAAAAAAAAATACAAAAGAGACGTATTGGCTTAAAAAAGATAATTCAAATAATAATTTAAAAAATCAATTTTAAATATCATGAGTTTTTTAGTTGAATTTTGGAATTTTTTAAAAGTAAGAAAAAAGTTTTGGCTATTACCTATTATTTTAGTTCTCGCTTTATTTGGAGGTCTTATTATTTTAAGCCAAGGTTCGGCAGTAGCTCCATTTATTTATACAATATTTTAATTTGTGACCTCTATACTTGGTATTTCAGCATTCTATCATGATAGTGCAGCAGCAATAATTGTAGACGGAAAAATATTAGCCGCAGCTCAGGAAGAACGTTTCACGAGAAAAAAACATGACTCTAATTATCCTTATAATGCAGTTGAGTTTGTATTAAAATTTGCAAAATTAAAACTATCTGATGTAGATCACATAATTTTTTTTGAAAAGCCATTTTTAAAATTTGAAAGACTTTTAGAAACATATGTTGCTTTTGCACCTAGAGGGTTTAAACAATTTGCAAAGTCAATGCCAATTTGGTTAAAAGAAAAATTATTTCAAAAAAACTTGCTTTTTAAACTATTAAAGGAACATGACAAAGAATTTAAAGATGAGAAAAAAATATATTTCTCGGAACATCATTTAAGTCACGCAGCGAGTGCGTTTTTTCCTTCCCCTTTCAATGAGGCAATAATTCTGACTGCTGATGGAGTGGGAGAATGGGCCACAACCACAGTAGCGATTGGAAAAGGTAAAGAGCTATCGATAAAAAAAGAAATTCATTTTCCTCATTCATTGGGGCTTTTATATTCCACATTTACATATTTTGCAGGGTTTAAGGTTAATAGTGGAGAATACAAATTAATGGGTCTAGCTCCATATGGTGAAGCAAAATATGTAGATTTAATTAAAGATAATTTAATCGATATCAAAAAAGATGGATCATTTAAGCTATCACTAGAATTTTTTGATTATGCAACAGGTTTAAAAATGACAAGTAATAAATTTAATACGTTATTTAACCAAAAACCAAGAGACAGTAAAAAAGAAGGATTAACACAATTTCATATGGATCTTGCTGCATCAATTCAAAAAGTAACTGAGGAGGTTATTATAAAAATGGCCATCTCTTTAAAAAAGGAATTTAATATTAAAAATTTATGTCTTGCAGGTGGTGTAGCTCTTAATTGTGTTGCAAATGGAAAAATTTTAGAAAAAAAAATATTTGATAATATTTGGGTTCAACCCGCAGCAGGCGATGCAGGAGGATCAATAGGTGCTGCCTTGTCACTTTGGCATTTAGAGCTTAAAAAAGACAGAGTTGTATCCAATAACGATATGAAAGGTTCCTATCTAGGACCAAGTTATTCGCAAGATGAAATCGAAACTGATTTAAAAAAATTAAATGCAAAATTTAATATTTTACAAGAGCATGAAATAATTGAAAAAACAGTAGAATGTTTAAAAAATGGAGATGCTGTGGGATGGTTTCAGGGAAGAATGGAATTTGGTCCAAGGGCTCTGGGTAGCCGATCAATTCTCGGAGATCCAAGATCCCCAACAATGCAAAAAAATTTAAATCTTAAAGTCAAATATAGAGAAAGCTTTAGGCCATTTGCACCATCAGTTCTTCGTGAAGATGTTAATCAATGGTTTAAAATTAATGTTGATAGCCCTTATATGCTTCTGGTTGCTGAAATTTTAGATAATAAAAAAATAGAGATGACAAAACAAGAAAAAAATTTATTTGGAATAGACAAATTAAATATTAAAAGATCAGATATCCCAGCAGTAACCCATGTAGATTATTCTGCTAGAATACAAACTGTCCATCAGGAAACTAACCCAAAATATTATTCGTTGATAAAGAAATTCAAAGAAAAAACAAATTGTCCAATATTAATTAACACCTCATTTAATGTCAGAGGAGAACCAATTGTAAATACTGTTGAAGATGCATTTAATTGTTTTATGGGAACTGAGTTAGACAAACTAGTGATTGGAAATTGCTTTTTAGAAAAAAAAGATCAAAATCTTAATTTAAAAAAAGACTATAAAAATAAATTTGAATTGGATTAGTTTTATTTTTTTTAAGATCTTTTGAATAGATTTTTTTCAAAATATTTTATGATTTGAAGAAGACAAATTGAAAAATATATACTCATAAATAATTGCGATGGTACAAAATATCTTGTATTTGGTAGCCAACAACCAAAAATAAAGAAATAACAAATAGATAAAAATATAAATAAGTTTAATTTCATATCAACTTTTTTTATTGAGAAAAAAAATCCAAAACCTGAAAATATAAAAAAAATAGGAGTTATAATTAATCTAATTATTAGCCAAAACTTATGTTCAGGACTATTGCTGTATTCATACCAGTTTTCAAATTTTACTTCAAAATAAACTTGAACTGGATTTAAAATTGCACTGTGAAAATAGTTTTTGGAGATAATTTTAAATGTTATTATTTTATTATTTATAATATTTTTTAATGAGTTTTTTTGAACTAAATTAGAAAAAATAATCCTGTCATTTTCTTTAGATAAATCTAGCTTTAAATTTTTTAATATATTAGTGTTAAAATTATCCAGTTCTTTACGAGCATCATCGATGCTGATCTTTTTCAATTTTTTGATTACATCTACCTCCACATACCTCTGTAAATCTAATTTAGTTTGTGTAGGTGTATAATAAAAAATTCCAACTCTCTTATAGTTATGGAGTCCAATTATAACTAAAATTAGGGTTAACCCTCCAATGATGCAAAGAAATTTGAATATTTTTTTAACAAGATTTTCATCCAATAACATTATGTAAATAAAGATTACTAATGGATATAAAAAGGTAATTGTACGCTGCATATACATTATACCTACGAATGTACCAATTAAAAAATAATCTATTAAATTTTTTGCTTTTATTAGAAAACTAGTAAGCAAAATTAAAAATGATAAATATAAACTTTCTGTATAAAAACTAAGATGCCACTGAAAAATAATAGGATTTATAAATAAAATTAAACAAATAATTTTGGATAATTTTTTTTCAAGAATCTTTGAAAATGAAAAGTATAAAATAATTAATGATATATAAAAAATAATTATTTGTAGGTATATGAACAATTTATCATTTTTGAGTATTATTATTTTTTCTTCTTCATCAAATATTTTTTTATTTTTATTTACTAAATTATTGAAAATAAAAATTAGTCTTGGATATAAGAATGAATTTGTATACTCTGAACCACTCTCAAAAAATTTTATATTTTTATTTTTATCTTCAATTAATTTATTAGATTGTGGAAAATAATATGATATAGTATCCTCTTGATAAAGTGAGGAATGCTTATAGCCATTTCTTTCAAAAAAACTTGACTCGAATTTATTAAAATAAAGATTGGCTATTAAAATCGAGGATATTAAAATAAAAATTAAAATTAAAAAATTAAAATGGTTTTTAAAATACATTGTCAATATACAGATAATATATTTTTCTAGATTAATATAGTATTAGGTTAAAAGTAAATTCTTTTGATTTTTTCAGCTAATCTTAGATAAATTTTAGAAATTTTATGTTCAGTTTCACTTTCAACAATTGGTTTTCCTAAATCCCCATACTTTCCTACTTCTGGATCAATTGGTATATTCCCCAGGAATTCTTTATTAAATTCCTTTGCAGTTTTTTCTACCCCGCCGCTCCCAAAAATATCATATTTCTTTCCATCATCTCCAATAAAATGACTCATGTTATCAACTAGTCCAATAATTCTTGTGCCAAGCTTATCAAACATTCTAATACCTCGCTTAACATCTTGTAGTGCTATTTCTTGTGGAGTAGAAATAATAATTATACCGTCCAAACTTATTTCCTGAGAAAATGTAAGTTGAGTATCTCCAGTACCTGGAGGCATGTCAACAATTATAAAATCAAGATTTTTCCAACTTACTTTCTGTGTAAAAGTTTTTATTGCACTAGTCACCATTGGGCCTCGCCAAATCATTGGTGTTTGTTCTTCTGTTAAAAAGCCAATAGACATACATTGAATGTCATATTTATTTACAGGAATTAATTTTCCTTCCTCACTTTTTGGTTTCTCTTTAATTGAAAAGAGCTTAGGTAGTGAAGGACCATAAATATCAGCATCAAGTAAACCAATTTTACAACCATTTTTCTTTAGTGCTAAAGCAAGATTTGTTGCAAAAGTCGATTTTCCAACCCCACCTTTGGCACTAGATACTGCGATAGTGAATTTTGTTCCAATAATTGGATTTTTAACAAACTTTTTTCTTGGTTTTATTTGTTCCATTGCTTCAATAAGTACTAATTTACCCTTTTAACTTACCTTGTTTTTCAGATTAAAGACACTATATAGAGTGTCATGGTTGATGATTTTAGAAGTAGAGGTGGAAGTCCATGGGGTTCTCCCCCAGGAGGTGGTGGAAATGGATCAGGCAGAAAGGGTCCGACACCTCCAGACATTGATGAAATAATTAGAAGTCTTCAGGATAAAATAAATAAATTTATGCCAGGCGGAGCTGCTAAAGGTGGAAAACCAATAATCTTAGGATTAGTTATTCTATTAGTTATTTGGGCACTAAGCGGTCTTTATAGAGTTTTGCCTGATGAACAAGGGGTTGTACTTAGGTTTGGAAAATTTGTAAAAACAACTCAACCAGGTTTAAATTATCATATTCCATTCCCTATTGAAAGCGTACTCACTCCTAAAGTAACAAAGGTTAATAGAATCGATATAGGTTTTAGATCAGAGAGAGATAGTGGATTTACTTCATCAGCAGTAGCCGATGTGCCTGAGGAAAGTTTAATGTTAACTGGAGATGAAAATATTGTAAACATTGATTTTTCTGTATTTTGGGTAATCAAAGATGCAGGAAATTTTTTATTTAAAATTCAAGATCCTGAAGGAACCGTAAAAGCTGCAGCAGAGACAGCTATGAGAGAAGTTATTGCAAGAAGTAATATTCAACCAATTTTAACAGAAGGAAGATCTAAAATTGAAACTGATACACAAGAAATTATTCAATCAATTTTAGATGAATACACAAGTGGTATTCAAGTTACACAAGTTCAAACACAAAAAGCTGACCCACCAGATCAAGTAATTGATGCATTTAGAGACGTACAGGCAGCTAGAGCAGATATGGAAAGATCTAAAAACGAAGCTGAAGCATATGCTAATGATGTTATACCAAGAGCACGAGGAGAAGCTGCAAAGATATTACAAGCAGCAGAAGCTTATAAAAAAGAAGTTGTTGCTAAAGCTGAAGGTGAAGCTAGTAGATTTTTAGCAATATTTAACGAATATAAAAATGCTAAACAAGTTACACAAGAAAGAATGTATTTAGAAACAATGGAAAAAGTTTTAGCAGATATAGACAAAGTCATTATTGATAAAGAGGCTGGCTCTGGGGTTGTGCCGTATCTTCCATTACCTGAGTTAAAGAAAGCGACAAACTAATATGAAAAAAATAATTTTACCAATAATTGCTGTAATTGCTGCAACCGCATTTTTTTCAATTTTTATTGTGAAAGAAGTAAACCAAGCAATTGTATTACAATTCGGTGACCCAAAAAGAATAATTACAAATCCTGGTTTAAATTTTAAACTTCCATTCATTCAAAACGTAGTTTTTCTTGATAAAAGAATATTAAATTTAGATGCTCCACCAGAAGAAGTAATTGCATCAGATCAGAAAAGACTAATTGTTGATGCATTTGCCAGATTCCAAATTATTGATCCTTTGAAATTTTATATTTCAGTTGGAAACGAAAGAGTTGCGAGGTCTAGATTATCAACGATTATAAACTCCAGAATAAGAAGTGTATTAGGTACACAAAGACTTCAAACTTTATTGTCAGAAGATAGAACAAAACAAATGGCTTTGATTCAAGAAGGTGTTAATAATGAAGCTGAAAAATTTGGTATAAAAATTATTGATGTTAGAATTAAAAGAGCAGACCTTCCACAGGCTAACAGCGATGCTATTTTTGCTAGAATGCAAACCGAGAGAAATAGAGAAGCAAAAGAATTTAGAGCAAAAGGAGCTGAAATGGCGGTGACTATTACATCAACTGCTGATAAAGAAGTAACAGTAATTTTAGCAGATGCGCAAAAAAAATCTGAGATTATGAAGGGTGAAGGCGATGGTCAGAGAAATAAAATTTTTGCTGATGCATTTGGTCAAGATCCACAATTTTTTGCTTTCTATAGAGCGATGCAAGCTTATGAAAAAGCTCTTATTGGAGGGGAAACCTCTTTAGTATTGTCCCCAGATAGTGAATTTTTTAAATTTTTTGGAAACGTAAAATCTAAAGTTACTCCATAATTATTTCATGAATGAATTGATCATTGCTTTTGGTCTATTCTTGTTTATTGAAGGTATTTTATATGCCATATTTCCATCAAAAATGAAAAATATGCTAAAAAAAATAGACATTTTGAAAATATCCCAAATAAGATTTTCAGGTCTTACTTTTGCAATTATTGGATTTGTAATTGTGTGGTACTTTAAAACTTAAAATGAAACATAGATTTTTTAAAACAGCTCTAATTTTTGTTCTAACCATAAGTTTTACTTTTAGTGTTAAAGCTCAAAACGTGCCTAATTCATTCGCTGATTTAGCAGAGAAGTTGATGCCATCTGTAGTGAATATTTCAACAACTCAAACAGTTGTTTCTAGATCAAATCCTTTTCCTTTTGAATTCCCTCCCGGTTCACCATTTGAGGATATGTTTAAAGAATTTGGAACTCCACAAGAAAGAAAAGCGAGCGCTCTTGGATCAGGTTTTATAATTGATGAAAAAGGTCTTGTTATTACAAACAATCACGTAATAAAAGGTGCTGAAGATATTTTAGTAAGATTTAATGATGACAAAGAATATAGCGCTGAAATAATTGGTTCAGATCCATTATCTGATATTGCTGTTTTACAAATTGATTCTGACGATAGATTTACTCCAGTGAAATTTGGAAACTCAGATAAATCAAGAATAGGAGATTGGGTAATTGCTATAGGTAATCCTTTCGGTTTAGGAGGTACTGTTACAGCTGGAATTATATCTGCGAGAAACAGAAGTATAGGTCTCACTAGATACGAAGACTATATTCAAACTGATGCCTCAATTAACCAAGGTAATTCAGGAGGACCATTATTTGACATGGATGGAAACGTAATAGGAATTAATACAGCAATTTTAGGACAGTCTGGTTCAATAGGAATTGGTTTCGCAATTCCCTCAAATAGTGCTGAATTAGTTATTGATCAATTAATTGAATTTGGAGAAACAAAAAGAGGATGGCTAGGAGTAAGAATTCAACAAGTTACAAAAGAAATTGCAGAAGCTGAACAATTAGGAAAACCAAGAGGAGCATTAGTATCGAGTGTTTCAGATGGTAGTCCTTCAGATAAAGGCGGAGTTAAAGCGGGTGATATAATTTTAGAGTTCGACGGTAAAAAAATTAATGAGATGAAAGAACTTCCAATGATAGTTGCTCAAACAAAAGTTGGAAAGATTGTTAATGTTAAGATATGGAGAAACAAGAAACTTATTAACAAAAAAATTACTTTAGGAAGATTAGAGACATCAGAAGATTTTAGAGAAACAAAACCGAAATTAGTCAAATCTTCAAGAATTGAAAATCTTAAAATTGAAGTGAGACCACTTAAGAAAGAAGACATAACTAACAGAGGATTACCATCCAATACTACCGGAGTTGTAATAACAGAAATTGATAATGATAGTCCAATAGCTAATTTGGCGATAAATAATATAATAATAGAAGCACAAAAAAGAAAAATTAAAACGCCTGGGGATCTAGATAATATTATGAAGTCAGCCGTGATGGCAAAAAATAAATCTATAGTTATTGTAATTTACAATAATCAAAATCAAAAGAGTTATATCGGCGTCAAATTAGATTAGGATATGGACAAAAAGTCCAAAATAATTTTAATTGCTGGTCCAACAGGTTCAGGAAAGTCAGATTTAGCTTTAAAGCTTGCAAAAAAAGTAAATGGTGAAATTATTAATTCTGATAGCATGCAGATATATAAAGAAATAAAAATCCTTAATGCTCGCCCCAAAATTAAAGAAATTAAAAATATCACTCATCATCTCTATGGTTTTCACAGTGTTAAAAAAAATTTTTCAACTGGCGATTGGCTAAAAAAAGTAATTAGAATAATTAATCAAATTCAGAAAAAAAATAAAACTCCAATATTAGTTGGAGGAACAGGATTATATTTTAAAGCTATTTTGAATGGTTTAGCAAAAATCCCCGTGATACCAATTAAATATAGAAATAAAATTAGAAAACAGCATTCAAAAATAGGGCAAAAAAAATTCTATAAACATTTAATCAAATTAGATCCCTTAGCTAAATCACAAATAAATTCTAACGATTCACAAAGATCAATCAGAGCTTTTGAGGTCAAAAAATATACGAACATTTCTTTATTTAAGTGGTTTGAAAAAACAAAAAAATATTTTAATGAGAAAGAATTTTTAAAAATCTATATTAACTGTCCTAAGGAAGAACTAATCAGAAGAATAAACAGAAGAGTAAATAATATGATTTCAGCTGGTGCAGTGAATGAGGTAAAAAAATTTAAAAGACTAAAAGTTAATAAAGACAAATCATCTAATAAGATAATAGGGATTTCAGAAATTTCTAAATTTTTAGATGGAGAGCAAAATATAGATGATACAAAAGTCCAAATTTCCATAAAAACAAGACAATATGCAAAAAGACAGAGAACTTGGGCAAGAAATCAAATGATTGACTGGGAAAATATCGATCATAAAAAGCTAAACTCATTTACAAAAAATCTAAAAATATCCTCTCTTAAACTTGACCAATAAGCACAACTTCAGCTAGATTGGTTAAATGTCAAAATTATCAACAGGTGCTGAAATTGTTTTTAAATGTTTAGAAGATCAAAATGTTGAATTTATCTTTGGTTATCCTGGAGGCGCAGTTCTACCCATTTATGATGAATTAAAAAACCACTCATCTATTAAACATATTTTAGTAAGACATGAACAAGGTGCAGGACACGCTGCAGAAGGATATGCAAGATCATCAGGTAAACCAGGTGTAGTATTAGTTACATCAGGACCAGGAGCCACAAATGTTGTTACCGCGTTAACAGATGCATATATGGATTCTATACCTTTGGTTTGTATTTCAGGACAAGTGCCAACTCACTTAATTGGAACTGACGCATTTCAGGAATGCGATACAACTGGAATTACAAGACCATGCACTAAACATAATTGGTTGGTTAAAGACATAAAAGATTTATCAAGAATTATCCATGAGGCATTTGAAGTTGCAACAACTGGCAGACCAGGTCCTGTGTTAGTAGATATTCCAAAAGATATTCAATTTCAAAAAACTACATACTCTAAACCAAAAAGAGAAAAAAAATTAAACGGAAAAAAACATAACGATTTTAATCAAAAAGATATTGATGAATTAATAAAATTGATGTCTAAAGCAAGCAAGCCAATATTTTATACTGGTGGTGGTGTAATTAACTCTGGACCTAAAGCAAGCACATTATTAAGAGAGCTTGTTGATGCAACAGGGTTTCCTATAACATCTACTTTGCAAGGTTTAGGATCTTTTCCAGGTGATGATAACTCATTCCTTGGAATGCTTGGAATGCATGGAACCTACGAAGCAAACAACGCAATGCATGATTGTGATTTAATGATAAATATAGGCGCGAGATTTGATGATCGTATAACAGGAAAAATTGATGAATTTTCACCTAAATCTAAAAAAGTTCATATTGATATAGATCCATCATCAATAAATAAAAATGTTAAAGTAGATTTGCCAATAATTGGGGATGTTCAAGATGTAATATCTTCAACTTTAAAAACAATTAAGAAAGTAAAACCAAATTTTGCAAATTCAAATAAACAAAAAATTTCTAAATGGTGGGAACAAATTCAAAAATGGAGAGAAAAAAAATCTTTAGATTATGTAAACAGTACAGAAACAATTAAACCCCAGTATGCTGTGCAAAGACTATATGAGTTAACAAAAGGCAAAGATACATATATTACAACCGAGGTAGGACAACACCAAATGTGGGCAGCTCAACACTATAAGTTTGACAAACCTAATAGATGGATGACCTCAGGAGGACTTGGAACTATGGGATATGGTTTGCCAGCAGCTGTCGGTGTACAAATTGCACACCCAAAAAAACTTGTAATTGATATAGCTGGTGAAGCGTCAGTTCTGATGACAATGCAAGAAATGTCTACCGCGGTTCAATATAATCTACCTATAAAAATATTTATTTTAAATAATGAATATATGGGAATGGTACGACAGTGGCAGGAATTACTTCATGATAAAAATTACTCTGAAAGTTATACCGCTGCACTACCAGATTTTGTTAAATTAGCAGAGGCTTATGGTTGTGTTGGAATTAGAGCCACAAATCCTAATGAATTAGATGATAAGATTATCGAAATGTTAAATACAGATAGACCTGTTATTTTTGATTGTTTAGTTGATAAACAAGAAAACTGTTTTCCAATGATTCCTTCAGGAAAACCACATAATCAGATGTTGTTAGGTCCAAAAGACCAAGAACAAAATAAAATTACCGGAAAGGGTAAGACCCTAGTTTAAAATGAGTAAATCAGCTTACAGTACTCCTGGCAAAAAAGGTAAATTTGATAAACATATAATCGTCGTATGGGTTGATAATGAAGCTGGGGTTTTAGCTAGAGTCGTAGGTTTATTTTCAGGTAGAGGCTATAATATAGAGTCCCTAGCGGTTGCTGAGGTTGATGCAAAATTAAATATATCAAGAATAACTATAGTAACAACAGGTACACCCCAAGTAATTGAACAAATAAAATTACAATTAAGAAAGTTAGTACCAGTACATAAAGTTGCAGATTTTAAGAGAGAAGATAAAAATGTAATCTTTAAAGAAATGGCCTTATTTAAGTTAGTAGGAAACGTTTCTAAGAGAAAAAAAGCTTTTAATGCTTGTAAAAAGTATAATGCTGTAATATTGGATAAAACAAATAAATCGTATGTTGTTCAAGTAACAGCCCTAAGAAGAGAAATAGATATAATGTCGAAAAATCTAAAAAAGCTTGGTTTGGTTAGTGTATCAAGAACAGGAGCTGTCGCTATGACTAGAGGAGCAGAAACTTTTAAATAAAAGGGGATACTTATGAAGATGTTCTATGAAAAAGATACTGATAAAAATTTAATTAAAAATAAAAAAATTGCAATATTCGGCTATGGAAGCCAAGGTCATGCTCATGCTTTAAATTTAAAAGATAGTGGAGTAAAAGATGTTGTAGTTGCCTTGAGAGATGGTTCTGTAAGTAAAGCTAAAGCTGAGTCAAAAGGTTTAAAGGTTATGAATTTGTCTGATGCAGCTGAATGGGCAGATGTGGTTATGATACTTACACCTGATGAACTTCAAGCAACAATTTATAAAAATCATATTGAACAAAGAGTAAAAGAGGGAACCTCAATTGCGTTTGCTCATGGATTAAATATTCATTATGATTTGATAAATGCTAGAAAAGATTTAGACGTATTTATGGTAGCTCCAAAAGGACCCGGGCATTTAGTAAGAAGTGAATTTGAAAAAGGTGGAGGAGTTCCTTGTTTATTTGCTGTTCATCAAAATGGCTCTGGAAAAGCAAGGGATATAGCAATGTCTTATGCCTCCGCAATTGGTGGAGGAAGGTCAGGAATAATTGAAACAACATTTAAAGATGAAGTTGAAACAGATTTGTTTGGAGAACAAACAGTCCTGTGCGGTGGATTAGTTGAGTTAATTAAAAATGGTTATGAAACATTAGTTGAAGCTGGTTATGAACCCGAAATGGCATATTTTGAAACTGTGCATGAGGTAAAATTAATTGTCGATCTAATCTATGAAGGTGGAATTGCTAATATGAACTATTCTATTTCTAACACTGCTGAGTATGGAGAGTATACTTCAGGTCCAAAAATTATTAATAAAGAGGAAACTAAGAAAAGAATGAAAGAGGTTTTAAATAAGATTCAATCTGGAGAATTTACTAAAGAGTGGATGGAAGAATGCAAGAATGGTCAAAAGAACTTTCTTCAAACTAGAGCTAAATTAGCTGAGCACCCAATAGAAAAAGTTGGAGCTGGCTTGAGAGCTATGATGCCTTGGATAACGAAAAAAAAATTAGTAGACAGCGATAAAAACTAATTATTGCATCATATTGAGTTTTAATATTTATTTTATTTTGCATTATCTACGATAGGTTGTATTATCCGACAGCCAATTTATTAAAAAATATGTCTGATAAAGAAAAAGTTTTTATATTTGACACTACCATGAGAGATGGTGAGCAATCTCCTGGAGCTTCAATGAGTGTTGAGGAGAAAATCCAAATTTCAAGAGTGTTCGATGAAATGGGAATTGATATAATAGAAGCAGGTTTCCCAATTTCATCCCCTGGCGATTTTGAAGCAGTTTCTGCAATAAGCAAAGAAATAAAAAATTCTATACCCTGCGGTTTAGCAAGAGCAATGAGAAAAGATATTGATGCTTGTAATGAGTCTTTGAAGTATGCAAAAAGATTTAGGATCCACACGTTTATTTCAACTAGCCCAGTTCACATGAAGCACAAACTTAATATGTCTGATGAACAAGTTGTAGATGCGGTTAAAGACAGCGTAACATATGCTAGAAAATTTACAGATGATGTTGAATGGTCATGTGAAGATGGAACAAGAACTAATTTAGATTTTATGTGTAAAACAATTGAACTTGCAATTAAATGTGGAGCAACAACAATAAATATACCTGATACGGTTGGGTATTCTATACCTGAAGAATTTGCTAAAACAATTACACACATTAAAAATAATGTACCTAATATTGATAAAGCAATAATATCTGCTCACTGTCATAATGATTTAGGTTTAGCGGTTGCCAATGCGTTAGCTGGTTTGTCAGCTGGAGTAAGACAGATAGAATGCACAATTAATGGTATAGGTGAGAGAGCAGGAAACGCAGCGCTAGAAGAAATCGTAATGGCAATAAAAACACGAAATGATCTGATGCCTTATGATACTGGGATTAAAACCGAGTTGATTAGCAAAGCATCAAAAATAGTTTCGAATGCAACTGGTTTTCCTGTTCAGTTTAATAAGGCAATTGTAGGTAAGAATGCGTTTGCACACGAGTCTGGCATACACCAGGACGGAATGCTTAAAAATAGAGAAACTTATGAAATTATGACACCAGAAAGTGTTGGAGTTAAAAAAACTTCTTTAGTGATGGGTAAACACTCAGGGAGACATGCTTTTAAAGATAAATTAAATGACTTGGGTTACACAGATGTAACTGATGATGTGATTCAAGCTGCTTTTGGAAAATTTAAAATTTTAGCAGATAAAAAGAAACACATTTATGACGAAGATATTGTTGCTTTAGTAGATGACAGCCTAATAATTGATAATAAGATTAATGCAATAAATCTAAAATCTTTAAAAGTATTTGCTGGAACAGGCGAACCTCAGAGAGCAGAAATGACATTAGATGTTTTTGGTGAGGTTAAAAAAACTATTCAAACTGGCGATGGTCCAGTTGATGCAATTTTCAAATGCATAAAAGACCTTTATCCACATGACGTAAAATTGTCTTTATACCAAGTACATGCAGTAACAGAGGGAACAGATGCCCAAGCGACTGTAAGTGTAAAAATTGAGGAAAACGACAGAACAACCGTAGGTCAATCGGCAGATACAGATACTTTGGTCGCATCTGCAAATGCATATTTGAATGCTTTAAATAAAATGTTAATCAAAAGAGAAAAAAAATCTCTTTCGCAAAACATTGAACATCAAAAAGTAAAAGGAGGAGTGTAAAATGGGACTTTTAGATAAAGTAACAGCAATGTGGAGTCAGGATATGGCTATAGATTTAGGAACAGCAAATACTTTAGTAGTTCTTAAAGGGCAAGGAGTAGTTCTAAATGAACCTTCTGTAGTAGCAGTAGTCGATAATAAAGGAAAAAAATCAGTTTTAGCAGTAGGTGATGAAGCAAAAACTATGCTTGGAAGAACACCTGGAAATATTCAAGCAATTAGACCTCTAAGAGATGGGGTTATTGCTGACTTCATTGTTACAGAGGAAATGATTAAACATTTTATAAAAAAAGTTCATAAAAGAAGCTCATTTGCAAATCCGAGAATACTAATTTGTGTCCCTACTGGCTCAACCCCAGTAGAACGAAAAGCAATTCAAGATAGTGCTCTTGCGGCTGGAGCTAGAAGAGTACAATTAATCGAAGAGCCAATAGCGGCAGCAATTGGTGCAAATTTACCAATTTCAGAAGCAACAGGATCTATGGTAATTGACATTGGAGGTGGAACTACAGAGATTGCGGTCATGTCATTAGGAGGTGTTGTTTATTCTAACTCTTTAAGAGTGGCAGGAGATGCAATGGATCATTCTTTAATAAGTTATATGAGAAGAGAATATAACTTAATGATTGGGGATAGTACCGCTGAAAAAATAAAGAAAGAAGTGGGTACAGCGATAGCAACAAATAATAATACTTATGCAGTCAAAGGAAGAGATTTAAGATCTGGAACTCCAAAAGAAGTAAATATTAGTGAAGAAGATACTGTAGAAGCATTAAATCCAATTTTGAGAGAAATGATAAACGGTATTAAGGATGCTTTAGAGAATACGCCTCCAGAATTATCTGCGGACCTAGTTGACATGGGTTTAACTCTGACGGGTGGTGGAGCGTTATTAAAAAACATTGATAAAAGATTTTCTAAGGAAACAGGGCTACCAGTCCATATTGCTGATGACCCATTAGCATGCGTTGCAGTTGGAACAGGTAAAGCTTTAGATCAAGAGGAAACTTTCAATTCAATGTTATCGGAGTATTAATTTGATAAAATGCAAGCAAGCAGGGATGATTTTGTAATAGCTATTCGTTCTGCCTTTTTAAAAAAAGAGAACAAACAAAAATTTTCCTTACTTGGGCTTATTTTCTTAACACTTTTAATTCTTATCTTAGAAAAATTTAATCTTAAGCCAATTGATTATTTAAAAATTTCTTTAAGAGAAGTGGCCTACAGATCAACATTTATAGTATCTATTCCAGAAAATTTTTTTAAAAAATCATACTTCGCAACAATAAATCATTTTAATGTTTACGAGGAAAATAAAATTCTTAAAGAGCAACTAGATTTAGAATTATCAAAAAACTTTAATTTTGAATACATTATTGAAGAAAACAAAAGGCTTAAATCAACAATTGAAGAAGTAAGTGGAGAAGGCTCAGAAATAATTGGCAAAGTACTTGTTGATAAAAAAAGTCCCTTTCTTAGATCTGTAATTGTAAATAGAGGTTCAAAGGATGGAGTAGAATTAGGTATGGCAGTAATGGATAAGAATTATTTAATTGGAAAAATTGTTGAGGTGACATTTACTACTTCGAGAGTTTTGCTTTTATCTGATTTAAATAGCAAAGTTCCAGTTGATATAATGCCCAATAATATTCAATCTATTTTGTCAGGTACTGGAGATCATAATGGAACTATTCAATACACAAGACAACAGTCATTAATAGAAAATGAAGCTATTGTTTTTACATCTGGAGCAGGTGGATTGTTTAAATCAGGTATTCCTATTGGAACTATAAATAAAGATCCAATAAACTCTAAGATCAATGTAAATTTTTTTTCTGATTTTTCTCAACTTAGGTTTATAAAAATAACTTCATTCAAAGAGAAAATAAAGTAATGAGCGAAATATCTAAATTAAATAATTTCAAAAAAATACTTGAAAAAGGGCCTATTATTCTTCTTATTATTTCTGTTTTAAATGAATTTGATTTTAATTATTTAAATTTAAAATATTTTTCTTTTAATTTTCCATTTATATTGATTTATTACTGGAGTTTAAAGAGATCTGGTAGCTTAGGTTATGGTCTAATATTTTTAAGTGGTTTATTTAATGATATTGTGACTGGATTACCAATAGGTGTAAGTTCATTAGCTTATTTGTTAATTTGTGGTTTTTCTGCATACCTAAGAAATATCACACTTAGACCAAGCGCGATTAAAGATTGGTTCTTTTTTGGATTTACAATTTTAGTTGTAAACTCATTAATTTATTTGATCATAAGCTTAGTATTCGATGTAGAGTTAAATTATTACAGTATACTAGTTAATATATTATTTACTTTTTTATTCTATATAATTTTTAATGGAATTTTCCATTATTATCAAAAACTTATTTTTGGAGCTCAAAATGTTTAGCGGCGGAGACTCAAATGTAAGAAAATTTAACACCATAAATAGAAGAGTTTTTATTTTATCAATTGCTAAGGGTGTTGTGTTTACTGGTATTCTAGCTAGACTTTTCACACTGCAAATAAGTGATAATAAAAAATACCTCACTTTATCAGATAAAAACAGGTTAAGAGAGTGGAGATTGCCACCAGTTAGAGGGGAATTTAAAGATTATTTCAATAATACAATTGCAGGAAATACAGAGGTCTATCAATTACATGTAATCCCTGAGCAAGTTGAAAATTTTAAAAACTTGATGGTTAGATTAAAAAATATTCTTCCATTAACAGACAAAGAATTTTCAAAAATAATTAAGAGAAAAAATCAACAAAAACCTTGGGAAACACTAATTATATCTGAAAACTTAACTTGGGATCAGTTCTCAAAAGTAAATTTTTATTTACATGAATTGTCAGGTGCTAAGCCTGTATTGTCAGTAGCAAGAAGTTATCCGTTCAAGGATAATTATACTCATGTTTTAGGGTATGTGGCTCAAGCAAGTGAAAATGATTTATTAAATAATGAAAATATAAAAAATAAACATGTTCCTGGATTACGAGTTGGAAAAACAGGTTTAGAAAAATCTTTTGAAAATGATTTAATTGGATCTAATGGAGTTCAAAGATACGAGGTCAATGCCTTTGGAAAAAGAATTAAACAAGTTAATTTTCAAAAAGGAAACAAGGGTAAAGAAATTAGACTTACTTTGGATACAGAAGTTCAAAAATTATGTAATGAATTATTGGCAAATAAAGCTGGCTCAATAAGTGTAATGGATATTTATACCGGTGATATTGTTGCGATGCATTCATCTCCTTCTTTTGATCCTAATTTATTTTTATATGGCATTAGTTATAAAGATTGGGACGATATTAAAAATAATCCTGACAAACCCTTAATTAATAAAACTATTTCTGGCTTATATTCTCCTGGTTCAACTATTAAGCCAGTTGTAGCCTTGTCAGCGCTTGAAAACAATGTCATTTCTCCAAATTTTAAAGTTAGATGTACTGGTAAAATGGAAATGTATGGACAGACTTACCATTGTTGGAAAAAAAAAGGTCACGGAGTTGTAGATTTAAGAGGTGCCATAGTTCAGTCATGCGATACATATTTTTATGAGATGTCCAGAAGACTTGGTGTAGATCGACTTAAAGTGACGGCATCAAGGTTTGGGCTCGGTAATAAGGTTTTTAAAAATTTATATAAAGAGGAGAAAGGTGGATTATTTCCATCAACAAGTTGGAAGAAATCTAACCTTGGTCAAGGTTGGGTTTTAGGAGAAACGCTTATTACGGGTATAGGGCAAGGTTACGTCCAAACTACACCATTACAGTTATGTTTAATGACTGCGCAATTAGCAAATGGAGGTTTCAAAATTTACCCATCATTAATTTCAAATAACAAACAGGAAAGCCTTGAAAAGATTAAATATAAGATGCAGCAAAACTTATTAGCAGAGGAAAAATATGATTCCTCAATAATAAGAACTGCAGAAGAGTTTTTTAAACCAGGTGAAAAGGAATACACAAAACTTTTCAGAAATCAAGAAAATGTAAAATTTGTTCTTGAGGCAATGTTTGCTTCCACAAATCAATGGAATGGAACGTCTTATAAATCTAGAATTGAAGATCCTAAATATCAATTTGCAGGTAAAACAGGAACAGCTCAAGTTAAAAAAATTACTGAGGAACAAAGAGAACTTGATTTAGAGACATCCCAAATTCCTTATGATGATAGGGATCACGCGTGGTTCGTTGCTTTTGGTCCTTACAAGAATCCAAGATATGCACTAAGTGTTTTTGTAGAGCACGGTGGATCTGGAAGCAAGGCAGCAGCTCCTTTAGCTAAAAAAGTCATAAAAAAAGTAATTGATAGACATGAGGAACGTGAAAAAATTAGAAGAAGAGGCTTGGTAGATATATAAATGTTTCAACAATCATCATACTCAGAACAATTAACTTTTTTTCAGAAATTAAAATCTTTTGATTTCGTTCTCATCATTTGTGTGCTTACTTTAGGTTTAGTAAGCAATCTATCTATGTTTTCGACTGATGGAGGAGAATTTTTATATCATACCAAAAGTCATTTAATAAGATTTGTAGTCTTTTTTATTCTTATGGTCTTTTTGTCGTTTTTTAATCTAAGGTTCTGGCATTCAACCGCTTATCTTTTTTATATTATTGTTCTTGGATTTTTAATATGGGCTTCTTTGTATGGAATAACTGCATCAGGCTCACAAAGATGGATAAACTTATATTTTATTAATCTTCAACCATCTGAACTTATGAAAATTTCTATAATAGTTTGCTTTGCAAGATTTTTTCATAGAGAACAAATCACAAACGTAAGTAGCTTAAAAAATATAATTATATCTCTTGCTATTTTAGTTATGCCAATTGTCCTAGTGGTAAGTCAACCAGATCTTGGAACATCAATTTTAATAGCAGCAAGTGGTTTAATTGTTTTATGGTTAGCAGGATTAAATGTTCGTTACTTTGTTTATAGTGGTTTAACATTGCTAGTATCATTTCCATTTGTAATTTCTTTTTTAAAACCTTATCAAAAACTCAGAATACTAAGCTTTTTTAATCCTGATCGAGATCCTCTTGGAGCAGGTTATCAAATAATACAATCAAAAATAGCTGTAGGTTCTGGAGGTTTCTCTGGCAAAGGTTATTTGCAGGGCACACAAAGTTATTTAGAATTTCTCCCTGAAAAACATACAGATTTTATTTTTACCCTTTTTTCCGAAGAACATGGTTTCATAGGATCAGTATTTTTATTAGTTATTTATGCAATATTAATTTTTAGAATTATAAAAATTGGCTCTATCTCAAGAAGTTATTTTGGTCGGCTATTTTGTTATGGTTTTGGTTCTGCAATATTTATTTATATAGCTGTAAATATGTGCATGGTTTTAGGATTACTCCCAATCGTTGGTTCACCTTTACCTATTATGTCATATGGTGGATCCTCTATGCTTGCAACAATGATAGGTTTAAGTATTGTGATGAGTACAAAAATTTATCATAAGCAAATAATTAATTAACAATAATATCGATTAATTTGTCGCGATAGATTCGATGAGATAATAATGTATATTTAATTTATGAGAAAGTTACGTGTAGGAATAATTGGTGCAGGTATTCAAGGTGTATGCAATGCTTTGTTTCTTCAAAAAAAAGGATATCAAGTGGTATTATTTGATAAAGAGGAGCCAGGAAGCTTGGCATCTTATGGTAATGCGGGACATTTTTCTCCATATGCATCAGTCCCATTAAATAGACCAGATATTTTAACAGATGTCCCGGCTATGCTTTTAAGTTCAACAGGCCCTTTAGCACTTAAGTGGAATTATGTACCAAAAATGATCCCTTGGTTTTTTAAATTTGTAAGAAACTGTACTAAAAAGAAAATGATGCATACAGCAAAATATATGCATCAAATTTTAGACTTATCACTGCCAGCCTATGAAGAATTATTTGATGAAATTGATACTGAGAATTTAGTTGTAAGTAATGGTATCATGTACATTTGGAATAATAAAAATTTATCCAGTAGAGAACTTGAAATAAACATAAGAGAAAAATTAGGAGTTAAGCAGCAATTACTTAACCCTAAAGAAATTCATGATTTAGAACCAAATATAAAACCAATCTATGATGGTGGAGTATTTTATTCTTATGCAAAACATACAAATAACCCCAGAAGACTTCTACTCAAGTTGTTCGACTTATTTTTAGAAAAAGGGGGAAAATTTAACAAATATCAAATAAATGATATTAATTTTGATGAAGAGAAACCAGTTCTAAGGACAGAAAGTCAAAGATTTGTTTTTGATAAAATTGTAATTGCTTGTGGAGCTTTATCCAAAAAATTAACAAATGATTTATTTGAAAATATTCCACTTGATACTGAGAGAGGCTATCATATTCACTTCAAAGACTGTGAACATTTAATTTCAAGACCGGTTGTGTTTTCAAATAGAGGTTTTGGAATGACACCTATGGAACAGGGATTAAGAGTTGTTGGAACTGTTGAATTTGGAGGTTTAAAAAACTCACCTTCAAAAGGTAGAATTAAAAATTTAGTTGAAAATGCAAAATTTATGTTAGATGGCCTACCAGAGCATGAAGATGAATGGTTGGGTTTCAGGCCAACACTCCCAGATTTTTTACCAGTCATTGGGCCATCGAAGAATTATAAAAACGTATTTTATTCATTTGGCCATCATCATTTAGGTTGGACTTTAGGAGCAATATCAGGGAAGATAATTTCAAAAATGATTTCTGAAGAAAAAACAAATTTGGAATTAGATCCTTATAGCTCTCTAAGGTTTAGCTAGGTGAGTCTTAATATTAAAGCTTATGTGATGCTAGTCTTAGCATCAATCTTTTGGGCTGGTAATTTTATTATTGGTAAATTTGCTTTTGTTGAAAATATCTCGCCCTTTTCATTAGTTTTTTTCAGATGGTTAACTGTTTGGTTCATTTTATTACCATTTACTTACAAAGAAATTCTTTACAAAAAAAAAGAAATTTCTAATAACTTGCCCTTACTTCTATTTCTTGGGCTAACGAGTGTAGGTTTATTTAATTCATTCGTTTACGTTTCACTTCAATATACACAAGTGATTAATGCATCTTTATTTAATACCGCTATTCCTGCAGCTATTATTTTATCTTGCTTTATTTTTAAAATAGAAAAGACAAATTTTTATCAGTTGCTTGGACTTTTAATTTCAGTTTTAGGAATTTTAGTAATAATTACTAAATTTAATTTAAATATTTTATTAAATTTAGATTTTAACATTGGGGATATTTGGATGATAGGTGCTGTAATTTGTTGGGGCTTATATTCTTCTTTCCTTAAAAAATTAAAACTAAAAATATCACTTCTGAGTTTCGTTCATATTGTTTGTACTTGCGGCCTTATTTTTTTATTGCCTCAATTTGGTTACGAATATTTTCAGGGTAATGCAGCATCTATAGATAAAACATTTGTATATTGTTTAATTTATTTAGCTTTATTTCCGAGCATTGGATCTTATTATTGTTGGGCAGGAGCAGTTTCAATTATCGGACCCAATAGATCGGGAATTTTTTTGTCATTAATACCTTTGTTTAGTACCTTTATGGCAATGTTCTTTTTCGATGAGCAATTTAGATATTTTCATACTATAGGTTCAATTTTAGTTATAATTGGTTTATTTTTATCAAATAAGAAAAAAGAATATGTCTAAGATTGATAAATCAAAACTTACAGCTGAACAAAAAATAGTTTTGTTAGAAGAGGGTACAGAGCCTCCTGGTTCAAGTGAATTGAACTCTGAAAAAAGAAAAGGGAGTTATCATTGTGCAGGCTGCGGTATTAAATTATTTGAATCCTCTACTAAATATGAAAGCGGATCTGGATGGCCTTCTTTTTTTGAATCTTTGCCGGATGTTTTTGAAACTAAAACAGATCATATATTAGGATATCCTAGAACAGAATATCATTGTAAAAACTGTGGTGGACATCACGGACATATATTTGATGATGGACCAAATCCAACAGGTAAAAGATATTGTAATAATGGTATATGTTTAGTCTTTAAACCTTATGCTAGTTAAATATATTAGTTTTTTGATTGGAGTAATTTGGTCCTATTCTTTAATTAGGACACAATCAATTTTTAGTAAAAAAGCTGGTTTAATTTTTAAAGTATTTATATCTAATGTTTCCTGGCTTACTTTGATTGCTGCAATTTATTTTGGATATAAAAATTTTTCTATTAAATTTATTTTAGTTGGTGTTATTTTTTCAATTGTATTAGTTCATTTAGGATTTAAATTTTTAGGTAAATTTTTGGATTCAAAATTTAGTGAAAAACAATTGATTATGACAAAAACTTTTTTTGAATATTCTTTAATTGTTTGGGTTATTTATTATCTTTTTTATTAAACTTTAAATTAATTTTATTTAAAAATTTCTATTAATTTATTTGCTAAAACTTTATGTCCAATTTTATTAAAATGTGGGTCATTTTTGAAATAGTATTTTTTATAAGTTTCTAAGTAAGAGGAATTATTCATTTCATCAAAGAAAATTGGAAAATAATTTATAAAATTTTCGCATTTATTTTTACAGAATTCCTCCCATATTTTTACATGGATGGAGTTTACCACATCGTTTTTTAACTGATGAGGCCAAGGATAAACTGCTAAACTTAATTTGATATTATTTTGAGATAATATTTCATAAAGTTTTTCCATATGACTAACCATTATTTGATTTCCCTTTTTTATTCCTAAATCGTACTTTTCAATTGTATCTTCTTTCGAATATGTCCATTTTGCTTTGAGATTGACTTTGTCAGTGAAGACAGGATTTTCATCATTTGCACTCAATTCTTTATCTTCTTCACTCTTAAACCTATATTTTTTCAAGACAAACATATAAAAATTTGTCAGTGGAAAATTATTTCTTAAAAATTTTCTACGTTTCAAGTTTTTCTTTTTAGAATATTTTTCAGTAACTTTTAAACTTTCATCTATAGAATAAAAATTTGTATCATCATAAAAGTCACTTATATCTATAAAGACAACCATATGGTCAAAATTAAAACCTTCATTTATTAAATAATTAATTTTTGATAAATATATTTTTGGGGAATATGATACTATTCCAAGGTTGGCAGTTTTATATCCAGATGTTTCAGAAAAAATACCAACAAAACTATCTTGATATTCTATAGGCGTTCCCTCGGTAAAAGAGTCTCCGATAAATGCAAATTCAAAGTTTTTATCAGCCACTTCATTACATTTTGATTTAAATCCATGGTTATTTGTACAAAGTTCGTAAGTTCCTAGAAAGCTAACATTATTGGAATATTGAACATTCGCTCTTAAAGTATGATGGTATATTGGATGATCGATCCTAACTAGTCTTTCATAGAATTGTGATTTTGCAAAAAACGAGTCAAAATATTTTAAAATTTTTTCTCCAAAGAAAAAGTCTACTATTAAAGAAAAGATAAAAGTGACCAATAGAATCTTTAATGCATCATAAAGTTTTTTGATCAGAATCATGTTTAATTTTATAAATGATCAAAAAAATAGTTAAATTTGATAGAAAAATAACAATTTTTTTGACTATTTTGGGCCAATTCTACAGTTTATAATTTATTTTAACATAGCTATTATATAGATAATTAACATGTTTGAAAAATTAGAAGAACTAGCAAAAAATAATAAAAAGATTTCAGATTTTCATATTAGATCTGGCTCACCTCTTGCGTATAGGCAAACTGGCGAAATTATAATGGTTAAGGATGTTGTAGTTAAACCTCAAGATTTAATAGATATGTTAACAACTAACTGCAATGAACATGAAACAAAAAAATTCCAAGATACACATGAGCTAGACTCCGCTGTCACTATAAGCGGTCTAAGATTTAGAGCAAACTTCTACAAAACTTTAAATGGACCAGCCGCAGTACTAAGAAGAGTAGAGAGCAAAATTCCAGAAATGGGACAATTTGATTTACCGGATGCACTTTATGACATTATAGACATGCACAAAGGATTAGTTTTAGTTACAGGACCAACCGGCTCTGGAAAATCAACCACTTTGGCTGCTATTGTTAATGAAATTAACAAGACAAGGACATCAAACATTATTACAGTTGAGGATCCAGTTGAATTTATTCACAAAGATGCAAAAAGTATTGTGTCTCATAGAGAAGTTGGAAAACAAACCCAAACATTTGCTAGTGCTTTAAAAGCAGCTCTTCGAGAAGATCCAGATGTAATATTAGTTGGAGAGATGAGAGATTTAGAAACTGTAAGTTTAGCACTTACGGCTGCTGAAACAGGACATCTAGTATTTGGCACATTGCACACTAGTGGTGCACCAAATACTATAAATAGAATTATTGACGTTTTCCCACCAGAACAACAAGCGCAAATTCGTGCTCAGCTATCTACATCATTAAAAATGGTTGTTACTCAAAGATTATTAAAAACGAAGGACGGTCAAGGTCGTGTTGGTGCTTTTGAAATAATGAAATGTACTGCTCCAATTCAAAACTTAATAAGAGAAGCAAAAATTCATCAAATTCCAAGCATCATGCAGACTGCTGTTAAGGATGGAATGATAACTATGTCTAAGTCCTTAGAAAATTTAGCAGCGGCTGGAAAGATTGATGCAAATGCAGGCAAAGAAAGTTAAAGGATTTTCTCTTTTAGAGTTGTTGGTCGTTGTAGTTGTTATAGGTATTATATCATCTGTAGCTTACACACCTTTCACAAAATGGAAAAGTGACAGAGAGGCAAGAAACGGTGTAGATAAAATTTCAAGTTTTATGAGAGATATTTTTTCCCAGGTTCAAAGAGGAAATTATGGATTTGTAAAATTTGAAATATCAAAAGTTGGTGAAGATAAAAATTTATTATTAGTTTCAAGAGGTCTAGATATGGAAAGTTATGCTGGATATTTAAGAAATAGATATAACGAAGACGGTGTTCCATCTTCTTTTTCTCAGCTTGAAACCAGATGTGGTAGCGGCGTAGATAGCTGGACGGACAATGGAGATCAAGATGACTCACCCTTAAGTGTAAATCAGTTAACACTAACAGATGTTACAATTGCAGTAGAAGGCACTGATACAACTAAGACTTCAGGAGCAGTTTGTTTTAACAAAGATGGAACTTATTATAGCACAAGCGGTTTTTTTTACGAGGGTGGTCATATTGAAAGCATGTATGTGTGCAATAAAACTTCATCTACAAAGGACGGTTGTGTTTTTAATGATGATGACAAGGGAGGCCCACATGATGATAATAAAAATACATTTAAAATTAGCTGGGGAAGATTTGGCAATATAGATTTAGAAAAATGGGTTGATAGAGGTGAGGGTATATGGGTTTCACAATAATTATTAATTATTTAAAAATTTTAAAAAAATCATCTGAAAAAGGGTTAACTCTTTTAGAGGCATTACTTTCAACAGCTATCGTTGGAATTGGATTTGTTGCAGTATTTCAGCTAGTGAACTTTTCAATAAATTCAATTGATATATCGAGTGAAAGAACAAAAGTAAATTACTTAACTGGAATGATAGCCGAGGATATAATTGGCCATAGAGATAGTCTACATGGGGTAAATCCAAATTCTTCTGATTACGGGATAGATTCACTTGGTAATGTAGTAGGAATTGATGGTGATACTGTTGAGGGAGTAAAATTTTCACAATATTTAGTAGATGGTGGTTGGAATATTAAAGACACAAATTCGAATGTTTGTAGTCCGAATAAAGGTAAGTTTTTATCAAAAAGTGAAATAAAAAATATTTATGATAATCAAAAAAATAATGCTCCCCAAAATAAAATAAGTAAATGGGAGGAATTGATAGGTGATGATAGAGTCGTTAAGTGTAAAAATGAAAAAGACGTAAAAAGTGTTGAGATATTTAAAATTTGTCCTAACTCAACTGGTAACAATTGTTTAACACACACAGCCGCAGCAGATACTGATGGAGCTTACGTTGTTAAAGAGGATGTTTATATTGGAAGAATTCAAATTAACACAAACGGTGGAAGGAAAAGTAGGTTTTTGTATTTTCAAGCCGATTATATATTTAAAAAGTGATGAGAAGTTTCAATTTGAAAAAAATAGCTGGTGTTACCCTTATAGAATTATTGATTGGTATTTTGGTTACCTCATTAATGATGGGGGCTATGTTTACAACTTATAGAGTTGTTCAAGGTAGCTATCAACAAGTTACAGATAAAGCAAAGGTAAGTAGATCAAGCAGAGATGTTGTTGGAATGATCATAAAAGATATTAGGCTTGCTGGTTTTAAGTATTATCACGGAGAAAATGACAAGGATATTCCTGTATTTGATGATCTTTCTCAAATAATTGGTTTTGGAGATGCAGAGGAGGCAGATGGGACGGTGAGAAAATGTAGTGACAGTCATGCACCAATAATTGTTTTTAGAAATACAACAGACTATGTGCCAAACCAACTAGACAGTAATAAACCAGATGGATGTAATCCAAATTCTAACGATACAATCACAGCTACTGGAGGAACCAATAATACTGTTAATGTTGGAGACTTATGTTGTGATATGATCCATATTGTATATGGCGATTTTGATGAATATGATCCTGTACAAAACTACAAAAAATATAAAATCACTTATTTTGCTAAAGCAGAACAAGATGGTAGTGATAATTATTTTTCTTTATACAAAACAAAAGAAAGCTGGATTGAAAATGATTCAAGCGCTGAAGCACAAACTGGCTATTGGGCAGTTGAAAAAGAAGATTGCCCTGAATGTTATCATGATGTGATGGTTAGAGATCGTATTGTGGATATGGAATTTCAATTATTTGATGAGAACGGCATAGATCTGTATAATCAAACATTAAGTTCTTTTCCAGTTCCTGATAATGATACTAATGTTGATCTATATCGAATAAGAGTTGTTGATATGAGATTATCATTCAGATCAAAAAAAGAATTTTATAAATCTGAAGCGTCAGGAAACAAACTAAGACTTGTGAAAGCATTAGGAAACCGTTCCCAATCTTATACTGATAGGTTTTTAAGAGACTCGGTTGTCGTAAGTATTCATACAAGGAATATAGGTGGATAAAATGAAAAAAGAAAATATAGCAGGTTTTACTTTAGTACTATCACTAGTGTTATTATTAGTAATGTCACTAATGGGTGGTGCGTTAGTAGTAATATCTTCAAGTGACCACAAAAGTAATAATGATAGTGATCTTTACCAACAAACATTTTATGTAGCTGAGACTGGTCTTATTGAAGGAGAGAAAGAACTTATAAATGCTTATATGGGTAACTGGCAAGAAGGTTCAAAAACAGTTACTACAACAGTGACTGATCCTGACACAGGAGTTGAAACTGAGGTTACCGAAACAATTGGCACTTATACAAGATCTCAAAAGGTCATGGGAGATTGGAAACCACCATCAAATGAAAATAAAGCTGATACAGGTTCAGCTTGTTATAGAAGTTTCAAGAATATAGTTCAACAGGGTTCAAATAAATTAGAAGTTGTTGCCCATAGACAAAACCAGAGTTTTTTTGACAATTTATTAGTTCCTATATTTAATACACAAGATTTTGATCAGGCCAATAAAGATGTTGAGGAAGAAGTTATGAAAAGATACACCTATGAATACTTTATGGTCAACGTAGGTAATGCTGCTTACCAAGAGGCAGGATCAAGCATGTCAAAAGGTTCAGTAGATGCAGAAACTACCGGGACCGCTTACAAAGTGTATGCTTGCGGCATATACAATAGAGATGACATTATAATTCCTTTAGAAAGTATAATAGTTTTACCGGGATAACAGATTAAGATGGGTTATGTATTGTTTAAAAAAAAAGGATTTTTAGTATAATTAAAAAAATGAAAAAATTTTTTTTTGCATTAATTTTGTATTTAATTATTTTGCCCAGCTCATATTCATGTGACTTATTAAGTGTAAATATAGGTGGTGATCGATCTGGTTTTAGTAATATTTTTGGACCCTTTAATACTGGACTTAATAATGAAGCAGGAGTCGAATTAGAAGAGGAAGAATATGAAATTTTAGAAACGACTAGTGATGCTTTTTGTAAGGACATCGATTTAGGCGAGGTACTTGTTTATGGTTATTTAGTCGATGGATTAATTGCAGGATTACAAATTGAAGTTCAAAATTATGATAATGATAAAGAGAGCAAAGAAGGGCTTTTAAGATCCTATGTACAAAATAAATATGGACCAATTGATATTAATGATGACAAGTGGAAAGGATACAGAACGTGGAATTTTGGAAAAAAAGAAATTTTTTATTACTACGTAAAACTTAATGAAGGTGGAATATCTGAGGGCGTTTATGTTACAAGTCCAAAATATTTTGCTCTTATAGGAAGTGATGAGATTGATGAATAGAAATATATTAAAGTGTTTTAAAAAATTTTTGAAAATAAAATTTTTAACTATTCTTTTGTTAAGTTTAAACTTTAATATCTCTTTCTCTAAACAAATTCCACCTGGCTCAGGTGAAGGAGATGTTCCAGCAAATATATTAATCATGCTTGATAGTTCCAAAAGTATGAACCAACCAATTCAAGGAGGTCCTTACCTTGGTTTAACTTCTATTGAAGCACTTGCTCAAGATAGTGAGGGAAATATTTATGCATCCACATCTGAAAAAAAAAGTGGAACAGGTATAATTAAAATAATTGCAAAAAATGACGACGGAACAATAAGGAACCAACTGGATAAATCATTTGCCAAGGGAAATGTAAATTTCAGAGGTTATGAAAAAGACAGCGACTGTGGCAACGCCAAATCAAATGTGGCTTATAGCTATGCTATGGATATCACTAGTCAAGATATTTTGTACTTTGGCTCCTACACAGGTGGTGGAAGAGTAATTGCAATTGATAAGAATGGAATATGTAAAAAAGTTTGGGCTCATGGAACAACAGGAATTGCTATGCCAACACTTCTAACAATCAGTACACTAGATAATGAAGAAATACTTTTTGTAGGAGGAACAAAACATCCCACTGCACGTCTTTGGGTTAGAAATTTAACTACAGGGGTTCATAAAAGGTGTAATTTAAAAAATGGTGGTAATTTTTTAAACTACCTATTAGATGGAAAAACAGAGGACATGACTGTAAGCAAAGGTGGTCCAGGTTCAGGTGGGAAATATTATCTATTTATTGCAAGAGCTGGACATCTTTTTGGTTTCGAGCTAGCGGAAGACAACAATGGTGTCTGGTGTCCCAAGGATAGAGGAGAATTTTCAACCTTAGTAATTGATACCAAAAGGGACAGAGTAACAAATATTGATACAATGGACCAAACTAGTATCTCAAAAAGTATTGATGCTGTAAGAAGCGTTGAAGGAGCAACTGATGACGACACTCTATATGTAGCTACCTACTCGCACAGAATTCAAAAATTAGAAATAGACTGGGACAATACTCAAGTAAACTTAATCGCATCACTTGGAAAATACGGAACTGGTAAAAATGAAAGTAATGCAAGTATTGCCGCTGCAGACGTTCAATTGTCATTGCCTGGAAAATCTAACTATAAAAAAGCCAAAACCTCGAGCCTATTTTATGTTTCATCTAACCGTATAATTGTTGGAAACAGCACAAAAAATATTGATGAGCTTGACGAAGATAAATTTAATGCAAATCAGTCCGATTTAGATACTGCCTGGCTTGCAAGATATGGCGGTGGTGCGCTTTCTCGATGGCAAGGAGCTAAAGCTGCGATTGAATATGTAGTTTCTGACGGTGCACTGACTTCAGGTGCAAATTTTGGTTATGGTTATTGGAACGGTGGATTAAATAACACAAAAGGCAACAGATCAAAAACAAAGCCTGGAGAGAAATATTGTCACAAAAAAGGAGATTGTTTTTATCCAGCTGGCTGGATTGGAGATCACCCAGAAGGTCAAACTAAACAGTGCGATAAAGACTCGTGTATAAAAGTTGGTATAGGTCCTGAAAATGGAGCTGAAATAATAACAGAGATGGGCAGAACGCCTCTTGAATTTGCAACAGACGGAAACGCTTTTGCAGATCACATTTATCACTATTTTAATGATACAGCCGATGAAATTAATATAATTCAAGAAAATAAACCATGTGCACTAAATTATGTAATTGTAATTAGTGACGGCTTTATCAATAATACAGAGGCAGGCAGTAGAGCTATAAATCAAATAAAATCATTAAGACAAGACATGGATGTTAAAACTCTTTTTGTGGCTTACGGTGGAACTTATGATGATGAAAGAGCAAAAAAGAATTTTGATAGACTTGCTTTAGCAGGATCGTGTGACGATCCTGCATCGATAAAATGTGAGCCAACAATTGTTGCAAGTAAACCAGAGGATTTAAAAGCAGCACTTGTAGAAAAAATTGCACAAATTATTGCTGACAGATTATCATTTACAGCTCCTTCAATTACAGCATCTGTTAGAGAAGGAGGTTCTGTTTATCAAGCACAATTTAATTATGCATCTAGAGGTGAATGGGAGGGTAAACTATTAAGAAAAGTAATTGATGGATTCGGTAATGTATTAGAGGGAGATAATAAATGTAATGAAGATGGTGTATGTAATTGGGATGCGGGAGAGTTATTAGCAACCAAAGGTTCAGCTAATAGAAACATATGGACTGTATTCGACACCTCAACAAATACAGATGCGAAATATAATTCAACATGGAATAATTGGGGCCCGGATTATAGCGATGAAATTGAAACATTATTTTTTGAAACTGGTAATGAAGTTAAAGACTATCATAATTCATCCTCTACCTGCAAAGGTATAGACGGTGTTGAAGATGGTACTGCCGATGATTTAATAGGATTAATAAATTTTGTTCGAGGTCAGGATTATTTTGATTACAATGGTGGCTGTGATTTAACAGAGGACAGAGCATCAATATTAGCAGATATATACCATTCACAATTAATTGAGGTAGGAGCACCAGGTGCTAACACTGATTTTTCTAATAATAACCAAGAAGCTTATTGGAGATCAATAAATGGTTATGAAACTTTCAGACTTAATAATATTAATAGAAAAAAAATCCTCTATGCAGGATCAAATGCTGGTATGCTCCATGCTTTTGATGCAAATTCTGGTGAAGAATTATGGGCTTTCATACCACCAATGATCGCTTCAAAACTTCCTTTGCTGATGAACACCGGGTATGATGGTGCATTTGATAATGACGCGGGTGGTAGTAATGCGATCTTCGGTGTAGACGGCTCACCAGTCGCTCATGATGTATATATTTATGGGCTGAAACAAGACCTAAGTGGCTATGAAGCGAGTAAATCTTGGAGAACGATTCTTTTTGTCCCATATGGAAGAGGTGGTAGAGGGTTTGCAGTTCTAGATGTTACAAATCCTGAAGTAGCAAGCGGTACCAACGGAGGAGATGGTTCGGGTCCATTATTTATGTATTCAGTTTTCAATGATGTACAAAATAATAAAGTATTAAGGGTAGATCATACAGGCTATGTTACAGAACATGGTTATACTGATAGTAATTTCTTTTTAAGTGAGTCTAGGGAAGCTCAAACAGCCAATGAAAATTATAGAGTGCATACTGCGTCTGACGGAGATAGCGACACCGATTTTACAGTAAGAGATTCATTCAATCCATGTCAGACTAATAGCGATGTATCAGATAGCAGCAATACCAACCCAGATGACAACTTTGCGATTGCAAGTGAAAATACTTGTTACAGTGATTATTCTTATTCTTGGAACATGCCTGGACTTGACAAAAACTTGTATGACACGACTTCTGGTAGTGTTACAAAGATCCAAGTTTACAAATTATCAGTTGATCAGTATTTACCCACTACTTTTTCAAGTGCTAAATACGATAAAGACACTGAAGTCTTAACCATAAAATTTTCAAGCAAAATGACCTTTAATGCAGGGACCGCTGAAGATCCATCTAGTGATATTAAAATTACTACATCTTGTGCGGTAAATGGAACTGCAGATAGGTCCTTTGATTATAGTCAACTAGGTGAAACATGGTCTACTCCAAGAATATTTAGAGCACCCACAGCTACAGGAGGAAACATAATGGAAGATAGATATATTGCAGTTATGGGTGGTGGATATAGCGTTGGTTCTGAGTGTGGAGCATCAAATATTTACATGGTCGATCTCGAAGCAGGACCTGTTGCTAATACATCAGAGGGTGACTCGCTTGAAATTGGGTTAGGTAAAACAAAAGGTGGAAGTTTATTTATGGCTGACGTTTTAGACGGTCCACTAAGAATTTTAGATAGCGCTCAAACTAACGCAGAATTGTTGTTACCATCAGACCAAAATTCTGGTGCAGGAGGTGTTGATTATCCTAACGCAAGTGATATTTCCAATTATATTCCAGCGTCTCCTGTTGTAATTACATCTGATGCTGGCAAGACTGTTCCTTGGAGAGGTGCTTTGGTTTACATAAACGATTTTGAAGGAAAAATTACAAAAATTAACTTAACATCTCAACCAGGAAGATTGTTTGAACGACAAACGCTTATGAACCTAAGGGCGAATACAATTAATAAAAGATACAGTTTTTTTGAAATGGATGGAGCAATTGGTCAAAGCACTGGAAACCTATGGCTATTTGGTGGAACTGGTGACTTTAACAGAATTGCAGATACTGGAGAAGAGTCAGGAGATTTAATGGATAACATTATTTATGGTATAAAAGATGCCGACTACCCATTATTTAAAAGCAGAACAAAATCTGTTCCAGCCCAATCAGAAGCTAACTTTGTACAAGATTATATAAATGAAATTGATAGCGCTCCTTTAATTGATTTAGGAATTGCAATAGTTGCTACCTCGACAAACGATGATGATAGTTTTCAAGAGGACGACTCATTTAATGTAGCAAGTTGTGCAATCACGACCAATGCTGGTATGAATGAGTGTCTTGTAAAAATTACAGATGGGGGTTGGGTTGTCCACTTGGGAATTGATGATGGTTTAAATTGGAAACAAACAAAAAATACATTTAGAAAATTATCTGCCTCACCTACGGTTTACAGAGGACAAGTTTATTTTCCAATTTATGAACCCGATAAACTTGATAACTGTAAGTTAGGAAAAGCATATATATGTTCTCGAGATGATGAGTGTGGTTTTGATGTCTCTGGAACTATAGACCAGACTAACGCAGCAGCAACAGATGCAAGTAGTTGTTATTTTGTCGACCGAGGTATACTTTCTAAACTTGTAGTCTTTGGAGACTACTTATTTGCTAACCTTGCAGGACCAGAAGAGTCTGAAGATACTCTAATAAAAATTTTGGGCGCTGAAGGAACTTATAAGTCATTCCGTAAATCTTGGAGAGAAAACTTTTAAAAATACAAAAAATAAACTTAAAATAACATATATTTTATAAATTAGATAAAAAAAAATGCAAAATACAAAAAAAAAATTTTTAAAACTAAATATTTTTTTCATAAAAATTTTATTTTTAATTTTTGTTAATATTCATGTAAATGCCGATAGTAATACTATTCAAACTGGTGGAACTACCACTGCTCAACAAAATATCGATGGCGATGGAGAATTTTTAACTGTAAAAAGTAGTTCAACTTTAGCCACAGGTGCAACTACTAAAGCAGCAAATGTAACTGGAGATAGTGTTACAGTAACAGTCGAGTCTGGATCAACAATCAGTGCTAATACAGTTGCTGTTTTTGGAGATACTACATCTGATTTGACAGTAACTAATACAGGAACAATTACAGCCAGCGGTACAACTGCTATCGATGCAAAAGCCACAGCTAATGCAACAATTACAAATAATTCTGGAGGAACAATTTCGTCAAATAGAAACACCATAAGAGTTAGCAAAACTGGCGGCACAAATACTACAGGTATGACAATCACTAACTCAGGTACGATTACAGCTACAAATGGCTCTGCTATTTTCGGAACCGCTGCTGGTAATACTGTAACAATTACTAATAATGCTAGTGGAGAAATGACTAACTCTGACAGTGATAATGCAACTATAAGAGTTGGTGTCAGCTCGAGTGTCACGAATAGTGGAACAATAAAGAATGATGTAGGAAGTGACTCGATTAAACTTTACGGAAACAATGCAACAATTACTTTAAAAGACCAAGGAATTGTAGTTGGTAAAATTGCTCATGGTGCAGGCATAACTGGGAGCACATTAAAAATTAATCATGGAGTTGGTCAAGGTTATTACTATGATATAGATGGAGACTTTTCACTCGAGGATTTAGATGGAAACACAATTGTTAAAGGCTCAGCAGGTTCGGTGGGTCAAGGCGGCAGCGAAATACTTGACGAACTACTAAGTTATAAATCATTAAATATTCGTAAATCATTAACAAGATATAAAAGTACCAAAGATAGAACCGTAGATAACAATGGCTGGGGAGAAGTAAATTTTTCTACACTTAAAAGAAAACAAAGTAATCAAAATTTATCTTTAGGATTTAATTATACTGGTTTAGGAATTAACTTAATAAACCCATATGATAAAGATAAGAATTTTATTTTATCATTTGAAACAAGTAAGCAAAATTTTACAAAAAACCATACAGTTAATCGATACTCAATAAATTCAGGTTTTTATTTTCCAGATCAGCCCTTGTTTAACAAATTTGGTAACGAAAGTTATTTACTAGTTGGAATGACTTTGAATGATAGCGATAGAGAAATATTAACCAACACAACAACCTCAGGTAAACTTGATATTACTGACACTTATGAAACATTAGAATTTATTGGTGGTACAAAAATCAATAATAATTATTTTATACCAAACCTAGGATTAACATTTGGTCTTTCACAAACACCAGCTCACTCAGAAAGTAAGTTTTATACATGGGACTCAAAAAACGTTGGAAACTTATCTTTATATTTTGATGATGATTATAAAATTAATTTTGGAACAGATTATATTTTCAACCTAGGTTGGATGTTAGATTTAAGAAAAACGCTATCAACAAAAGATCAAAGTTTTCAAGTAAATGGTACAGAAGCCACATATAAACAAGATAATGATTTAGTCGAAGAAATAACTTTGGCGGGTAATTTTGGTTTTGAAAAAAAAATGTCAGACGAACATTATTTAAAATTTAATATAGATAGCAGAATCAGCACACAAGAACTTACAAGTTTTTCAGGAAATTTTGCATATAAATTTATTTTTTAGGCATTAAATAAAATCGACTTTATATAATTTCCGTAAATTATAAATACTACACAGCCAACTATTAAATAAGGACCAAAAGGTATCTCGGCCGATAAACTTTTAGATTTTTTAATCAATGAAGGCGTGACATAAATTAAAGCTATTAATGAAGCAAAAAAAATTACTATTGGTATACTTGCCCAACCAAACCAAAAACCTATTGCAGATAAAAGTTTAGCGTCTCCAAGACCCATACCTTCTTTATTCCTAATTTTTTTATAAAGAAATATGATCAACCAAACTATAAAGTATCCAACCAGCCCACCTATCAAAGAGTTTATGAAATTAGGAAACAAATTTTGATTTAGATTAGGTATAAACGATTTTATAAATCCAATAAACATTAATGGAAAAGTAAGCTCATTAGGAATTATAAAATGCTTAAGGTCAATAAAGAAAATAATCACAAAAAAAATAGTTAGAACTAAAAGCAATAAAGTTGTAATTGAAAGACCATAAATAATATAAATCAAAGAAAATGAAATCGCTGCTAAAAGCTCTACAACAAAATACTGCGTATTAATTCTAAATTCGCAGTTTCTACATTTAGCCCTAAGAGCTATAAATGATATTAATGGAATATTATCATACCATTTGATCACTTTTTTACATCCTGGGCAGCTTGATCGGCTAAGTGCAATCCCATCATTTATCGGAAGTCTATAGATGCATACATTAGAAAAACTTCCCCAGATACTGCCTAAAATAAAAAAGAAAAGTAATATCACCAACTAAATTTTAAATTGCGAGGCAACATTCAAAATTCCATCTATACAATATTGTATAAATACTACTGCATCTTGGATGTGAAGATAGAAACTTGGTGAATTAATTATAATTTCCATACTTGTTAAAATTATCAAAAAAGCATTAGAATGCCAAATATAAAAATGTTTTTTAAATCCAAAAAAACTGAGCCTAAAAAAGAAGATTCTACTTTAAATCAAGATTTAGCCATCATTACCCAAATGAATCAAGAGTTTGCTACTTCCCTTGATTTAAATGAAACTTTGCAAACAGCACTAGAGGTAATTATTAAAAGACTAAATGCACAAGCTGCAAATATATTTTTAATAGAAGATAAAAAACAAGTTTTTCAATGTATTGCTTCTAAGTACCAATCCTATCTAGATGAATATGAAATACCTTTAACGCAAGGAGTTATGGGTAAAGCAGTTTTACAAAAAAAATGTATTAGAGTAGGAGATGTAAGAAAGGATGTAAGAGAAATAGCAGAATTCTATTTCGATTTGGATAATAAAACAAATTTTACAACGTATTCAGTTTTATGTTCACCATTGATTGCAGCTAATGAATGTATTGGCGTGATACATTGTCTTAACAAAAAAACAGATAGTAAACTTTTTGAGGAAGGCGATAGGAAATTATTAGAAACTTTATCTGCACCTGCTGCATTAGCAATACGAAATGCGAAGATGGCAAAAGAGCTTGTTGATAAAAATAGAATGCAAAAAGAAATAGAAATCGTAGGAGAAATTCAAAAAACATTATTATCAAAAAATAAAGACGAAAAATTTCCAATAGCAGGAATAAATATACCTGCAAAGGTTGTGTCAGGCGATTTTTACAATTTTTCTGAATTGGAGAAAGGAAAATTTGGTTTTGGTGTAGCGGATGTCTCAGGTAAAGGTATTAAGTCATCTCTATTAATGTCTAAAGCATCAAGTCTGTATAGATGTTTGAGCAAAACTATGTTCTCTGCATCTGAACTTTTAGAATTACTTAACAAAGAAATTTGCGAGACCGCAGCAAGGGGAATGTTTGTAACTATGCTTGTAGGAATTTACGATAGCAATAAAAAAGAATTACATTTATCTAACGCAGGTCATGAGCCGCCATTAATTTATTCTAAAGATGGAAAATTTTCTAATTTTACTGAGGCAGGACCACCATTAGGAATAATGCCAAAAATAAAATATAAAGAAACAGTTTTAAAATTTTCAGAAAGTTCAATGTATATTTTCACTGACGGTATCACAGAAATTAAAAGTCCTGAGGGAGAAATGCTTGGAGCGGAAGGATTTCAAAATTATATTATTAAATATCAGAATAAGCCAAACAATCAAAGATTAAAAATTATTGTTGAGGATATTGTTAAGTCAGGAAAAATTCAAAAAGATGATCTAACGATTGTTGTAATAGACTCAGTGGCTTGAAAAGTTTAATTATATTACTTGTAACTTTATTTTTACCATTTCTATTTCGGCCTAAATAAAATTTATATAAATATAATTAACATTATTACTGATAAAACAGAACCAACCATACCTTATATAAGTGTATGTTATTGCAAAGAACCTAACCGTGCTGATGCGAAATTAAAATGTAACATTGATGGGGTTTAAAAAACCTTCAACTATAAGCATAATTGTTTGCTAGGCATTTACTACCGATATAATAGGTAGACCACTCTAATTTGATTGAACGACCTCTTTTAAAGATATAAAATACCCTTTATGAGTGAGTTAAAAAAATATAAAAATATAATAAATAAAGTCTATTTTAATCAATTCAGTTTTGATAATAGGCTAAATGTCTTTGATTCAATAAAAAAAACATTCAATTTATTCAGTTTTTTAATATCAATTTTTACAATCTATAAATCAAAATTTGAAATTAATCTTGGAATTAATAATTCAACTAGAATTTTTAATGATAAATCGGCATTTGAAAATAAAAAAAAACTTTCAATGTTTAAAATAAATTTAAATAAAAATAATTCTAAATCAATTATAATTAAAATTAAAAAAAAATTTAAGTTATTTAGTATTTTTTATTTAGAAAACTTAATTTCTATAAAAAAAACATATAAAATAAATTTAAATAATTTTTCAATAAAACAAAAAATTTATCTAACAAAATCATTTGTTACGGAGAATAAATAATGAGCAAATTATTATATGCAATGTATGATCTAGCAAATTCTGCTTATACAATGGTAATAATTACTTTTGTAACCTCAGCATACTTTGCTAACCAAATAGTTGGAGATGCACAATTAGGCGCAGCTTATTGGCAATGGACTGCGGGGTTATGTGGAATTTTAATTGCTTTGACTGGTCCAGTTCTAGGAATGATTGCAGATAAAAAACGTAATGGAAGAATAATTTTTTTAGAAAGGTTTACTTTGTTCTGTATTATTACAACTTGTTTATTTTGGTTTTCAAAACCAAATTCGAGTTTTATTTTGTATACATTAATTATTTTTTTTGTTTCAAATTATTTTTATGAGATTGCATCTATTTTTTATAACTCTCTTCTTAAAAATTGTTCAGATGAAAAAAATATTGGCAAAACATCTGGACTAGGGTTTGCTCTTGGTTACTTAGGGAGTGTTCCAATAATTTTTATTTGTTTATATTTATTTATTCTTCCAGAAAAAACTTTATTTGATTTAAATAAAAATAATTTTGAACATATAAGATTTATTCCTTTTATAGTAGCACTCTGGTTCTTAATTTTTTCTTTTCCAATGATTTATTATTTTAAAAAAAAAATTGAATATAAAAATATCGCTGAGGAAAATTCTTCATTAAAAGATATTCTAGAGATCGTTTGGAAAAATAAATTTACTTCGACAGGAAAATTTCTCCTAGCAAGAATGATATACTCTGATGCTTTAATAGTTTTAATTGCTGGTGGTGGAGTGTATGCATCAGGTGTTTTTGGATATAGTTCCGCTGAACTTTTAAAGCTTGCAATCTATAGTAACATCATAGCTTTCGTTGGAGTTTTGATTGGAGGATACCTCAATGATATATTTTCTTCAAAAAAAATTATTTTATTATGTATTTTATTTTTAGTAGGAGCTGTAATATATGGTTCCTTAATTGCGCAAACAAAAATTCAATTTTTTAATAGCGTCATGTTCATTTCTTTTTTTATTGGATCAATACAAAGCGCAAGTAGAGTTCTTATGACAAAACTTTTAAAAATAAATAATTTAGGAAAAGGTTTTGGTTTGTTTAGTTTATCTGGAAGAATAACTTCATTTGCAGGACCTCTGCTTGTAGGAACAGTCACTTATATTTATTCTCAGAGAATTGGTTTGTTTTCTGTATCTATTTTATTTTTAATAGGATTTATTTTAATGATGAGTGTAAAAAATATATAAGTTGCTTAATTTTCAATTTTTAATTGAAAAAATAAAAAAAAGTTTATAATTATTTAAATTTTCCACCTAAATTTCTTAAATTTAAGGTTGTATCCTTTGTAAAATAAAAAATTTTATTGCTTAAATAAAATAAATAATCATTTTTTTTAAAAAACAAACTGCTCTAACACAAATTAAATTACTCTAACACAAAATTTTTTAATTTTTAGAAAAATTAAAAAAATGTTGATTTTATTCGGTTTTTTGTTTTTTTAAAAAAAAATAGAACTCTAACACAAAACTGATTCGTCGAATTGTGTTAGAGTTTTTAAAATTGGATGAAAATTTTTTTTTTTTTCAAAATCTTGTTAATTGAAAAAAAACTACATTTTATGCGGCTTATTTACATTACAACCTATAATGGACACTAAAAGTAAAAATTTGTGTTAGACTTTTTTGAAAATTGTGTTAGAGATAATACAAATTGTGTTAGAGAAAAAAATTTTTGATTAAATATGGATGACAAAGAGAAAGAAAAGTTCGGTGTCATAGTGGACAAAAACAACCAATCTGAGGGTGAGCAACCTAAGATTGAAGAAAATAAGTCTGAGGAAAAATCAGATTTACCAAAATCTGATGAACAGTCTTCCGTCAGCACTGATTTGCAACCCAAAGTTGATGATAATAAACCAAATGAACAAAACATTGAGCAAAAAGATAAAAACATAACTTCATCAACTGAAACACAAACAGAAAATCAAAAAACAACTGAAAACGTTGATCAAAATCAAGAGAACTTAAATGATAATAATGAAAAAGAAAAAAAAGAACATCAAGTTATTCATAAAAAGGATGGAAGACTACATATTTATGTAAGACAAGATAAATACAAAGGAGAATTAAAATCAAAAAATTGGGTAGGCAGACTTTATATTGACGGTAAGCAAAAAATTTCATCTTCAGGAACACAAAATTTAGATGAAGCGATACCGATTCTTGAAAAGTGGTTTGATGATGTACATGCAGAAAAAGAAAAACAAAAAGAAAAATTAGAAAATGTAAGTTTAAACGAACAATCACCGAATGTAGAAACTTCAAATGAAATAAATGAAACAAAAGTTCAAGAAGTTACAAAACAAGTCAGTCAAGAGTCAAAACCAACTGATCAAAGTATAACAAGTACACCACAAATAACAGCATCTGAAGAACAGGAAGATTCTAAACCAAAAAGTATCCTCGATAAATTAAAAGGTTTTAAAATTAAAACTCCATCATTTGGAAAAAAAGATGGAGCAAAAATAAATTTTAAATCTGGTGGCGGAAAAGTAAAAGAAAAATTTAATAATTTTTTAAAATCAAAACTTGGAAAGAAAAGCGCAGAAGGTGAGGAGATTGTAGGGGTAGAGATAACAAATACAGAGATCAGACTTTCTCAAATTTCCTCAAACAAAGCAAACCAATGGGTCCTTGATAGATTTTATGTTCACAAAGTTGATTTACCAGATGATGCGTCAATAATTGATAATGCAACAAAAATAAGCGAAGAATTAAACATAGCACTGCAAAAATCAAAAATAACTACACCAAATGCTGCAATTGCGATTCCAGTTACGAATGCAATTATTAGAGTAGTTACTGCACCGCTAATGAATGATGAAGAATTAAAAAAGGCAATAGATACTAGTTCACTATGGGAAAATTTAGTTCAACTTACAGATAATCTTGATGACTACTCAATATTTCATCAAGTCATAAATAGAAATCCAAAAGAAAATACAATGGATATTTTATTTGTGGCATCTAAACTTTCAGATATAAATAATTATACCTCAATAATTAAAAATAGTGGACTTAATCCTGTAATCATAGATGTAAAATGCTTTGCTTTAAAATCTGCAGTTGACCAGATAAATCAGATTTCAAATAAAACTGAGGATACAAATTTTACTGCTCTTCTAGAATTCGGATTAGATGAAAATTATGTAATGATTTTATACAACAATAACCCAATAATTACTGATATTTTTTTAAGAGGTCAGGATAGAAAAATTTTAAAAGAGTCAAACGATCAAGAGGAAAAAGATGCTTTAGTAAGAAGATTTATGACACAAGTAAAACAAGCTGTTCAAGATTTCGAAACTAAATACGAAAAAAGAGTTCGTAATATTAAAGTAGTATCAAATTTACCTAACGTGGATGATTACTTATCAAGCTTTAGAAAAAGTTTGGTAAATACTGGATTTAATTTATTTGATCCTTTTGATGGTTTAAAAGTTCCACAACAATTAGAAAAATCTATTGATTTACAAAACAGATCATATTTTTCAACTGTAGTAGGATTAGCATTCAGAAAATTAGATGTATTTGGATATTATAAATTTGTTACTGCAGTAAAAAATATCAACTTACTTCCAAACCGAGAGGGAATGATTAAGCAAAAGAAAATGAAAGCATTTTCAAACTTTGCCTATAAAGGAGTTGTTGGTGCAGTAGTTGGAATATACTTAATTTTATTTGCTTTAGCTTTTTGGAATATTAATTCTTATAACGAAAAACTAAAAATTTACGACGTAGTTGTAAAAGAACATACTGTTGCAAAAAAAGATTTAGCTCAGATAAATAAAGAATTAAAAGTAATTACAACGACACTTAAATTAAGTAATTCATTAAAATCAAATAAAGATTTAAGTTATAGAATTTTAGCACAGATCGCATCTAGTGTTCCAAATAGAGTAAAATTTGACTCTGTAAATTACAATGGAAAAAGCCAAGTCATAATTACTGGCATAGCAGCTAGTGACCAAGATATTTTACAATTAATAAGAAACTTACAAAATAAATCTTTAATTAAACAGGCGTCGCTTTCTTCTATGAATCTGCCAAGAGGAAAAGTAGATGGCCAAACAATGAAAGGCTTTAGAGTTTTTGTTAAAATAGGGAAATCGTAAATATGAAATTAGATGATTTAAAAAATATTGATTTAAAAAATTTAAATATGCAAGACATAAAAGAAAAAATTCTTTTACTTGCTGATAAAAAAACACTTATAAAAATAGGAGTAAGTTTAGGTTCTATTATAGCTTTTTTAATTATTTATTATGCAGTTTTAAATCCAATGGTTGAAACAAGAAAAGCTAAGCTTCAAGACATGACAACCAAACAGGAAGAAACTGTAAAATTTAAAAAAGGCATTAAATCAGCTAAAAAGAAAATTAAAAAACTAACACCCCAATATGAAAATTATTCAACACTATTCCATTCAAGAGCTGAAGTTGAGGGTCTTTATGAAACTTTAAGTGAGTTTGCAGCAGTCAATGGTTTGGTTATTTCAAAACTTTCTAAAGGCAAACCAGCTCAGGTTTCAAAATCAAGTGCATTAGCTGCAGCTGAGGAAAATACGGCAAAGAAGAAGAAAAAGAAAAAGAAGAAAAAAAAGAAGTCAAAAAAAGCTAAGGGCGGATCAAGTGATGTAGCGTACTACAAAATACCAGTTAATTTTGAGATAACGGGTAATTTTATTGGGTATATTAAATTTAAAAGAGCAGTTTCACTATCTAAAAAGATGTTAAACTTTGACAAAGAATCCATAAAAGTGGTAAAAAGTGATTCAACTGGAGCGATAGTTGTTAGTGGAGTATTAACAATAGTAGGTTTAAAAGATGAATTTCTATAAAAAATATATTTTAACATTATCTGGTTTGTTATTTCTCCTATCAACTTTTGCGAATGCAGATAATCATGACACAACTAAATCTAATGTAAGCAAAGAGGAGCCATTACCGTTGAATGATCCATTTGTAGGAGATTCATCTTTTACAGGAGGCGTTAAAATTTTGAGCGAGAGTGGAAACGCAGAAGAACTACAAAGATTAAGTTTATATAATTTCAAATTAGTTGGTGTTATTGCAGGTACATTTGAAAGTTACATTTCATTAATCAATGAAGATGGTGAAGTTATAACAGTTGGATTAAATGAAGAATTAAGCGACGGAGTAAAATTAGTTGAATTAAGAAGAAATGAAGCAATTTTTGAAAAAGACAGCGAGTCTTTTATTATTATTAATTTCAAGAATGAAATTAAGGAGACAAATGAATATTAAAAACATTAAAATTCTCTCTTTGGTAGTTCTGTTATTTGTCTTCCTAAATGGTTGTACTACAGCACAAATGAAATCCGCAAAAAAATTTAAACATAATACTCCATTAATAAAAAATGATGTAAAAAAATCAGGTCAAGCAGAGGTAGATAAAACTGTTGAAATGGGACCTAAACCTGTAATTGGTGATACGAAAAAATTACAAAAAAGAAAGAAAATTTCATCACAACAAAAAAGAAATTATTTATTAATACCTGATGAATTTCAATTATTAAAACAGACAGTAACATTTAATTTCAAAAATCTCGATTATTCTGAGGCAATGAAACTTATGGCTAAAGTAGGAGATATTAATATTTTAGTTGGTGATGAAGTAAAAGGATCAATTACTGCAGAGTTGGTTGAAGTTCCATGGGACAAAGCTTTTAATGCATTACTTGATATGAAAAATTTTGCTGCTGATATAGACGTGTCGAGTAATCTTATTAGAGTGCATTCACCAAGTACATTAACTGCACAAGAAAATTATAAATCAACAAGAGCTGCTGCTGTTAAAAAGAAAGTTGAACTTGAAGACTCAGTTGAGCCAATAGTTTCTGAGATTTTTAGACTTTATTATATTTCTCCAGCAGAAGCTAAAACAACTATAAATGAATTGTTTGCAACAGTTGGAGGTGAATCATCTTTTTCACCAATTCAAATAACTGAGGAGACAACTACTAGATCAATTATTGTAAGAGGAAAAAGTGAAGACTTAGATGTAGTAGATAAAATAATAAAAGAGATCGATGTTAGAACTAAACAAGTTTTAATTGAAGCATTTATTGTTGAGGCCGACTCAACATTTGAACAAGCATTAGGAACTAGACTTGGCGGTGCTTATAACAGAAAAGGAAAACGTGTAGGAGGTACTCAAGGAGCGAGTACTGCAAACTCTGCACTAACACAATCATCAGCTGCACTAGGAGGAGCGGCTGACTCTTTTTCAAATTTTGAAGCTGCAGGTAAAACAAGCGGAATAGGAATTTTAAGACAAACAGGTTCAGCAGTATTAAAAGCTGAAATTTCAGCATTAGAAAGTTTAGGTTTAGGTAAAACAATTTCAAACCCAAAAGTTTTTACACTTGATAACCAAGTGGCAACAATTACTCAAGGTGAAGAAATTCAATTTCAAGCAACTGGAGCTGAGGGTGCAAACACTTCTTTTAAAGAAGCAGCTTTAAAATTACAAGTTACACCAAGCATAATAGGCGATGGTAATGTGTTATTGGATGTGTCAGTAAATAATGACTCAGTCAATAGAGCAGTTTCAGGCGAACCAGGTATCAATAAAATGGAAATAGTAACAAAATTACTTATTGCTGACGGGGACATTGTCGTCATCGGTGGTATCAAAAAAAATAAGGTTTTTAACACAAAAGATCAAACCCCCGGTCTTGGGAACGTGCCTGTCTTAGGAAATTTATTCAAAGGTAAAACAAAAAGTGATAGCATGGATGAATTATTAATATTTATAGCACCGAGGATTTTGTAAAATGTTAAAGATAAGTAGAGAGAGTGAAATTAACTTAATTAATGTCTTAATTGATAATGACATTATATCTGGAAAAGATTTAGTAAATATAAAAAAAGTAAGCACAGAAGGAAATAAGTCACAGATAGATGCAGTTTTTGAATTAAAGCTTACAGATGAAAAAAAAATTCTTGATGTATTAGTTAAAGAGCAAAGTTTAGATACAATCGATCTCTCCAAAGTTGAAATTTCTGATGAGATAAAAACTGTACTTCCATCAAATTATATAAATATTAATTTTGTGGCGCCTTTTAAAATTGAGGGGAATACTTTACATATTGCAATTTCAGATAGTTCTAAATTAGGTTTAATGAGAAACCTAAAAGCTATAACTAAAAAAAATATTGAGCTTCATGCTGCTAAAGTTTCTCAAATTTCAGATTTTATACAAAAGCTTCAAAGTGAAAGTGGCGACGTAACAACTGAAACTATTAGACAAGAAAATAAAACAAAGACAAAAACTTTTGACTCGGAACTAGATGAGGCAGGAGAAGTTCTAGACAAAAAAGATCTCGAAGAAGATGTTGAAGCAATTGAAAACGAGTCAGAAGTAATTAAATTTAGTACAGCAGTTGTTGCTGATGCAATTAAATCTGGCGTGAGTGATATCCATATAGAGCCTTATAGATTTTCATCAAGAGTGAGATATAGATTAGATGGAATGTTACAAGAACAAGAACAATACAAACAATTCCTTCATGACAATTACGGAGCAGTAGTAACACGATTTAAAATTATGGGTAAACTTGATATTGCAGAAAGAAGACTTCCACAAGACGGAGCAATTAATTTTAAAATTGATGGAAAAGTAGTTGACTTGCGATTATCAATTTTACCAACAGCAAACAATGAAAGAATTGTAATGCGTATTCTTAACAAGGATGCTGGAGATATTACTTTGGAGCAATTAAACTTTGAGGATGTAGATCTCCAAAACTTAAGAAAAGCAATTCACAGCACGCAAGGTTTAATTTTGGTAACTGGTCCAACTGGTTCTGGTAAATCAACAACGCTTTACAGTATTTTAAAAGAAGTAAGTAAACCGCACCTAAATATTTTAACAGCAGAAGATCCAGTTGAATATGAGTTGGCCGGTGTAGGACAGGTTCAAATTAAAGATGACATAGGTTTAACTTTTGCATCTGCGCTAAGATCCTTTTTGCGTCAAGACCCAGAAATAATTCTTGTAGGAGAGATGCGGGATAAAGAAACGGTTGATATTGGATTAAAAGCAGCTTTAACTGGTCACTTGGTTTTCAGTACTCTTCACACCAATGATGCACCAAGCACAATTACAAGATTGCAAAACATGGGAACTCCGGATTACTTAATCAGCGCAGCAACTCAAATGGTGCTCGCACAAAGATTAGCAAGAAGAAATTGTAAAGATTGCAGAATTCCAGATGAGGATGTAACTCCAAAAGTTTTAACTGATTTAGGTTTTTCTCCAGAGCAAGCTTCAAGAGTTAAAGCTATAAAAGGTAAAGGATGCCCTAAATGTAAAGATACTGGTTATAAAGGAAGACAAGGAATTTATGAAATAATGGTTGTTTCAAAGCCGATCAAAGAAGCAATTTTAAGACAAGCAACTACACCAGAACTTAGAGAAATAGCTGTTAAAGAAGGCTTCCAAACTATGCAAGATATGGGACGAAGAATGATTGCTAATGGTGAGCTAAATTTTAGAGAGTACGAGAGAGTATTAAGTAGCTAATAATGGAAGCGTTTACATACAAAGGTATTTCTGCAGGAAAATATGTAGAGGGTGAAATAGAGGCGCTCAACCAAGATGAAGCATCATTTAAGCTTAAAGAACAAAAAGTTATAATTACAAATTTAGTCAAATCTGCAAAAAAAAAGGGTGAAACTAAAGAAAAGACTAAAAAAAAAGGTCTTTCTTTATTTGGTAAAAAAAAAGTAAAAGTTGAAGAAATTTTAATTTTTTCAAAACAGTTTGCTACCATGGTTAAGGCTGGACTCCCTATTTTGGAAGTTTTAGCAATGCTTAGAGATCAACTAGAAGGTGACGCAATTAAAGAAGTTATTGAGGATATTAGAAAAAGCCTAGAGGGCGGTGTTACTTTATCTAAGTGTTTTGAAAAGTACCCTCAATATTTCGATAACGTTTATTGCAATTTGATTAAAGCAGGAGAGGCCAGTGGTAAGCTTGATGTTTTCCTATTAAAAATAGTCGACTCTTTAGAAAAAAAAGAAAACATAAAGAAAAAAATTAAAAGTGCATTAATGTATCCTAGTATAATGTTTACAGTTGCAGTGACTGTAAGTGCTTTTATGTTAATCAAAGTAGTACCAGTTTTCGCAGAAATGTACGACGGAATGGGTATAGCACTTCCAAAACCAACAGCAGTTATAATGTCTATGAGTAACTTTTTAAGAGGAACAGGTGGAACATTATTATTTTTTTCAATAGTCGGTTTCATTGTTGCATTTAGATATCTAACGAGTAAGAACGAGGCTATTAAGTATAGATGGCACAAACAAGTTCTAAAGTTACCAGTATTTGGAGATTTAATTTTAAAATCTTTATTAGCAAGAATTTCTTTGATCATGGGTAATTTAAGTGCTGCTGGAGTAAATTTACTTGAAAGTTTAGAAATTGCAAAATCTGTTAGTAGCAATGTTGTAGTTACAGAGGCTTTGGAAAATGTAAAAAAAGGAGTCTTTTCTGGAGACACTTTGACAAAATTATTTTTAAAAGAACCTTTATTTCCTCCAACTTTTAGTCAACTTATTTCAGTTGGTGAACAAACAGGACAATTAGATGAAATGTTTAACTCTGTAGCTTCGTATTATGAAAGTGAATTTGATACAGCAGTTGATAACATGTCTAGTTTGATTGAACCAATAATGATTGTCTTTATGGGATTAATGATTGGTGGTTTAATGATAGCTATGTATTCACCTATTTTCAATGTAGGTGCACTAATCGGTTAAATCTTTTTTGTAAGAACCAGATGATTGACCCACTGTTGTTGATCTTTTTTAAAAACAGCATCATCCATAATTTGCTTAATAAAATAAGTTCCTAAACCACCAGGCTTGATATCATCTAGCTTTCTATGTTGAATATTCTCAGCAACAACAGGTTTACCTTTATCATAAAAACCAATTTCTAATTGATCACCAGTCAATGAAATTTTTATTTGCATATGGTCACTCGTATCTTCAACACCTTTATAAGCATGCTTAACAACATTTTGAGCTGCTTCTGCTATAGCTAAAACTAGCTCATCTTTTAAATCGTTGTTTAAATTTAATTTATCAAAAACATTTCTAGAAAAAGTTCTAACTTCTTTTAAACTTGCTGTGTGAACAAGAAAGTCTTTTGATTCTGATATATCCATTACTCCAGATTTAAAATTTGTTCTAACTTAGCCATCATTATAACTTTTAAAACTGATTTACTTACTTCTTTAACAACAACTTTAGTATTGTGCTCAAGAGCTTTTTGATGACTTTCAATTAAAACTGATATTCCTGAAGAGTCCATGTATGAAACATCTTTTAAATTTAGGTGGACCTCTTTTCCAGTTTCTACCAAAGGTAATATTACTTCTTTCGCTTTTTCAGTAACATCCATATCTATTTCACCGTTTAAAAAAACTGTTGATATGTTGCCTTCCTCAGAAATTTTATAGCTCATTGCGTAACTGATAGCATTATTAATTAATTATTAAAATCTCAAAATTAAGCCAAAATGAGCACATTTAGCAAAAATCCATTAAAATTCCCTTATTTTTTGGGCAACTTCATTCTTTACATAATCATTAATAATATTAAGAATACGTGAAATAAAATTTTTTATTCATATAGGGAGGATTATGAAAAGAAATAATAACAAAGGTTTTACACTTATAGAATTATTAGTGGTTGTAGCAATTATAGGTGCTCTAGCAGCTGTTGGAGTAGTAGCTTATAATGGTTATACAGCAGCAGCAAAGAAAAATTCAACTAAGTCTATTCATGCTAACGTAATAAAATATGTAGCATCTGAATTAGCCAAATGTAGTTTAGACGAGAATAGCGAAATTTTCGGTGCAGCTACTACTTCGATCAGTTGTGGCGATAACGCAGCAAGTGTTGCCGCTTTCTTAGTAGGTACTGACTCACCTTTACAAGATAAAGATCCATATCAAGGGGGTGTAGCAGCTGTTTCAGCATTAGGTACTGATGGAGAAGGTAACGTTCAAATTACTACTGATGGCGAAACTCTAAAATTCAAAACACAGATTACTAAAACTACTGGAGAAGGAACAGACGCTACTGCAGAATTTTTAGAAAACGATCTTGATGTAGAGTAAGTAGGTTGAAAAAAAAACCAGACGGTTTTAGTTTAATAGAACTACTAGTAGTAGTTGCTATATTAGGTGCTCTAGCCGGCATAGGAATTGTTACTTACGCTGGCTACACATCAAGTGCAAAAAAATCTTCAGCAGAAAACGTAATGCAACAAATAGCCTTAATGCAAACTGAACAATATTCTGTCTTTGGAAGCTATTACAATGCTGACGGTGACAATTGTACACCAACCTCGGGCACCACAGAGGGAATTGATACTACGTTATTTGATGCAGATACTGACGAAAACGTAATATCAAGTGATGCAGGTTATGAATATTGTGTTGCACCACATTCAAGCGGTTATCAAGTAAGAGCATGCATGACAGCTAAATGTGATGAGACTTTATTAACTTTAGATGCAAAAGGCCAAAATAACTTTTAGGATTTGAGTTGCAAAAATGTCATCTAATTCCAAATCATTTTTTGAAACTCTTTTAAGAGGAAAATCATCAAAAAAAATAAAAATTTTAGCAACTTTAAGCGTGACTTGGATGGCTTTTATTGGTTATATGATTTGGTGGAATGGAATTAGCAATCCTGGCTTTGATAAAAGTTTCAAGTGGGATGAATGGATTTGGTTTGGTTTTGTTCCAGCAACTTTTCCATTCGTAATTTATATGATTTGGAAAGAAGGAGAATAAGTTGAGAAAATTTTTATTAACAATATTTGTTTTTGTGTCTGCTTTGACTTATTCAAACACTATTTTTGCAACTGAAAAAAATATTACGTATATGCAGATTCTGCAAAAACCAAATGACTTAGAATTAAATATAAAGTATGCCCAACAACAAGGTAAGATGGGTAACTTCAAACAAACCATTTCAACTCTAGAAAGATTGAACATGGTTTACCCGGATAATATAGAAATAAAAATGTATTTGCTTTCTGTACTTGTTCAAGCAGACTCACCTGATAAAGCACTGACAGTTATAGATGAGATAAAATCAAATGAGGATGCAACTGAAGAAGACTTATTAACAGTTGCAGATATAGAAAAGGAACTTGAAGATAGAGCAAGACCTAAACTATGGAGTTTTGTAGCAGGAGTTAATTGGGGTCTTTCACAAAGTAACAATGTCAATAACGTTTCAAAAACCAGATTACAATTAAGTTCTGATGCTATCGATGTATTGACATCCCCTATGCATGACAGAACCTACTCAGCAAGCACTGATTTGTCTGCTGTGAGAAGAATAGGGGATGACTCTTCTTTATTAATTAGCGCAAGCGTTTCAGATTCACGTCAAGTTATCGAAACCGGTGATGATGTTGAAGGATATTCTCTTACAACTGCATATGATACAACAATTGGCAATCAAGGTATTTCAATTTTTGCTATGACGAGTAAATCTGATTACATTGATGATGCGGATAGCTTTTCAAACATGTTCGGATTATCTGGTTTTTTTCCAAGCGGTGAAAGAAGCACTTACAATTACTCTTACACTCTTTCAGATTCTAAGGGAAATCATAATTCCTCAGACACGACTGCAGATGAGACTAATTCAATAGGTCATAGTTTTTCATTAGGTCATGATTACTTGCTGAGTGAAATTATCTCTGCAAGCACTGGACTTGGATACAGTATTTCTGAAAATAAAGTTGGTATGAATGATTATGAAACTTTTGAGCTTAATTTTAGATTAAACTTTAATCTACCTTTTGCCTATGTATCTATTGGTGACGCAGTTTCATTTAATGATTATTTTGAACCAGATACGAGTGTTTACTCTTCTAAAATAAGAACGGATGTTTCAAATACTTTTGACGTAATTATCTTAAAACCACTTGGTGATTTTTTACCTATATTAGATCCTAATAAATTAATAAATTTGTCTTTTTCTTATGACAAAACAGTGTCAGAGGCAAATATCATAAATTTTGATTATGAGGCAGAATCTGTTGCCTTTGGTATTTCAAGATCATTTAATTTAAGACCTTAAATTACAACTTTCATGAAATATTCTTATAAAATATCGATTTTATGGGAATTTTTTACATATAATAATAGTTGAAAAAACTCAAAGTGAGTGAAATATATGTTTTTTGTAATTAAAAAGTTGATATAAAATAGCCTTATGAAGAAAATTTTGTCGTTTTTTGCAGGTATGATGCTTCTTTCTAATATTGCATTAGCAGAAGAAGTGAGTATTGAAAAACAATTAGTAGGTATAGTTGGTGCTATAAATGGAACTGTAAAAACTGAAACTAGAACTTTAAAAGCTGGTGACAAAATTTATCTTAATGAAACTATATATGCATCTGAAGATTCAGGAACACAAATATTACTTTTAGATCAATCAACATTTACTATTGGTGCAGAATCAGAAGTTGTTATGGATACATTTATATATGATCCAGAAACAAGTGATGGTAAAATTGTTGCAAGCGTTAAGCAAGGAAGTTTAAAAGTTATTTCAGGATTAATAAGTAAAAAAAATCCAGACAGTTTAACAGTAGAAGTCCCAGAAGGAACTCTAGGATCTAGAGGAACAGAATTTCAAACAAATGTATCTAAAGGAAAAACAGATACATTATTAATTGGACCAGGAAAAAATAATACACTTGGATTAAGACCAGGTGCAGTATTAGTTGGAAATAACCTTGGCCAAACATTATTAGATAAACCTTTCAGTGTAGCTAGCATGTCCAAAGGTAAAGCTCCTAGTAAAGCAAGACAAATTACAAAAGCACAATTGAAAAAATTCAATAAAAAAATGAAAGCTTTAAGAGTAGCGAAAGCTTCAGGTGCTACTAAAGAAGAAAAGAAAGCTCTAAGAAAAAAAATAAGACAAGAATTAAAGGCACAAGGTTTTGAAAAAGATGAGATTAGAACCTTAATAAAAGAAAACCTAAGAAAAGATAACGAGCAAAGACTTGTACTATTAGGTGGTGAACCTCAAACAACTGATCTGGATATAACTGAGGAAATAGCTCAAGAAATAGAAACTCAAGAAATTGATGTTGTTGAGCCAGAAACACCAAAAGCAACAGAACAGAAAAAAGATAAAAAGAAAAAAGCAACTAAAAAGAAAAAAGGCAAAAAGAAAAAAAGCAAAGCTAAAAAGAAAAAAGGCAAAAAGAAAAAAGAAAAAGCTAAAAAATCTAAAGGTAAAAAGAAAAAAGCTACAAAGAAAAAAGCAACTAAGAAAAAAGCTACTAAAAAAACAACTAAGAAAAAAGCAACTAAGAAAAAAGCAACTAAGAAAAAAGCAACCAAGAAAAAAGCACCTAAAAAGAAAAAAGCAGTTAAGAAAAAAGCACCTAAGAAGAAAAAAGCAGTAAAGAAGAAAAAAGTTGTTAAAAAGAAAAAAGTCGTTAAGAAGAAAAAAATCGTTAAGAAAAAAGTAGCTAAGAAAAAGAAGAAGAGAAAAAAGAAGAGAAAAAAGAAATAATCTCTTAAATACCCAACTAAGTTTTATTTACTTTACCAATAATAGTTATACATTCTAGGAGTGAAGGCATTATATTCAAAATATAAAAACTATTTAACTTTTTTTGTTCTCTTAATTTTTTTAATTTCCATCAAAATTGCAAATCCAAGTTTTGTAAAATCGATTTCGTTTTTAAGCTTTGATTTATATCAAAAAATTTTTCCTCTAAATAAAAGTGAAACTGATGTTGTTATAATCGATATAGATGAGAAAAGTTTAGGTAAGTTTGGACAATTTCCCTGGAGTAGATCAGTCTTTGCTAAAATTTTAGAAAACGTAAACAAAACTAATCCAAAGGCAATAGGCTTTGATGTTTTTTTTACTGAAAAAGATAAACAATCTCCTGATGAATTTTTAAAAGCTTATAATTTAATTCCAACAGATGTAGGTGAAATCCAAAATTTAAAAGGACACGATCAATTATTTAAAGAGAAATTAGAAAACTCTAAATCTGTTACTGCTGTTTTAGGAAGCAATGTTCCATCTCATAGCAATTATGATAGAAAAGCTAAAGCAAGATTTCTCTCAAAAGGTGGAGATCCTAAAAATTTTACATATTCCTATCCTTATTCAATTGGTTCGTTAGAGATGTTAGAAACAAGCGTTAAAGGACTAGGTTCAATCTCTTTTCTTGATCAAACAGACGGAATAATAAGATCTTTACCATTAATAGTGCAGTTTGAAAAAAAAATGTATCCAACTATGGGACTCGAAATGGTTAGAGTTGGTGGAAATCAAAAAAATTTATATGTAGAAATGAATGAGGTTGGAATTACCAGAATAAGTTCAAGACCATACAAAATTTTATCTGACCCAAATGGCATAATTTGGATAAAATATAAAAAATCATTAAAGAGCCAATATATTTCAGCTAGCTCCGTTTATGATGGTGAGTTTGATGAGACAAGATTTAAAGATAAATATGTTCTAATCGGAGCTTCTGCACAAGGACTGTTTGATTTAGTAAAAACACCTTTAGGAAAAACAATTCCTGGAGTTGAAGTTCATGCAAATGTAATTGAAAATATTCTTGATAAAACCTATTTAATTAGAAACCCAAATACATACGTATTTGAGTTATTCTTTTCTATACTTGTTGGTTTTATGACTTTCTTTCTTTCGCAGAGAATTAAACCAAAATATAGTTTAGCAGTATTTTTTGGAAGTTTAATTATAACAATAGCAATTGGATTCAGTTACTTTTTATTCAAGTCTGAACTTGTTGATATAAGTTATCCAATTTTTATACTTACAATTACTTTCCTCACTGGTTTATATTTTAGGTTTCTAGAGGAAAATAGAATTGCACTCTCAAATCTCCAAAAGGAAGCAAAACTTTTAAAAGAAAGAGAGCTTGCAGGAGGAGTTCAAAAAAGTCTTTTTCCAAACATAGAAAGATTTGAAAACTTTATATATGCAAAAAATGTTCCAGCTAGGGATGTATCAGGAGATTATTATGATGTAGTTAAGGTAAGCCCAAATGAATATTTTTTTACGCTCGCTGATGTATCGGGTAAAGGAATTAAAGCTGGTATGTATATGGCTAAAGCTTCATCAATATTTAGAACATTGTCTAATTTATCATACCCATTAGAGAAAGTGGTATTTGGGGTAAACAATGAGCTGGTTGAAGCAAAATTCAAAGGAATGTTCGTAACAGCAGTTTTTGGAAAATTTAATATTGAAACAGGTGAGGTAAATTTTGTGAATGCAGGTCACGAAAGTATAATGGTTTTTGATCGTAATAAAAACTTTGAATTTATTAAGTCCGAAATGCCACCAATTGGAATAATAAAATATTTTACTGAGTCTATGGTTAAATCTAAAACTATAAATCTAAAAGATAAAACATTTGTTGTTTATACCGATGGTGTGACAGAAGGATATTTAAAAAATGGTCAAGAACTTGGCGCAGAAGGGGTTCAAAGAATAGTTACGGATCTTAATATTATTTCGCCAAAAGTTTTGGTTGATACTATTGCAGAACAACTGAACTGGGGAGCAGAAAAATTAAGAGACGATATAACATGTTTAGCATTAGATCTAAAAAATACAGAATTATTAAAGCCTGTTAAGAAAAAAAGGCCAGAAATCACAGAAGAAAATAAAAATTAAATAAACCCAATTTGACTTATAAAAATTTTTCTTTAATTTTTTTTCACATATAATATTAATTCTTTTGGGAAACATGAAAAAAATATATTTATTAACTCTAACAATCTTTTTTTTGAATGGTTGTGCTCAAACTACCTCAATGATGGGACCAACTTATGCATTGGTTAAAACTGGTAGTGTTGTTCAAGCTGGCTCATCTATGGCAACATCTTATGGTATTAAAAGTACACTGGGTCAATCACCTTCAGAATATATTTTTTCTTTTGCAATGAAAGAAAGCAAAATTAGAGAATGCCAAACTTTTCATACTTCTAATTTAACTGAAATATTTTTTGATACATTAGATGAAATTGATTGTTTAAGAAATCCCTTTAGTATTCTAAAGTAATTTAATTACCTAAAATATTTTTTAATTCACCACTTTTTTCCAAAGCTCTAAGCTCTTCGTATCCACCTATATGTTTATCTTCTATAAATATTTGTGGTACGGTTCTTCGTCCATTACTTTTTTTAATCATTTCTTCTCGAATTTCTAAGTTATTTCCTATATCAATTTCTTTATAGGATGCATTATTTCTCTTAAAAAGTCTTTTTGCTGCATCACAAAATGCACACATCGGGCCAGTGTACATGATTATATTTTTCATTATTTACATATAACAATTTTTAATTTTATTACTAGGTTTGAAAATCATTTTTATTCATTCTTATTCTTATGTTTTTTCTTTTAGCTTCAAATTTTTTTCTATGTTTAATACTTTTTGAATGCACTCGTTTTCGCCAGAGTCTGAACGATGATGGTTTAAGAGATTTTCTCATAATTTTAATTACCTCATTTTCTGATTTTCCTGTTTTACTCTTAATCTCCTCAAAAGTGATTCTATCTGCCCAGGCTGCCCATATAACCCAATCTGGACTCTCTATTTTTGGCTCAGGATTTTTAACTCTTGTTTGAGGTCTGTGACTTTTTTTCATAATTTTTTATATATATTTGATTAAATCACTAATGAAATTTTTATACCATGTGTTATACTGTTTAAAGATAGTCCTATCTAGCCATCTTTAGCTCCCGGTTTTATAGGGCTATCCACAATTTCTTACAATTAAACTTCCCATTTTTTTACTAATTAGAAATATTTGGTGTAATAATAATGTTATCGTTTTTTATGAAACTAGGATTTATAGGTACAGGAAATATCACATCAGATGTCATTACTGGTATTTGCAGGTCTAATTTAAAATTCAAACAAATACTTATTTCGCCTAGAAATAAAAATAAAGCAAAAAAACTGGAAAAAAAATTTAAAAAAGTAAAAATAGCAAAAAATAATCAAGATGTTGTAAATAAGTCTGATTGGATATTTGTTGGGGTTCTACCTAAGGTTGCCAATCAAATATTACCTCATTTACATTTTAGACAAAATCAAACTGTGATAAGTTTTGTTGCAACTTTAAACTTGTCTAACTTAAAAAAAAAAATTAAATCTAAAGTAAATTTAGTAAGAGCAATACCTATGCCACCAATATCTCTAGGATTAGGTCCAATTGTAATGTGTCCACCGAACGCAAAGGTCAAGAACTTTTTTAATAAAGTTGGAACTAGTATTGAAATTAAAAATGAAAAATTATCTAATAATTTTTGGGCAATTTCAGGAACAATGGCAGCATTTTATGAAACTTTAAAAAATTTGTCAGACTGGTTAGTAAAAAAGAAAACTAACAGAAGAAAAGCACAAGAATACGTTACGTCACTTTATTTTGCTTTAGCTGGCTTAGCGTTAGAAAACTCTGATAAAAATATGAAAAAATTTGTTTCCGATTCACAAACTCCAGGGGGATTAAATTGGCAAGGAGTAAATCAGTTAAGAAAAGCTGGCTATTATAAATTGTTACAGAGTTCCTTAAATAATTTGTTGAAAAGATTAAATAAATCTTAATTTATGCAGCAAAACACAAACATTTTGCAAGTTAATGGACTTTCAAAATATTTTGGGGGTTTAGCAGCAGTATCAAATTGTACACTTAAAATTAAAAAAGGCTCTATCACAGGAATAATTGGACCTAATGGTTCAGGTAAGACAACATTATTCAATTTAATTGCAGGTAATTTAAAACCAAATCAAGGTAAAGTTTTATTCAATAATGATGACATTACTGGAGTTCCTGCTTATGAGCTTTTTTCAAAAGGTATATTAAGAACATTTCAAATTGCTCATGAATTTACAAATCTTACTGTATTAGAAAATTTGATGATGGTACCTGGAAATCAAACAGGGGAAAAATTAATGAACGTTTTAATGAGTTCTAAAATTATTAAATCTGAAGAAGAAGAAATCAAAAATAAAGCATTAGAGGTCGCTGAATTTTTGAATCTAAAGCATTTATCAAATGAGTTAGCAGGCAACTTATCTGGAGGTCAAAAAAAACTTTTAGAACTTGGAAGAACTATGATGGTGGATGCAAATCTAGTTTTATTAGATGAGGTTGGTGCAGGAGTAAATAGAACATTATTAAAAGACCTAGGTACCGCAATACTCAGGCTAAATAAAGAAAGAGGGTATACTTTTTGTATGATTGAACATGATATGGATTTCATAAGCCGAATGTGTGATCCAGTTATTGTGATGTCTGAAGGCTCTGTTTTATTTGAAGGCACATCTGATGAAGTTAAAAAAAATGAAAAAGTAATTGATAGTTATTTAGGGAGAGGAAAAAAATAAATGGCATTTTTTGAGGGAAGTAAAATGACAGCAGGATATGGAGACGGTCCAGATATAATTAGCTCTTGTACAATAAATGTTGATAAGGGAGAGATTGTTGCAATCCTAGGTCCCAATGGAGCAGGCAAGTCAACAGCGATGAAAACTATGCTTGGACTACTTAATCTAAAATCTGGCAATGTTCTGATTGATGGTGAGGACATCACAAATTTGTCACCGCAGGACAGAGTCAAAAAAGGAATATCTTTTGTTCCCCAAAGTAAAAATGTATTTGCTGAGCTGACTGTAAAGGAAAACTTAGAAGTGGGTGCTTTTTTAAGAACCGATAACTTAGATAAAATCCTAAATGATATTTATGACTTATTTCCTATTTTAGAAGAGAAACAATCACAAATTGTTGGAGAACTATCAGGTGGTCAAAGACAACAGGTTGCGCTTGGACGTGCATTAATGATTAAGCCTTCAGTATTAATGTTAGACGAACCAACAGCTGGAGTCTCTCCAATTGTAATGGATGAATTATTTGAACATATTATTAAAGTAAAAAAAACTAATGTTGCAATAATAATGGTAGAACAAAATGCTAAACAGGCTCTAAGTATATCTGATAGAGGTTATGTTTTAGTAACAGGCCAAAACAAGTTTGAGGGATCAGGCGACGAACTTTTAAATGATCCAGAAGTTAGAAGATCTTTTTTAGGAGCTTAAATGGATTTTATAAATGCAATAGTATTACTTTTAAATTACACAGTAATTCCAGCACTTACATATGGATCACAACTCGCATTAGGTGCGATATTTGTAACTTTAGTCTACGGTATTTTAAGGTTTGCTAATTTTGCTACTGGGGACATGATGTCCTTTGGAACAATGGTTGCTGTACTTTTAACATTTTATTTTCAATCTTTAGGAATTAGTTTTGGTTTTTTGCCTACTGCCTTACTAACAATACCACCCGCAATTTTAGCGATGATTTTTTACATGTTATTTATTGATAAGTTTGTATTCAGTTATTATAGAGTTAAAAAAAGCCCACCTGTTCAATTAGCGATGGTAAGCGTTGGTGTAATGTTCGTTACACAAGCAATAATAAGGATAATTATAGGACCATTTGATAGAAGATTTTTTGATGGGGAAAAATTTATTTTAAAAGCTAACGAATTTAAGGAAATGACCGGGTTAAACGAAGGTTTAACTATCAAATCTACCCAAGCAATAACAATTTTTGTCACGGTAATTGTAGTTTCAATAATGTTTTGGTTTTTAAATAGAACTAAAACTGGAACAAGTATGAGGGCTTATTCTGACAATGAAGACTTAGCTTTACTTTCAGGGATAGATCCAAAAAAGGTTGTTTTAATCACTTGGATTATTGCCGGTATCCTAGCAACTATTGGTGGAGTACTCTATGGTTTAGATAAGAGCTACAGACCTTTTGTTTATTTTAATAATATGTTACCAATTTTTGCAGCAGCAATTGTCGGTGGAATTGGAAATCCATTTGGAGCTTTTCTTGGAGGCTATGTAATCGCTTTTGCAGAAATTTTAGTTACATATGCTTACAAAAAATTTTTTGCATATTTATTACCAGAATTCATGGAACCGGATTCACTTATGCAATTATTATCAACTGATTATAAATTTGCGGTATCATTTTCAATTTTGGTGATTGTATTACTATTTAGACCCTCAGGAATATTTAAGGGTAAAACTTTATGATGCAACACAAAAATATTATTGCTGCCTATTCAATAATGACACTATTGATCATTGCTGTTGGAGTACTCCAGTCTTGGACTATAGCTCTTACAATTTTAAACTATTGTCTAATATCTGCTGTAATGACAATAGGGGCAAATATTCAATGGGGTTATGCCGGCCTAATTAATTTTGGAATTATGGGTTACACCGCTCTAGGAGGGTTGGCCGCAGTTTTAGTAAATGTACCACCTGTAAAAGAAGCTTGGAAAGCTGGGGGATCGGGTATGGTTGTTTCTTTAATTCTAATAATATCTGGTGTTTATATAATCCGTACAGTTCTGAGAAAATTCGAAAATTCAAAAAAAAGAAATTATATAGTTGCTGCAATTATTATTATAGGTTTTGTAATCATAAGATATATTTCTGGCCCAGCAATTGAAAATATAGAAGCTGTTGACCCAGCCAAAACAGGGTTTCTTGGTGGATTAGGTTTACCAATAATTTTCTCATGGATAGTTGGTGGTTTATTTGCTGCAGGTATAGCTTTCATAGTCGGTAAAATTGCACTTGGATTAAGAGCAGACTATTTAGCGATAGCAACTTTACTTATAGCTGAAATTATAGTTTCAATAATTAAACATGAAGATTGGTTAGCAAGAGGTGTAAAAAATGTTATTGGTTTAAAAAGACCAGTTCCTTACGAAGTTGATTTACAAGGCGCAACATGGTTTATAGATCTTGTAGAACAATTTCATTCAAAAAAATTAGATTTAATTACCTCTTTGTCCGAAAGACAAGATGTTTTAAATCAATTAGTTATTGATGCATCTTCAGTTTATGTAAAATTGTGTCTTGCAGGTCTTTTTTTGACTGTTGTAATAATTTTATTAATTCTTACTCAAAAAGCATTGTATTCACCTTGGGGAAGAAAGATGAGGGCTATTAGAGATAATGAAGTGGCTGCAAATGCAATGGGAAAAAATGTTGTTAAAGAACATTTATTAATATTTATTTTGGGTTCAGCAATAGTTGGAATAGCTGGCGCTATGATGGTGACAAATGACGGCTTATTTACACCAGGCAGTTATAGACCAATGAGATACACATTTGTAATATGGGTAATGGTAATTGTTGGTGGAACTGGAAATAATTTTGGCGCAATTCTTGGAGGTTTTGTTGTTTGGTTTTTATGGGTAGAGGCTGCACCAATCGCTTTATTTTTTATAAATTTTTTTACTGCACACATGGAAGAAACTAATGCAGTTAAACAACATTTAATTCAAAGCGCTGCATATTTTAGATTTTTACTAGTTGGAATTGGACTTTTGATTATAATGAGATACCGTCCTAAAGGATTAATACCAGAGAAAATAAATATTAAATAAATTATGTTTTTTTACATTCTAACAGGCATTGCAATAGGGATTATTATTTATTTAGGAGACAAATACATATTTTAATGAATAAAAATCTTATTTTATTAACATTAAGTCAAATTTTTAGTTTTACTGCAGCTCCAGTTACTGTTTTTTTAAGTGGAATTATAGGATCTCAAATAAGCCCTATGAAATCATTATCGACTTTACCTATGTCAATCTCTGTTGTTGGAATAGCTATTGGCGCAATTGTGGCTACAAAAATTATGAGTTTAGTCGGAAGAAAACTTGGTTTTATTTATGCATCAATTGGTAATGCATTATTTTCAATTTTGGCAGCTTATTCAATATTTAATCAGAATTTTTATATTTTTTGTTTTGCTAACTTTTTTATAGGTATTGGAATGGCCTTTACTCATCAATATCGTTTTGCTGCCGCAGAAAGTGTCGCAAAAAATATGGCTCCAAAAGCGGTTTCGATACTATTGTTTGGAGGTATCATCTCAGCTTTTTTAGGGCCAAGTTTGGCCAACTATTCGAAAGATTTAGTTAGCGAAAATCTTTACGTAGGGTCATATTTATCTTTAGCAGTTTTAACATTTATACCCACAATTCTTTTTTTGTTTTATGAAAGCAAAACAATTAATAAAGAAAATATTAATTATACTGGAAGAAGTTATTTAGAATTAATTTCTCAACCAAGATTTATTCAAGCGCTAGCAGCATCAGCATTTGGATATGCAATAATGACTTTTTTAATGACAGCAACACCTATAAGTATGCATGTTATGGAAAAAATGAGTTTAAGTAAAACAGGTATTGTAATTCAGTTTCATGTTGCCTCAATGTTTTTGCCATCACTTGTAACAGGATATCTAATTAAAAAAATAGGCCATAGTAATGTAATCTATATTGGTATATTTTTTTACAGTATTACTTCGTTTATAAGTATTTTTGATCAAACTTTTTTTAATTATTTGTTTGCTCTTATTTTTTTAGGTATAGGTTGGAATTTTTTATTTATATCAGGTACAAGTTTGCTTGTGCTTACATACGAAGAAAAAGAAAAATATAAAGCACAGGGTTTAAATGATTTTATTGTTTACTCAGTTCATGCATTAGGCAGTTTATCAGCAGGAGTATTTATTGCTTTAACAAGCTGGAAGATAATGAACTTAATTTGTATTCCTTTTATGATATTAATTATATTAGCGAGTATAAGAGCTGATATATCAAATAAACAAAACCCTAGCGTAATAAAACGCTAGGGTTTTAAAAATAAAATTATCTTTGTTTTTTAGTTTTAAACTTACCACCTTTAATTTCTTTCTCTAAGAAAGAACCAAAAGCTTCACCAACATCAGTAAATTCTACTCCTGTTGCTCCTTCATAATTTACAGCTTTTCCTTTAGCTAGTAAATCAAGAGCCTTTTTAAGTTGGCCTGGGTAAATTTTTGTTCCAGGTGCATTCGCAACAGACATTACATTTTTTTGAATAGTATTTCTGTCTGCTTTACCACCAGCTTGCATGGCAAGTGTAATTAATGCAGCTGCATCATAAGATTCCCCTGTATATGGTCCTGATGAGTCAATGCCAGCTGACTTAGCTACTTTAGCAAATACTCCAGCACCTTTTCCAGTTGATCCAGGTATAGATCCAAATGATTTATTTAGAGCTTTACCAAAAGAGTCTGTAAGAGAGTCTCCAATCATACCATCAGATAAAATAAATTTATCAAACGCGCCTGAATCTAAAGATCCTTGAATAATACCTTTTCCACCTTGATCAAGATATCCAATAACTGCAACAGCGTCTCCACCTGCAGAAGCTAATGTTGCTACTTCAGATGAATAATCTGCTTTACCATCTTCGTGAGCTGCAACTGTTGTTACTTTAATACCATGAGCTTTAACTGCAGCTGAATATACATCTGCAAGTCCTTTTCCATAGTCGTTATTTGTATAAGTTATTGCAACGCTTTTAACTCCTCTATCTTTAGTTATATCCGCAAGAATTTGTCCTCCTCTTGCATCTGATGGAGCAGTTCTAAAAAAATAACCCCTATCATTAATATCTGTTAGTCCTGGAGATGTAGCTGATGGTGAAATCATAACAACTCCATTTGGTACAGCAACTTTTTCTGCAATTGCTCCAGTGACTCCTGAACAATCTGCTCCCATAATTGCAACAGCTCCACCAGAAACTAATCCTTCTGCGGCTGTAACAGCTGCAGCAGAGTCCACACAAGTCGAGTCCGCTCTTGTTACTGAAATTTTTTTACCACCAAGTAATGAGCCTGAGTCAGAAGCTTCTTTGAAAGCAAGTTCTGCAGATGCTGCCATTGCAGGTGTAAGTGATTCAATTGGACCAGTGAAACCTAAAATAATACCCATTTTAATTCCGTGTCCATCTGCATTAGAATTTGTGACCATAGAAGATACAAATAAAAATACAGCAATTATTAATTTTCTCATTTTTCCTCTAATTTGTTAGTATTTATAAAAAGTCGATTTAAGGACGATTAAATTTAATTTTCAACATTAAAATTATTATATATTTTGATGGGAAAATGCTGCTATTTTATCCAAAAAAGAAACTTTAAACATGAGAAAATTGTGGCGAGCATCAAAAAATCAAATTTTGAATTCAAATTTGAAGCAGTATGAAAAATTCATAAAAGATAAATATAATCTTAATTTCAAAAGTAATTACGATAAAATATTTAATTGGAGTATAAAATATAAAGAAAATTTTTGGGACAGTATTTGGGATTTCTGTAAAGTTAAGGGACTTAAAGGAAAAAATAAAATTAAAAATTCAAAAATTTTTTATAAAAATTTATTTTTAACTGACTACAAATTAAACTTCGCAGAAAACATCTTAGTCAAAAGTGATAATTCAAAAGCTATCACATTCATAAGTGAAAATGGGTTTAGAGAAGAAAGATCATGGTTTCAGTTAAATCAAAATGTGAGCAAGATAATTTCATATTTTAATAAAATAGGTATTAAAAAAGGTGATAGAGTGTCTGCATACTTACCAAATATAATTCAAACTGTTGAAAGCTTTGTTGCTACTTCTGCAATTGGGGCAATATGGTCATCTTGTTCTCCAGATTTTGGTTTAAATGGTCTGATTGAAAGGTTTGCTCAAATAAAGCCAAAAATTTTAATTATTTGTGATAGATATTATTATAACGGAAAAGAAATCAATGTTATTGAAAGACTTCCAGATATATTAAAAAGAATAAAGTCAATTAAACATATTTTAGTAATTAATTACCCTGGAAAAAAATATCTAAATTTTAAAAAATCTAAAGGTATAAAATTTAAATTCTGGAAAGAAATCGAAAGATATTCCTCATCTTCAATTAATTTTAAAAAATTTAATTTTAATACTGAACTTGCTATTCTTTACTCAAGTGGAACGACTGGTAAACCTAAATGCATATGCCACAGATCAGGTGGTATACTGTTACAGCATTTAAAAGAGCATCAGCTTCATTCAAATATAAAAGAAAATGATAATATTTTTTATTTTACAACATGTGGATGGATGATGTGGAACTGGTTAGTAACCTGTCTAAGTTCTAAAGCGTCTATCGTTTTATTCGATGGATTTCCAATGTTTAAACAAAAAGATTTACTATTAAAAATTGTTAGTAAAGAAAAAATCACACTTTTTGGCGTAAGTGCAAAATATATAGATGCTTTAAAAAAAAGTAATATTTCAAACAATTTTGATTTAAAAAAACTAAATACAATATGTTCGACTGGATCTCCCTTATCAAAAGAAGGATTTGAATATGTATATAAAAAAATTAAAAAAGATGTTCATCTTGCATCAATTTCTGGTGGTACAGATTTAGTTTCATGTTTCGTACTTGGAAATATTTATAAATCTGTAATTTCAGGAGAAATACAATCAAAAGGTTTAGGAATGGATGTGGATATTTTTAATGAAAGCGGTAAATCAGTAAAGAATATAAAGGGAGAGCTGGTTTGTAAAACTCCATTTCCTTCAATGCCAACAAAGTTTTGGAATGATAAAAATAATAAAAAATTTCAAAATGCTTACTTTAACCGATATAAAAATATTTGGCATCATGGAGACTATGGAGAGATAAAAAATTCAGGTGGGTTTTTAATTTATGGTAGATCAGATGCCACTTTAAATCCTGGCGGTGTAAGACTGGGCACAGCAGAAATATATTCCGAAGTAGAAAAATTTAAAGAAATAAAAGAGTCGATTGTTGTGGGTCAATCTTGGGATAATGATATCAGAATAATTTTATTTGTTATCCTTAATAACGGGGTGATACTAAATGATGAATTAATAAAAAAAATTAAACAACAGATTAGAATAAATGCTTCACCAAGACATGTTCCAAATAAAATATTTAAAGTAAACGACATTCCTAGAACCAAAAATGGAAAAATTGTCGAATTAGCGGTGAAAAATATAATAGAAGGTAACACAATTAAAAATAAAGAAGCGCTGGCAAATCCTGAAGTTTTAGAGGAATATACACAAATAAAAGAATTATATGAATTTAAAAAAAATTGATCCGAAATTTTCAAAAAAAACAAACCCTAGGATTGGTTTGATTGCTTTAGCCTCAGATTTTATAATTGAAAAAGATTTTGCAGATGTCATCAAAGATAAAGATATAGATTTTTTTGTTAATCGTATAAAGACATACGACCCTTTAACTAAAGAAAATTTAATTAAAATGTCAGAAGATCTTACAAATGTCACGAATGATATTTTGCCAAACGAGAAAATCGATTGTGTTGTTTATGGTTGTACATCTGGAACAATTGCAAGCGGTTATGAAACTATTGAAAAAAAGATAAAAAATGCAAAACCTTCATCAAAAGTTACAACTCCAAGTACTGCAGCTATAGCTGCATTAAAAAAATTGAATATTAAAAAAATTTCTATTTTTACTCCTTATCCCCAAAAATTGAATAATCAGGTTGTCTCTTTTTTCAAGGATGAGAAATTTCAAGTAACATCAAATTCATATTTAGATATTGATTCTGATAGTGATATTTGGAAAGTAGATCCAGATTTTTTGTATGAAGTTTTAACGAATATGGATCATGGAGATGCTGATGCAATATTTATTTCGTGTACGGCTCTCCCAGTTCTTCAAATTATTCAAAAACTCGAAAATAACCTAAATAAATTTGTTCTTTCTAGCAATCAAGTTTTAATTTGGGATACGTTAGAAAAGATTGGACAAAATAATTCTATATCTGGTTTTGGAAAGTTATTTAATTCAAATTAATCATGTCCTTTACAAAAGATGAATATAAAGAAAGATTAAAAAAAACAAAACAATCTATGCAACAAAAAGGCATAGAACTACTAATATCCCAAGATACCAATAATATGAATTATCTTACTGGATATGATGCATGGTCTTTTTATTATTCTCAATGTGTACTTGTCCATGTTGATCTAGAAGAGCCGATTTGTTTTGTTAGGGCCCAAGATGCTGGAGGCGCTTATATTAAGACATATTTAAAAAAGGAAAATATTATAGTTTATAAAGAAAAGTATATTCATACATGGCCAACACACCCATACGATGCATTAATCGATTTTATTAAAGAAAGAAAATGGGAAAAATCAAATATTGGTGTCGAAATGGATAGTCATTACTTTACTGCATTTTGTTACGAAAAGTTAAAACAAGGATTACCAAATGCAAACATTAAAGACTCTAAAAGACTAGTTAATTGGGTAAGATTAATAAAGTCAGATGCAGAAATAAATCTAATGAAAGGAGCTGCAAAGATTTCTGTAAATGCAATGAAAGTTGCAATGAATAGTATAAATCCTGGAGTAAGACAGTGTGATGCAGTAGCAGAAATTCAAAGAGCTTTATTTAGAGGAACTCCAGAAATTGGTGGAGAATATGCAAGTATTGCTGTTTTATTACCCACAGGCAAAGGCACATCCGCATCACATTTAACGGCTACAGATGAGAAATTTGTAAAAGGAGAGGCGACTGTTGTTGAATTATCTGGAGTAACCAAAAGGTATCATTGTCCAATGGCACGAACAGTCCATCTTGGAAAACCAGAGCAAAAAAAAATAGATGCAATGAAAGCTACAAACGAAGCCTTGAATGAAGGAATATCTGCAGCAAAACCTGGAAACACAGCAGATGATGTGGCTCAAAAATTTTGGGGGGTTCTTGATAAATATAATATTAAAAAAGAGTCTAGAACAGGATATTCAATTGGAATTGGATATCCCCCAGATTGGGGTGAACATACTTTAAATATTTATAAAGGTGATAAAACTATTCTAAAACCAAATGTTTGTTTTCATATGATTGCTGTAATGCAATTTGGGGATTGGGGTGTTGAAGCATCAGAGTCTGTAAGAATTACAGACAAAGGAAGTGAGTTATTTTGTAATTTCCCCAAAGACTTGCATATAAAATAACTTGAAAAAACATCACACAAATGTTTTAAAACACGCTTATGTCTAAGAATTCAGAATTCGTCAAATTTGATAAAGTTGATAAAAGTTATGATGGCAAAGTTTTAGTTGTTAAAGATCTTAACTTAGACATTTCAGAAGGTGAATTTATAACAATGCTTGGACCATCTGGCTCTGGAAAGACAACTTGTCTAATGATGTTAGCTGGTTTTGAAACTCCAACAAATGGAGAAATTTACTTAGACTCAAATCCTATTTCAAATATTCCTCCACACAAAAGAGGAATTGGAATGGTATTTCAAAATTATGCACTGTTTCCACACATGACTGTTTATGAAAATTTAGCTTTCCCTTTAAAAGTAAGAAAAGTTTCAAAAGACGAGATAGATAAAAAAGTTGATAAAGCACTGTCTATGGTTTCTCTAACTGGTTTTGAAAACAGAATGCCAGGGCAATTATCAGGTGGACAACAACAAAGGGTTGCTGTAGCTCGTGCATTAGTTTTTGACCCGGCTGTTGTTTTAATGGATGAGCCATTAGGCGCTTTAGATAAAAATTTGAGAGAAAGCATGCAGTATGAGATTAAACATATTCATGAAAGTATCGGAGTTACTGTAGTTTATGTTACCCACGATCAGGGTGAAGCATTAACTATGTCAAACAGAATCGCTGTTTTTAATGATGGTAAAGTTCAACAACTTTCATCACCTGACAAATTATATGAAGAACCAGTGAATTCTTTTGTAGCAGAATTTATTGGGGAAAATAATACTTTCCAGGGTGAAGTATCGGATATTTCTAATGGAAAATGCAAAGTTAAATTAAAAGAAGGTGAAATAGTAGCTAATCCAATAAATGTTAAATCAAAAGGTGATAAAACTACTGTTTCTATAAGACCTGAAAGAGCTCTTATTAACCCATCTCAAAAAATGGATAATAATTATAAGGGAAAAATTGAGGAAGTGATTTATCATGGTGATCATACCCGTGTAAGACTTAAGGTTCTTGGAAATTCCGATTTTATTTTAAAAGTTCCAAATAGTTCACAAAATATAGATATCAAACTTGGGAATACGATTAATATTAGTTGGAACTCAACGGATGCAAGAGCTTTAGACCCAAAATAAACTAATTTAGAATTATTCTCACTATAATCAGCCCTAATCCACTTAATTTTTAACAAATACTTGGTTGACTCCGTTTTTTTTACTTGTTGTAATTATGTTTTTAAAAAAAACGTTTAAACGGAGGATAAATGAAAAAATTAAGTAAATTATTACTTACCCTTTCTTTTGCTCTTTCAATAACTTCATCAGCATTTGCAGTTACAGTTGCATCTTGGGGTGGAGCATACACTGAAAGTCAAAAATTAGGATATGGTGATCCTACTGCTAAGAAACTTGGTGTACCTATTAACTGGGTGGATTATTCTGGTGGATTATCAGAAATTAAAGCACAAAAAGAAGCTGGTGCAATTACATGGGATATAATCGATGTATTTGCAATGGATACTATTACTGGATGCGACGAAGGTTTATTTGTTGAATTTGATTTTGATAAAGACTTTCCTCCCGCTCCAGACGGAACTCCAGCGAGTAAAGATTTCTTTGCTCCAATGCCAAGTAAGTGTGCTGTAGGAAATATTTTATATTCTTGGACTTACGCTTATAATACTGAAAATGTAAAAGGTACTCCAAAAACTATAAAAGATTTCTTTAACACAAAAAAATTTCCTGGAAAAAGAGCTATATACAAAAGTGCTTTAACAAATTTAGAAATTGCTTTAGCAGCCGATGGTATTAAACCAGGAAAAGGTGGAGCAAAAATCTATGAAGCTTTAGAAACAGAAAAAGGTGTTGATAGAGCAATGAATAAGATCAAAAAACTTTGCACAGACCCTCAAGGTGGATGTGTATTTTGGTCTGCAGGTGCTCAACCACCAGAACTTTTAATGAGTGGTGAAGTAGTAATGGCAACTGGTTGGAATGGTAGATTCTTTAACGCAATCGTTGGAGAAGGTGCACCATTAAAACAAGTTTGGGATGGTCAAGGTCTTGACTATGAATATTTTGTTTTAGTCAAAGGTGGACCAAACGAAGCTGATGCTAAAAAAGCATTAGCTGAGATGACAAGTACAGAAGGTTTAGCAGGAAGTGCTAAATATATAGCATACGCACCTTGGAGAAAATCATCTTTAAAAATTATGGAAGCAGGTGAGCCGTGGTACAAAGACGGTAAAACAAACATGGTTCCAGAAATGCCAACTGCACCAGGAAACACAAAAAATTACTTCCTAGTTGATCCAATTTACTGGGCCGATAATGGTACAGAGCTTGGAGAAAAATGGGAAGCAATGAAAGCTGGACTATAATTTAAGTTTTAAAGACTAAAATTATATAATATATTTAGGGCGGTTTTAATAACCGCCCTTTTTATTTTATGAGCAGTGAAACTAAACAAATATTAACTACTGACGGAATTCCTTTAGAGGTAAGCTTAAAAAAAGCAGAGAAAAAAAATAAAATAAAAGCTTTTCTTTTAGTAGCTCCATTGTTACTTTTTTTAATAATTACTTACATTTTTCCAATAGGTGAAATGCTTTTTAGAAGCGTAGATGATCGAATGGTCACAAATATGCTTCCAAAAACATTTCAAGCAATGGAAAAATGGGATGGTAAAGAATTACCTCCAGAGGAAGTTTTCGAGGCATTTTATTTGGATTATAAATTTCTTGTTGAGAAAAAGACATTTGGAAAATTAGCCACTCAATTAAATTACGAAAAAAATGGTTTCAAAAGTATTCTAAAAAAACTTCAACGTAAAATGAAAAAATTTGAACAAGGTAATTATAAAGAGCAAATCATGAATGTGCATAAACGTTGGGCAAATGTTGAATATTGGAGAGCTATAAAGAGAAGAGCCCCAGATATTACTTATTCAAAATATCTCAAAGCAATGGATATGTATGAAAATGAAGATGGAAAAATATCACAAGTTTCAGAGGATAGAAGAGTTCACAGAATATTATGGCTTAGAACTTTGGAGATTGCTTTTTTTGTAACTATATTATGTTTTTTAATGGCGTATCCGATAGCACATTTACTAGCAACCTTACCAATGAAATATAGTAATCTATTAATGATTTGTGTTCTATTACCTTTCTGGACTTCTTTATTAGTAAGAACCGCAAGTTGGATGATACTTTTACAACAACAAGGAATTGTAAATGATTTTTTTGTATGGATTGGCCTTGTTGGCGAGGAAAACAGACCAGAAATGATGTATAACAAAACAGGCACTTATGTTGCGATGACCCAAATTCTATTACCTTTTATGGTGTTACCGCTTTATAGCGTTATGAAGACAATTTCCCCAAGTTTAATGAGGGCAGGAAAATCACTTGGAGGAACTCCTTTTGTAGCTTTTTGGAAAGTTTATTTTCCTTTAACAATTCCTGGAATTGGGGCTGGCTGTTTATTGGTTTTTATACTTGCAATTGGATACTATATTACACCAGCACTTGTTGGAGGTGCCTCGGGCACTTTAATAAGCAATCAAATAGCCTTTCATATGAAAAGTACTTTAGATTGGAGTTTTGCATCTGCAATGGGTTTAATGCTTCTGACTGGAGTTCTTGTAATTTATTGGATTTATAACAAACTTGTGGGAGTAGATAATATAAAACTAGGATAATTATGGCATTACCAAAATATACAGAGACAAGATATAGAATTTGGCACTATTTTTATCTTTTTATTTGTACCTGTGTTTTTTTCTTTTTGATCGCACCTTTGTTTGTAATTTTTCCATTATCATTTAATGCAGAAGAGTTTTTAGTTTTTTCAGATGGAATGAAAAGATTAGATCCAGATGCATTCTCACTAAGATGGTATAAGGATATGATATATGGAACTAAAAATCCTTGGGGTCTTGCAACTAAAAATAGTTTTATAATTGCAACCTTTGCCACAATAGGCTCAGTGATACTTGGAACAGTTGCAGCATTAGGGTTAAGTAGCAGACACATGCCTTATAAAGGAATAATAATGGCTACATTAATATCTCCGATGATCGTACCTTTGATTATATCTGGTGTTGCAATATTTTTCTTTATGGCAAAAGCAGGTTTGGCTGCAACACATACAGGAATAATTTTGGCACACATTGTTTTAGGAACTCCATTTGTAGTAATCACAGTGACTGCTACACTATCTGGTTTTGATCATAGTGTAACTAGAGCAGCATCAAGTTTGGGAAGTGATCCTGTTAATACATTTATGAAAATTACATTACCTTTGATTTTACCAGGAGTAATATCAGGTGGTTTATTTGCCTTTGTAACTTCTTTTGATGAAGTAGTAGTTGTTTTATTCTTAGCTGGATTAGATAATACAACTATTCCAATTCAAATGTGGACAGGTCTAAGAGAACAATTAAGTCCAACTATTTTAGCGGTTGCAACATGTTTAATTGTTTTATCAACTCTTATTTTAGTAACAGCTGAACTTTTAAGAAGAAGATCAGAAAGAATTCGAGGAATAAGTAGATAATTAATCTACCGATTCAATTACAGTAGCAATCCCCATGCCAAGACCGATACATTGAGTTGAAAGTGCATACTTTTTATTTTCTCTTCTTAGAAGATCAGCAGCTTTTCCAGTAATCCTAGCTCCTGTAGCTCCAAGTGGATGTCCTAAGGCTAATGCACCTCCATCAATGTTAACTTTCTTTTGGTCAATACCTAAATCTTTTATACAAGCTAAAGATTGCGATGCAAAAGCCTCGTTAAGTTCAAAGATATCAATTTTATCAATTGATAAATCTGCACGCATAAGTGCTTTTTTTGATGCACCTATTGGACCAAGTCCCATGTAATCTGGATCACAACCTTCAACAGCTGTAGAAATTATTCTGCCCAATATATTAAGATTATTTTCTTTTGCATAATTTTCTTCACAGATTATTGTTGCCGCTGCCCCATCAGTTAATGGTGAAGATGTTGCTGCGGTGACTGTTCCTTTTGTATCAAAAGCAAGTTTTAATTGATCTAATTTTTCTTGAGAACTATTGGGTCTAATATTTCCGTCTTCTTTACATTCACCTATTGGAATTATTTCTTCAGATAACTTTCCATTTTTTTGAGCTTCATGTGCTTTATTATGACTTGATATTGCAAATTCTTGTTGCTCTTCTCTTAAAATATTAAACTTTTTAGCTACGTTTTCAGCTGTAGTACCCATTGAAAAATATACATGTGGGTTTTCTTTTTCAGTATAAGGATAAGGGACTGGGTCAAATCCAGTATTTACTCTAGACATACTTTCTACTCCACCACAAATAAAAACTTTGCCTGACCCCATTGCAATTTTACCTGACGCTATATGGATAGCCTCCATTGAGGATCCACACCACCTGTCAACGGTCATACCTGACGTTTTAACATTCATATCCGCTAAAAAAGTAACTAATTTTCCAATGTTGAAACATTGTTCACCAACTTGAAAAGCACAACCAACCACAATATCTTCAATATCTTCCTTATTAATTTTGCTTTTAGAAACTAAATTTTTTACAACTTCGGATAATAAATTTACTGGCTTAACATCAATAAGTGCACCCTTCCTTGCCATAGTGAAGGGCGAACGAGCATATCCAACAATAACAGGTTTAAACATGTTTATATGTATATATATTTATTTAGGAAATGGCAAAGAGGTAATAGTACCTTTTACTAATTTGCCATCTAAGGTTTCTACTAAAACTTTTTGATTTTCTTTCCAATAATCTTTTGAAATCATTGAAAGACCTATATTTTTTTTTATTCTTGGTGAAAAAATTCCAGATGTAATTCTTCCAATAATTTTTTTACTTAGTGAAAGAACTGGTAAAAGCTTACCATTAGGTTTATAGGGTTTTCCACCAAACATGACCCCTCGCATTTTTTGCTTTAATCCACTTTTTTTAATTTTTTCAAGAGCTTTTTTTCCAATAAAATCATGATCATCAAATTTACAATATTTTTCTAAATTACATTCGTAAGGATTGTTTTCTTTAGTAAAATCGTTTCCATATGACATTAACCCGCCTTCTATTCTATCTATTAGATTAGGACATCCTGGTGAAATATTAAATTTTTTTCCAGCTTTCCAAATTGTATCCCACAGATTTTCTCCCAAGTCTTTACTATCAAAATATTTTTCGAAGCCTTTAAAGTAAATTTCAAAACCATCTTGTTTACTATAGCCTGATCTTGCTATTATTTGTTTCGTTCCCATAAAGTCAAATATTCTAAAATTGAAAAATTTTATTTTTCTGATTTCTTCTCCAAAAATGGATACAAGTAAATCTTCAGATTTTGGTCCTTGTACTGCTAATGGATAAACATCTGGTTCTTTTATTTTAACATCTAAACCTAGTCCAATTGCAATACCATTGGCCCAGAGCAATATATCAGAGTCAGCAATAGATATCCAAAACATGTCATCATCTAATTTAAGAAGAACAGGATCATTAATCATACCCCCTTTTTCATTTAAGATTGGAATATAAAAACATTTTCCAGTTTGCATTTTTTTTAATGGCCTTGGTGTCAACTTTTGAATAAGTTTAAATGCATCTTTGCCGGATATTTGAACCTGTCTTTGACAAGAAACATCCCATAGCTGAACATGTTTGCTTAAATGCCAATAATCTTGCTCCACGGTTTTTCTAAAACCTTTTGGTAAGAGCATATGATTGACAACTGTAAAATCTGATACACCTAACTTTTCAACTTTATCAGTAAAAGGTGTACGTCTTATACGTCTTGACATATTTAATTTGATATTTTTTGATTGATGAACAGATATTTTTTTCATTAATTTATTTTGACCACCAAACAGAATAACCATTTGGAGCGATTATAACAGGTATATGATATTTTTTCTTAGGATTTTTCATATTAAACTTGATTACGATTTCTGTAACATTAGTTTTTTTTTTATAATAATTTTGTAGATTAAAAATAATTTCATATTTTAATGAAGAATCTTTTTTTGTTATAGAAAATTGTTTATAAATTCTCCCATTTTTATCTGTCTTAGATTGAAAAATCTTTCTTTTTGATCCATTTTTTTTTATTTGATTTATAATTACTTTTACGCCTGATGCATGTGAGCCATCTGTTGAACTTAATAAGTGTGATGAAACTATTGCCATTGATTATTCAATTGATGCTTTATCTCTTTTATTGCTTACTGCAGCCACAATCGGGCTGATAACCCCTTTAGCTTTTACGTTTACACATGCAGTTTTTCCACTTTCCAGAGCTCTTTTAAGTGCTGGTGCAAGTTCTTCTCTTTTAAGGACAAGCTCACCATGACCTCCAAATCCTTCGAATATTTTATGAAAGGGAATATCTCTAAAATCAGTTGCAAAATGTTTTCCACTTTCAAACAGCCTTTCTTGTTGTTGTGAAATGCAATCTAATCCTCCATTATTATCTATTACAACTACTATCGGCTTATTTTCTTGAAAAGCTGCTTCAATAGATAAGCCTCCAGATAAAAAAGCCCCATCGCCGCTTATCAATACTACATTTGATCTTGGATTTAGATTTTTTGCAGAAAGTGCAAACGGAACCCCAACACCGAGCATACTAAAAGTTCCGGGATGTAAAATACCACCAAGTTTTTTTCCTTTATGACCAGCAATATTAATTGCTATTTCAGACCAAAAATGAGTATTTCCACCATCTATCACCAACCAATCATTATCCTTCATTGCATCTTGTACATCTAAAGCTAATTGGAGAGGATGAATTTTACCACCGTTTTTTTTTGCTTCGATTGTTTCTTTTTCAAGATCTTTTAAAGATTTATCAATCCAATTCTTTTTTTCTGATATGTTTTGTTCGATCCATTTATTGTCTAAATTCCATTTATTATTTACTTTTAATTTACTTAAAGTATCCAAAAATACCCCTGGATCACACAGCATATTAATATCTGCAGCTCTATTTAATTCGATTTCTTCATGAGATCCATTTATACAAACAATTTTTGTAGATTTAGGAAATAGTGGGGGATTCCCAAAATTCATCTGATTGTCAAGTCTTGTTCCAACCATTATAATTAAGTCTGATTCATCAAACGCAAATTTTGAAGGGGGATATTGGTGTATATCTGCTAATCCCATGTACGATTTAGCTTCCTCCCCTAAAAGTTTTTGATGGTATGGAACATTAAAAATTGGAATATTTAAATTTTGACCTGCGGCTTCTAATTTCTTCTCAGAACCTGACCACCAGACACCATGTCCACCAATAAGCATTGGTTTTTTAGAATTCGTAGCTAATTTTAAAACTTCACTCATTTGATTGGGATCTGGCCAAGCAATATTTTTTATTTTTTTTGATTGAGAAAAAGGTCTTTCCTCTAATCCTGCATTTTCAGGAAAAGATGAAAACATGATATCCACTGGGACACTTAAGTGAACTGCTCCTGGGTAACCGTTTGTTGCTATTAAATATGCTTTATCTACAAATTCACGAATTCTATTTCCATCAGTAATACTTGCGCTATATTTTGTTAATGGTTCAGCAATTTTTACATCATCAATTTCTTTAAATCCTCCTGCTCCTTGTCTTCTTAAACTACTTGATCCAGTAATAAAAATCACTGGAGATCTTTCTCCCCACGCCTCCATCATAGATGGCACGGCATTTGCAAATCCCTCTGGCCCGACTAAACATACAGTAGGTTTTCTAGTAATTCTTGTGTGTCCATCAGCTAGGTGTCCTGCAATCTGTTCATGTGGACAATTTATTACATCTATCTGACATTCCATTAATCCTTCTAAAGCAGGATTACAGAAACCACCTGATAAAGTGAAAACATTTTCTATGCCTTTATCCCTTAAAGCTCTTGCAATTAGAGACCCACCTCTTATTTTTTTTTCCGACATTTTAATATTTAAATTCTCTTATAAATCTCTCAGCTATAATATCTGAAGATATATCTTTTATATCATTTAAACCTACTAATCCCAAGGCCGTACTAACTTCCTCTTTAATTATATCGACTATTCTTTTCAATCCTTTAGCCCCGTCTGCTCCAATACCATACATCAAAGGTCTACCAACCATTGTGAAATCAGCTCCAAGAGCTAACGCTCTTACAATATCACTACCGCCTCTAATACCACTATCAAATATGATTGGAAAATCTTTTCCTAAAGAATTTCTTATCAAAGGAAGTACTTCAATTGATGCTGTTGCGCTATCTAATTGTCTTCCACCATGATTTGAAACTTGTATAGCATCAGCTCCTTCTTCTTTAATTTTAATAGCATCTTCTGGAGACATCACGCCTTTTATAATTAGTTTTCCTTTCCATTTTTCTCGCACTCTTTTCAATGTATTCCAATCTGTGGATCCTCTACTTTCACCTCTATTAAATTTATTTCCTCGCTTCGATGTTTCATAATTCATTGGCTTAGGAATTCCATATAGAAGTGTGCTTATTGACCAAAGTGGATGTATAGCAAAATCAAAAAATTGTTTTGGACCTAAATTAAACGGTACAGTAAAACCATTCTTATTATCTTTGGCTCTTCTAAATTGTATAGGGACATCAACAGTAAGAATTGCAACTTTATAACCTTTTTTATGACCTCTGTCTAAAAGTTCCATAAGAAATTCTTCATCTTGAAAGTTATATAATTGCAACCAACAATTTCCTTTAGAAAGATCATACATTTTTTCTAATGATGTTGATGACGCCATCGATACACATATTGGCACATTATTGTTAACGCTTTCTTGCGCTAACATTACATCTGCACCCGGCCAAGTTAAATTACACATTCCCATCGGTGCAAAGCCAAATGGTTGATCGTATTCAGAGCCTAAAAAACTTTTATTAATTTTTCTTTTTTCCACATTTCTGAGAACACGAGGTTGAAGTCTAATCTGATCTAGCGCTTTACTATTATTTTCGCATAATTTTTCGTCTCCAGAAGCTCCATCCACAAAATCAAACATCATTCTTGGCATTCTTTTTCTAGCTAAATTACGAGCATCTTCAACACTATGAATTCTTTTGCTTGGAAAAATATTACTCATTCGTTTTTTTTATATGATCATTTAATACAATTCTATTATTATTATCATCAATAAAATATGCATTTCTATTTTTGTTTGAAGAACAAACAGAAGTTGGTTTACCGTTTATGAATAGAACAGCAACACCATCATCGATAGCTATACCAGAAGGTATTTTTTTATTCTTAATACTTAATTCAAATTCATAAATTCTATTTTTTTCAGCCGCATGAGGTGTACAACTTCCTGATATAAAATTCATTCCTCTAAGGGGTTTATATCCATCTCCTAGAGAATCTGTAAATATCCATTCAAACCAACAAACAGCACCAGCGCTAACACCTGATAAAATAATTCCTGAGTTATAAGCTTTTTCAAAATATTTATACAATTTATTTGCCTGCCACAAATCTAGCATGAAGTTGGTATTTCCTCCTCCAACATAAATTATATCTTGATCCATTATCCAATTTGAGAAACCTTTTACATTTGAACAAAGTTCAAAATGAGAAAGTTCAAGATTATATTTTTTTAATTCTTCATAATATAAATTAATTTTATTCAAATTATCTTTGCTTGCTGTAGGTAAAAATCCAAATTTAATTTTTTTATCGATTATTTGATTAATTATAAATTCATCTAAAAATTTGTCAGTTTGGTGTGTGAATCCGCCACCGCCTATAGATATAATTTTTTTATCAACAATATCCATTTAAAGAAACTATTTTGTTTGAATTCCTGGCCAAGGTTCTGGCTTAGTTGGTATATTTTCTATTAAGCCTCGAACTATTTCATTTTTTTCATCGTACATTGGTAGACTGCAAATTTCACCTTTATAAATTTTTCCATCTGAACACTTCACATCTATTACTGAGCTAGGTCCAAATTGATCATTATTTAAATGTATAATTGCAACCCCACAAACTTGAAATGGTGACCATGTGCTTGATGTAACTCTTCCAATTACTTTGTTATTAGAAAAAATATTTTCACCTTTTAGAGCCACACTTTCTTTAACTCTAAGGCCCCATGTTCTACATTTTTTTTCAACATTCGATAAAGCTTTTTTTCCAATAAAATCTTTTTTATCTAAATCAACAAATTTACCAAGTCCAACAGAAAAAGGATTTGTATTCTTGTCAAAGTCTTGTCCTGCTGAAAGAAGACCTGCCTCTATTCTTCTTCCTCTAAAAGATGGTGTAGCTGTTAAAATCATGCCCATCTTTTTTCCTTCAGATAGAATTAAATCACCAATTTTCTCAGCGTTATTTTCAGGTCTAAAGTAAATCTCCCATCCAAGTTCGTTTGTAAATCCAGTCCTGCTTATTATAATCTTTTCACTTAATATTGTTACTTCTTTGCAATCAAAATAGTTCCATTTTTCTGCAATGTCTTCTTTTATTAATTTTGATAACAACTCCATTGATTTGGGACCTTGTATTTGACTTATCCAAACATTTGGATCAGATATTTTTACATTGTAACCTTCGGCATTCGCTTTGTACCATGAAAAAAGGTCTCCATCAGCTTGAGCAAACCAAAATTTATTTTCTTCTAATCTTAATAATATTCCATCAGTTATCATCCCACCATCATGGTAACAAGCAAACTGATAAGAACATCTACCAACTTTTATTTTTGAAATATTTCTAGGGAAAATTTTTTCTAAAAATTTCAAAGAGTCAGGACCTGATATTTCATAAGGATATTCTCCCGTGTGTCTTAAAATTATTTCTTTTCTTGTTTTCCAATACATTTGATCAGGAGTTGCATTTGATAATTTTTCTGTAGTAAGTCGCCCAGCATAATGTGAATACTCAGGGTCGTAAGGCAGTTCTTGATAGGTAAGAGGATGAATAGGGAGAGTTCTAGCTAACTCTACTTTATTTTCACCATTCAGTTTAGTTGGCTTTATTGAAAACCTTACGTTTTTTAGGATATCGTGCATATAATTTAATAACGATGATTATTAAACAACAAATGCCAATAAAACAATAAAGTTTTCTTTATTGATATCAAACAAATGAATTGTTAACTTTATGCTTTAAAAAGAGGGGCAATTTTATGAAACAAATATATAAAGTGATATCATTTTCATTGATATCTTTAATGTTGTCTTTTTCATTAGCGAATGCATCAAGCGGTGTCTTTAAATTATCGCATGATCTTGGTTTTGGAAAAGATACAAACCTTGATGCAATTACTAAAGGGCGTTTATTTCAAGTAGTTATAATGACTCAAAACCGTTTAGTAAGAAAAAATTTAAAAGGCAAAGTCACAGCATCATTAGCAACAAAATGGTCAGCAAATTCAGAAGCGAACGAGTGGACTTTTAATCTCCGTAAGGGAATAAAATTTCATGATGGTTCAGACTTTGATGCCGAAGATGTTAAATATTCATTAATGCGTGTTAAAGATCCTGATATTGGATCACCTGCGAAAAAAAGTATGAGCTCTGTTACGGATATTGAAGTAATAGATTCACATACCGTAAAAATGAAATTAAATACTTCATTTGCAGATTTTCCATTATTATTAACTGATTATAGATTAAGAATGATACCTTCAGGTTCTGGAGATACTATCGGTCAAACTGGTATTGGAACTGGACCCTTTAAGGTAGCAACATTTGATCCAGAGGGAACGACTGTGCTTAAAGCAAACCCAGATTATTGGGAAGGTGCGCCAGGAGTTGCGGAAGTACATGTTATCGCAATACCTGATGGTGAAGCAAGAGTACAAGCTTTATTAACTGGTCAAATTGATATGAACAGATATGTACCATTTAGCCAAAAGAAAATATTTGATGGTAATAAAAAGTTTAATGTTTCAGTAGTACCAACAGGAAATTGGAGAGGTATGGTAATGAGAACAGATACTGCACCTTTTGATGATCCAAAAGTTAGAAAAGCTGTTAGACTTGCAGTCGATAGACAAGAGCTTGTTGATTTAGTAATGGGTGGAGCAGCCACAGTATCTTGCGATACACCAGTTGCACCATCAGATCAATATCGTTTAAAAATGAAGTGTCCTCAAGACATTAAGAAAGCGAAAAAACTTCTTAATGAAGCAGGATACCCAGACGGGTTTGATATGGTAATTCACGTTTCTACTAAAGAACCTACTTGGCCAACGATTGGTGAAGTGTTACAACAACAATTAGCTAAAGCTGGTATTAAAGCTGAAGTTAAAATGACACCTTCAAAAAGTTATTGGAAAGAAACATGGATGAAAAAGCCAGTTGCAATGACTCGTTGGAATGAAAGACCTGCAGATAGTATTCTGCATGAAGCGTATCATAGTGGTGCAAAATGGAATGAATCATTCTTTAAAAATGCAGCATTTGATAAAAATCTTTCCGATGCAAGAGGTGAACTTAATTTTAGTAAACGAAAAAAAGCTTATCAAAATGCACAAAAAACTTTATGGGAAGAGTCTGGTACGATGATTCCATATCACGTATCAAAACTAGTCATTACTTCATCAAGAGTTAAAAATTTAGATGATGTAGAGGTTTTTTCTGTACGTTGGCATAAGCTTAAAGTAACAGATTAATACAAAAATCTTTTTTTACAGGCCTTTAATTAGGCCTGTAAAATCCTTTTCATTTAATATAAATATTGTTTAACAGAAGCTTTACAATTTTATTATGTTAATTTTAGTTCTAAAAAGAATTCTTCTTGGGTTAATTACCCTATTTATTGTATCTTTGATCACTTTCGTTGGAGTTGAAGTTTTACCGGGTGATGCTTGCACAACTTATCTAGAGCGGGAGGCTTATGGTGCTGCACTTGAAGCATGCTACAAAAGGCTGGGGTTAGATATACCTGCATATGAGAGATATGTTAGTTGGGCTATAGGAGTAATACAAGGTGACTTTGGTTATTCATTAAGTGGTGAAATGAAAATCAATGATGTCCTTGGTCCGAGAGTAAAAAATTCTTTAGTACTTGCTTCTGCATCTATTTTGATTGGAATTCCAATTGCCTTACTATTAGGAATAATCACTGCATTATGGAGAGATAAAATGCCAGATATTATAATTTCAACATTCACTATTTTTTCTATGACGATTCCAGAATTCATCAGTGCTACTTTATTAATATTAATTGTTGCAATTTGGCTGGAGTGGCTTCCAGGAATAGTAATTGTTCCAACAGGAGCGTCTGTATCTGAGCTTTTACCAAATATAATTCTGCCTGTTATTGCAATATCAATGATTATGACCGCCCATATGGCAAGAATGGTCAGGTCAAGTGTTATTCAAGTTATGGCATCGGACTATGTTCAAATGGCAATTCTAAAGGGTGTTCCTTACTGGAAAATGGTGTTTAAACATGTTTTACCAAACGCTTTATTGCCAGCAATAAATGTAGTTGCGCTTACTATTGCGTGGTTATTAGGTGGAGTGGTTGTTACAGAAGTAGTATTTAATTACCCCGGATTAGGTAGATTGGTAATAGAGTCTATTTCAAATAGAGATTTGCCTGTTGTTCAGGCTTTAGCAATTATTTTAGCTTCAATTTATGTAATAATAAATCTCATCGCAGATTTATTGACTTTAATGTTAAATCCAAGATTAAAATCCTTACAAATTAAAAAATGACTTTAGTTATTAAACAAGAAAAACCTAAAAGCACATTTTCTAAAATAGTAGAAATTATTTCAACTATGGCCTCAAGGCCGTCTGGATTAATTGGTTTAATAATTCTAGTTTTTCATGTCACACTAGCCATCACAAGTCCTCTATATGCACCCCATGATTACAAGGCTATTGATCCATCTTTAATGTTACAAGCACCTTCTTCCGAGTATTGGTTTGGTACAGATAGTCTTGGAAGAGATGTTTTTACAAGAACTATACTTGGAGGCAGAACTGCACTAACGGTAACTTTTTTTGGATCTTTAATTGCTTTGCTATGGGGAGGTGCGCTAGGAATTTTTTGTGGATTGGTTGGTGGAAAGATAGATGACGTAGTGATGAGAATAATTGATGCTTTTCTCTCTATTCCCTGGATACTTGCGATGCTTTTAATAGTTTCACTTTTAGGTACATCAACAATTGTTTTGATACCAGCTTTAGGCTTTTTTTATGGAAAAGGAATTGTAAGAGTAGCAAGAGCAGCAACACATGATGTAATAGCAAAAGACTTTATTGTTTCAGCAAGAGCTAGAGGTCATGGTAATTTTTCAATTATTTGGAATGAAATATTACCCAATGTAAGAGATGCAATTATGGTTGAGGGTGCAATGAGATGGTCATGGATGTTACTTGGTTTTAGTTCATTATCCTTCCTAGGTTTTGGTGTGAGCCCTCCAACTCCAGATTGGGGATTGATGATATCTAATGCAAGAGGCTTGATGTCTTTTGCGTATTGGGCAGTACTTGCACCAATATTTGGATTAAGTTCACTTATAATAGGTATAAATCTAACTGCAGATGCTTTTGCAAAAGCATTAGGTATTGATAGGTCTACAAAAGCACCAGTTTAATATGCAACAAGTTGTTCAAGAAATAAAAAATTTATCTATTGGTTTTACCAGTAAAAAAGGGGAACAAATTTCAATTTTAAAAAATATTAGTACCACAATTAATAAAGGTGAAACAGTTGGTATAGTAGGAGAGTCTGGTTCAGGAAAAAGTACTCTCGCATTAGCAATGATGGGATATGTTAAGCATGGTTTATTTACAATCTCTGGAGAATGTATTTATCAGTCTAATGATATTTTAAAAATGAAAAACAGAGAATTAGAAAATATTCGAGGAAGAAAAATAGCAATGATACCTCAGAATGCTGGGCAGTCTTTAACACCAAATTTAAAAATTGGTTATCAAATTGACGAAGCATTAAGATTACATACAAATTTTCAAAAGGAAGATAGAGATGTAAAAATTTCGGAGTTATTAAATAAAGTTAGGTTACCTTCTCCAGAGACAATTGCAAAAAGATATCCCCATGAACTTTCTGGAGGTCAACAACAAAGAGTTGCAGTTGCAATGGCTTTAGCTGGGAGCCCAGATCTTTTATTATTAGATGAGCCAACTACTGGGCTGGATGTTACAACTCAGGCTCACGTTTTAGAGCTATTGAACTTTATCGCAAAGGATACAGGTACATCAATGGTTTATGTAAGTCATGATTTAGGAGCTATAGCGCAGGTAAGCGATAGAGTAATTGTAATGTATTCTGGTGAAATTGTTTTAGATGGACCGGTAAGGACTATATTAAAAAATCCAATTCATCCTTATACTTATGGATTATTAAAATCTATACCAAAATTAACTTTATCTGGACTTCCTAATTCAATGTCAGGTAGCCAGCCACAACCTGGAACAATAAAAGAAGGATGTAGTTTTTACGATAGATGTGAGTTTGCTGAAGATAAATGTAAAATAAACTCGCCAGAGTTAGAATTTGTTAGTGAGTTAAATACAAGTGTTAGATGTTTTAACCACAAAAAACTTCATAAAAAAAAGGACGAGGATACAAAATCTTCAAAAAAAGTATTACGAAAATTAACTAAAAATGAAATTTTAGATATATCGTCTGTTTCAATTAGTTATGCAAAACAAAAATTCATAGAACAATTACTAAATAAAATTGATGACACAAACCCAACAGTTAAAGACATAAATATAAAAATTGATAAAGGTGAAACCTTGGCACTTGTGGGTGAGTCCGGGAGTGGAAAGTCAACTATTCTTAAATCTATCGCAGGACTTATCAAAGCAAAAGATGGGATAATTAAATTTGATAAAAATAAAATTTTATCAAATGATTTAAAAAAAAGAGATGCAAATTACCTAAGAGCAATACAATTGATTTTTCAAAATCCTGATGAATCATTAAATCCTAATCACACAGTTGAGGAAATTGTATCACAACCTCTTAAACTATATTTTGGTCTTAGTGGAAATGAACTTAAACAAAAAATTATAGAAGTTTTAAAAAAAGTAAGATTAGGTGAGTTTTATCTTACAAGGTATCCACGACAATTGTCAGGAGGTGAAAAGCAAAGAGTAGCAGTAGCAAGAGCTTTTGCTGCAAAACCAGATATAATTCTATGTGATGAGGTAACCTCAGCGCTTGATGTTTCTGTTCAAGCAGCAGTCTTAAATTTACTTCAGGAATTGAAAGTGGATTTTGGCACTACATATATTTTTGTCTCACATGATCTTGCAGTTGTAAAAGCAATAAGTGACCGGGTTGCAGTTTTGTATCAGGGAAGATTGTGTGAAATTGGTCCATCTGAAAACGTATATAAATTTCCGTCTCACCCTTATACCGAGGTCCTTCTAGGAGCAGTGTTAGAACCAGACCCAGATATTAAACCGAAATTAGTCGCAGAAGACATTGTAGAAGAAAAGCCACCCGAAAAAGGATGCTCATTCCAAGGAAGATGTCCAAGATTATTAGGTCAAATTTGTAAAACAGATGTTCCACCATGGCAAATAGATGAAAATGGAAATGCAATCCGGTGCCATATAAAAATTAATGATTTAAAAAATCAGCAAATGTCAAATTGATACAATTTTTTTATTTCATGAAACAATTAAATTTAATATAAAATTGACACATGAAAATAAATAAAGTTGTTGTTATTGGCTCTGGAACGATGGGAAGTGGTATCGCTGCACATCTTTGTAATGCCAATGTTCCTGTTACCTTATTAGATCTGACAACAGAAATCAGTCAAAAAGCAAAAGAAAGAATTCAAAAATCAAGACCACCCCTGCTAATTGATAAATCAAAAATTGATGGTATCAATGTTGGAAATATTAATGATGATTTTAAAGAAGTGGCCGATGCAGACTGGATTGTCGAGGCTGTTGTAGAAAGAATTGATATTAAACACAATATTTATAAAAAAATATTTGATACAAGAAAAAAAAATACCATCGTATCCTCAAATACATCCTCTATACCCATTAGCGTTTTATCTGAAAAATTATCCGAAGAAGATAAAAAAGACTTTTGTATTACACATTTTTTTAATCCTGTGAGATACATGGGTCTCTTAGAGATTGTTAAAAGTAAAAGTTCGGATTTAGAAAAAATAAATTATCTCAAAAAGTTTTGTGAACATGAGCTTGGTAAAGGAGCTATTATTTGTAACGACACACCTGGATTTTTGGGAAATAGAATTGGTGTATTTGCTATGCAAGTAGCAATGACAGAAGCATTTAAAATGAATTTATCTATTGAGGAAGCAGATGCAATTTTCGGTAGACCGATGGGTATTCCAAAAACAGGTGTATTTGGACTTTATGATTTAATTGGTATTGATTTAATGTCGGACGTTTTAAAAAGTTTTATAAAGGAATTACCTGAAAATGATCCATTTCAGAAAGTTGCAAAAGAAATTCCATTAATCACAAAACTAATTAAAGATGGATACACTGGGAGAAAAGGCAAAGGTGGTTTCTATAGAATGAACAAACAAGAAAATAAAAAAATATTAGAGGCTATAAATTTGCAAACAGGAGAATACTCAACATCTAAAAAAATTGAATTAGGAATAGAAAAAGTAGATTTAAATTTGTTAATAAACAGGAAAGATAAATTTGGTGAGTATGCCTGGTCAGTAATTTCACAAATCATAAAATACTCATCTTCTTTAGTTCCTGGTATTACAGATAAATTTAATGATATCGATGAAGCTATGAGGCTTGGTTTTAACTGGTCAATGGGACCATTTGAAATGTTAAAATCGATTGGGGTTAAAAACTTTTTTGATAGAGTAGGAGATGTTAAAGGAAACTCTTTCCTAGAAGATTTATCAAAAACAAAAGACGAAAATTTTTATGGTCAAAGACAGCTTTATACAGATATTGAAACTCTGGGTAAAATTAAACCAAAAGCAATTAAAATCGATAAAAACAAATCGGCTGATATATTTAGATTTAAGGATTTCAATATTGTTGAATTTACCACTAAAGCTTGTGCTTTAGATTATGACTCAATGGATGCATTAAAAAACGCTACTGATAAACCTTTAATTATAATTAATGAGAGCATGCAATTTTCAGCAGGAGTTAATTTAAAATACACAATGGAATTTGTGGAAAAAGGAGACTTTAAATCTATAGAAAAGTTTATAAAATATTTTCAGCAAACTTGTAAGCATTTAAAGTATTCTAAATATCCAGTAATATCTGCTCCATCTGGTTTAGTTTTAGGTGGAGGAGAAGAGGTAGCAATTCAATCTAATTTTGTAGTTTCACATACAAATATAGTAATGGGACTAGTCGAAACTGGAGTTGGAGTAGTACCAGCTGGCGGCGGATGTAAGGAAGTTTTATGGAGATGGTCGCAAACAGAAGAAGCAAAGAAAGACCCAGATTATGCTCCTCTTCAAGTTTTTAATATTATTGGTTATGCTAAAACAGCAACTTCAACTGTAGAGGCTTTGCCATTAAAATTCTTAAGACCTGAGGATAAAAAAGTTATGAATAGAAATAGTCTTTTTGAAGAAGCAAAAAAACTATTAGAGGAAAATAAAAATTTCCAACCGCCAAAAGAATGTACGTTTAAACTTTCAGGCAAACCTTTAAAAGATAAAATGATAAAATCCTTAGAGAAGCTTTATAATGATAAAATTATTTTGGATCACGGATTTAAAGTTGGAGAAGAATTAGCAAATGTCTTAAGCGGAGGAGACACAACAATAGATAAACAGCTTAGTGAAGATGATCTTTATAATCTTGAACTTGAAGCTTTTATGAGACTTATACAAACTGAAAAAACACAACAAAGAATTAAACACACACTTGCAACTGGAAAACCATTAATCAATTAATTTTAGTGATTTAATGTAATCAGGTCTTAAAACGTAGTTTGATTTGTTCCCTTTTTTTATTTTTTTAAGAGCATCTAAGCCAAGAATTACTTTACCTATTGGAGTATATTCACCATTATAAATTGGAATATCTTTTAATATAATAAAAAATTCACTGTCCTCGGTATCAAAATCATCACCTCGAGCCATAGCAACAGAACCAGCAGTAAATTTAAAATCTTCATTTATTTCGGATTTTAAATTCCCTAAGCCCGATTTTCCACTACCAACCTTTACATAATTTATACTTTCAATATTTCCATACTCAATATCTCCTGCTTGAATTAATGTGTTTTCTATAACTTTGTAAAAAGCTGAATTATTATATAAACCCTTTCTAGTTAATAATTTAAATCTTTTTACTGAATTTGGTGAGGTTTTAGGAATTAATCTAATAACGACCAAACCACATTCTACTTCCATTAAAATAATATTCTCTTTATCGATAAAATTTTGGTTTTCTAAATTCACATCATCAACAAACAGACATTTATTTTTTATACTATAAAAAAAACCAAAAGAAAAAATGCCTAGTAAAATTAAAAATGATAATAATATCTTTTCTGATCTAGATGCTTTAATTTTTTTAATCATTTAAAATGTTTGACTATCTATTTTATTTATAGAATTTTTAATAAAATCTATTTTTTTTTTTAGTTTTTCATCTTTTTCAGAAAGTTTTGTTAAAATATTTTCCTTTTTGATAATAAAACTATATATTTCAGCCATATCTTCAGAGGGAATTGTTTTTGAATATTCAGTAATAAATCCATCGGTTTTTTTATATTCATCTAAACCAATACTATCAGAACATATAGAACATCCTGCGTACTGAAACGATTTGTCATTAAACTTTTTCCATAAATTATCATCAAATAAAATAGGATGGCTATCATATATCATATGAAAAACTTCGTGGTGTATAACTCTTTCAAAATATTTTGGATTAAAGTTTATATTTAATATTAAAGTTCTTTTTTGTATATCAGGTATACCTGCTGCACCAATACCTGATATAGATAAATTTTCACATAGTACAACAAATCGGACATTATTTTTTTTTAAAAATTGATAATTATAAATATCCAAGTTTTTTTTAATTATTTCATATTTTTTTTTGAGATTGCTTTCATTTGCTTTATCACAAGTAATATTTTTAGTTGTTCCGATTGTAAAACTTTTTTTTAAACTTAAATATTTGATTTTATTTTCGCTATCTAGATTAAAAACTTCTAAATTTGGAATTTTAATAAGATTAAATATTTCATTTGCATTTAGTGAGGAATAATAGGAAAAAAATATAAAAATAATTATAAGAATTCTCATTTTGAAAACATAAATGATATTCCATTTAATTTAGTTGTGGTACATTTAATTTTATAAATAAAATTAATGACAAAAAAAAAAGAACCAGTACAACCGATTAGTGGAACAAAAGTTCCTCGATTTGCAGGTCCAAGTACTTTTGCAAGATTACCAGAATTAAGGGATGTAGGAAGTTGCGATGTTGCAATAGTCGGTATTCCTTTTGATGCTGGAACTAGCTACAGACCTGGTGCAAGATTTGGTCCACAAAGTATACGACAGGCATCAAGACATTTGAGAACAAATTATCATCCAAATTATGATGTCGAACCATTTAAAGTTCAACAAGTTGCGGACGCAGGAGATATCACTTGCAATCCCTTTAATATTGATGAAGCTATAAAACAAATTGAAGCTGGGGCTTTAGATTTATTAAAAAAAACCAAAGGTATAATAAGTTTGGGTGGAGATCATACAATTGCATTTCCTTTATTAAGAGCAATGAATAAATTTAACAATGGACCTGTTGCTCTAGTGCATTTTGATGCACATTTAGATACTTGGGATACATATTTTGGTGCTCCTTATACACACGGAACACCTTTTAGAAGAGCAAGAGAGGAAAATTTATTTTTAGATGATTCATCAATGCATGTTGGTATTCGGGGACCGCTTTATAGCAGGGAGGATTTGAAAAATGATGAAAGCTTTGGTTTTAAAATAATTCATTGTGATGAATTTCAGTCACAAGGTGTTGATAAAATTGTCGAAAGAATCAGAAATAGAGTTGGCAATAATCCTTTGTATTTATCAATTGATATTGATGTTTTAGACCCGGCTCATGCACCGGGAACAGGTACTCCAGAAATTGCAGGAATGACTTCTAGAGAAATGGTTAATGTTATTAGAGGATTATCTGGAATGAAAATTATATCGGCAGATGTAGTAGAAGTTGCACCGGCGTATGATCATGCAGAAGTTACATCATTAGCCGCAGCAACGATTGTATATGAACTTACAAACTTGTTTGCAAAAGCAAAAAGATAGGTTAATTTTTAAGGATGCTAAATAAGAAAAAATTCTATATTAATGGAAAGTGGACCGATCCTATAAAAGAAAAAGATTGTTACGTTATTGATCCATCAACAGAAGAAAATTGTGCTGTAATATCTATAGGTAGTAAAGCAGACATTGATGCAGCAGTTCAAGCAGCAAAAAATGCTTTTGAAAGCTGGGCATTTACATCAAAAGAAGAAAGATTAAAACTTCTAGAAACACTTTACGCTAATTATAAAAAAAGATGGGCAGATTTTGCAAACGCTATAACTGTTGAAATGGGTGCTCCAAAAGATTTTGCAACCAAACTTCAAGCCGGTACTGGAGCAAGTCATATGAAATCTTTTATAAGATATTTAAAAGAATTTGAATTTGAAAAACCATTGGGTGATCATGCGCCTAATCAAAGATTAATTTATGAACCAAAAGGAGTTTGTGCATTAATAACTCCATGGAATTGGCCCATGAACCAAGTTTGCTTAAAGGTTATGCCAGCATTAGCCACTGGATGTACAATGATTTTAAAGCCATCAGAATTAGCTCCTTTATCGTCAATGATACTGGCAGAAATTATTGATGAAACTAAATTTCCAGCAGGTGTATTTAATTTAGTTAATGGCGATGGTGAAACAACTGGAAATGCATTAACTAGTCATCCAGACGTTAACATGGTTTCTTTTACCGGATCAACTAGAGCAGGTGCTTTAATATCAAAAAATGCAGCAAATGATTTTAAAAGAGTTAGCCTAGAATTGGGTGGTAAGGGTGCAAATATTGTTTTCAAAGATGCGGATCCTGAAGCTGTAGAAAGAGGAGCCACAAGATGTTTTAGAAATTCTGGTCAATCATGTAATGCTCCAACCAGAATGTTAGTCGAAAAATCAATCTATAAAGAAACAGTAGATAGACTAATTAAATTTGCAAATGATTTCAAAGTAGATAACCCTAATAAAGAAGGAGACCATATTGGTCCTGTAATATCTGAAACCCAATATAACAAGATACAAGGATTGATTAAGAAGGGTATAGATGAAGGAGCAAAATTAGTTGCGGGAGGACTTGGTAAACCTGATGGTTTAACAAAAGGCTATTATGTAAAGCCAACAGTTTTTGCGGACGTGAATAATCAAATGGAAATAGCACAAACAGAAATTTTTGGACCTGTTTTATCTGTTATTCCTTTTGAGAGCGAAGAGGAGGCAATTAAGATTGCAAATGATACGACATACGGATTAACAAACTACATCCAAACTCAAGATCAAAATAAAGTACATAGGGTAGCAAGAAAACTTAGATCAGGAATGGTTGATGTAAACGGCGCAGGTATTGCGGTTGATGCACCATTTGGTGGATTTAAACATTCAGGTATTGGAAGAGAAGCTGGAAAAGATGGTCTACTAGAATTCTTGGAAGTAAAATCTATTGGTGGGTGGAGTTAATTTATCACCGATTTTTCTTTTACACCTTCTAAAAAAGCCAAACATTTTTTAATTTCACTTAGTTCAATAAATTCGTCAATTTTATGAGCTTGTTCTATCGATCCAGGTCCACAAACTACAGTGCTTATTCCAATTTCTTGAAATAATCCTGCCTCTGTTCCAAAAGATACGACTTCTCTAGAATTATCTCCTGTAATACTAGATACAAATTCGCAAGCTTTGGAGTCATTTACTCTATGAAATCCAATTATTTCTCCAATTATTTTTTTTTTAATAGATGCATTTGGATATTTTTTTTTCATTTCTAATAAAAGACCATCTGCATATTTATCGATTTCACTATTTAAAAATATACCATCCTCTTTATTCACAGGTCTGGTTTCCCAATTGACATGACATTTGTCAGCTATAACATTGTGAGCAATTCCTCCAAATATTCCACCAATCGATAAAGTTGAATAGGCAGGAGTAAATATGGAGTTTTTTGGTTTCCTATTCATCAAATCATTTCTTAATGACATTAATTTATTAACATATTTCGATGCATATTCAGCTGCATTCACTCCTTCATCTGGTTTGGAACTATGACCAGCTAAACCCTCAAAAAAAGTTGTATACTCATAACATGCTTTGTGAGAGTCTATAATTTTCATTTCTGTTGGTTCGCCTACGATACAAATTCCATTTGTTATTTTTCTTTTTTTTAGTTCTTTAATCAATAAGGGAGCTCCAATACATGCAGTTTCCTCATCAAACGTTAGAGAAAAGTGTATATCTCTTGAAAGATTTGATTTTGAAAATATTTCTGCAAAAGCCAACGAACAAGCTAAAAATCCCTTCATGTCGCAAGAACCTCTACCATATAATTTTTCATCTTTTATCTCTGCAATAAAAGGGTCTGTGGACCAACCTTTAGATACTGGCACTACATCTGTGTGACCCGAAAGAATTATAGGCTCTTTTCCATTTGGTTTTTTTGCTTTTAATGTAGCAAAAAGATTTACCCTTTTTTTTTCATCATCAAAAACCTTAAAAGATGAAGCACCACATTTTGTAAGTATATCTTCACAATAATTAATTAAAGAAGAATTATTTTCACCTGAAATTGTTTTAAAAGATATTAAATCTTTAAGAATCTTTATTGATTTTTCAAATAATATGTTATCTATTTTCATTACAACTAATTATATATTATTATTATGAAAGAACAAATAACCTATGATGATTTTCAAAAGATAGACATTCGTTTAGGGACAGTAATATCAGTTGAAAAAAATGAAAAAGCAAGAAAACCTTCATTAGTTCTAAAAGTTGATTTTGGAAGTGAGATTGGAATTAAACAGTCTTCAGCACAAATAACACATTTTTATAACAAAGATAATCTAATTGGAAAACAGGTAATAGGAGTATGTAATTTTCCAGAAAAAAATATTGCAGGAGTAATTTCACAAGTATTAATTTTGGGATCTATTGATAAAGAGGGAAAAGTAACATTAGTTCACCCATCTCAAAAAGCTGAAAACGGACTGCCAATAGCATAAAATATGCACCCGGAATTACTGTCATTGTCATTATTTATGCTTGGTACTAGTTGTTCACCAGGACCGAATAATATAGTTGCGTCATATTCAGGTTTTAATTTTGGGGTAGTTAAAACTTTTCCACATATGCTTGGTGTGATTTTTGGTTTTACTGCAATGGTGTGTGTACTTAATTTTGGTTTAATAAATGTATTCAAAATCTATCCCTTATTACAAGAAATACTTAAAGTCTCCGGATCACTCTTCCTTGTTTATTTAGCTTACAAAATAGCGTTTTCAAAAAATCAAACAGAAAATAAAAAAGAGAATCCTGTAAAGTTTTTTGATACATTTTTTTTTCAGTTTTTGAACCCTAAGGGAGTAATTGTAGGAATTATAATAGTATCTACATATGTCGAGAGTGGAAATAATTTTATTAATTATTCATTTTGGGTCATCCTCGTATCATTTACTTGTGCATTAATCAGTATTACTTTTTGGACATTTGTAGGCAAATTTTTCAGAAGATTTGCGACAAATGAGAAATTTATTAAAATCTTTAACTATGCTATGGCTTCTCTTTTATTGGCTTGTATTGGAACATTTTATCTATAATTTAATACATAATTAGGACTTAATAATCTATAAGATATAAATTATGAAACCAGGTAATAAAAATTCTTATAAATCTTTAAATACAATAAATATTAATTCTAAAGATTATAAATATTATTCGCTTGCTGAGGCTGAAAAAAATGGATTATCAGGTATATCCAGACTTCCGAAGTCATTAAAGGTACTTCTAGAAAATTTATTAAGGTACGAGGATGATTTAACAGTAACTAGAAAACAAATTGATTCAGTCAAAAATTGGCTTAAAGAAAAAAAATCTAATACAGAAATAGCATATAGACCTGCAAGAGTTTTATTACAAGACTACACAGGTATACCTGCAGTTGCAGATTTAGCTGCAATGAGAGAGGCTGTTAAAGAAAAAAATAAAGATCCTAAAAAAATAAATCCACTATCCTCAGTCGATTTAGTTATAGACCATTCAGTTCAAGTAGATCAATCGGCTAAATCAGATTCTTTTGAAAAAAATGTAGATATTGAATTTGAAAGAAATGGTGAAAGATATTCCTTTTTAAAATGGGGACAGCAAGCATTCAATAATTTTAGAATAGTTCCTCCTGGAACAGGCATTTGCCATCAAGTGAACCTAGAATATCTATCAAAAGTTGTTTGGAAAGAATCTTACAAAGATGATGAATACTTATTTCCAGATACTCTGGTTGGAACAGATAGTCATACAACAATGGTTAATGGTTTATCAGTTCTTGGATGGGGTGTCGGAGGTATTGAAGCAGAGGCAGGAATGCTTGGTCAACCAATTTCAATGTTAATACCAGAGGTGATTGGGTTTGAGGTGAAAAATAAATTACCAGAGGGAACCACAGCAACTGACCTAGTTTTGACAGTTGTTAAGATGTTAAGAGATAAAGGAGTAGTTGGAAAATTTGTTGAGTTTTTTGGTGACGGATTAAAAAATTTATCACTCGCAGACCGTGCAACCATAGCTAATATGGCACCAGAATATGGAGCCACTTGTGGATTTTTTCCAGTTGATAACGAAACCTTGAAATATTTAAAATTTTCAGGAAGAGACGAAAATGAAGTTAAAATAGTTGAAGAATATGCAAAAGTCCAAGGTCTCTGGGCGAGTGAAGATATAGAATTTACTGATACAATATCATTAGATATGTCAAAAGTTGTTCCAACTATTTCTGGACCAAAAAGACCACAAGACAAAGTTTTATTAAATGAAGCCTCAGAAAGTTTTAAAAAAGTTTTTAAAGACGCAACAGGTAGAAATGAAAAAATTAATTCAAAAGTTGAAAATACAGATTTTGAAATCGAAGATGGATCAATATTAATCGCTGCAATTACATCATGTACTAATACATCCAATCCAAATGTTTTAATTGGTGCAGGATTACTTGCAAAAAAAGCTGTTGAACTTGGTCTCCAAACAAAACCATGGGTCAAAACTTCTCTAGCTCCTGGTTCACAAGTTGTAACAGATTACTTAGAAAAAGCTGGATTAAACAAATACTTGGATATACTTGGTTTTAACTTAGTTGGATATGGTTGCACAACATGCATTGGAAACTCTGGCCCTCTAAATGATAATATTGTTAAAGCGATAGAAAGTAAAAATTTATATGCAGTTTCTGTTTTATCAGGTAATAGAAACTTCGAAGGAAGAATATCACCACATATAAAAGCTAATTATTTAGCATCACCCCCTTTAGTTGTTGCTTACGCTTTAGCTGGACATATGGAAGTTGATCTATACAAAGATTCTTTAGGTAAAAGCAAAAATGGAAAAGATATTTTTCTCAAAGATATTTGGCCTACAAATAAAGAAATTGAGGACACTTTAAATAAATCTTTAAATCCTGATATGTTTATTAAAAGATATTCAAATGTATCATTAGGACCTACACAATGGCAAAAAATTAAAACAGATAAAACGAGTATTTATAATTGGGATGAAAGTTCTACATATGTTAAAAGACCACCTTTCTTCGACTCTCTTTCAGACAAGCCTGAGGGATTCAAAGAAATTAAAGATGCGAGACCATTGCTAATTTTAGGAGACATGGTTACAACAGACCACATTTCACCAGCTGGATCTATTCAGAAAGATAGTCCAACTGGAGAATATTTCATGAAGCATCAGGTTTTACCAAAAGATTATAACTCATACGGCTCAAGAAGAGGAAACCATGAAGTAATGATGAGAGGAACATTTGCAAACATACGAATTAGAAATGAGATTGCTCCAGGGACTGAAGGCGGTTTTACAAAACTATATCCTGAGGGCAAGGTCATGCCCGTATATGATGCGGTCGTGGAGTATAAAAAAAGAGGTACAGATTTAATTGTAATTGGAGGTAAAGAATATGGTACAGGCTCATCAAGAGATTGGGCAGCAAAAGGAACAAAACTTTTAGGTATTAAAGCCGTGATTGCTGAAAGTTTTGAAAGGATCCATAGATCCAATCTAATTGGTATGGGTATACTTCCTTTACAATTTATGGAAGGGGTCGATAGAAAAAAACTAAAACTAAATGGTTCAGAGTTAATTTCTATTCTAAAAATTGAAAATGGAATAAATCCATCAGATAAAATTGAAATACAAATAAAATATCAATCAGGTGATATAAAGATAATCAAAACATTATGTAGAATAGATACACAGAATGAACTTGAGTATTATAAAAATGGAGGAATCCTACAATTTGTTTTGAGGAATATGATGTAAACCATGGAAGAAGAAATCCAAATTATTAATGAAAACACAAGAAAAGAAAAACTAAAAAATTTTTTTTCAAAAAACAGTAAATATTTAATTTTTTCGATAGCAGCTGTAATAATTTTAATACTAGCTTATTTAGTTTATGTGGAAATAAAATCAAGAAACCATAACAAAATTGCTGAAAATTATAATAATATCGTAAATAATTTTAATAATTTAAAAAATACAGAACAATCAACTAAAGAGTTAATTAGAATTATTGAGAAAAAAAACTTAACTTACTCACCTTTATCTCTATATTTTATTTTAGATAATGATCTAGTAAGTGAAAATGATGAAATAAATAAGTACTTTGATATTATTATTAATATAAATTCTTTAGAAAAAGAAATTAAAAACTTAAATATTTACAAAAAAGCAATTTATAATTCTGATTTTGTGGACGAAACAGAGCTAGTGGAAATTTTGAGACCAGTAACAAACTCTGATAGTATTTGGAAGTCACATTCATTATTTTTACTTGCAGAGTTTTTTTATTTCAAAAATAATAAAGCAGAATCAAAAAAATTATTAAATGAAATTATAAATGATGAAGATGGCAATCAAGAGATAAAATTAGAAGCACAAAAAAAACTAACCAGAGACTTTAGTGAATAAAATAATTAAAATTATATTATTATCTTTATTTTTGGTTTCATGCTCACTTAATTCAGACTCTTCATTTTGGACTAAGAGAAATATTAGCGAAGGCCAAAAAATAGTAAATATTAAGCAAATTACAAAAAAAGAAGAAATACTACTTAAAGAAGTTAATAAAAGTTTAGAAATAAATTTATCCAATTTAAAAAAAGAAAATTACCCACTAAGTTACTTTGATAATAATAACGGGAGAACAAATTATAATGGAAATTTGAAAAGTATATCAAAATATAAATTTTCAAAAATCGAAAAATTTGATGAGTATGAGCCAGAAATAATAATTAACCAAAATAATATTATCTTTTTTGATAACAAAGGAACCATTCTTAAATTTGATGAAAGTTCAAAACTTCTTTGGAAAAAAAATTATTACACAAAAATTGAAAAAAAATTAAAACCTATTTTATTTTTATCAGCAAACCAAGATACACTTATTGTAGTAGACACAATTGCCAAATATTTTGCTATTGATATGAAAACTGGTGATTTATTATGGACTAAATACAATGACTCGCCATTTAATTCTCAAATTAAAATATTTAAAAATAAATTTTTTGTTGTTGATGCAAATAATGTATTGCGCTGTTATTCCTTAAAAAATGGACAAGAAATTTGGAATTTCAAAACTGATAAACCGTTAATTAAATCTCAAAAGAAAAATTCTTTAATTATAAAAAAAAACAATATAATTTTTAATAATAGTGTTGGTGATATCACGGCAGTTAATTCAGATACTGGTGAATTAGTTTGGCAAGCTCCAACGCAATCGAAAAAGATATACGATGAATCAATGTTTTTTAAAAATTCTGATTTAATATCTGCAAAAAACTCAATATTATTTTCGAATAACAACAATGGTTTTTTTTCCTTAGATGCTGATAGTGGGCTTGTAAATTGGAAACAAAAAATTAATTCAAATGTAAGACCTGTTTTTTTTAACAATTTAATCTTCACTGTTACCAATGAGAGTTATTTAGTAGTAATAGATAGTGAAAGTGGAAATTTGATTAGAAGTAATTATTTATTAGGTAATTTCAAAAAGAAAAAAAGAAAAAAAATCAAACCTGTTGGATTTATAGTGGGACAAATTAATATTTACTTAACTTTAAATAATGGAAAACTTCTCGTTGTGGATATAAAAACTGGATCTGTAAATACAGTATTAAAAATTGACAAAGAAAAGATTTCTTCGCCAGTCGTACAGGGACAAAATTTATATGTTGCAAAGAATAATTCTATTATTAAATTAAATTAAATGTTTTTAAAATTACTTGAAAAATTGGGTAGAAAAAAAGTTGTCTTAGATAGGGGTCCATCTCACCCAAAGTATAATGAAGCTAAACCATGGATGAATAGATATTATTTACTTTTTAGAAATCGACCAAAATGGTTTCCATTCAACATTTTAATTCATGAAATGCTAGACGATGACCATGGTGATGGAGTTCATAACCACTTATTTCCATATATAACTATCATTCTAAGAGATGGATATTATGAAACTTTAAAAACAGGAAAATTTTGGAGGCCACCTGGTTACATTGGTTTCCGATCTGCTAATAACTATCACAGAGTAGATTTAAAACCTGGCACAAAACCAATGACAATTTTTATTTCCGGACCATTTGGATTAAGAAAGGGTCCACGATCAGAATACGGGATTGATTTCAAAAAAAACAAATGATCCAAAAGTTTTTCAATTTGGAAATTTCTACGAACGGACAAAAACTTTACGATTTCACAGAAAAAACTAATGATTGGATCAAAGCTAATGGATTTAAAAATGGGATTTTAAATATAAGCATTCAACATACCAGTGCATCTCTAATTGTTCAAGAAAACGCAGACCCAGATGTGCAAACTGATTTAATAAATTATTTTGATAAATTAGTTCCAATGAATAATAAGTTATACGTGCATACCGTTGAGGGAAAAGATGATATGCCAGCTCATATCAAATCAGCTTTAACAAATAATCAAATATCTCTAAGTGTTAAAAGTGGAAATTTATTATTAGGAACTTGGCAAGGAATATATCTTTTTGAACACAGATTAGAGCCACATAAAAGAAAACTTATACATCATTTTATTGGAGATTAATTTTTTTTAAGACTTTGAAATGCCTTTAAAGCTTCCTGTCTTGCAACTTCATGTTTTACTAAGGGAGCAGGGTAGTCTTTACCTATTATAGTTTTAATTGCTTCTTGATATTTTTTTTCCATTTCCCATGGTTTATGAATAAATTTTTTTGGAACTTTTGTTAATTCAGGTACCCACTTCTTAACATAGTCGCCGTCTTTATCAAATTTTTCACCCTGAAGAATGGGATTAAAAATTCTAAAATATGGTGCTGCATCTGCTCCGCATCCAGCAACCCACTGCCATTGTGCAACATTGTTTGCAGCATTAAAATCTAATAAACAATTTCTAAAATGTTTTTCTCCGTCTTGCCAGTTAATTCTCAAATGTTTTACTAAAAAGGATCCAACAACCATTCTAATTCTGTTGTGCATCCATCCGGTTTCATAAAGTTCTCTCATTCCAGCATCAACTATTGGGTATCCAGTCATCCCTCTTTTCCATGCTTTTAAAAAATTATTATTTTTAACCCATGGAAATCGATCAAATTCTTTTCTAAGATTACCACTTAACATTTGTGGAAAATTATTAATTAGGCTATGAGAAAACTCTCTCCATCCAATTTCGTTTATATATTTTTTTATACTAATATTTTTTTGTTTAATTTTTGAACATTTTTCAAAAATATTTTGTACACTAATTTGACCATTACGTATAAATGGTGAAAGCTTTGAAGTACCTTTTTTTGACGGAAAATCTCTATCAATTCCATAATCACCTATATCTTTTTTAATAAATTCGTTCAAAATATTTTCAGCTTGGGTTTCTGATGTGGTCCAGTAATTTTCAAACTTTTTGTACCAGTTTTTTTTGGGAAGTATTTTATCTGAATTAATACCTCCATTAAAAAAATTTTTAGCTTTTTTTATTTTTTTTACATTTGAACTTTTTTCAGGAACTTTTTCTAGGTAAATTCTTTCAGCATTTCTCCAAAATGGACTATAAACTTTAAAAGGTGTCCCATCGCTTTTATTTACTTTATTAAATTCGTTAAGAACATTTCCTTTAAAGAATTTAAAATTTATTTTTTCTTTTTCAAAATATGAAATTAATTTTTTGTCTATATCTAGCTCATCTGGTTCATAAATTTTATTCCAGTAAACACTTAATCCTTTTTCTTTTTTGATTTTAGAAAAAAATTTTATTTCCTCTGAATTAAAAATCTCTAGATTAATATTAAATTTTTGTAAATCTTTACTAAATTCCTTAAGCGATTTGCTTATCCACCACTTTTGTGCCTCTCTTTTTTGATCAAATTTTAAGTTATTGTATATATAGATTGCAGATACAGACTCATGATTATTTGTTGCATATGACAATGCTGGATTATTTTTTATTCTAAAATCGTCTCTAATCCAAAATACTGCGTGTTTACTCATTTTATTTAAGTGTTTCGTTGCCCAATGAAATCATTCGTTTGTAAAGTGTTGTATCTGTGTCTCCCTCACAACCAATTAAAAGAACATTTGATTTCTCATTTAAGTCTAACGATTGCTTAATTTTTTTGTTATTACAGCTCATTATCAAACTCATAATACCTGGTGCAGAACATTCCCCACCAATTATTTTATCATTACTAAATTCACCTTTTGCTAACATTGCCACTGTTGTTGCTATATTATCATCTGACAAACTGAGACAATTATTTACAGAATTTTTAATTATTTGCCATGGGACCAAAGATACCTCCCCGCAGGACATACCACCCATTATACTTTCTTTTTTTATTTCCACTTTTGTGAGCTTAGAATTGTCAATGCTTGCAAGTACACAATCTGCACTTTCAGGTTCGATAATAATTATCCTTGGTATTCTTTTAAAATATCTTGCAACACCAGCAATAACTGCTGAAGCCATACCTCCAACACCTGCTTGTAAAAAAATATGTGTTATATAATGGTTAGTTTGTTCGGATATCTCTTTAATCATCACTGAATATCCTGACATTGTTAATTTTGGAACAAGCTCATAATCTTGCCAGGCAACATCTTGAATAATTTCCCAATTATTTTCAGTTGATTGTTTTATGCAAGCTTTAAGAGAGTCGTCATAATTTCCTTTAACTCTGATAATTTCAGCACCAAAGCTTGCAATATCTTTTGCTCTACTTTCACTTACATTTTCACTTATAAATATTTTACTTTTCAATCCTAGTCTTTGAGCTCCCCAAGCTACTGATTTTCCATGATTACCAGCTGTTGCAGTTGAAACAATAATATCTTTATTTCCAGCAGAAATTTTTTCTACAGCATATGCTCCCCCAAGAGCTTTGAAAGATTTTAATTTGAATCTTTTAGATTCATCTTTATAAAAAATTTTATTTAAATTATAATTTTTAGACAATTTATTTAAATCAATAAGTGGAGTAGTTTTATATCCCTCCCAACTTGATATTGATGTGTAAGCATCATCAATAAAACTTTTTGGTAAAACTTTTAAAATTTCTTCACGACTAAAATTATATTTTTGATTTGATATGAATTTACTATGTGACCAGCTATTAAATACGTTTTCTGATTGCATTTAACAATCTAAAGTATTTAATTTTTCCCAATCTGTTATCGGGCCTTTTTTATCAAAATTTTCATTTTGGAAGAAACTTCTTATTTCCTCTTTTTTTAGTTTAATATAGCTATTTATAACTGTTTCACCAAAAGCGTCTTTAATAATTTTATTTTCCTCTAATTTTTCTAAAGCCTCTTCAAGATCATCTGGTAGTTTATCAAGATCTGGATAATTTTTATAATCAGTGTACATATTACATGTCAATGGCTCACCAGGGTCGAGTTTCATATTCATTCCGTGTATACCTGCAGCAAGTATTCCCGCTTGTAAAAGATATGGATTTGAGGATCCATCCATAAGTCTAAGTTCAAATCTACCTGGATCTGGAATTCTAATCATATGAGTTCTATTATTCCCTGTGTAAGAGATGCTTGATGGCGACCAAGAAGCACCAGATTTTGTTGGAGGTGCATTTATACGTCTAAAACTATTAATGGTTGGATTGAAAAAAGCAGATAGTGATGCTGCGTTTTTCATTAAACCACCTAAAAAATTGTAAGCTAATTTGCTTAGTCCGTACCTGTCTCCACTTTCTAAAAACTTGTTATTTTTTTCATTCCATAAAGAAATATGAGCATGACAACCATTACCAGTGAGATTTTCAAATGGTTTGGGCATAAATGTAGCTCTTAATCCATGCTTTTCAGATAAACTTTTTACCATAAATTTGAAAAAAACATGCCTGTCTGCTGTTGTAAGACAATCAGAGTAGTCCCAATTCATTTCAAACTGACCATTGGCATCTTCATGATCATTTTGATAAGGACCCCAACCTAGTTCAATCATACAATCACAAATTTCTTTTATCAAATCATAACGTCTCATCAACGCGGATTGATCATAACAAGGTTTTGATTGCACATCTCTTTGATCTGCGATTGATGCTCCATCTTCTGAAACTAAAAAATATTCGCATTCTACACCAGATTTCATAGTTAATTTATCTCTAGATAAAATACCTATTTGCTTTTTTAGCATTACTCTTGGTGAAGCCTCTACTTGTTTTCCATCCATCCATAAGTCTGATGCAAGCCAACCAACCTCTTTATTCCATGGAAGTTGAATTAAACTGTCAGGATCAGGAATTGCAAACATATCAGAGTCTGCCGGTGTCATATCTAGCCAAGTTGCAAAACCAGCAAAACCCGCACCATCTTTTTGCATTCCAGAAATTGCATTTGCAGGTACAAGTTTTGATCTTAATACTCCGAAAAGATCAACAAAACTTATTAAAAAATATTTTATTTTTTTTGTCTTCGCTATTGTAGAAAGGTTTTTTGACATAAATTATTGTAGCACAATATTATTTAAATAGAGATAAAAAGAAATCTTTGTAATAAATGAAATTTATTACAATAATAATTATTATTGCTAAAACCACACCATATATAGCTTTAGGCCATGCAAGCCTAGACATTTTACTAGGAGTTTTATTTAAATTTTCTTGATTATTATTTTCGTCCATGATTTTAAAAAAGGGCACACACCAATAGATGTGTGCCCTTAATTTTTAATTACCCGTCGGTAATATTGCTTTTCCAATCATTTGGACCACGTCTTTGCCTTGCAAGTTTTTCAAGTTCTTCTTTTTCTTGCTTGGCAGTAATGACATGCCATCCAATCCAAATTATGAGACCAAGAATTACTAATATTCCTTCTGACCCCACACCTGGATAAATTGCACCTTGGACTTCAGAGGCGCTTAAATGATCTATCCAGTTTGTTACTGTTGCCATATATTATCCTCCTCATCTAGTTGCTGAGGCTACCGATTTTTCATCGTCTTTTGCAGCCTCCATTATTTCGTAGTCTAATCCAGCAATTTCCGCTTCTCTTGGAATTCTTAATCTTCCAACTCCATTGAGAACTTTAGCAATTATATATCCTGGTATCATTCCCAAAACAAAAAACATTATTATTGCTCCGATAAACATACCTAATGGATTTATTGATGCATAAGTTGATCCGTCCCACATAGCTCCAACACTGTAACCTGATGATGGATAACCATTTAAAACAAACCCACAAATCACTAAACCTACAAATCCAGCATAACCATGAACTGCGACCGCACCGACTGCATCATCTATCTTGAACTTACGTTCAACCCAGTAATGCATTCTGTATGCAATAACAACTCCGATCATACCAATTATCATTGATTGAATTGGGTGATACAAATCATTACCTGCAGATGCACAGATAACTCCAGCTAAACCAGATGAATATGTCCAGAAAGGATCTCCTCTAGAAACTACATATCCAGCTAGCAACCCTCCAGAAAGCGACATTAAAAAGTTAAAAGTAATACCACTTAGTGTAGTAGGAGTTACATATATATTTGTTGCGGTAAAGTAAGTCACACCTTCCATTCCATACTCTGGACCTAAATTGAAAATAGGAATATTACATGCAGCATAGAAACCCCAGAAACCGGTATAAATTAAAAATAATCCGATTGTTACTAACCAAGGATTTCTTGGTCCTATATTTCTAGGTTCTCCGCTTGATGTAAATTTACCTATTCTTGGACCTAAAACGACTAAAATACCCAAAGCAAATCCACCAGCTATTGCGTGAATTACTCCAGATGCATATGCATCATGATATCCAAGTAGTTTAAGCATCCAACCGTCAAAGTGCCATCCCCATGCAGCATCTATTGTCCAGAAAACAGATCCAATTGCAATTGCAAGTATTCCAAAAGCAAATGTCGTTATTCTTTCTATAACTGCACCGGATACAATTGAAGCGGCCGTCCATGAGAAAAGTAGAAACGCTGCCCAGAAAACTCCACTAATATGATCACCCAAGTTTACAGCCATTAGCTGACTTGTAGCGACATAAAATTTAGCACTAAAAGCAGAGTCGTCAGTTATTAAAGCATCGCTTCCATTCATTATTGATGGTGCAAGACCTGGTCCTGTTGGAAATGCCCAATAAATCCACCAACCAAATAAAAACCACGTAACTGTTACCAAAGGTATCAGCATTGTGTTTTTCATTAAAGTATGTTGATGATGTTTGTATCGGGAAGCTCCAACTTCATACATACAGAAACCCACGTGAATTAAAAACATGAGCACTACTGTTATCCAATAGTAAAACTCTGTAAATATGGTCGTCAATGCACCTAGTTCGTCAGTCATTTCAAACCTCCATTTGTTATAACAAATTTAGAATATATTATTTGATGGTTAAGTTAGTACAATGCTTAAAAACCTAGATCGAACGCAAATAATAAAATTAAAAACAACCTGCAGTAGATGAAAATTGAGATAGATTCTTAAAACTTTCTATAAGCTTTTTTAAGATCGACTAAAGGATGATTTGGAGACATTTGAAATTTTACAAGTAGTTCTCTTGCTATCATGTCTCTATCTTGTTGATTATTAGGAAGTTTAATTTTTTTAGGTATAGTAACCCAACCATTTGCATTTCTATCAAATACTGCTGGTCTATCTTCTTCATAACCCATATGTACATCTTCAAGCCAATTTAAATCATCCCAACCCATTGCATCGATATATTTTTTTAAAAATGGAGTTAATCTAGAGTAGTCAGGTAAAAGGTTTACATCATATCTGTAACCAATTGTTTGACCGATCATTTTTTCTCTAGCGGTCTCTTTTTTTTTACCTAGTTGACCTTTTACTTCTTTAACTTTTTTTTTATTTTTCTTTTTTTTTGCCATTTTAAATTTTGTGGAAATCGTCAACTCCTACAGTATGGTTTGTACCTGATAATGGAACTTTGGCTAAAGCTGAAGCTTCCATTGTTAAAGCTGCCATATCTTCTGGCTCCAAAGAATGAATATTAGTTTTACCACACGCTCTTGCTAATAATTGCGCTTCCAAAGTCATTGTGTGCAAATAATTGTAAACTCTTAGTGCTGCTTCATCAGGATTTAATCTTTTTCTAAGTTTAGGATCCTGTGTTGCTACTCCAACTGGACAACGGCCTGTATGACAGTGGTAACAATGACCAGCTGGCACACCCATTTCTTTTTCAAAGTTTGACTCTGGAATTTCTTTATTACAATTTAATGCAATCATAGCACCAGTACCTATTGCAATTGCATCAGCTCCGAGCGCTAATGCTTTAGCCATATCAGCTCCATCTCTAACACCACCAGCATATATTAAAGTAACTTTTCCAGTTTTACCTACGTCATCAATAGCTCTTCTCGCTTCTCTTATAGCTGCAATACCTGGAATACCGGTATTTGCTGCTGCAATGTGAGGACCAGCACCAGTTGAACCTTCCATCCCGTCTAAATATATAGAGTCAGGGTCACACTTAGCTGCCATACGAACGTCATCATAAACTTTTGCTGCTCCAAGTTTTAATTGTATTGGAACTTTATTTTTTGTCAGTTCTCTTAACTCTTGAACTTTTAATGCTAAATCATCTGGACCTAGCCAATCAGGGTGTCTTGCAGGCGATCTTTGATCGATACCTGCTGGTAGTGATCTCATTTCAGCTACCTGATCAGTAACTTTTTGACCCATTAAATGACCACCCATACCAACTTTTTGTCCTTGACCAATGAAAACTTCAATTCCATCTGCAAGTTGAGCATGATGTGGATTAAATCCATATCTTGATTGAATACATTGATAGTACCATTTTTCAGAATACCTTCTTTCATCTGGTATCATTCCACCTTCTCCAGAGCACGTTGCGCTTCCAGCCATTGTTGCACCTCTTGCTAATGCAGTTTTAGCTTCGTAAGAAAGTGCACCAAAACTCATACCAGTAATATATACAGGTATATCTAATTCAATTGGGTTCTCACATCTAGGTCCAATTACTGTTTTAGTCTCACATTTTTCTCTATAACCTTCTATTACAAATCTTGTTAAAGTTCCTGGTAGAAATACCAAATCATCAAAAGTTGGAATTTTTTTCATTAATGCCATCCCACGCATTCTGTATCTTCCCAACTGTGCTTTTATATGAATATCGTCAATAACTTCAGGTGTAAAAATTGAATTATAACCTAATAAACTTTTGTTTCTTTTTGCGAATTCGCTTTTGCCATTACCATTTGAATGACCGTTTTTACCATTTTTTTTCTTTGCCATTATATAGCTCCTTTTTTCTCAGTTGGTTCTAATGCATCGTAATTCCAAAGTTTCTTACCCGCTACGACTTTTGTCATTTTTGAAACATCAAAATTTTCGCCTAATTCAGCTACTTTAAGTTTTCTTTTTAACCAATCTATATCACTTTTTGTCATAGGTGACTCAATCGCATCACTACCATATGAGCCAATTTTTCCACCTACATATATTGTGCCGTCGTACATAGAGTCTCCTAAATTAATACCAACATCTCCCATAATGATGATTCTACCTCTTTGCATCATAAAACCTGTAAAAGCACCAGCATCTCCACCAACAATAATTGTTCCACCTTTTTGGTCAATTCCAGTTCTAGCACCAACGCTTCCTTTGCAGATTAAATCTCCTCCTCTTATAGCAGCACCAAAACACGATCCAGCATTTTTCTCAATAACAACTTTACCCGCCATCATGTTTTCTGCACAAGACCAGCCGACTCTTCCATTTACCCTTACCATTGGTCCATCAATTGAACCGACACCAAAATAACCTAAGCTTCCTTCGAAAATTAGATTTAATTTATTTAAAATCCCGACACCTAAGCTATGCTTTCCTTGTGGATTTTTAATTACGATAGTTCCATATCCTTGACTCATTAATTCATCTATTCGTCTATTTGCTTCCTTACAATCCATATCTTTTACATCAAGGTCTGTTCTTTTGTTGAAATCAACATCATATGCACCCCAATAAAAAAAGTTTTCTGCCTCATCTGGATTAAAGAATTTCTGTTGTGTTTTTCCAGTTAATACCTCTGTATGAAGACCCATTGATTGGGCTTTTGTTTTTTTCTCTGCAGTTTTTAAATTTGCCATACTTTTACTTCTCCATCAAAAGGATCATAGGTATCTATCTCTTGTGGTAATATTGATCTTATTGCTATTTCTTCTGATCCCATTGCAACTAAGTCGTCAGATTCATAAAGCACTAATGGTTTTGCAGCCATTGTATCTTTTGCCATACCTAATGAGTCTTTTGTTGCAACAAAATAAGTAAACACTCCATCTAAACCAGTCAATGAGTCTTTCATTCCTTCCTCTAAGGTTGCTCCGTTTCTCATTTTTTCTGCTAAATAAACGGCTATAAGTTCTGAGTCACATTCTGACATAAATCTCATTCCTTTATTTTCTAACACTCTTCTATTGTTCCAATAATTCGTTAATTGTCCGTTATGAACAACTGAAACATCACTAAAAGGATATCCCCAGAAAGGGTGAGCTGATTTAATATCTACACCTGACTCTGTTGCCATTCTAGCATGACCTATTGCATGAGTACCTTTAACTTCTCCTAAACCATATCTTTCAGAAACTGCTGCTGCATCACCTAAATCTTTAATTAATTCTAAAGATTTTCCTATAGACAATATCTCAACACTTTCAATGCTCTCGATCTTTTTTGAAAATTCCATAAGATCATCATTAAATTCCATTTCATATCTGAAAGAATAAGGTGTTAATCTATCTTCTTTAATTACTTTTGCTCCCAACTCACTAAGCATATTATCAACTAATTTTTTTCTTTTATCATAAACACTTGCATCTTCATTTACAGATGTGCTTCCTTCTCCAACATTTTCTCCAACTTTAAATCTCATTATGAAATTTTTACCATCATTTTCAGCATATAGGGCGTATCCAGTTGAATCTGGACCTCTGTGCTTTAATGCTTGCAACATTAGCTGAAGCTCGGAACCTACGTTTGAAGATTTTCCTCTATGAATTAATCCTGCAATTCCACACATATTTTTTTCCTTTTTGTACTACGGTAAACAATCTAAATAAGTATCTAGATCCCATTGTGTCGTAGCACCTAAAAATTTTTCCCATTCATCATTTTTATACCAGTGAAATACTTTATACATTTCATCAGGTAATGCTGATTTGATTACATCATCTTCAGCTAGTCTCTCTAAAGCTTCACCTAAACTCAATGGAAGTTTTTTAACATCTTTTCCTGCTTTTTGTGCTTCGTAAATATTTCTAGACTCTGGAGCCGCAGGTTTCATTTTATTACTAATACCATCGTCACATGCTTTTAATAAAGCTGCCCCTAAAAGGTATGGGTTATGCATTGAGTCAACTGATCTATATTCAAATCTTCCAGGCGCTGAAACTCTTAAACCGCATGTTCTATTTTGATAACCCCAATCAGCGTAAACTGGAGCCCAAAAACCTTGGTCCCATAATCTTCTATAAGAGTTAACAGTAGATGAACCTAACGCAGTAAGTGCCGGAAGATGTTTCATTATTCCAGCTATTGATTGTAATCCAATTTTTCCTGGTAATTGCATATCCTTTGTGTCAGGCATAAACGTGTTAGTTCCACCTGAGACATAACTAAATACTTCTTCAACACCAGGTAATTTTTTATTACCTAATTTATTTACAGAAATTTTTCCACCCTTCCATAAAGACATGTTTGTGTGACATCCACTAGCTGAAACACCCATAAAAGGTTTAGTCATGAAACATGCAATTAGACCATGTTCTCTAGCGACTTGAGCACAAATTTGTCTATAGGTAGATAGTCTATCTGCATTTCTAAGTACGTTATCGTAAGTCCAATTTAACTCTAATTGCCCAGGAGCATCTTCATGATCTCCTTGAATCATATCAAGACCCATCGCTTTTGAATATTCAATTACTTTCATGAAAACTGGTCTCAAAGATTCAAATTGATCTATGTGATAACAGAAAGGTTTGGAGAAACCTTTTCCAGTTGGTGTTCCATCCTCGTTTTTAGTAAGCCACATCATTTCTGGCTCTGTTCCAACTCTTAATTCTAACCCATGTTTCTTTTGGAATTCATCCATGAAAATTCTTAGGTTTCCTCTACAATCTGATGTTAGGTGGCCACCTGGGTTATTTCTTTCTTCTCTATTTCTAAAACAAGTACAAAAAACTCTTCCAACTCTTTTATCCCAAGGTAACTGAACAAATGTTTCTGGGTCAGGTATACCCACAAGTTCCATAGCCTCAGGCCCATAACCAATGTAATTATTGTGTCTATCTAGAAATAAGTTTGCTGTCGCTCCGTAAACTAATTGAAATCCTTTTTCTGCAGTTCTTTCCCAATGATCTGCCGGTATTCCTTTACCTACAACTCTTCCAGTTACTGAAATGAATTGAAAATAAATATATGTAATACCTAATTCGTTAATTTTTTCTCTAACATTTTTGATTAATTTTGCTCTGCCAGGTTGATTTACGTGTTTTTCTAGATCAGTCATTTTTCCCCCTTAAAGAATTTTTATTTAACAAAAGTATCGGATATTTAGTTTAGTGTCCATAATGTAAGTCTAACTCCATGGAAAAGGACTGTTCGAAGTAGGGTGTAATTCTCCTTTCGCGTAACGATTGAATCTAAATGGTTTCAATAATTCGCTTTCGTGGCCCATAATTTCTTCAGCAACAAGTTGTCCAACACCAATCATTTTATAACCATGATTTGCATCAGCAATCATATAAACATTTTCAAAAAAACGATCAAAAATAGGAAAAGAGTCTGGAGTTAAGCATCCCAAACCACCTGATGGTCCTTTTCTGTATAGATGAGATTTCCCTTCAAATCTTTTTTGACAATGAGCTAAAGCCGAAGTCCACATATCAGAAAATTTATCAGTAGTTTGATACTCAGGAGACTCTATTCCATACGGGTCGACATTTACTTTATCAAAATGTTTCTCAACAATATAAGGCGATGTTCCACCTTGAACTCCTAGCCCCTCAATATCAGGTTTGTAATATATTCCCCACAATTTATCTGTAATTAATTTGCCATCTTTATCAGAATATAAAGGTGCATCAGTATCTACATGCGTTACAGGAGGCAACTTTCCGTCATTTGTTTTTAAGTAATCTTTATCAACTCCCAAAACACCTTCTTGTAAAAACCAATACTTCCACATTTCAACTTCGTGCATTTTTCCGTCTTTGCCTTTTATGTCAGTTGTCTTTGGAAGCTCTAACATGTTCCAAAAATCTCTTACCCATGGTCCTGCTCCAATAACAACCTGTTCACAGTCGATAGTCCCTTTATCTGTTACAACACCAGTAACTGCATTACTGTTACTTCCCCTTTTAAACCCAGTAACTTTAACTCCTTTAACAATATTAGTTCCGTTATTATTTGCTTTTACTTCTAATGCTTTAATAGAGTCTTTGTTAAATGCATATCCACCTTTTTTCTCATGAAGAACAGATGTAATTCCTTTTGCTTGCCAATCATCAAAGATTGTTTTCATGTATTTTAAACAATCTTTTTCTCCCTCAATAAAATCTGACTCATAGCCAATAGCTTTTTGTTGTTCATAAATGCTTGCAACATCTTTATGCATCACTTCAGGTGAAATCTGCAAATATCCTACTGGATTATATTTAAATGCTTTAGGATCGCTTTCCCAAACGCTAACAGAGTGTGCCATTAATTCTCTCATGGCTGGCTGAAAATAATTATTTCTTACAACACCACATGCAATTCCACTCGCTCCTGCTGCGGTATCTTTCTTTTCCAAAACTACTACGTCGTTTGGATTTTTATATTTTTGAGATAATTTCCAGGCAGTACTTAGACCGTGAATTCCACCACCTATGATAACTACTTTTGCTTTTGTCGGTAATGACATATCTCAATTTTTATTTTTCCTGCGACAGAAGTATATATTTTTTTTTATATATAAAATTTATAAGTAGTTTTACAACTAAGAGTTTAACCACTAAAAGCTTAAATTTTTTAAGGTATTTAGATAATCATTAAATTCGTTTACAAAAGATTTGCTAGGTCTAATAAACTTTTTTCTTTGATCATTAGAAGTTTTCTCTAAATAGAAAAAACCTTTTTCACATGCCTCATTAATTATTAATGCCGATTTAGGTCGTGAGGTTTTAAATAGCTTTGTTTTTAATTCCTCTACTGATAAATTTTGTTTAAGTTTATACGCACTCATTACAAGTAGCATCATATGATAATGAGATGGTGATTTTCTAAAAAAATAGTTGCTTGACGTGTGAGACTCCTTCATTTGATCTTCCCAAAATTCAAGAAGATCCTTAGTAGTTTTACTCATTATGATCTTACTTTTAATTTTTTTGGATCGTAGTGTGGAAAAGGAACTATTTTTGCTGGTATCCTTTTTTGATGACCATCTATTTTTCCAACCTCAACTTCTGTATCTAATTCCGAATGTCCGACATCTATTCTACAAAGTGCTATATTTTTATTTAAAGTTGGAGAGATACACCCACTTGTAATAATACCAACTTGTGATCTTCCAATATGAACACAATCACCGTGATTAGCTTTTTCTTTTCCTGCAAGTTCTAAACCAACCATTTTTTTTTGAGGATTTTCTTTCCTTTTAATCAAAATATCTTTTCCAATAAAATCTTCGTTTTTAGTTTTAAGAGGAACTGTAAATCCAACACCAGCTTCAAATGGATCAACTTGTCCATCAAATTCATTTCCAAACAATATCAGCCCAGCTTCAATTCGAAGAAGATCAAGTGCTCCAAAACCAGCAGGTATCAATCCTTCGTCCTTACCAGCATCCATTACAACGTCCCAGACCTTTGGAGCATCAGATGGATGGCACCAAATTTCATAACCCAATTCTCCAGTATATCCTGTTCTTGATACAAGAAGAGGTATTCCACTTAATTCTTTTATTCTACAAATTGTAAATCTAAACCATTGTAATTCTGATATTTTTGGCTGAGTTGGTGGTGTCCAAATAAATTTTTCTAATATTTTTCTACTATTTGGACCTTGCAACGAAATATTGCTTATTTGATCGCTTGAATTTTTTATTCTTACTTTATAATTCTTTTTCTTAGCTTGTTCTTTTAACCATTCGCCCGCATATTCATCACCACAAATCCATCTAAATCCATGATCGCTCATTTTTAAAAGCGTACCATCGTCAAACATAAATCCATTATCATAACACATTGATGAATAAACAACTTGACCAATCGATAATTTTTTTACATTTCTTGTTAAAGTGTAATTCATTAATTCTTCAGCATCAGGTCCAAGAATTTCAAATTTTCTTAAAGCAGATAAGTCAATAACAACAGCTTTTTCCCTACACGCTGTATATTCATTTATCACACCATGCTTAGTGTAATCATTTGGTAACCAATAACCTCTTGCATCAACAAAGTTTCTTGTTAGTTTTGATGTTCTTTCGTAAAAACCTGTATTTTTTGTTAATTTTGGTTCTGCGTCTGTTTTCATTCTAAAAGCAAATGATTTTGTAAATTCTTTATTTTTATCATAAGTTCTAACAAAAATATCAGTCGGATTCCACGAATTACATGGATCAATATCACTTGGACATGCTGATGTACCACATGTTAAATTTTTTAGAGCCTTCATTATTACATAATCTCCTGGGCGAGCAAAAGATTCATCAGATAGAACTGTATTTTGCCCTCCAGCTGAGGTGTTGAAAAAAAGATTAATCGCATGCCAGCCTTTTTGTTTTTGTACGCCATATTTTTGCATTGCACCTGTTAAATTATCTGAGCAGTTTGGATGACCAAAATATCCAGCATCTTCATAATATTTTGATGTGCATGCAAGATTAAAAGTATCATGTCTACCAACAGTGTCTCTTATTACCTCAACTAAAGGCTCATGATCTGTGTCGTAAAACTTTGAGTATAAACCAGGGCCAGGAAAAGTATTACCCATAAAAGTTCTTGTTGTTTGCCAGTCAAGCCCTTTCTCAACACCCTTTTCAAGCTTTGCTGTATCAAAAGCTACAAAGTCAGAACACTGTCTACCTGTTGGACATATAATTTGAATATAGTCTCCCTCTTTAACTTCAAATGAGATTGCAGTTTGTTTATCGATGTTAGTTTCATTTAATGGATCAAAAACAGGATCAGGAATTATGGAATGCTCTTTATCATTAACTATATTTGCTCTTTTAATGAAAATTGTTAAATCAGTAGGTGGGTTTTGTTCATGTACGAGCATTGCAGGTCCTGGTGCTGCAAAAATACTGTAACACTTGTCTTTTGATTTAAATTTTAATTTCTCACCCCACGATGCATCTTTATCAAAAACTATTGCTGACTTTGAGTTCTTTATGTTTAGGTTTCTTTTTTTTAATTGATAAGCTGCAACTCTAGAAGTCTCATCTTTTGATGATAAAATTTTTTTTATTTCTGCACTGTCTTTAATCTCTTTTAAGCTAAGCAGTGAAAGATCTGAATTGCCATCTTTATTGAATACTGCTATCTCACAGATTTGATTTCCCTCATTATTAACTATTTCAATTTCATCATCAGGAAATAACTGTATTCCTGTTAAACCGCCACCATTAACCACATATCTTTCAACTCCAGGTGGCAACACGTTCAATCCGGGTTCTCTTATTTGAAATAATTCACTACTCATAAGCAATCATAAACACTTATATATTATATATATATGTTCTTGTTGACTATACATTTTCTTAGGCACATAATTACTCACTTAATATATTAAGAAAGGGGAAAATAATGAGAAAAATAATATCTCTTATATCTGCTTTAGTGATTTCAATGGTTTCTTTCGTTGGAGTTGCAAACTCAGCAGATAGTAAAAAACCCATTGTTATACCAACACACAACTGGTCGAGCCAAGTAGTTATGGCGTATGTGATCGGTGGAATTATGGAGAGCATGGGTAATAACGTTAAATACGTTCCAGCTGACTCTCAAGCTGTTTACGAATCTATAAGAATTGGAGACGTAACTTTATCACACGAAGTTTGGGAATCTGCATTTGGAAAATCTTTTGACACTGCTCGAGATAAGGGCGGAGTTTTAGATTGGGGTGATCATGAAGCAAGAACAATTGAGGATATGGGTTATCCTGATTGGGCTGTAAAATATTGTCCTGGTCTACCAGATTGGAACGCTTTAAAGAATCCAGATTGTGCTAAAAATTTTGCAACACCAGACTCTGGTGGAAAAGGACGAATGCTTGAAGGTCCTCAAAGTTGGCACGGAGACCTAATACCTCAAAGAATTGAAGCTCTTGGATTAGGTGATCTATGGACTGTTAAGTTTGCTGGTGGTGCAGATGCACTTTGGGCAGAACTTAAAGCAGCTAAAAAAGAAGGAAGAGGAACTATAATTTTCAACTGGACACCAAACTTTACTGATGGTGCTGGTTTTACTTTTATAGATTTTCCACCATACTATGATGGTTGTAGACCTGTAGACGGTGGTGATGGAAAATGTGGAGCTCCTGATGGCTATTTAAAAAAAGCTGTTAACGAGAACTTTCCAAAAACTCATCCAGCAGCTGCAGCAATGTTCAAGAAATTATCTTTTAACACAAGTCAAATTGGAGCAATGGCTGCTTTAGTTGACGAAGATAAGATGTCTCATGAAGATGCTGCAAAAAAATGGTTAGCTGACAATAAGTCTGTATGGCAAAGTTGGACTAAGTAATCACTTTATTTCAACTTAAAATCAAATTAAAATCTTCCCTAGTTTTACTAGGGGAGATTTTTTTTTTATTTTAGTGTAGTTTATAAAAGCAATGAGAAAGATTTTAATTTATATAACTTTAAGCTTTATATTTTCCAATATTAGTTTTGCAAAAAAATCAGGATGTACCGATGGAGATTGTAATAATGGTTTTGGAACATGGACTTACACTGATAAAACAACCTATGTTGGTGATTGGGTTAATGGGTCAAAAAAAGGAAAAGGTATTGAAACATGGCCAAATGGATATGTTTATGAAGGTGAATTTAATGACAGTAAATGGCATGGTATTGGAAAGTTAAAATTCCCCGATGGTTCCACTTATGAAGGAGAGTGGAAAAATAGTAAAATGCATGGCAAAGGAGTTTTTACCTGGTCTGATGGCAAAGTAATGGAAGGTACATGGAACGAGGGTAACCATGTTAAGTAACATCTATAGATTGTCTGAAAATTATAAAAATTCAATAGGTTTAGTTAGTTTAACAATTGTAATTTTCTTTACATTTTTTGTACTTAACATTTTTTTTGGACCAGATCCAAATGCTGAAAAAAAAATTGCTGAAGAAAAAAAAATTCAAGAACAAGCAAATGAATTTATTGAGAGTTTACCAAGAGGAGTACTAACGTTTTATGAAAGTGATAAAGGAAGAAAGCTTTCAGCAGAAGAATATAAAATCGTATGCAATAATACTAAGATTATTACACAAAGAGCAATTATGGGTGCGAACATTACAGATGCTAAAGCATTTAATCTATATACAGCAAATGGGGGCACTACCGGAAAATATGCAGTTAATTGGAACGATAGTAAAAATAAATGTTTTGCAAAATTTACGGTAAAACCTTTAGAAGGAACTTCAGACTCAGTAACAGTTGAGGGTGAGGCACTTGGATTTTTAAGAACAAGTATAGATACTAGGGTTTATTTTATTAAAAATTTTTAGATGGAGAATACACCAATAATAATAGTATAATTATTTAAATATGTCTTCTACACCAGTAATTAAATGTGAGTCTGTTTACAAAATTTTTGGAACTAATGCCAAAAAAATGCTTCAAAACGCAAATGGTAACGTAGATGCAAAATCATTTCAGGACGCAGGATGTATTGTTGGTGTTAATAATGCTTCATTTGAGGTTTCTAAAGGTGAAATGCTTGTGGTTATGGGTTTATCTGGTTCGGGTAAATCAACATTGTTAAGATGCATATCTCGTTTGACTGACGCAACTGGAGGGAAAATATTTATTGAAGGTCAAGATCTTCTCGCAATGAACGAGAGACAATTAATTGAATTACGAAGAAATAAAATGGGAATGGTGTTTCAGAGTTTTGCCCTACTTCCCCACAAAACAGTTTTGGAAAACATAGCTTTCCCTTTGCAAATAAAAGGAAGTAAAACTAATGAGAGTATTCAAAAAGCAGTAGAAATGGTTGAGCTTGTTGGTTTAAAAGGTAGAGAAAATTATTTTCCAAGAGAGTTATCTGGAGGTCAACAACAAAGAGTAGGTATAGCTCGTTCACTTGCAGTTGAACCTGATATTTGGTTTTTAGATGAACCTTTTTCTGCCCTCGACCCTTTAATTAGAAAAGAAATGCAAGATGAATTTCTCAGACTTCAAGGAGTTTTGAATAAAACAATTCTATTTATCACACATGATTTTGACGAAGCACTAAGGCTTGCTGATAGAATAGCAATTATGAAGGATGGTTTAATTGAACAATTAGATACTCCAGCAGACATAGTTTTAAATCCAAAAACTGAATATGTTAGAAAATTCACTCAAGAAGTGCCAAGAGAAAAAGTTTTAAAGATCGAAGCTGTAATGGACAAATCTTCAGGGGGACAAAATGCTGACAATATCACTGTTTCAAAAGATGCTATAATTGAAACTGTGGCTGAAAAAATTTTAAGTCAGGATAAACCGGTGAGTGTGATAGATAAAAATAATAATGTAGTTGGAAGTGTAAAACCTTCAAAAATAATCCAAACTGTTTTTGGGCAAGGTAAAGAAAAAAAATAAAGTATTATGGCTTTTCTTCAAAAATATCCTAAAGCTGTCCAATGGTCATTTTTGTTATTAGTGTTCTTTGGATTATGTTTTGCAATAGAGGTTCCTGATGGATATGAATTTGCGAAAGCTGGAACTGAATTTATTGATAAAGATAAATTAGATCAAACAAAATACAGTGTGTTTTGGAGATTACCTGCTTTTATAGCATGGATGCCTGGATGGATAAATGACTCAGTTTTTTTTCTATTAAATGAATGGGCACCTATAGAATATTTTGATAGCGATATTCAGGAGACAAAATCTCGTCCAGTTGTTCTTCATATTACAAGAATTATTTCTAGATCAATGCTTTTCATGATTGAGTTCATAAGAGAAATTTTAATTGGAGGTGTTGAAACTGTTGTAGCATTTACTAGCTGGGATTGGTTAGATAAAAATCCTTGGGCAGAATTACCGGGCCTTCCTTGGACTATTGTTGCTGGTGCAGCTGTAGTTTTAGGTTATAAATTAAATGGCAGGAATCTTGCTATCTTTGCTGGATTAACCATGATTTATATTTCAGCATTTGGTCAATGGAAACCTTCAATGCAAACTTTATCATTTGTAATGGTTGCAGCGCCAATATCTTTCTTATTAGGATTAGGATTTGGAATATGGGCATACAGAAGTAAAAGAGTTGAAAATATTTTAAACCCACTTCTTAACGTTGCACAAACCATGCCACACTATTCCTATTTAGTTCCAATAATGGTTTTATTTGGTATTGGTGACCATGCTGGAGCAATAGCAACTATTATTTTTGCTACACCTCCTATGGTCAGATTGACTTTGCTAGGACTCAGAAAAGTTTCACCAGAAGTTATAGAGGCTGGAAAGATGAGCGGATGTAGTAATTTCCAACTCTTATTTAAAGTACTAATACCAACGGCTCGTAGAGATATTTTAATTGGTGTTAACCAAGTTATCATGCAGTGTTTAGCAATGGCTGTTATTGCATCTTTTATTGGAGCAAAAGGACTAGGCTGGAATTTATTATTAGCTTTGAACCAATTACGAATAGGTTTAGCTTTAGAAGCAGGAATATGTATAACACTAATCGCTGTTTTATTAGATAAAATGTCATTGGCTTGGGCAAACAAACAAATAAATTATTTTGAAAATCCAACTTTCTTTCAAAGAAATAAATATTTTATGATTTTTGTCGGAGTGGTCATAGCTGGATACATTTTATCATATATTGGAACATTCTATTTCAAAGAAGGATTTAATTATCTGTTTATTGTTCCACACAATAAAGGAATATCTACAGAAGCATTTTGGAATTCTGGTGTAGATTGGATACTTGATAACTTTTTTGATCCACTAAAAGTTTTTAATACTTGGTTAATTACACAAGTTTTAATTCCTATGAAAAATGCCTTCTTAAGAATGCCAGCTGTAGCTACTTTTGTACTTTTTATGGGTGCTGGTTATATTATTGGAGGAATAAGATCTGCAATTGTTGTTGGAAGCTTTACATTATTTATAGCTCTAACTGAGTGGTGGGATAGAGCGTTAATAACCATGTATATGGCAACATTCGGTGTAATTGTTTCAGGTATTTTAGGTATAATAATTGGAACTTTAAGTGCACAAAGCAAAACAAGCACTAAAATTACATTAGCGGTGTGTGACACACTTCAAACATTTCCATCTTTTATTTACCTAATACCTGTAATTATGTTATTTGGAGTAACAGACACTTCTGTTTTAATTGCAGTTGTAATTTATGCAACAATACCTGCAACAAGATACACAATAGAAGGATTAAGAAGTGTTCCATCAGCATTACATGATGCAGGCTCAATGTCAGGAGTTAATAGACTTCAAAGATGGATGAGAATAGAACTACCCTTAGCCTTTCCACACATGATGCTTGGAATAAATCAAACAGTCGTATTTGCATTGTTTATGGTAATTATTGGAGCAATGATTGGGACAACCGATCTTGGACAATATATACTTAAAGCATTATCTGACAGACAAGGAACCGGCAATGGTTTGATGTTGGGATTATGTGTAGCATTTATTGGACTTGCAGTTGATAATTTAATACGTACTTGGGCTGAAAAACAAAAGAAATTGTTAGGGCAGGATTAGTATTTTGTGAATGGAATACTTGCCATTGATCAAGGAACCACATCATCTAGAGCAATTATTTTTTCAAAAAGTGGCAAAAAATTAATTTCATCTCAAATAGAGTTTAAGCAATTTTTTCCAAAAAACGGATGGGTAGAACATAATCCCAACGAAATTTGGTCGACAACAATCAAAGTCACAAAAAATGTTTTGTTAAAATCAAAGAAGTTAAAAATAAATATTAAAGCCTTAGGAATTACCAATCAAAGAGAAACAACCGTATGCTGGGATAAAAGAACAGGTGAACCAGTTTATAATGCAATTGTTTGGCAAGACAGAAGAACAGAAAACTACTGCAAAAAAATTAAAAAAAAAGAAAAGTTAATTAGAAAAAAAACTGGTTTATTTTTAGACCCATACTTTTCTGCAACAAAAATAAAATGGATAATAGACAACGTCCCAAAAGCTAAAAAATTATTTAAAAAAAATGAGTTGCTGTTTGGTACAATAGATACCTTTTTGATTTGGAAATTAACCAATGGTAAAATTCACGCAACAGATGCTACAAATGCCTCAAGAACAATGCTTTTTAATATTACAAGTAACAAATGGGATAAAGATATTTTAAAAATATTCAAACTCAATGAAAAAATTCTTCCAACTGTTAAAAATTCTGCTGATGATTTTGGTTTTACAAGCAAGAAAATTGTTGGACAAAAAATAAAAATTTCTGCTGTATTGGGCGACCAGCAAGCAGCAGCAATAGGTCAAGCATGTTTTGAAAAAGGATCAGTCAAAAGCACCTATGGTACAGGAGCCTTCTTATTAATGAATACTGGTGAAAAAAAGATCATGTCAAAAAATAAATTAATAACTACAATTTGTTACAGAATAAATAATAAAACTACATATGCTTTAGAAGGGTCTATATTTATTGCAGGTGCTGGTGTGCAATGGCTTAGAGATAAAATCAGGCTAATAGATAATGCATATGAGACTGAAAAGATCGTGAAATCAAAAAAAAATAGTAAAGGTGTTTATGTTGTGCCAGCTTTCACAGGTCTGGGAGCCCCATACTGGAATTCCAAATCAAGAGGTTTAATCACGGGTCTTACAAGGGATAGTGATTGGAGAGATTTAGTAAGAGCAACAATTGAGTCTGTTGCTTATCAAACTTCTGATTTATTCTTATCAATGAGAAAAGATGGTTTAAATCCTAAAAGTGTTAAGGTTGATGGTGGTATGGTTTCAAATAATTGGTTTGTTCAATTTCTATCAGAAATTTTAAAAATTAAGATTACCAGATCAAAAATTAATGAAACTACTGCTTTAGGAGCTGCCTATATGGCTGGTTATCAAACTGGTATTTATAGATCCATCAGTGATATTAAACAAAATTGGAAAAAAGATAGAGACTTTAAACCAAAATTCAATAAAAGTTACAGAAATAAGTTATTGCAAGGTTGGCAACAAGCAATTAAAAAAACTTTAGCATAATTTTGTTATGGCAAAAATATTAGTAATTGGTGGCGGTGCAATGGGATCAGCTTTTACGATTCCTTGTTTAGATAATAAAAATAATGTTACAATTACTGAACCTTATAGCAAACAATTTATAAATAATCTTAAATCAAAAAATAAATTTCATTCAGTATTAAAAATAAAGCTACCAAAAAAACTTAAATTTAGAATATTTTCAAAAGAACTTTTAAAAGAAAAGTTTGATTTGATAGTTATTGCACTTAGTTTACCAGGAATCAATTTCATAAGTAAGGAATTAAAAAATATTAAAAATAAAACACCAATATTAATTTTAACAAAAGGTTTAAAATATGACAAAAAAAGAAATAAAATTTTAACAATTTCTGAGCAAATTAAAATTGACACTAAGAATAAAAATATTTCAGTCTTAAAAGGCCCATGTTTAGCAAAAGAACTAGCAAAAAAAAATCAGACCGAAGTAATTATCGCAAATAAAAACATTAATATAGCAAAAAAAATTGGAAAATTAATTTCAACGAATTATTATTTAGTTGAATATTCGACAGATATAATTGGTGTTGAGGTTTGTTCGGCAATAAAAAATATTTATGCTATGGTTATAGGTGCAGGTCAATCTTTAAATATGTCTTCAGGTTTATTTCAAAAATCTCTGTTGGAAATGAAATATCTAACAAAATATTTTAATGGTAAAGAAACCACAGTCGAAAGTCTAGCAGGTGTTGGTGATTTATATGTAAGCGCTGCTGGGGGAAGAAATAGTAAAATGGGTGATTATTTAGGAAAAGGTTTTACATTCAAATCCGCTAAGAAAAAATTTATGTTTAAAGATACAGTTGAAGGAGAACAATTGGCCAGAGAAATTGGACCGTTTATTTTTAAAAAAATTAATTTACAAAAAATACCTTTAATGATCAATTTACTTAGATCTTTATTAAAAAATAAAAAATTAAATTTAAAAAAATTGTAAATTTTATGAAATCTAATTGGAACTACCCAACAACCGTCTGGGTCGGTAATAATAGAATAATTGAAATTAATTCTGCATGCAAAAGTCTTAAAATTAAAAAGCCATTGTTTGTCACAGACAAAGATTTAGCAGGTTTAGATTTTGTAAAAAATATAATTAAAATTATTGAAAAAGAATTCAAAAACTTAAATATTTTTTCCAATTTTTCTGGCAACCCTAATGGTGATGATGTTGATAAAGGTGTTAAAGAATTTAAAAAAAATAACTGTGATGGCGTAATAGCTTTTGGTGGTGGAAGTGGATTGGATGTTGGAAAAGCAATAGCGTTTATGTCTGGTCAAACAAGACCAATTTGGGATTTTGAGGATATAGGTGATTATTGGAAAAGAGCGAACAACGATAATATCGCACCTATAATAGCCGTACCCACTACAGCAGGTACAGGCTCAGAAACTGGAAGAGCATCAGCGATAATTAATAATGAAACTGGGGTAAAAAAAATAATTTTTCATCCTAAATTTTTACCTTCGATTGTAATCTTAGATCCGGTTTTAACTTTGGATCTTTCTCCTAGATTAACTGCTGCAACAGGAATGGATGCTTTAGCGCATAACTTAGAGGCTTTTTGCGCTCCTGGATTTCACCCAATGGCCGATGGTATAGCGATAGAAGGTATAAGATTGACAAAAAAATCTTTAATGACTGCTGTTAAAGATGGAAAAAATTTAGAAGCAAGGTCAGATATGTTGGCCGCAGCAAGCATGGGATCTACTGCGTTCCAAAAAGGCCTTGGTGCAATTCATTCATTAAGTCACCCAGTAAACGCTCAATTTAATTTACATCATGGATTATCCAATGCAATTTTTATGCCTTATGTACTCACTTATAATAAAAAATTTATAGAAAAAAGAATAGTATCTATTTGTGATTTCCTTGGTTTAAAAAAAGATTTTAAATGTTTTTTGGATTGGATCTTAGAACTAAGAAAAGATTTAAATATCCCACATGCTTTATCAGAAGTTATCAGCGAAGATAAATTTGATTTAGAAATGTTATCAAAAATGGCTCTTGAAGATCCTTCAACTGCGACAAATCCTAGATTGTTAAATTTAGAGGATATGAAAAAATTATATGACCACAGTATGAAAGGTAATTTATTTTCATGAAAAAAATACTAATAGTAGAGGGTAATCTTAAAGAGGAAAATCAGCAATTTACTAATGCTGGCATTCAAACACACACAGAAAGTTTAAAAGATAGTATTGCATATTTTACAAAAAATTTAGAAATTGATGTAGCAAATCCTTCATCAGATCCTAAAGTTTTTGAAAATATTAAAAACCTTGAGGAGTACGATGGTCTTATTTGGGGCGGCAGTAGCTTAAATATTTATAATGATACAATTGAAATTCGTAGACAAATTGAATTTATGAAAGAGTCTCAAAAAAAAATAAAAAAAATTCTTGCAATATGTTGGGGTATGCAAGTTGCTGTTACAGCAGCAGGTGGAGAAGTAAGGAAATGTCAAAAAGGAACACATAGGGGAATCGCTCATCAAATACAAATAAATGATAACGGGCTAAAACATCCTCTTTATAAAAATAAAAAAAATAATTTTAACACCCCTGCATTTAATTTTGACGAAGTTTCAAAAATTCCAGATAACGCAATACTTTTATCATCAAACAAAATTAATAAAGTGCAAGGACTAAATTTTAAAATTAATGAGTGTGATATCTGGGGTATACAATATCACCCAGAGATATCATACGATAAAATGATAAGATTAATCCATTTTAGAACTGATAGATTAATTGAAAAGAAGGCTTTTGAAGATCAAAAAGAAATTGATAATCATGTTCAAATGATAGAGCAAGAAAATCAAATATCAAATAGGGATTTAAGAATGATCGAATTGAAAAATTGGATTGATTATTTAAATGAAAATTAAATCTAAGCAACAAATAATAGAACATTTTATTTCAGGTAATAAACCAGATCAATTTATTGGTGTTGAGAATGAAAAATTTCTATTTAAAAAAAAAAGTAATGAAAGGGCAGATTACTCTGATTTATTAAAAATTTTCAATTTTTTTACCTTAAAATTTAATTGGGAACCTATTAAAGAAGATGAAAATATTATTGGTTTAAAAAAAAATGGAAAAATGATTACTCTAGAACCAGGAAATCAAATAGAATTATCTGGTAGTCAATTATCTAATATTCATGAAGTCTGTTCCGAGTCATATGAATTTCAAGAAAAATTAAATTTAGCATGTGAAAATTTTGATTTAAAAACTTTATCAGTAGGCTTCGATCCATTTTCGAGTATTGATAAAATTCCAAATAATCCAAAAAAAAGATACAGAGTAATGACAAAAGAAATGCCAAAAAATGGTTCTCTAAGCTTAGAAATGATGTATCAAACAGCTGGTACTCAGATAAATATTGACTACAAGAATGAAGAAGATTTTAAAAAAAAATTTAAAGTTGCATCTTATCTAACACCAATAAGCATCGCATTATTTTCTAATTCTGCAATCAAAGAAAACAAATTCAGTGGTTATTTATCTTATCGTTCGAAAGTTTGGCAAAACACTTCTAGAGCTGGATTGCCTGAAATTTTTCTTGAAGAAATGTCTTATGAAAAATATGCAGATTTTGTTTTAAATTATCCACTGTTATTTTATCAAAAAAATAACGAATATTTATTTCCAGATGGTAAAACATATTCTGATTTAATAAAACAAGATGAAGCTGACAAAAGTAATCTTGAATTGCATCTATCCACAATTTTTACCGAAGTAAGATTAAAAAGCTACATAGAAATAAGATCTTTGGATGCGTGCGAATGGGACTGTCATTGTGCTGGTCCAGCATTTTTAATAGGACTTCTTTATGGAAATTTAAATGAAACATATGAAATTATAAATAAATGGAAAAAAAAAGACATTTTAGAAGCATATTTTAATAGTCCATCAAAAGGTTTTGGCACAGAAATAGATGGGAAAAGTATTTTAGAATGGTCGGATATTTTTTTAAAACTATCAAAAGAGGGATTAAAATTTAGAAATCAATTAAACTCAAAAAAAAATAATGAAGAAATATATCTTAAAAATGTTAGTAGCATGATCACTAAAAAAAGTACAAAAGCTGAGGATTCACTTAAAAATCTAAATCAATGAAAAAAATTATAGCAATACAATCTAACAACCTAAAAACAATTAATCCATTAACAGATACGTCTTTACAATTAGCAATTGAGGCTCAAAAAAGAGGTTTTAAAGTTTTTTGGTATGAAGCTGACAATTTAAGTATAATAAATTCTAAACTCCAGGCTCAAGGTCATCTGGTATATTTTTTTGAAGGTAAAAAAAATTTTTATAAAATAAATAAAAAAATTAAATTTAATATTTCAAAAGCTGCTTTTATTTTAATAAGGCAAAATCCACCATTTGATATGAATTATATTAATTCTACATATTTTTTGGATAATATTGATCAAAAAAAAGTTATTAATAATCCATCTGCGATAAGAAATGTATCTGAAAAATTTTACTCTTCACGATTTTTAAGATTTATGCCTCCGACTATTTTTTCAAATAGTATTAAGGACATTCACAAACATTACAAAAAATATAAGAAAATCGTAATAAAACCTTTAGATGGTTACGCAGGAAAAAATATACTCTTTTTAACAAAAAAATTTTCTAAACCAAAAGTATCTTTGTTTATTAAAAAATATAATTATTTGATGGTCCAAAAATATTTAAATAAAGTAAAATTTGGAGACAAAAGAGTATTTATAATTAAGGGTAAAGTAAAAGGCGCAATTAAAAGAGTTCCAAGAGCAGGATCTAACTTATCAAATATTTCACAAGGTGGAACAGCATTTAAAACTGGCTTAAGTAAAAAAGAATTAAAAATTTCCTCATTAATCAGCAAAAGTTTAATAAAAGATAAAATTTATTTTGCAGGAATAGATTTAATTGATGGTTACCTCATTGGAGATATAAACGTTACATCTCCAACTGGATTACCTCAATTTAAAGATCTTACAGGAAAAAATTTAGCAAAAGATTTTTGGGACGGTTTAGGTTTAAAATAATCCCTCTATATCACCTTTTTTATTTAGTTTTATTTTATCAGCGGCAGGAACTCTTGGTAAACCAGGCATTGTCATAATTGATCCACAAACTACAACAATAAACTCAGCACCAGATGATAATCTTACCTCTCTTATAGAAATTTCATGACCTGTAGGAGCCCCTTTTAATTTAGGATCAACTGAAAAACTGTACTGAGTTTTAGCTATACAGACAGGTAATTTTCCATATCCATTATCCTCAAATATTTTTAACTGTTTTTTTACATTTTCATCTGAAGTAATTGAACTTGCTTTGTATATCTCTTTTGCAATAGTTTCCACTTTGCTCCACAATGATTGATTATCCTCATATAAAAACTTAAAATTTTTCTTTTTTGAAACTTTGCATATTTTAACAACTTTTTTAGCTAAATCTTTTGCACCTTTTCCACCATCTGCCCAATGTGTAGATTCGCTGACTTCAACCTTTTGACTTTTACAAAAATCCTTTACAGCGGATATTTCTTTTTTTGTATCTAAAATGAAACTATTAACAGCTACAATTGGTGTTAATCCAAATTTTTTTATATTATTTATGTGTCTTTCCAAATTTACCAATCCTTTTTTTAGTGCCTCAACATTTTCGATTTTTAAATTTTCTTTTTCAACACCTCCATGCATTTTTAAGGCTCTTATTGTTGCAACAATAACCACACAACTTGGTTTTAAGTTTGATTTTCTACATTTAATATCTAAAAATTTTTCAGCACCTAGATCTGCACCAAACCCAGCCTCTGTAACAACATAGTCAGCAAGTTTTAAAGCAGACTTTGTTGCAATTACCGAATTACATCCATGCGCAATATTAGCAAAAGGTCCTCCATGGATTAATGCAGGATTATTTTCTAAAGTTTGGGTTACGTTCGGTCTTATTGCATCTTTTAAAAGAACAGTCATTGGTCCTTGGGCATTTAGATCTTTTGCATAAATAGGTTTGCCATCAGTATTATATGCGATTGTTATATTTCCGATTCTCTTTTCCAAATCTTTTAGATCATTTGATAAGCAAAAAATTGCCATAACCTCTGATGCAACTGTGATATCAAAGCCATCTTCTCTTGGAAATTCTTTTGCAACACCTTTAGTATTAATATTTATGAACCTTAAAGCTCTGTCATTCATATCCATAACTCTTTTCCAAACAACTCTCTTATCATCAATTTTAAGTTTGTTACCCCAATAGATGTGATTATCAATTAAAGCAGATAGCAAATTATGAGCTGATGTAATGGCATGAAAGTCTCCAGTAAAATGTAAATTAATTTGTTCCATAGGTACTACTTGAGCATAACCACCTCCAGCAGCACCTCCCTTCATACCAAACGATGGTCCGAGACTAGGCTCTCTTAAACATACTATTGATTTTTTACCAATTTTGTTAAGCCCATCATGTAACCCAACAGAGGTAGTTGTTTTTCCCTCTCCCGCAGGAGTAGGTGTAATAGCGGTTACTAAAATTAGATGTCCATCTTTTTTATTTTTTAATTTATTCAAGTATTCAAGGTTTATTTTAGCAATATGCCTACCCATAGGACTAAAGCTGCTATTATTATCTGGAACTTTGATCTTGCCTAAAATATCCTTAATAGGCTTCATTTTTGCGGCTCTTGCTATTTCGATGTCTGATTTGACTGCGCCCATATATGCTTTCTTTAAGCTTTATATTATGGAACAGATTTCTATACTTTATTATATAATTTTTAAAGAAATAAATTAAAATTAGTTATAATAATTTATGCAAAAATATTCATTTTTAAGCTTAATAAAAAATGCATTCTCAGGTCACAAAGGTTGGGAAGTTGCCTGGAAAGATCCAACACCAAAAAAAGAATATGACGTAGTCATAATTGGGGGTGGAGGTCATGGCTTAGCCACAGCATATTATTTAGCTAAAGAGCACAAAATTACAAATATTGCCGTTATAGAAAAAGGATGGATTGGTGGTGGAAACGTTGGGAGGAATACAACTATTATCAGATCAAATTACATGCACGATGAAAACGGTCTTTTTTATGAGAAAGGGATGGACTTGTGGAGAAGCATGTCTCAAGATTTAAACTTCAATATAATGTTCTCCCCAAGAGGAATTATTAATCTTGCGCATTCTGATGCACAAATGAACGCATACGCAAGAAGAGGAAACTCTATGAGATTAAATGGTATTGATGCAGTATTGCTCGATAGAGAAGAAGTAAAAAAGAAAGTTCCAGTTTTAGATTTTTCTGACAATGTAAGATTCCCAATATTCGGTGCACTGATGCAGCCCAGTGCAGGAACTGCTAGACACGATGCAGTTGCTTGGGGTTACGCAAGACAAGCTGACTCTATGGGAGTAGATATTATTCAGCATTGCGAAGTTACTGGGTTTGATGTTAGTAATGGAAAAATTCAAGGAATTAAAACCTCAAGAGGAGATATTAAAACTAAAAAAGTTGGCTTATGTGTTGCTGGTAGTACTTCAATTCTAGCAGAAATGTTAAATATGACATTGCCAATTGAAACCCATTTATTGCAAGCTTGCGTTTCTGAACCAATCAAGCCAATTCTTGATCATGTAGTAACTTTTGGTGCCGGACATTTTTATTGTAGTCAATCTGACAAAGGTGAAATGGTAATGGGTGGAGATTTGGATGGATATAATAGTTATGCGCAAAGAGGAAATTTACCAACACTTCAACATGTATTGACAGAAGGAATTGCGATGTTCCCATTTTTAAGTAAATTAAATATGTTAAGAACCTGGGGTGGTATAATGGATATGTCAATGGATGGATCACCAATAATTGACAAAACTCATATTGCAGGATTATATTTAAATTGTGGATGGTGTTATGGTGGATTTAAAGCAACACCAGCATCAGGTTTTACTTTTGCACACACAATAGCTCAAGATAGAGTTCACGAATTAAACGCTGGTTTTAGATTAGATAGATTTAGTACTGGTCATCTCATAGATGAAAAAGGTCTTGGAACAAAAACTTGGATTTCTTAAATGCTTTACATCAAGTGCCCACATTGTGGATTACGATCTCAAAATGAATTTGCTTATGGTGGAGATGCTTCTGTAAAAAGACCAGAACTTAACAAAGAAATTTCAGATCAAGAGTGGGATGAGTTTGTATATCTAAGAAAAAGCCCAAGAGGAAAACATTTAGAACTTTGGCATCATGTATCTGGATGTAGACAATGGATAAAAGTTCTAAGAGATACCTCAACACATGAAATATTTAATACTTATAAATCAGAAGAAAAAGTTGGATAATGAGACAAAATTATAGATTAGATAAAATCGGATTAGTAAATAGAGAAAAAAAACTTTCATTTAAATTTAATGGAAAAAAATATTTTGGGTATGAGGGGGATACATTGGCATCTGCTTTAATTGCTAATGGTGTTCATTTAGTAGGAAGAAGTTTCAAATATCATAGACCTAGAGGTTTTTTTGGTGCAGGTGTCGACGAGCCGTATGCAATTGTTCAATTATATAGAAATGGTGAAACAGAACCAAACGTAAGAGCTACAGAACAGGAATTATTTGAGGGTTTAGAAGCGAAGAGTGTGAATTGTTGGCCAAGTGTTAATTTTGATATTGGTGCAATAAATAATTTTTTGAATATATTTTTACCAGCAGGTTTTTATTACAAAACATTTATGTGGCCGAGAAGCTTTTGGTACAGAATATACGAACCATTTATCAGAAAAGCAGCAGGTTTTGGCGTTGCATCAAAAGAACATGACAAGGAAAGATATGAACATAAATATGAGTATTGTGATCTATTAATTGCTGGATCTGGACCCTCTGGATTGGCAAGTGCTTATGCTGCAGCAAAAAATGGTGCAAGAGTTATTCTTGCTGAAGATAAGCCTCGATTTGGTGGAAGTTTATTAACATCAGATGTGAGTATTAATAATCAAAGTGGAAAAGAATGGGCTGATAATATTATTACAGAACTTAAAGGAATGACAAATGTAACTGTTAAAAATAGAGCTCAAATTTTCGGTTACTATGATCACAATATGCTAGTAATGTCTGAAAGAGTGACAGACCATTTACCAAAATCAGAACAATTCACTCCCAAACAAAGACTTTGGTATATAAGAGCAAAACAAGTTGTAATTTCTTCAGGATCAATAGAAAGACCAATTGTTTTTGGAAACAATGATACACCTGGAGTAGTCTTAGCATCCGCAGCTAAGGAATACATGAAAGTTTATGGAGTTTTAGTTGGAAAAAAACCTATTGTATTTACTAACAATGATAGCGCTTATGAAACTGCTATCGAATTTAAAAAAAATAATATTAATCCAATTGTATTAGACAGTAGACAAGACAGTAACTCAGAAATAATTAAAGAGGCAAAGTCTCTTGGTATAGATATTAAATTTTCTCATGTTGTAGTTGCAGCCAAAGGTTATAAGAAAGTAAAATCTTGTGATATTGCAGAAATATCTGAAGATAAACAAAACTTAAATCAAATTAAAAATATTGAATGTGATTGTATTTGTGTCTCAGGTTTTTGGACCCCAACTATTCATCTTGCGTCTCAATCAGGAGGTAAGACAAAGTTTAAAGAGGAAATTGATGCTTTTGTGCCAGATAAGTCGAAACAAAAAGAAGTAACCTTGGGTTCTGCAAATGGAGTATTTACTTTAGAAGAAACATTGAAAACTTCTTTTGACAAAGGTTTTGAATTATCTAAAGAAATTACTAATAATAACAATAGCCAGCAAATACCTAAAGTTTCAGAAAAAAAACACTCTAAACATGATAAGTTTTGGTGTGTTCCGTTACCAAAAGGGAAAAAATATAAAAGATTTTTAGATTTTCAAAATGATGTTGCTGTATCAGATATAGAACTTGCAATTAGAGAGGGTTATAGATCTATTGAGCATGTAAAACGTTATACAACTTTAGGTATGGCTACCGATCAAGGTAAAACAAGTAATCTTAATGGATTACAATTAGTATCAAATATAGAAAATAAAGTTGTTCCAGCAGTAGGACACACAACATTCAGACCACCTTATACACCAATTTCTATTGGAGCTATTGTAGGAAGAGAAATTGGAAAACACTCTAAACCAACAAGAAAATCTCCAATGCATAATTGGCATGAAAAAAACAATGCAGTTTTTGTTGATGCTGGTGTTTGGTTACGACCAAGATACTACAAAAGAGGAAATGAGGGATTGTTTGAAGCCTCTAAAAGAGAAGCAGAAAACGTTCGAAAGAATGTTGGCGTTTGTGATGTAACAACCCTTGGAAAAATAGATATTAAAGGTCCCGATGCAGCTGAATTTTTAAATAGAGTTTACACAAATGCATGGCTTAAACTACCAGTTGGGAAAGCAAGATATGGTGTAATGCTTAGAGAAGATGGTATCGTAATGGATGACGGAACAACTACAAGGATTTCTGAGAACCATTACCATATGACAACTACTACTGCTCAAGCAGCTAATGTATTGTCTCATTTAGAATACTATTTACAACTAGTTTGGCCTGAGCTTGATGTTAATGTTGTATCAACAACCGAACAGTGGGCTGGCGCTGCTATTGCAGGACCAAAGTCTAGAGATTTATTGCAAAAACTTTTTCCAGATACAGATGTTTCTAATGAAGGATTGCCATTTATGGGATTTGTAGAGGCAAATTTATTTGGTGTTAACGCAAGAATATTCAGAATTTCATTTTCTGGTGAGCTTGCTTACGAAGTAAATGTTGAGTCAGATAATGGAAACTTTATGTGGGAAAAAATTATAGAAATTGGTAAAGATTTTGATTTGCAACCATATGGAACTGAAGCTTTATCAACTCTTAGAATAGAAATGGGCCACGTTGCTGGATCAGAATTAGATGGAAGAACTATACCTTATGATACAGGTTTAGATGGTTTAGTAAGTAAGAAAAAAGACTTTATAGGTAAAAGATCTTTACTGAAAAAAGCCTATAATGAAAAGGATAGACAAAGATTAGTAGGGGTAGTTCCGTTAGATAAAAAGACAAGTATTCCAGAAGGATCACATCTTGTAAAAGATCCTAAAGGAAAGTTACCTAATCCAAAACTAGGACATATATCAGCTTCTTGTTGGAGTGTTGAACATAACAATCCATTTTCTCTAGCTATTTTAAAAGATGGAAAAAATATGATTGGTTCAAAACTATATGCTATGTCTCCACTAAAAAATAAAACTATAGCAGTTGAAATTGTATCGTCGCACTATGTAGATCCAAAAGGAGAGAGAGTACGATCATGACAAGCATATCACCATTAAATAACGTTCATTTAGTTGGAGATCATGGTAATTTCAAAAATAAAAATCCAGATGAAATTATAAATATAAAAGAATTGAAAAACTTTAAAATTTTCCAGATCGTAAAGTTTAAAAAAAATAAGAAAAATATTAATGATTATAAATTATCTGGTTTAGATTTTCCTGATAAGCTAAAAGTATCTGAAAATAAGGATGCAAGAATATTATGGATGGGCCCAAATAATTGGCTCATAATATCAAACTCAAGTAATTTGTTTCAAGAAATATCTAAAAATCTTTCTAACGTTGAGTTTGCGATAACTGATTTGTCCCATTCAAAAGCAATAATTGAACTGTCAGGAAAAAGTGTAAGAGAGGTTTTAAAAAAAGGTTGCCCAATTAATTTTAACGACATAAATAAAAATGAATCAATAAATTCTATTTTTAATGGAATTGCTATCACATTAGATTTTATTAATGATAAACCTGATAAAATAAGAGTTATGTGCCTTAGAAGTTTTGGAGAGTCTTTATATCATTCAATTACAGACGCTTCGCTTGAATTTGGTTATAAAGCAATTTAATTTTATGGAGTCAATTGAGGGAAATTTCGATAACGTTGAAGTTAATAGTCTTTTATTAAATCATTTTAAAGAATTGAGATCCGTATCTCCTGAAGGTAGCGCTCATGTGCTCGATATTCCTGGATTAAAAGACTCAAGTATAAAGTTTTGGAGTATATGGGAGGAGGCTCATCTTGTTGGATGTGGTGCAATAAAAATACTTAGTAAAGAGCATGGTGAATTTAAATCTATAAGAGTGTCAAATAAATTTAGAAAAAAAGGCTATGGCGAGAAAATTTTAAAACACTTATTATTTAAAGCTAAAAATTTAAATTTAAAAAAATTGAGTATAGAAACTGGATCAGGAGATTTCTTTAAACCAGCAAGAGAATTATTTCAGAAAATTGGTTTCAAAAAATGCCCACCTTTTGCTCACTACAAAGAGGATCCTAACTCTTGTTATATGAATCTAGATATTTAAATTAATCTAATACCTCGTTTAATTTTTTAAATTCTCCAATCTTAAAAATTAAAGCATCGTCTCTTTTAAAACCAAATTTTTCTGCATTATCTTTGAATCTTTTTGGAGGTTCCATTATTGGCTCAAGTGACAAAACAAATGTACCCCAATGAGTACCTAAAACTTTTTTACTTTTAAGATCTTGAGCAGCTTGCAAAGCCTCTTCAGGCGATGTGTGATATATTGATTTTTCAAACATTGGTCTAAAGTCATATGCACCAATATTTATCATTGTTAGATCTATTGGTCCAAACTCTTTGCCAATTTTTTTATAGATGTTTCCATATCCAGTATCACATGCAAAAAATATTTTTTTTCCATCGTATTCTATTAAAAAACTACCCCATAAAGTTTTATTGGTATCTGTTAAACTTCTTTTAGACCAATGAACCGCAGGTAAGAATGTAATTTTTAAATCATTAAATTTTACTTCTTGATACCAGTCAAGCTCTTGAACATCTTTAAAATGGTGTTTTGTAAAATATTTACCTAATTTGAGTGCAGTAAATACTTTTGTATCCTTGTACGGAAATTTCCTTATAGTACCCATGTCCTGATGATCATAATGATTATGAGTCAGTAAAAATAAATCAATTTTTGGCAGCTCATTTAAGTTTAATGCCGGCTCAGTATATCTTTTAGGTCCGAAAATTAATGGTCCAGCATTTTTAGAAAAAACTGGATCAGTTATTATAGTTGTATTACCTAATTTTATTAAAAAAGTAGCATGCCCTATCCAACCTATGTAATCATTATTTTTAATACTGTTTAATTTATCTAAGACTAAATTTTTTTTGATTACATGTTCATCAGGAACAGTCATGTCTAATTTTTTTTTCTCTTTATTAAATGTACTATAGGACCATTTTACATTTTCACTTCTAATAGGTGATCCCTCAGGGTTTCTGAATTTTCCGTTATCTAAATGATGATATGGTTTATTTGTCATAGCAAGAGTTACCAAATTATATTGAAAAAAAATAATAATTAAAATTATAAATTTTTTCATTATCTAATTTTAATAATTGTGGTGAAATGACCCATTTTTCTTTTAGGTTTTATTTCTTTTTTTTGGTAATCAAAAAAAAACTCGTTTTCTTTAACTTTTTTGTTTCGATACTCAGTAATATCTTCACCAATTAAGTTTATCATTTTTGCATTGTAAATTTTTTTTGTTTCCAATTTATCCAAGGCACAAACTGCTCTTATATGATTTTCAAATTGACTTACATTATGTGAATTTATTGTTAAGTGACCAGAGTTATGTACCCTCGGTGCGATTTCATTTACATAAAGATTGTCGTTTTCGTCAATAAAATATTCTACACATAGTGTTCCCACATAATCTAACTCTTCTGAAATTTTTTTTGCCCATTCGGTTGATAAATTTAAGATTTCACTACTAATTTTTGCAGGTATTTCTGAAAATTTAAGTATCTGATCTTTGTGTGTATTTTCTATTGGTTCATATATCTCATAGGTTTGATTTTTAAATCTTGTAATAATTACTGAAATTTCTTTTTTTAGATTTATAATTTTTTCTAAAATATATTGGTTGTTAAAATCTATTTTTTGCTTATCTATCTCATTTTTATTGTTAAGTCTAAATTGTCCTTTCCCATCATAACCAAGGGTAGTGGTTTTCAAAATACCCGGTAAAAAATTTAAGTTATTATTTAAATCTTTTAAGTTTTTTATAATTACGTAGTCGGTAGTTTTAATACCTAAGTTGTTTATAAAATTTTTTTCAGAAAATCTATTTTGAATAACTTGATTAATATTTGGTTTAGGCAAAACTTGCTTATGTTTATTAATAAATTCAAGGGTATTAAAAGGAATATTTTCAAATTCGTAAGTTACAACATTTACTTTATTTACAAATTCTGTAATTTTGTTCTCATCATTATAATCACCCAGAATGAAATCATCAGCAAATTTTTGTGCAGGCGCGTTTTCATCATCACAATAAATGATAGTTTGTACATTTAATTTTTTTGCTGCTGTTGCAAGCATACTACCTAATTGACCACCACCTAAAATTCCAAGATTTATCTTACTCATTTAACGTGGTTTTTTTTTCACAGATCTAGTTTGTTTAGCACGCCAACTTTCAAGACTTCTTCTAATTTTTTTATCACTAACTGATAATATGGATGCGGAGAGCAAAGCAGCATTTATCGCTCCATCGACACCGATTGCAACTGTTCCAACTGGAATTCCTTTTGGCATCTGTGCTATTGAAAGAAGACTGTCTAAGCCTTTTAATTTTTTACTCTCAATTGGCACCCCTATTACAGGTATTCTGGTTAATGCAGCTATCATTCCAGGAAGGTGTGCAGAGCCACCAGCACCAGCAATAATTACAGAAATACTATTTTTTTCAGCTTTTTTTGCGAATTCATACATTCTATTTGGAGTTCTATGAGCTGATACTATCTTAGTTTCAAATTTTATTTTGAGTATCTTAAGCACTTTGACTGTATATTTCATAGTTGAGTAATCTGATTGGCTACCCATTACAATTGCTACTTTGTGATTTTTTTTATTTTGCATTTATATATTTAATATCAAAAAAGCTAACACTAATATATATTTATTATATGAATTATAAAATCGATAATCTTCAATATTGTAAGTGGTCTCGTGAAGTATTTGAAATAAACCACCAAGCAGGTTTAGATGCTGTGCATGTCACAGTTGTTTACCATGAGGATTATGATGAATTCCTTGAAAGATTAAAAGAATGGGATGATCATTTTAAAAACAATTCTGATTTAATTTTTTTAGGAAAAAATTTTAGCGATATTGAGAAAGCTAAAAAAGATAAAAAAACAGCAATTTTTTTTGGTTTTCAAAATTGCTCTCCTATTGAAGATGATATCGGTTTAATAGGAAAAGTTCATGAGCATGGATGTAGATTTATGCAATTAACTTATAACAATCAATCTCTCCTTGCTACTGGATGTTATGAAAAAAATGACAGTGGTGTCACTAATTTTGGACGAGAAGCAATAAAAGAAATGAACAAGATTGGTGTAGTAGTTGACATGTCACATTCAGCAGAAAAAAGTACTTTTGACGCAATAGATATAAGTGAAAAGCCAATAGCTATCACTCATGCAAATCCTAGTTTTTGGCACAGTGCAAAAAGAAATAAATCTAAAGACCTATTAAAAACTCTTGCTGACAGCAAAGGGATGTTAGGATTATCATTATATCCTCATCATTTGAAAAATGGTACTAATTGCACATTAGAAAGTTTTTGTGAAATGACAGCTCAAACTGTAGAAATAATGGGCATAAATAACGTTGGAATAGGTTCTGATCTATGCCTGTTCCAGCCAGATACTGTTGTAGAGTGGATGAGAAATGGAACATGGGCTAAACAAAAAAATTTTGGTGAAGGAAGCAAATCAAAACCTGGCTTTCCTAAACAGCCAAATTGGTTTGAAGATGCAAGAGGTTTTAAAAATTTAGAAACTGGTCTTAAAAAAATTGGTTTTAGCGGCGAAGAAACAAATAAAATTTTGGGTAATAATTGGTTTAATTTTTATAAAGGGATAAATTAATGGAAATACAATTAAGAGATCCAAAAGAAGTAATGAAATTATCAAGACTCGGATCCTTTCATCAATCGAAACTTTCTTTTTTGAGATCTTTCTTACAGGAATTTAAAAATTGGGAATACAAAAGAGATCTATTAGATTTGGATGAAAATGGTTTTGGAGTTGTTATTTATTCTTTTAAAAAAAAGAATAGAATTTATTCTTTGATCTGTTTTGCTAATAAAATAAGCGACCAAGAAAGATCAGATAGAGTGATTGCTACTAAATGGGATGCAGCTTTTACACTATTTGATGGTGTTCCAACAAAACAAGATATCGAAAGATTAAAACAAAATGTTCCAAAACAAGAAGTTGGTAGAATGTCATTTAAAGAACTTACATTATCTCGTGCAAACAAATCAGTGAGAATTTTTGATTATGTCGTTGAGTGTCTCTCAAAAGGAAAACAACCAGATAAAGATAAATTAGCAAAAGTTGGGTACCTTTACAGAACCACAGCTGTCTACGGCTCAGGAAAATTTGGTCTGGCTGATAGATTTAGAATTAAAAATAGAGAAGAAATATATGGACCATTTAGATTAGAAATGATGTTGGTATATCTTGTAAGACAATTTACTTTTGATCAAGTTAACCACATTGCGAAGAGTAAAAATCCTAAAAAAGCAGTTACTTTAGATCTAAATATCTCTAGAAATCTAGGAATTGGAAACTCTACTGGTCTAGGAATGGCTCCATTTATTGTAAATCATCCTTTGTTATTAAATAATTGGATAATGGCAAGAGAAACTGCATTAAAACAAATTAGAGAAATAAAAGAGGTAAAAAAAAAAGATGTTGATCTAATAATTAGTTGCCTGCAAAACTCTAAAAAAAATATTGATAACTGGACTACCGAAAGTGAATTCCAACTATTAAAAATCAATAATTTAAAGAAAGATTTAGATTTATTGTTACAATATTTTTTAACAAAATTTGATTTCGAAAAAGAATATTCTTATAACGATTTGTATATTTGGGCAAAAAATAATCTAGGGGAAGAATGTTTAGAATTTATGGTCTCAGTGATAATGGAGCCATATGAAAAAATTACGAATCCACTAATAAGAACTATGAGTGCTGATGAAGAGAAATTCTTTACAATACCAATAGAGAAAACGATTTTAGATTTAAGAAAAGTTTTAGAATTAAAATACTCAGATATTCTTAAAATAGATTTTAAAAAAAAAGAAAATAATCAAAATTTTTGGTTTATTTCAAAAAATAAGGAAGAACCCAGGCTTGCCAACAGATTTCAAGATGAAGGTTCAGATTTAGAGCAACCATTAGCGATAGCAAGAGATATTTGTAAATTGTATGAAAGAATTTCAAATGAAAAAAATAGTTTAAAAATAGGAACTTTCTTAATGAATAATAACGATCTAAGACATGTCGTAAGAAGAGCTTTTATAACAGAAAAATTTCCGTATGCTGAAATTCAAGATAATACAATAGGTTCAAAATTAATGCCAATTGATATGCTAAGATTGAAGCTTTCTTTTTTTGGTGCGGTAAAATTTGATCCTCGGTCAGACAAATGGCTAAGGATCTGCATGTTTCAAGGAGCTCCATTACCAACTGAGCTCACAACATCAGATGACTATTGGGTTTATAATTCAATAAATTAATGAAAAGTTTTAGTGAAATAGACACCACTGTTAAAAGAGCTTCAAAAAGCATTGGATTTGAATGGGGTGTAGCTGAAGAATTAGGAAAAAATATAAGATTGCTAGAAATGTTTGGACTCGCAGGTTTAAAAAATCTAAATTCATATTTTAAAATTTATAATCAAAAACAGTTTCAAAAAATAAGTTTAATATCTAAAATAAATACTTCTAGTATTGCTTATTGCCCAATCATATCAGGTACAAATTTTCTAGATCAGGTAATAAATTTAGAGACGATGGATGAGATAAATTTTGAAAACATGGCATACCCTTTATTATTTTTACCATTTGTCAGTCGGTCAACAGAGATTATTGGTAAACGTATTTTTTTAAATATTGATAAAAAAGAATTTTTATTAAATTTTAATCAATCTATTTATTCTAATTATTTAAGTGGTGATATAATCGATTCTGCAAAAAAAATTAAAATAAAATTTATAGAAAACAAAAATACATTTGAAGAAAATGAATGGCAAGAACTTTATAAATTATCAGAGGGAACTTTTGTAGAGGAGACAGATCAATTGAAAAATTCAGCTGCTGGAGCAGGGCTTACAGATAATGACTAAAGAAGAGAAAAAATTAAATTTTAAAGAAATTGATAATAAATGTGAAGAATGTGGGAAAACAGATGAAAGTGTAAGAGAAAATTTAATTTTATATGGCTTTAAAATTTGCCAATCTTGTAGGGTTTCAAAAACAGTATTTCCAGTTTAGCTAATTGTACTTATTGGCAATGCATTCATTCTACTAATCACAAAAGATACTGATAAAAATGCAATTAGCAAGAAAGCTAAAAAAATTATACCAAAAGATTTAAGATTGGACTTTAGGCCCAAAACATGTTTCGTTGATATGATGAGAGACGCAAAAATCCAAAATTGCGTTAAAAATATCACAGGTAGAACTAAATCTGGTGTTACTGCAAAAAATCTAATTAACCCGGGTGCATGTGCATAACCAACACCAATTAAAACTTTTTTAAATGGTATTTTACTATTTTTATCTGGAAATAGTTTAACTCCAATTACAAAAATTAATATTGACCATATAAACCATGTCAAAATTGCAGTTAACCCCGATAATCCTATTGATGTTTTAATAATACTGTTGGCAGCAATTGCTCCAGCAACTCCCTCTAGGATCATTATAAGGCCAGCAAAGTATATAGCAGCTTCCCCAAAATATTTATTATCTGAATAAAGAGATCTATCTAACTTCAGTGATTTAAAAACAATATCTAAAAATACAGCAAACATAATTATAATGAGGAGCGAATTACTCCGCTCCTCGAATATTGAATTAACCTTTTACCACTTCTCTTGTATTTGCGTGGTATGACTCAGTAAATGGAATATCAACTACTACAGCATCAACAGGTTTACCAGGTTTTGTGGAATATTTTCTTGGTAAATGAACTTTATATTTAGTTCCAACTTTACCTTTTGGAAAACCATTCGGGTTTTTTGTACCATCGTATGGGACATATCCCATTGCGATATTCATTCCCTTTTCTGGATGATACCAAGGCGAAGTAATAAATCCTACAGGTTTACCGCCACTTGGTTTTGAAATTAACCAAAAGTCAGGAGCATATTCTGTTATTGGTTTTCCGCCCATTTCCATTCCAACTAATTGAAGTTTGTAAGGTTTTTTTCCTGCTTTTAATTGTTTTTTCATTTTTTCCAAAGCAGCCTTACCAACATAATTAGCTTTTTTCTTCCATTCACCTTTTCCTGATAATGATACTTGGTAACCAAGATTACATTGAAACGGATTGTGTTCGTGATCTAAGTCTTGACCCCAAGATAAAATCCCAGCCTGTATTCTTCTGTGGTGAGCAGGAGCAATAACTCTTAATTTATGTTTTTTTCCTGCTTTCAAAACTGCATTCCACATATCATCTGCATATTTTGTAGCATTCCTTAAATAAATTTCATATCCAGCCTCACCTGAAAAACCAGATTGTGAAATAACACAATCTCTTCCACCAACCTTAGCTTTTGCTAAGCCATAGTAAGGCATATTATCTAAATCAACTTGTTTACCGATTAAATCTTTCATTAGTGCTTTAGATTTTGGACCTTGTATTTGTACAGGACACGCATCTATTTCATCAATTTCACATTTAAATTTTTTATTTGCATTTACCCCTTGCAAGTAAAGTCCAATATCACTGTCTGATAAACTAAACCAAAATTCATCTTTAGCTACTCTTAATAATATTGGATCATTTAAAACACCACCTTTATAGTTACAAAGAATAACGTATCTTGCTCTCATTGGTGATATTTTTGTTGCATCTCTAGTAATTACATAATTAACAAATTTTTCAGCGTCTTTGCCTTTAACTCTAATTTGTCTTTCAACTGCAACATTCCACATCGTTACATCATTTTTAATTGATTTATATTCAACCATCGCACCATTTTTGCCTTTAACATAACCTCTTGGATGGTAAATACGATTGTATACAGTTGCTCTCCAGCATCCTGCTCTCATTGATAAATGCCAATAAGGTGATTTTCTTACCCTTGTTGAAATTAACAATTCAACTTTTGTTGGTCCACTTTGCCTTAAATTATAAGGCACATGTCTGTCTGTTTGGTTCACAGACGTTACATGTTTCATTTTTGAATAATCAAACTCTTTAGACATATTCATTCTCCTTCAACCACTTGTTAGTTTCCTTCAAGCCGCCGAATGTATAAATGTGAAAAAAATCGGTATGCATTTTTAATTTCCCAATTAATTCATTAGGGTCTTTAGGTTTCATCAAATCTAATGCCTTACTAAAATTAGATTTTAGAAAGTTAATGGAATTTTTAGCACCTACAATATTAGCAAATTTAATTAAGCTAGTGATTTTAAGTGGTCCAGTAATTCCAACATGAACTGGTACTGACTGCTTGGATATAAAGTCAATTATAGGCTGAGGATCTAGTAACCATTGGGTGACTATATAATCAGCGTAAGGCTTTTTATCTTCCATTGCTTTTTCCAATTTAGAATCCGATATATCAGGACTCCCCTCTGGATGTCCAGCAATTCCTATCTTCATTTGTTCAAAATAACCTGTCTCCAAAAGTTGTATCGAGCTATCAAATTTACCAACAGGTTCTCTGCTTCCTCCAATAATAAGAGCTTGTTTCACACCCCCGTCTTTACATATAGAAATATAATCTTTTAGTTGTGTTTCGCTTTCAATAGATCGTGCCGGGAAATGTGGAATTGGATTAAAACCATTTTGAACTAATTTAACAGCTTGTTCCGCAGTCTCTTTATAATCACCTCCTGGAAGCATTGTGATATAAACATCCTTAAGGGTAGGAAGAGTGGAAAGGTCTGTTTTTGGTCCAATTTCTAAAGAAAAGTTCATCAGAAGATATTTATTAATTTTTGGAAAAACTGTCTATAAAAATTTCAGATCAAATTGAAACAGGTTATTTTTTTTGACCTCTATGCTTTTGGATCCTCTGACCGTACTGCTGGGTAACTCTATCAAAAATTATGGCCAAGGCCACAATTGCAAGTCCATTCATCATTCCAAGGGCTAAATATTGATTTGAAATTGATTGAAGAATTGGAATTCCTAGCCCTTTAACACCTATCATCGAAGCTATAACAACCATTGCTAATGCCATCATTATAGTCTGGTTTATGCCTGCAAATATTGTAGGTAGAGATAATGGGATTTGTACTGACCTTAGTTTTTGGAATGGTGTAGCACCAAAAGCTTCACTGGCCTCAAGTGTTTCTTTGTCAACTTCACGAATACCTAAATTTGTAAGTCTTACTATTGGAGGAATTGCATATATACAAACTGCCAATAAACCAGGTACTTTTCCAATACCCAGTAACATTATAATAGGGATCAAATAAACAAAGCTTGGAATTGTTTGCATCATATCTAAAACTGGTAAAATTGCTTTTTCAGCCCTGTTAGATTTTGACATCAAAACACCTATAGGAATGCCAACAACAATACAAACTAGAGTTGATACAGAAATTATAGCAACTGTAGCCATACAATTTTTCCACATACCAAAGTAACCAATAATCACGAAACAAACCATTGTTCCAATTACTAATTTAATACTTCTTGAACCTATCCAGGCTAAAAGTCCAAACACTCCTATTACTAATGGCCATGGACTACTTACTAATAGTTTTTCTAACCATATTAAAAAATGTAAAAGAGGATCGAAAAAACCCTCTATAGAGTCACCATACTCTCTTGAAAATTCTTTAAAACTTAAATCAATTCCCTTCTTTAATTCTCTTAAAGCGTCTCTATCCATTTCGGGAATTTTATTAAAGAAATCCATAAAAATTTTTTTATTTCTGAACCCGTTAATTATAACGGGTTCAGACAATTTTAACTATTAATTAAAGTGCTTTTTTGATTTTTTTTGCAGCACCGCTTGAAACCCACTTAGTCCAAACACTTTCTTGTGTTTTTAGGAATTCAATTGCAGCATCAGCACCTTCTGCTTGGTTTTCTGCCATCCATACTAACATACCATTCATTGCTGTACCTGGATAAACTCTTTTCTTAAGATAATTCATACCATCTTTTCCAGCAGTTTTTTTGTAGTTGTCAGTAACGACTGTGAATACTTCAGATTTTACCCATGAAGATTTCTTAGGATTAGCACATTCTTGTTCAGGTTTTGCTAGACAATTATCCCAATTATCTTTACCGGCAAACTCACCCATATCTACAGCTTGAAGATCATACTTTCCAACTAAAGATGTTGGAGACCAGTAGTAACCAAACCAGTTTTCTCCTCTTTCTGCAGCTTTAGCAATTGAACCATCTAATCCTGCAGCTGAACCAGTTTCAACTATCTTCCAACCTTTTTTCTCCATTTCCCATGCTCTAAAATGGTTTCTGTTACTTAATTCACAGTTCCATCCTGGAGGACAAATATGAAATCCACCTTTTGATGGATCTTCTGGGTGTGGAAAAAGATCTGGTCTTTTTAAAATAGCATCAGCAGTTGTTAACTCTGGATGTTTTTTCAAAGTGTGTGGAAGTACCCACCAACCTTCACCAAGTCCTGTAATAGGCGCTTTATTTATTGAGTGTAATTTTCCTTCATCAACAGCTTTATTTAAAGCAATGATCGCAGCGTTTGCCCAAAACTCTGGTGCAACATCTGGCTCGCCTTTTTCTTGCATTGATGTAAACGTTGGCATAGTTGCTCCTGGAACTAGTTCCACAGTACAACCATAACCTTCTTCTAATATAATCTTATCAACTTCAGCCATAAAATTAGCTGATGCCCAGTTCATATTAGCAATAGAAATCTTTCCACATGCAGCGTTAGCTATTCCACTAAAAGAAGTTAAGCCAAATGCAACAAGTAAAGAAAGAATTATTCTTTTTATTTTCATTTATTATCTCCGTTTTTTAAATTTAAAAAGTAATTAGAACATATATAAGAAAAAAAGCAAACCAGTAACAACTATGAGTTGTAATTAAAAATTGCTTTTACTTAGATTTTGTATTTTGATATTTTTAAAATTATGAAATTTGTCTCATACAAAAATATTTTTGGTTTTAAATTTAATTTAAATTGCAAAACTGTTTTTCAACAATCAATTATAAGAGACAGTTATTAAAAACTTTCCTCAAATAAAAAATTAACTTTTAAAGGAAGAAAATGAAAAAAAACTTATTATCAAGATTAGATGAAGGTCCTGTCATATTTGCAGAAGGGTATTTATTTGCAATGGAAAGAAGAGGGTATTTATCTGCCGGCCCATTTGTACCTGAAGTAGTGCTAGAGCATCCTGATGTAGTGAGTCAGTTACACAGAGAATTTATAAGAGCAGGTTCTGATATTGTTCAAGCTTTCACTTATTACGGACATAGAGAAAAATTAAGAATTATTGGAAAAGAACATCTGCTTGAACAAATGCAAAAAAACGCACTTAAAATCGCAAAAGATGCTGCAAATGAATTTAAAGATTTGGATTTGATGGTTTGTGGAGATGTTGCAAATACAAATATTTTTGATCCAAAGGATAAAAACTCATTTAAAGAATGTCAAAAGATGTATGAGGAACAAGTGCTTTGGGCAAAAGAGGCAGGTGTTGATTTTATTGTTGCGGAAACTATCAATTGGGTAGATGAAATGAAGATAGCATTAAAAGCAATTAAGGATGAAGGTTTAATAGCTGTAGCTAATTATGCGATACCTAGAGGAGATTTAACAAGAGACGGTTACACAGCTGAAGATGCATGTAAAATAATAGAAGATCTTGGTGCAGATGTTGTTGGTTTAAATTGTTATAGAGGTCCTAAAATGACAATGAAACTTTTAAAAGAAGTTAGAAAAAAAGTTTCATGCCATGTCGCAGGTTTACCTGTTCCATATAGAACAACGGAAGAAGAGCCTGGATTTTTAAATCAAACTGATCACGGATGTGATTGTATCCCAGGAGGAAATGCGTTTCCCGTAGCTTTAGATAATTTATTTTGTAATAGATTTGAAATGGCAGAATTCGCCAAGGAATGTCTTGAGAAAAAAATTAATTTAATTGGTATATGTTGTGGAGCAGAAGCTCATCATGTTAGAGAGATGGCAGTTGCAGTTGGAAAAAAACCGATTGCTATGAAGTATATGCCAGATATGAGCAAGCATTTTCACCATGGGACAGACAAGACATTGAAGAAAGTAAACAAAGAAATAAAATATTAAAATGGAAAATCATGCAAAAGTAGTCATTATCGGTGGTGGTGTAGTAGGTTGTTCAATTCTTTATCATTTATCTAAATTTGGTTTAAAAGATTGTATTTTACTTGAGAGAAATGAACTTACTTCTGGTTCTTCTTGGCATGCTGCTGGCAATGTTCACGTAATTTCATCTGATCCAAATATTTCTAGAATGATGGCCTATACAATTGGTCTTTATAAAGAGATAGAAAAAGAGTCTGGTCATTCTGTTGGTTTTAAACCAAGTGGAGGTTTTTATTTAGCATCCAATGAGGTTTGGGCTGAATATTTAAAGAGGGAAAGATCAAAAGCAAGATATATGGGTCTAGACCAAGAATTTATTTCTCTTGATGAAGTAAAGAAAAAACATCCTTTAATTGATCCTAAAAGGTATTTGTTAGCTTTGTGGGATCCTATTGATGGTGAAGTTGACCCTTCAGGAGTGACATATGCATTTGCAAAAGCTGCTAAAGTTCATGGTGGAAAATATTATACTCACACTGTCGTAAAAGATACTAAACAAAAACCAGATGGTTCTTGGGATGTATTTACAGACAAAGGAAATATCAATGCAGAAATTGTTATCAATGCAGGTGGTCTATGGGCTAGAGAAGTAGGAAATCTTTCTGGAGTAGATCTTCCAGTTCAACCAATGGAACATCATTATTTAATAACTGAAAGTATTCCGGAAATTGAAGCGATGGGAGATCAAAGATTACCAATTGGTACAGACTTTGAGGGAAATATTTATTTTAGACAAGAAGGTAAAGGAATGTTGCTTGGTACTTATGAACCTAAGTCAACTCCATGGAAAATAAATGGAACTCCAATGAATTTTGGACATGAATTGTTAGAACCAAAGCTAGATAATATTCAAGACAGGTTAGCAATAGGATTTGAAAGAATGCCAGCATTAGAAAAAGCTGGAATAAAAAACATTGTTAATGGACCTTTCACTTTTGGTCCTGATGGCAGTCCACTTATTGGTCCAGTTCCTGGTATGAAAAATTATTGGGTTGCAGTTGGTGTTATGGCTGGTTTTTGTCAGGGCGGCGGTGTTGGAAAATGTATTGCTGAATGGATTATAGATGGAGAACCGTCCATTGATGTTTGGGCAATGGATGTAGCAAGGTTTGGTGAATATGCCACTCCACAGTATGGAACTATTAAATCATCAGAAAATTATGAAAGACGATTTATAATGACATTTCCAAATGAAACTTTACCCAAGGGAAGAAAACAAAAAACAACTGCGTTATACGATCGTTTTGTAAATCAAGGAGCAGTTATGGGTGATGGATTTGGTTTAGAGAGCGTTTTATGGTTTGCAAAAAATAAAGAAGATGCCTTTGAAGAGCCAACTATAAAAAGATCAAGATCTCATAATTACGTATCAAAAGAAGTTATAAATGTTAGAGAAAATGTAGGTGTGATGGAACTTGCAAATTTTTCAAAACACGAATTTGAAGGACCTGATGCTAGAAATTTTTTAAACTATATTATGGCTGGTAAAATTCCTAAACCAGGAAGAATTTCTCTTACCCCAATGCTTACTTACAGAGGAAAACTTTATGGCGACCTTACCGTGTCATGTATTGATGAAAATAAATTTATGGTTTTTGGATCTGGAGCAGCTCAAGAAATGCATAGAAGGTGGTTTGAAAGTCATTTAAATAAATTTAAAGTAAATTATAAAAATCGATCAGATGATTTTCATGGTTTAGCAATATCGGGACCTAAATCCAGAGAAGTTTTTCAAAAAATTGTAAGAGAAGATGTATCAAATAAAAATTTAAAATTTAGAGACTCTAGGAAAATGTTTGTTGGTGGAGTACCAGCAATTGTAAATAGATTATCTTTTACTGGTGAGCTGGGATATGAAATTTATACAGCGCCACATTATCAAATTAAATTGTACGAAGAATTAATGGAAGCTGGTAAAGAATTTAACATTCAACCCTTTGGTTTAAGAGCTTTAATGTCTATGCGTCTTGAAAAAAATTGGGGTGCTTGGACGCTTGATTATAGACCAGACTTTACTGCAAAAGAGACAGGATTAGATACATTCATTGATTGGGATAAAGATTTTGTGGGAAAAAATTTTGCAAAAAAAGATGAAAGTAAAAATAAACTTACACCATTAATTGTAGAGACAAATGATATTGACGTAACAAATAATGAAGCAGTACTCAAAAATGGAAAAGCTATTGGATACGTAACTTCTGGAGGTTTTGCACATTTTACAAATAAAAGTGTTGCGTTTTCATATCTTGATAGCCGAGAAATAAATTCGGAAAAAGGAATTCAAGTGGAAATAAATGGAGATTTGTTTAACTCTTCAGTAATAAAATCACCGCTTTATGATCCAACAGGACAAAAAATGAGAAGCTGATGGCACAAAAAGACGTAGGAAACAAAATACCAATTTATAAATTAAAAAAAACCGATGAGGTAATGAAGTATTATGACGATTGGGGACAAGAAAATAAATATGATAAAGACATGCTTGATTGGAACTATACTGGTCCAAAAGAAACTACTGAAACATTTATTAAATATCAAAAAAACAAGGATGCTAAAATTTATGATGCTGGATGTGGCACAGGATTAGTTGGTGTTGAATTAAAAAAATTTGGGTATCATAATTTTTATGGTGCAGATCTTTCAAAAAAACTCTTAGATTTGGTACCTGACCAACTTTACAAAAAACTTGATCAAGTCGATTTAAATAAACCTATCGACGAAGAAAATGATACTTTTGATGCCGTAATGTGTGTTGGGACTTTTACATTTGGACACGTTAAACCTCCTGCTTTAGACGAATTTATAAGAATCACTAAAAATAAAGGACATATATGTTTTACAATAAACGAAGGAATACACGAAGAGTATGGCTTTGATAAAAAAATTGAACAATTAAACAATGAAAATAAATGGAAAGAAATTGAATTTTTTAAATCTGACTATATTGCAAGCAAAGATGTGAATGCTTGGCTTGGGTTATATGAAGTGATAAAATAAGTTATGTCTGAAATTTATAATATTATAGACAAAAAAAAACTAGATGTTGTAAATAACTCGATTGAAAAAGCTCATGGATTACCAAACGAATGCTACACGAGCAAAGATTATACTTTAATTGAGAGAAAAAAACTTTTTGAAGATAAATGGATTGTAGCAGGAGTTGCAAGCTCTATACCTGAAATTGGAGATGTAAAACCAATAGATATTCTTGGAATGCCTATTTTAATTTTAAGAAATAAACAGAATAAAATTAAAGTTTTTCACAATGTTTGTAGTCATAGAGGAGTGAAACTGGTTTCTAAAAGTGGAAAAATTAATAGCCTTATTCGATGCCCTTATCATTCTTGGTCATATAGTCTTGATGGAAAATTAATGGCAACACCTCACATTGGTGGTATGAATAAACATTCTGCAGAATGTTTTGATAAATCAAAAAGTAATCTAAAAGAAATTAGATCTTATATTTGGTTAGATTTAATAATGATAAACATTAATCAAAATGAAATGTCTTTTGAAGAATATATAAAACCCTTAAGCGATAGGTGGGAAAAATTTTGGCCAATAAAAGACCGAGAACTAATTCATCACTCAAATGATTTTGGATATTTCAAATTAAATGCGAAATGCAATTGGAAATTTGCAATTGAAAACTATTGCGAAAGTTATCATCTTCCATGGGTTCATCCAGGATTAAATTCTTACTCAAAAATAGAGGACCATTATCATATTCAAGGTTTACCCAATCGCTTTGCCGGTCAAGGCACAGTTGTTTATAATCCTCAATTTAAAGGAAAAGAAAAACTTCCAAGTTTTCCAAATTGGCCAAAGGATAAAGAAAATATTGCAGAGTATGTTGCATTGTTTCCAAATGTTATGCTTGGAATTCATAAAGATCATTACTATGCCTATTGGATAGAACCAATTAATCATGAGTTTACTCTTGAACATATGGAGCTATATTATGTAGGTGAACAAGCAGCTCAAGCTAATAAATTTAAATCATTGCGAAAACAAAATCATAAACAATGGGAAGACATTCAAAAAGAAGATGTTGACATAATACAGGGTATGCAAACTGGCAGAAACTCTCCATCATATAATGGAGGAAACTTTTCACCTGTAATGGATAATCCAACTCATCATTTTCATAAATGGGTAGCACAAAATTTAATTTAAAATGAAATTTAGTAGAAAAATTGCACCGGAAATTAAAACATCACCAAAATTTTTAACAAAAAAAAGATTAAAAGAGGATGAGATAAATTTTGAAAAATTAAGATCATATAGACTTGATAGAGTTAGAAAAGAATTAGAAAAAAATAATCTCGAGGCATGCATACTCTTTGATCCAGTCAATGTTAGATACGCCTTAGACACAGTAAATATGAGTGTTTACAATATGCACAATCTAACAAGATATTGTTTTGTGCCTGTTAATGGACCAACAATTTTATATGAGTACTTTAATTGTGAAATTTTATCAAAGCACTTAAATTTAATCGATGAAATTAGGCCAGCCATAACTTGGGATTATTTTAGTAATGGAGATCAAGCAAATGCTCAACTCAAAAAATGGATTAATGAAATTAAAGACTTATCAAATAAATATTTTAAAACTAAAAAAATTGCAATTGATGTATTAAATGGTCCAGCTGTATCTGAACTTAATAAACAAGGTATTGAAGTTGTTGATGCAAAATTAATACTAGAGCAAGCAAGAGTAATCAAATCTCCTGAGGAATTAAAATGCATGAAAGCCGCGATAGAAGTTGCAGAGATTGGTGTTGCAAAAATGCGCGCGGAATTAAAACCTGGTATGACTGAGGATGAACTTTGGTCCATACTTCACAAAACAAATATCGAGCATGGAGGTGAATGGATTGAGTGTAGAATATTATCCTCGGGTGAAAGAACAAATCCGTGGATGCAAGAGAGTAGTAACAAAGTAATGCAAACTGGAGAAATTGTTGCTTTTGATACCGATATGGTTGGTCCATATGGATATTGTGCAGACATTTCAAGATCTTATGTCGTGGGACATAAATTCAATGATGAACAAAAAAAATTATATTCAATGGCAGTAGAACAAATAGATCATAATGCAAGATTAATTAAACCTGGAATGACTTTTAAAGAATTTATTGAAAAGTCATGGTTATTACCTGAGGAATATTATGGTAATCGTTACTCATGTATGGTTCATGGAATTGGTCTTTGTGATGAGTGGCCACAAATTAAATATCCAACAGATGGTGGAGAACAAGGTGGAATGTTTGAAAAGAATATGACTATTACTGTTGAAAGCTACATAGGTAAAGTAGGTGGCAAAGAAGGAGTTAAATTAGAACAACAATACTTAGTTGGACAAAATGGACTTGAGCTAATGTCTCATCATCCTTTAGAAAAAATTTAATGAAAATTATTTTAGTTATGGGATTGCCTGGTGCAGGTAAAACAACTTTAGCAAATGAACTTGCACCAATGATTAATGCAAAAAGATTAAATGCTGATGAAGTAAGAAAAGCTGCAAACGACTGGGATTTTTCAGAAGAGGGCAGAAAAAGACAAGCAAAGAGAATGGCAGACTTTGCTCTTAAACTCAAAGAGGAAGGAAATTATGTTGTGGCTGATTTCATTTGTCCAACACCCGAGGCAAGAAGTTTATTCCCAGCAGACTATGTAGTATGGGTTGATACTATACAAGAGGGAAGATTCGATGATACTAATAAAATGTTTGTAAAACCTGATAAGTTTAACTTTCATGTAACCTCTCAAGACGCAAAGCTTTGGGCTCCTCAGATATTTGAAGATTTAAAAAAATAATATTAAAATCAACTAATGAAACTGCTAAACAGAATTATAATTACATTAATTTTTTTATTCCCGATTTCTAATGCATTTGGTGCTATGACTTTTAACCAAAAAGCTGAAGTTCATGATTATGATACTACTGGAAAAACTGGTCTTACAGCTGGTATTGAATTTAATAACCATGGAACAAAAATGTTTATAAGTTACGCTAATAAATTTGGTAATTCATCTACTCATTTTATAAATGAGTATAATTTAACTATTCCCTATGATGTTTCATCTAAAGTCTACGCAGGTGATGGCGAAAGATGTGTATTAACTGGAACCGACGGATTTACAATATATGACTTAGAATTTAGTAGTGATGGAATGAGATTATTTGTTGTCTCTAGACGTATGGCAGCTGGGGATCAAGACGGAGATAAGGTTTATGGATTTGATTTAACTTCACCTTATGATATTTCGACTTGTTCACTAGCTTCAGAAACCGAAAATTTAGATAATGCAGTATTCACAATTGGTAGTAACGCTGGAGATTTTGGTTATACCCGAAATGCGTCAGATGTATTAAATAATTTAGCAAATCACAGACTACAGGGTGTTGAGATAAATAATGATGGTACCAAATTATTTTTAATTTTTATGGACTCCGCAAGTGATACCGTAAATGGCAGGCTATATGAATTCAACCTCTCCACTCCATATGATGTTTCAACATTATCAATCGTTACTTCTGCTGGAATTGCGTTAGGAACTGCAACTCAAACCGGTGTAGATAATCCAGCAGGGATGAGATTTAGTCCTAATGGAAAAAGATTAATTATAACAAGTCATCATCATCTCGGAATACAAAGAGTTTTGCAAATTAGTCTTTCAAAAGGTTTTGATACATCCTCATTCACAATTGATGGTAGTAGAATTCTTGGTGGAGCCGGTCTTGAAATGTCTGAAACAAACACACAAACAAGAGGGGCTGCATTTAGTGGGGCCGGACTTAAAGTATATATAGGAAGTGATAGAGATCAAAATAATGATGAAGTTTATGAATATGATTTAGTATGTCCATTTAATATTATTGACGGAGTAGAATGTGAAGCTATGACAGAGGGTGATCGAACTGGTATGGCAGAGGCACAAATGGAACTTGCTAGAAGAACGATTGACCATTCAACAAATTCAGCTTTAAACAGATTAAAATGGATAAGAAGAAACAAAGATAAACAAGATTTAACAAATTTACAGATTGATATTAACTTTTCAAATCAAATGCTAGCTTCTCTTACAGAAGCAGTAAAGACATCGGCCATAAAAAAAAACAAACCCTTTAAAGATAAAAATGTATTTTATTGGAGCGAAGGAAGTATTTCAGTTGGAAAAGTGGGAGACACCAATGTTTCAACTTCAAAAGAAATTAATGCAAACTCTTTAACAATTGGTGCAGATAAATTTACAGACAATAATGGCATTATTGGATGGGCTCTTCGATATGGAAACGATCATACTAAAGTAGGTTACAATGGTAGCAACATGAATGCAGATACTTTCAACCTAACACTGTACAACACCAGACCCTCATCTGTTGATAATAAATATATCGATACAATCTTTGGAATTGGAAAACTTAATTTGGATATCCTAAATTTACTTGATGGTGAAAATTTAGTTGCCAAAAGATCTGGAAGACAAATGTATGGAACAGTTAAACTTAAAGACGAAATTATTAAAAATACATTAACAATAATTCCATCTGCTCAAATTGATTTTGGTCATACAATATTTGATTCTTATAAAGAAACTGGAACCTCTGCAATGAGCTTTAAGAAACAACACGTAAAATCTAGAAACATCAGAGCAGCTATTGCAGCGGTAGATAAAATTGAAAATGAAAAATATTCAATTAAAAGACATGGAAAAATAGAATATCAAGCGAACTTGAAACGTTCTTCAAATATTAAATATACATATAAAGACAATTCTTCAAAATCATTTCAAACAAAACTACACTCAGGATCTTTGCACAACATAAATGGAGAGATCGGTATAGATATAATTTTCCCAGAAAATTATAGTATTTTTATAATCTATGAAAGAAAACAGACACTTGATTATGGAGGTCTACATCATGGATATGGGTCAGGATATACAGACAACCTTTATATAGCATTAGGTTATTTACCAGGAAAAGATACTGAGTATGCATTAAAATTAAATGGTTCAGATAATTTAATGACACAACTTGAGATTAAAAAAGATATAAAAGGATTTGATTTAATATTTAATTTGAACGATGATTTAACAAATATAGGCGATGCAAGAGAAGCTTATATTGAACTAAATAAAGTCTTTTAATTTCAATAATTAAGATTAAACTAATCATTGAGGAGTACCGATGAGTTATAAGTGGGATAACAAAAAACCAACTGCACAAATGCTAGGAAGGTGGCAACCATTTCATGACGGCCACTACGCTTTATTTAAAGAAATAATTAAAAAAACAGGACAAGTTTGTATTCAAATAAGAGATGTGCAGGGAGTAGAAGACAATCCTTTTGATTTCGAAACAGTTAAGAAAAAAATAGAGGACAGATTAAACCCTGAATTTGAGGGAAGATTTAAAGTGATCTTGGTGCCAAATATTACTAATATTTGTTACGGCAGAGGAGTAGGGTATAAAATTGAGGAAATAGTGTTATCTGAAGAAATACAAAAAATATCTGCAACAAAAATTAGAGCAAAAATGCGAGAGGATGGAGATTTAAAGTGAATGAACGACTTAAATCAATTGTAGATTTAGAAAAATATCCAATTCACGACTTAAACTCACCAATAATAAAAAAATTAGTTGAAAAATGTAAAAAAGAGTTAGACGAAGATAGTTGTTCAACAATTCCAAATTTTATCCTACCAAAGTCACTAGCAATAATGAATACGGAATTAGAAAAGCAACTTGATGAAGTTTATATGTCTAAAGAAAAAATTAACCCTTATTTGTATGCCAAAGATGATCCAGAGTTACCAAAAGATCATCCTAAAAGAACTTTCATGGATAGATTTAATGGATATTTAAATTCAGATTGTTTTTTAAAAGGTTCAGAAATGAAATTTTTGTATGAAACTGAAGAACTTTTAAAATTTGTTTCATTATGTTTAGGAGTATCACCAATATATAGATGGGCAGATCCTTTAGCTTGCCATGCTTATAATGTCATGGAGCCAGAGGGAATTTTACCTTGGCATTTTGATAGTTGTGAATTTACATTAAGCTTAATGATCCAAAAACCTGAAAAGGGTGGAATATTTGAATACTGCCCGAATATAAGAGAACCAGGTAATGAAAATTTTGATGAAGTTAAAAAAGTTTTAAATGGAGACAGATCAAGAGTTAGAAAATTAAAATTAGAGCCGGGTGACTTACAAATATTTAAAGGAAGATTCACATTACATAGAGTAACTAAAGTAGAGGGAAACAAATCTAGATATATGTGTATTCCTGCTTACGTCCTTGATCCTTGGAGAGTAAACACACCAGAGCACTCAAAAGCAATTTATGGAAAAGTTTTACCAATCCATTTAGAAAGAAATGTTGCTCGATCAGATGGTTTAACAGATTAAATGATAAAAAAGATTGCCGTAATTGGTACTGGGGTTATAGGCACTGGTTGGATTATTAGATGTTTGGCTCATAATTTTAAGGTTGTAGCCTTTGACAAGGATCCAAAATTAAAAACAAAAATAATAGAAGAGATAAGAAGAGCATCACCGTTTGTAAAAAAACTCTTTAACAAAAAAAAAATTAATCTTAAAAATTTCAAATATGTGACCTCTTTAGAGGTAGCACTTAAAGATGCAGATTTTATACAAGAAAATGCTACAGAAAATTATAAAATTAAAACCAAGTTAATGAACCTTATTGGAAAATATTCAAAAAATAATGCGATTATTTCATCTAGTTCTTCTGGCTTACTTCCTACAAAAATTTATTCAAAATGTAAAAATCCAGCAAGAACTATGATTGGACATCCATTTAATCCAGTTTATCTCTGTCCTGGAGTTGAAGTAGTTGCTGGAAAAAAAACTAAAACGAAATTTTTAAATAAAGCTAATAAATTTTATAAATCTATTTCTATGAATCCAATTATTGTGAAAAAGGAATTACCTGGGTATTTAGCAGATAGATTACAAGAAGCGTTATGGAGGGAAGGTTTGCATATTATTAATGAAGGTTATGCAACCACTAAAGATTTAGATAGAGCTATAGAAGACGGACCAGGACTTAGATGGTCTTTGATGGGAACATTTTTAACTTTTCACTTAGCAGGTGGCAAACTCGGAATGAAGCATATGTTAGAACAATTTGGACCAGCATTAAAATTACCATGGACAAAATTAAAAGCTCCGAAACTTTCAAAAAAATTATCTAGTAGAGTTATCAGTGGTACAAAATCACAAGCAAAAGGTAAGTCTGTGGCAATGATCTCCAGTATCCGAGATGAATATCTAGTTAATCTTCAAAAGCTTAGAAAGAAATATGAAGACAAATTAAGGAAATGATTGTACTAAAATATCATGACCGTATTAGTAAAGAATCTTGGAAACGGAATTAAGAATGTAAAAATTAATGATCCAAAGTCATATAATTCATTAACTTTTGCAACTCTAAACCTACTTTTAAAAACCTTTCAGAAAATGGACAAAGATAATTCGACAAGAGTAATTATCTTAGAAGGAACTGGTAAAGGTTTTAGCGCAGGTCATAATCTCAAAGAAGTAAGAGGACTTAAAAAAAGATCAAAATATTTAAAGTTATTTAACCTTTGTTCAAAGTTAATGATCCAAATTGTAGAAGGACGTAAACCTGTAATTGCCAAAGTTCATGGCGCTGCTTATGCGGCTGGATGTCAATTAGTTGCAAGTTGTGACTTAGCTTATAGTACCAATGATGCAATCTTTGCAACGCCAGGTGTTAATATTGGACTGTTTTGTAGCACACCTATGGTTGCAGTAAGTAGAAAAGTTACAAGAAAAAGAATGATGAAAATGCTTCTTACAGGAGAACCAATTAAAGCAAACTATGCTAAAGAAGTTGGCTTAATAAATGATCATTTTTCAAAAAAGAATTTAAACAAAGAAGTTATGAAAATTGCTAAAACAATTTCTTCAAAATCAAATTTAACAATTAAAATTGGAAAACAAGCTTTCTATAAACAGTTAGAAATGCCATTAAAAAAAGCTTATGATTTCACAGCAAAAATGATGACGCTTAACATGATGTCAATTGATGCTAAAGAAGGTATTCAGGCATTTTTAGAAAAAAGAAAACCTAAATGGAAAAATAGATAATGACCGACGATCAGATTAAAAATATTTTAGAAAAGTCAAAAACAATCGCAATGATTGGTATTAGCTCAGAAAAAAAAGGTGAAGATCCAAAAAATTTAAAAAGAAAACCTGCAAATGTAGTGATGAAATATATGCAAGACTTTGGTTATAAAGTGTATCCAATCAATCCTTTTGCAGAAGGTGAAATAGTCAATAATGAAAAAGTATTAGCTGACTTAAAAAATGTTCCAGAAAAAATTGATATTGTTGACGTATTCAGACCTTCAAAAGAAACACCAGGCATTGCACAACAAGCTAAAGAAATCGGATCAAAAGTTTTATGGTTGCAATATGGAATTCATAGTGACGAAGCAAAAGCAATTGCTGAAAGTTCGAATATGGAGTTTATATCTAATAGATGTATTAAGCAGGAGTACCAAAAGATTTTCCAAAAATCTAATCCTGTTTTTCCAGCACTGAAAAATTAGTGAAAAATTTTTTATTGATAAGTTTTATTTTTTTTTTAGCAACGAATGTTGTTAAATCTGAAATATCAAAAGCTTATTTTGCAGGTGGATGTTTTTGGTGTATGGAAGAGGTTTTTGAAAAGACAGAAGGAGTTATTGAAGTTATATCAGGATACTCAGGTGGAACCTCAAAAAATCCTACTTATAAAGAAGTTACATATGGTGACACAGGACATTTCGAGGTTGTTGAAGTTGTTTACAATAAATCAAAAATAAATTTTGAAAATCTAGCAAATATTTTTTGGAAAAATATTGATCCTTTCGATAAGGCAGGTCAGTTTTGTGATAAAGGATACAGTTATAGGTCTGTTGCGTTCTATACAAATAATGACGAAAAAAGACTTATAGAGGATGATATTCAAGAAATTGAGAAAAAATTTAATCAAAAAGTAGTTACATATGTTAGGAAGTTTGAAATATTTTATAAAGCGGAGGAACATCATCAAGATTATTATAAAGAGAAATTTTTAAATTATTTGTTATATAAAGAGGGATGTGGAAGACAAAGGAAATTAGATAATATTTGGCAATGAAAAATATTTTTTTAGTATATGGACATTATAATGATAATTCATTTAATGCGGCGATAAGAGAAGCCTTTTTAGAAGAAGCAAAAGAAAAAGGATTTTCTGTAGATTGTGTAGATCTATATAAAGAAAAATTTGACCCAGTATTTGCAGGAGAAAAACCAGATGATACAGTCCTAGATCACCAAAAGCGAATTGAAAAATCAAATATAATTGTTTTGATTGCACCTATTTGGAATTTTAGAATGCCAGCAATTGTTGAGGGATGGATAGACAAAGTTTTATCTCCGCCTTGGGCATTTAGATTTAAAAAAATTATAGGCAATTATGGTTATCCTATTGGAAACCTAAAGGGAAAAAGAGCAGTAGTATTTTGTACTTATGGATCACCTCAATTTGCAATTAGAACTTTTTTCTTAAATATGCCAACTAAAAGATTAAGACGAGGTGTATTCAACATATGTGGGATAACTAATGTAATATATAAAAGATATTTTGCAGTTCCTTTTGTTTCTGATCATAAGAGAAAAAAATTTTTAGAAGATGTTAGAAAAACTGTAAGAAGTTTATAACTAATTTATCTTGCGTATTCGACAAATTTCTTAAGAGATTTGTTTATAAAACTTTCATAAGAAATAGATTGTTTTTTTAAATTAGTTCCATTTAAAAATGATTTAGACATTTTAAAATCGTAAGAGGGCTCAAAAAAGAAAGGCACCGAAATTCTTTCTGATTTATTCCAAAGAACTCTATGATTTGTAGCCTTAAACTTTCCTTTACTTAGATATTCTAATGCTCTTCCAGTATTAACAACTAGAGCATTTTTATTAAAAGGTACATCATGCCATTTCTTGTTTTTTCTATTTTGAACTTGCAGTCCCCCAACTTTATCTTGATATAAAACTGTAAATATCCCGCTATCCACATGTGTTTCACAGCCCAATGCAACACCATCTTGTTTAGAGATTTCCACAGGTTTACTTTGAATTGGATAAAAATTAAATCTTAAAGTACTAAGTGTTTTAAATCTTGAAAAAGCTTTACCGGATAGCAAAGGATCTTTTTTGTATAGTTTGATAATACTTTTGAAAAGCAATTCGCTTAATAAATAAATATCATCATAATAGTTAGATAAATGATTTATCGAATCTTTTTGGAAACATTTTTCCAAATCTAAGCATTCTATATATTGATTTTTAATTTTCTGTGAAAAATTTTCTGATACTCTTAAGTCTCCAATATCCAAACCTTCTTTTCCATTTACATCACTTGGAAAGTAGCCTCTATAAAAGTTTTTATTTTTTTTATTCCATTTATTTGGAGAAAGTTTAATTTTTTCTTTTTTGTTAAGTTTAAAAAATTTTTCTCCAATTTTTACAATTTTTTTAATTTTTTTATGATCAATACCGTGACCAATGACTTGAAAAAAACCAACCTCGACACAAGCTTTCTCAATCTTCTTAATGATCTTCAGAGATTCTTTGGAACCCAGATCTTTGCTAACTAATGATGAAATATTTATAGTTGGTATATAGTTTGGTTTCATTATCTGTTTGGTGTATCTGTTGCTATCATCTGACCTCTTACTTTTTCTCTAAAGTAAATATAGAACCCAGCTGCAATAATGATTGCTGCACCTAAAAAAGTTCTAGGTACTGGAATAGTTTCGAAAAGAATATAACCAGCTAGCATAGCCCAAACAATATATGAGTATTCAAACAATGATACAATTGATGGAGATGCAATACTGTAAGCTGAGAAAACACAAAAGAATGATATAGATGCAACAATCCCCATAACAAGAACGTATGGCCATGAAGCTGAAGGATTAGTAAACCACTCTCTTACAATAAATTGCATTGTTGGATCTGTAAAAGTATTAAATTTTCCATCCCCAGTTACTAAAAATATCATCAAACCTGCAAACGTTGCAAAAATATAAAGCCAAGTCATCTGAGTATAAATACTGTCTTTGTCAGATGTATATTTTGTTATTGTCATTGAACATGAATAGCAAATAGCACAAGCAACTGGTGCTAATTTAAAATAATCAAAGTCTTCCCAGTTTGGGTCTAAAACTATTATTACACCAATAAATCCAACTACAATCGCAGACCATCTTCTTATACCAATTTGCTCTTTTAGAAAAAATTTAGCAAACATTGACATAAAAAAAGGACAGGAGAAGAAAAGTGCACTCGTCATAGCAAGTGTCATAAAAGTTAAAGATATATAAAAAAAACTAAATCCAAAAAAGAAACAGATAACTCTTAAAAGAGTTAAAAAAGGATAGTGTGTTTTTAAAGTAATATGTTTTTTTGTTATTATTACAAATGCCAAAAGTATAGTTGCTTGGATTAGTGTTCTACCAAGGTATAATTCAAATAACGCAATATCTTCAAAAATAAATTTAATAAGTGAGTCCTGAATGGAAAAAAATGCCATACCAGTCATTATATATAAAATACCTTTTGTATTATTATTTACTTCCATGTTCTGTACCTATAACAAAAAACTTATCTTTTTAATTTGAAAAGAATGAAACTATTTTTTTAGTTTATTTGAGAATATTAGATTTTCGCTCTTGAAGGAATGTTTATTTTCACTAATGAATTTTGCCATAAGATCAACTTTTTCTTTTTCAAATTCAGCAACTTTTCTCTCTTTTAAATCAACGTAAAGGGCTAAAACTTCAATTGTTGATGCTAAATATTTTTTTTCTTTATGTACCATTTCAAACTTGTACTGTATTCTTTTTTTATCGTGGTCAAAGTGTATAAGATTTAATTCAACTTCGTCTCCCTCAATCAATTCTTGGTTGTAAGTAATATGTGACTCAACTACCATTGTACTTTTATTAGTTTCTAAAGCAGATTTCTCACCCATATCAAGCTTTGTCATTAAAGTTTCCGCTGCATTTTGATCAAAAATTAAAATGTAATAAGCCACATTCATATGGCCATTATAGTCAGTCCACTCTTTTTTAATTTTTGCTGTCGAAATTTTTATTGTCATTAAATAATTATTACCTCAAAATTAATTACAGATCTAATGTAATCTAATAGCATCTCCATCGACACCGATTACTTGTCCAGATACTCTTGCTGCATCATCAGAAATCAAAAAGCCACACATTTTCCCAATATCACTCTCATAAATCCAACAATTCATAGATGCCATTGATATAAATTCTTTTTCAATAGATTTTTTTGAAACTCTTAAAAGTTTAGCTTTATCTTTTGCAACTCTAATCATTCTGTCACCTTTTATTGTTCCTGGGCATAACGCATTCACACGTATTTTAAATTTACCAAGCTCCATAGATAAAGTTTTTGTCATTCCTACAATTGCCCATTTACTTGCAGCATAAGGTGATCTTAAAGGGAAGCCCATTATTCCAGCGCCTGATGAAATATTTATAATTGATCCACCCTTATTTTTTTTTAACATTGGTATTGCTAGTCTAGTGAAATAATAATGACTAAATACATTTACTTTCATTGTATTTTCCCAATCGTCTGTTGAGATATTTTCTAATATTGCAGTTGGACCAGCTATACCAACGTTATTAATCAGGCAATCAATTTTGGATGTCTTTTTCTTTATTTTTTCAAATAATTCATTTACTTGGTACTCGTCTGAAGCATCGCAATTAAAAACAAAGAGTTTTTTATTTATTTTTGAATTTTTTTTTAATTTATTGATATATTTTTCATTTATATCACTTACAAATACTGTTGCACCTCTATCTAAACAAACTTTAACTGTGGCTAACCCAATTCCAGATGCTCCAGCTGATATTATGATTTTTTTGTTTTTTAAAGATTGATTTGCCATAATAAAAAAAGGCCCTTTTGTAAAAAAGGGCCTTTGATTTTAATTATTTAAAAAGTATTATTTTAGCCAAGGCTTCCATTTATCTGGATTGTTGTCTAACCACTCTTTAACAACTTCTTTTACAGGTCTTTTCTTAATATCAACTTCAACTAACATTTTAGCTTGATCAATATTTTGTAAAGACATGTTTTCGAAGAATCTTTTAGCATCAGCATGTTCAGCTTTTGCAAAAGTAGCTGGATTACCATAATTCATTGTATAATCCTTAGCCCAACCAGTTGCTGGCCAACCTTTTGTTCCACAGTCTTTCCAGTTGTTTGCTTCAGTAAAAGTATCTGGGTCGCAAACTTTGTGGTCTGGAAGTTGAACTCCTACCATCTCATACTCACCAAAAAACCAATGTGGTGACCATAGGTATAATAAGAAAGGTTCTTTTCTCATATAAGCTGCTTTTGCTTCTGCAATAGCTGCAGCTTCTGTACCAAGTTCATCAGCTTGGAAATCAATTCCTAAAAGATCAAGTCTTTTTTGGTCATGACAATTCCAACCAGCTACCGGACAACCAATAAGTCTACCTCTGCTTCCAGTTTCAATAGTTGCAAATTTTGCTTTATGTTTATTTAGGTCTTTCCAAGTTTTAATACCTAGTTCATCAGCTGCATATTTTGGTATCCAGTAGTCTGACATACCAATTATTCCTGCTGTTCCAAGTAAATCTACGCTTCCGTCTCCGCTATAAGATCCTACGACTTTACCTTCATAAATTAGATCTTCATTTAACATTACAGAGTCCGCTTCAGCATAACTTGGCCAACTTTCACAAGCAAAATCAAGTTCGCCTGCTGCAATTGCTTCCCATAAACCAGTTCCTGATGGAAATACCGTTTGCTTAATTTTATATCCATATTCTCTTTCAAGAATTGCTACAGCAACTTCACAAGTGATAATACCACCAGTCCAGTCAGCAATAGCTGCGTGTAGTCTTTTAGCATGAGCTTGCCCTAAACTACCCACTAATAGCACCAATGATAAAAATAGTGCTGATATTGTTTTTGATAATTTCATTATTTTCCCTCCAATGAATTAATTAAAAACATATTTTAGTTCAAAAGTTACATAAATGTAAACCCCTCGAAAAAACGCACTAATTACTTGCAATATATAGGTTGAATTTAAAGACCCAATGCTTCTCTTTGTTTTCTTGTCCAAGCCAGAGTAATTCTGTCTATTATTATTGCTAAAAGAACAATACCAATCCCTGCGGCGAGACCTCTGCCAGTATCAGATCTGGCTAATCCATTAAATACCTCTAACCCAAGACCCTTACCACCAATTAATGGTGTAACTATTTGCATTGCAAAGGCCATTATTACTGTTTGGTTAAAGCCTATAACTAAACTTGGAACCGCTAAAGGAAACTTTATTTTTTTTAAAGTTTGAATTAACGTTCCACCAAACGATCTTGATACTTCTGAGTAAGTTCCTGATACCTGTGTTAAACCCAAGCAAGTTAATCTTACTATAGGTGGTATTGAGTAAATAACAGTAGCTAAAACAGCAGAAACAATTCCACCACCAAAAAACATTAGAACTGGTATTAGATAACAGAAATAAGGAAGAGTTTGCATTGCATCTAATACAACGTTTTGAATATTCCTAAATCTTTCACTATATGATGCTATTATTCCTAAAGGTACTCCAACAACAAAACATAAAGCAACTGAAACTAAAACAGATGATAGAGTAATCATTGATTGAGACCAGATTCCACAGGCACCAATAAAAAGTAATAATAGTGCTGTAATGATTGCAAATCTTACTCCAACGGTAATGTAGCCTAACGCAACAAATACAGCCATAGTGTACCACCAAGGTATGTGAGTTAAGAAAACATCTAATGGACGCAATAAATTTAGATAGACAAAAGCTCTTAAACTTTTTGTAAAAGCAATAAAACCTGGATTTACAGTTAAACTTTCCACAGCATTTGTAATTGGTTGTCTTATAGATAGTTTCCATTCTTCAGGAAAAGAACCAAAGTTAAATAAATATGTATCGATTAAACTAATTAGAAAAAAAACTATAAATGACGGTATTATATAATATCGTTTACTTATAAATTCTTTAATATCATTTGCAGTTCTTTTATTAAATATTGAAACTAAAAATTGAAAAAAATACGCAATTAAACTAGTTACAAATAAACAGACATATTTAATTACATCGTGAGTAATTTTTAAAGGTTGCTCTATAATTCTTGCTAACCAATATTTAGCCCAACTTTGTGGTAAAAAATAAAATTTCTGTACATCATCTGGAATTCTTTCTTCAGTTTTACTGAATGACATGCTGAACCTATCAAACATTATTGCCATAAACAAAATACAAAGCCCACCTTCCATAGCCCATCCAACATCGAGTCTTCTAATAGCTTGCCAAACCTGTCCACCAATACCTTCAGCTCCAATGAAACATGCAAGAACAACGAGCGCCAGAGCCATCATAATTACCTGATTGATACCCATCATGATACTAGGCAATGACAAAGGAATTTTTATCTTAAATAAAAGTTGTAATTTATTTGAACCAAATGCAGTCGCGCTTTCTATGGTTTGAGCTGGAACTTGTCGTATCCCTGAATTTGTTAATCTTATAATTGGAGGCATTCCATAAATCATAGTTGCAAGAATTGCTGGTGCACCACCGATACCAAAAAAAAATAAAGCAGGAAATAAATATACAAAAGCTGGCATCACCTGCATGGTATCCAAAACTGGTTTCATAAAATTTTCAAACCGGTCACTTTGAGAACATAACACTCCAAGAATAAATCCAAAAAACACACAAAGTAAAACTGATAAACCCATTAAAGCAACAGTTTGAAGAGAAGGCTCCCACATACCTGTTGCGCCCCAAAAATAAACTACAAACAATGAGTAGAGACCAAGTCTTAAACCACCCGCAATCAAACATGGTAAAAATATTATAGCAGCGATTAATAACCATGGAGAATCCAGTAAAAAATCTTCTACAAAATAATAGCAAGCCTTAATATATCCAGCTACAATTTTGGTCATCCATCTATAGTTTTTTTTTAGAAAATCTTCTCCCTCATTTACCCATGCAGTAAAAGTAAATTGATCTGTTACATACTTTGGAAACTTTGATGGTCCTTCGTTTTGAGTAGAAAGCCATAGAGCAACTAAAAATACTAAGCCAACTATTAAATAAGTTATAATATTTTTTGATTGGCTTGATTTTTTTATAATTTCAGTGCTGGCAGACATATTTATAAAATTAGAATAATTAAATTTACTTTTAAAGCAAAATATTGTCTATTTTGACAATAAATTATAATTTTAAGCATGAATAAAGACCAAAAAATCACCTGCTCAAACATTTGGAAGTTGTTTGGACCAGATGAAAAAAGAATAATAAAGAATTTAGATAAAAGTCTGTCTATTAAAGAGGTACAAGAAAAAACAGGGCACGTTGTAGCTGTAAAAGATGTAAGTTTCTCAATTCAAAAAGGAGAAACGTTTGTAGTGATGGGCCTATCTGGTAGTGGAAAATCAACATTAGTAAGATGCATTTCAAGATTAATTGAACCTACATCAGGCACTGTAAAAATGGACGATGTTGATGTCACTAAAATGAGTTCAAAAGATTTATTAGAATTAAGAAGAAATAAAATGAGCATGGTCTTCCAGCATTTTGGACTTTTTCCACATAGAACAGTTGTAGAAAATATTGGGTACGGATTAGAAGTTAGAGGTACAAAAAAAGAAATAAGATTGGAAAAATCCATGGAAGTTTTAAAAATGGTTGGATTGGATGGGTGGCAAAATAATTATCCTAGAGAGCTATCAGGAGGTATGCAACAAAGAGTTGGATTAGCAAGAGCACTTGCAGTTGATCCTGAAATTTTAATTTTTGATGAACCATTCTCAGCTTTAGACCCACTAATAAGAAGAGAGATGCAAGACGAACTTTTAAAAATTCAAGAAAAACTCCAGCGAACTATGGTTTTTATTACTCATGATTTTTTAGAGGCTATTAAGATGGGAGATCACATTGCAATTATGAAAGATGGTGAAGTTTCTCAGGTTGGAACACCTGAAGAAATTGTTGCTAATCCTAAAGATCAATATGTCAAAGACTTTTGCGAGGATGTTCCAAAATATAAAGTTTTAAGTGCAGGCAAAGTAATGAGAAAAGATTGTTGCAATCAATCAAAAGAATTATTTAAAAATAAGTCGGACTGCATTTTAGATAATTCAAAAATTGAAACTTTAATTGATAAATTAGTTGAGTCAGATAAAATTTACCCAGTAGTATGCTCAGAGACTGGAGAACTTCTAGGAGAGATAGACCGTTCTATAGTAATGAGATCAATGAAATCAAAAACATAAACTAGTAAAATTTCTTATTAGCTTTAACCGTTTTTATTTTTTGAGAATCTCTCCATATAATTATGAAACCAGCAGAAACTATTAATAAAACACCTGGAAATAATTGTTGCCACGGAGCTTCATTAAAAAAAATCCAACCTAATAAAAATGAAGATGGGATACCAAAATATTCAAAGGAGGCGAGCTTACTTAATGAAATTAGTCTATACGCGTATACAAATAATATTGCTGCTGTACCACCTAGTATTCCTGTTAAAACCATTAATAGTAAATCTCTTAGATTATTAACCGTAAAATCGTTTGATAAAATAACAAATAAAAAAAATGCACCTATCACATTAAACATCAAAGTATAAAATTGTATTTTGGACGTTGAGAAGTTCGAAGGAATGAACTTAAGTATTATAACAGTTACTCCCCAAGCAAAAGCTGTTAGTATTGAATATATAGAATAATAATTAAATATATCACTCGTTGGCTTTAAAATTAATACCACACCTAAAAAGCCAATTATAATTGCAGACCATCGATATATACCGACTTTATCTTGTAAAAATATAATCGAAAGTATTACTATAAAAAATGGAGATGAAAAAGTTAAAGTCATTGCTGTTGCAAACTCAACATTAATTACCGAGATAAAAATAAATATATTCATTGCAAGAAAACTTAATCCTCTAAAACAACAAAGAGATAAAAATTTCTTATTTACATTCTTAAAAAGAGAGTTGTATTCTCCTGAAAAGAAAAGCAGAACAAGCAATGGTATTACCGCAAAAAAATTTCTAAAAACAGCTAATTTAAACACTGAATAGTCATTTCCTATAAATCTAATTACTACTAAATACAAATCTACGCAAACTACACCTAATAGCATTGTAAGTATTGCGATTAAAGTTTTCCTAAGATCTACTTTTTCTTTTGCGATTTTCATTTATTTTTGTAAGTTAGTATAAATTTTTAAATAAATATGCAAAATTTTAAACTCAATAAAGACGATTTATTAGGCAAACAAGATTGGACCTTTCCAACATTTACAGCTTATGGACCAGGAAGATTTAAAGAAATTGGAAAATTCTGCAAAGATTTCAATATTCAAAATCCTTTAATCGTAATAGATAGTGGAAGCACTAAGCTGCCCTTTATAAGTGAATTACAAAATCTGCTTTCTGATACAAAAATTAAATCAAATATTTATTCTAATATATCTCCCAACCCTAGAGATGATGAAATCGATGGTGGCTGCAAGGCATTCAAAGACGGTAATCATGATTCTATAATCGCAATTGGAGGGGGCAGTGCTATGGATGGAGGAAAAGCTATATGCTTAACTGTTAATAGCGGAATACCTTTGTGGGATTTTGAATTTTTAGATAAAGTTCCAAGAGATCTTAAAGGTAAAAACCCTTTTCCAAAACTAATAACTATACCAACAACTGCTGGAACAGGTGCAGAAACAGAAATAACTGCAATGGTTACTGATACAAAAAAAGGTATGAAATTTTGTATTTGGCATCCAGAAGCTAGACCATGCTTAGCATTAGTAGATCCAGAATTAACTTTAAAGTTACCAGCAAACCTAACAGCTTGGACCGGTATTGATGCAATGATACACGCTATTGAGGGTTACAGTGTTCCTATGTTTCATCCGTTATGTGATGGTTCAGCTTTAGAAAGTTTAAATTTAATTTCTAAGTCTCTTAAACTGGCAGTAAATGAACCAGACAATTTAGTTGCAAGGGGAGGAATGATTGTGGGGTCTTATTTAGGAGGAGTAGCTTTTTTAAAAGGCTTAGGTTTAGTACATGCCATCTCTCATATGGTTGGCGCAGAATATAATACCCATCATGGACTTACAAATGCAATAATTCTTCCAACAGTAATGGAATATAATTTACCTGGTTTAGAGGAAAAAGTTCAGCGAATGTCAGAGGCAATGCAATTTGATGACCATTCAGTTAAAGGTTTTAAAGAAAATTTAAATAAAATGTTAGATGAACTTGATATTCCAAGAGGATTAAATGAAATTGGTGTACCTGAGGATTCATTCAAAAGAATTGCGAAAAAATCTATGCTCGATCAGGCCTATGGTCAAAATCCTAAAAAAGCAACTTTAGAAGAGGTTGAACAATTAACTTTAAAAAGCATTAAAAAAGCTCGCTAGGGCAGATGCTAGAAAACAAAAAAGTATCTGAAATTATTAAATTAATTCAGACAAAACAGATATCAGTAAAAGAAGTAGTAGAATTCTATTTAGCAAGAATTGAAAAGTATAATCCAAAATTAAATGCAATTGTTCTTTTAAAAGAGACTGAGAAAATTTTAGAAGAAGCTAAAAAAAAAGACAATCAACAGAATAAAAATAAATCTTTGTTCGGATTACCATTAGCTATTAAAGATTTAAGTGATGTCGTTGGAATTCAAACAACATACGGTTTTAAAGGTTACAAAGATTATTATCCGAAAAAAAATTCTTTTTTTGTGGATAAACTAATTGAAAACGGCGCAATAATAATTGGAAAAACTAATACAGCTGAACTCGGAGTTGGAGGACATACAATTAATAGACTTTTTGGTCCAACTTCAAATGTTTATGACTTAAGCAAGTCGTCTGGTGGTTCAAGCGGAGGCGCAAGTTCTGCGGTTGCTGCTCAATTAGTTCCATTTGCTGATGGTACAGATCAAATGGGTTCATGTAGGAATCCTGCTGCATATTCTAATATATACGGTTTTAGACCAACCCCAGGAGTTATTGCTTCTGCTAGATCAGATAACCAAAAAAATATTCCTATTTTAACTACTCCTGGTTTTTTATCTAGAACACCAGACGATATGACAATTATTTTAGATAGCGTAACTGGTAAAAATAATTTGGATCCATATTCTTTAGAATTAAAATCTAATTTTCAAAATTTTGAAATAAAAGATTCAGAAATTAAAAATATAAAAATAGGATGGTTATCCGATATTAATAGTAATTATAAATTTGAAAATGAAATATTAGAAATTTGTGAAAAAAAATTAAGTGAGTTAAATAAGCAAAATATAAAAATAGATTTTTTGAAATCAGGTATTAATACTGATGAACTATGGGACTCATGGTTAACATTCAGATCAAGAAGTATATTTATGGATATTGGAAGTATGAGTATTAAAGATATTAATGAAATGACTTTTCAGGCAATTTGGGAGTACAATAGGGGAAAAGATATTAAAGATAATGACATTGATATTGCATTAGAAAAAAGAAAAAAATCTATAAATCATATAAATCAGATGTTTAAAGATTACGACTTTTTAGCTTTGCCATCAGCACAAGTATTTCCATTTAAAAAAGAATTAAATTATCCAGAAAAAATAAATGATCTTAATTTAGATACTTATCATCGATGGATTGAAGTTTTTATATTATCAAGCCTTTTAGAATTACCAACTATAACAGTTCCAGTTGGTTTTAATAAAAATAAACTACCAATGGGTATGCAAATAATAGGAAAAAAGAACGATGATTTAAAAGTACTTGCATTTGCAAGAAAATACGAACAAATGTTCAATTATTCAAAAATAAAACCAGAAATATAATAATTAATGCAAAGACATCCTCATCATTTTAAAATTGCACTTGCTTTAGCATTTTCCGCTGGAGCCTGGGGAATTTATTGGCTCCCTCAACGCACACTGGAAGCTGGAGGATTAACTGGCGGATGGGGTACAATTGCCCAGATGGTAATTGGAGTATTATTGTTGTTACCAATCGCTCTCTGGAGAGTTTATAAAAAAAAAGGAAGTGGCTTCGAGCTTCCATTAACAGGATTGTTGGTTGGCGGTGGTTTTATTTGTTATGCACTAAGTTTTCTATTAACAGATGTAATTAGAGCTTTAATACTTTTTTACATGACTCCTATTTGGACTACTATTTTTGAAATCTTATTTTTAAAAAGAAGACCTGGCTGGCAAAGAGCAGTTACACTTTCGCTAGCTCTCGCTGGCTTATGGGTAGTTTTTAGTAAAGATGCAATTATACCTTTGCCTCAAAATGTCGGGGATTGGATAGCTCTTGTTGGAGGAGCAATTTTTGCAGGAGGAATGATAAGACTTGAAGTTGTAAAGACTGATGGAGTATTCCCGATTATATTTTCATTTTTCTTCTATGGAACATTATTTAATATTGTGGCTGGTTTTTTATTAGTTGATTATTTGGGCGAAACACCACCAATAGAGTCTTTTATTCCAATGGCAATGTTCTTAATTGTTTTGTCATTATTTTATTTCATTCCTACAGGTATTGTTATTCTTTGGGCACCAAGCAAACTAGGTGCTGGACTATGCTCAATTCTTTTTCTAACAGAAATAGTCGTTGGAGTTGTAAGCTCCAGCATATTAACCGATGAACCTTTTGGATGGAGAGAAATAGTTGGAAGTTCAATGATTATTTTAGGTGGAATTTTAGCTGTTGTTCTTGCTCCTAAAGAGGATAAAAAAATTACCGCTTAATATTTAGTATCTACTAAATCAATCAACATATTAATCATATCTACTTTGTAACTTTCTTTTGTTGCTGATTTAGTTTCTAAAACAGAAAAAAATGCAGCAACATTTCCAGTTTTTAAATTAATGGCTAAAAATTGACCACCATAACCTGAATGGCCGATCATATTTCCAGATACCATAGTAGAGTTCGAATAATATAAATATTTATTATTTGATAAATTCATATATTTTGGACCAACATTGTTTAAAGTTCGGTTTAAAAAAGAGCTTGAGCCAATCTTCCTATTTCCTACTCCTTTACCTTTTCTTGCAAATAAAAGACCCATTCTTAAAAAGTCTCTTGTAATCAAACATCCACCCCCTGACATCCAAGGCATGCCATATCTGTCAGATGCAATATAAAGCCCATCTTCAAACCCAGCTGCCTCAACCGCTCTTAACATCCAATGTCTTAATGATTTACCGCTGATCTTTTCAACTATTAATCCTATAACATCGGTATTTGCAGATTTATAAAAAGCTAAATTACTTTTATTTTTTAAATTTTTATTTTTTTTTGATTTGATAGTATTTAAATAACTTTCCTGACTTAAATGCGTATCACCACTTTTTGGTAGTCTCCATCCACCAACTGGCTCATGTAAAAAAGATGAAGAGAATGCCTTGGTGTAATCTTCTGTGTAGGCATTTATTACATTCATATTTAATACGTCTTGCACTTTAGCATTGGCATACCCACTCCCAATTTTTGGAAGGTAGTAAGATACTTTTTTATCAAGATTTATTGACTTATTATTTAAAAGTTCTCCAACGAAAAGATTAACAAACATTTTTGTTATAGACATTATCGTTTGAGGTTGATTTTTTGGAAAATCTTTGGCGTATTTTTCAAAATAAATATTTTGTTTATTTCCAACTATTAAAGAGCAAAAAGACTTTTGTTTAGTCATTTTTTTTACCAGTGGCTTTTTATAGATTGTATCTTTGTATTTTTTTTTTAATTTTAAAACCAAATCTGATCTTAAAAATAATCCATATCTATTTATTTTGTGAAGATTTCTATAACCATGTCTTCTAGTTTTTGGGAGATTCCATACAGCTTTATTGTCTTTGACTGTTGCTAATTCAGGATTCTTATATGATATTATTTTAGTCAAATTTAAATAAAGTTAATCGAATTTCAAAGATTTTTTTTGTTCATATTTTTGATGATAGCCTTCAGCCTTACAATAATTTTTCTCTTTTGAAACTTTGGTAGAAACTTTACCACCAAGTTTATTATTCATTTCCTCTAAAACCTTTTCCGCAATTTTTTTTTCTTCATCATTATTATAAAAAATTTCAGATCTATATTGAATTCCTACATACGTACCTTGACGGTTTACTTGAGTAGAGTCGTGTAATTTAAAAAATAGTCTCACCATATCTTCATATGATTTAACTTTTTCATCATACTCTACTTTTACAACTTCAATATGACCAGTATCTCCACCACATACTGCTTTATAAGTTACGTTTGGTTCGTCTCCGCCGCAATAACCACACTCAGTAGAAATTACTCCTTCAATACCTTCGTACTTAGTTTCATCCCAAAAGCAGCCAATACCACCAATAAACGTCTTCATATTTTTATTTTATATTAATTTTTTAGAATTGAAATTGCTTTTATCTCTTCAACCCCAATACCACAACAACCACCAATAATTTGTGCCCCACTATCAATCCATTTTTTTGCACTCTTAACATAATCACTTGGCTTAATATCATCAGTAAACTTCCATTCTGGTTTAACAAAGTGTCCTCTGTTTGGATAAGCGCCAACTGTACTATTATGATTATTTTTTAGTATGCTGACCGCTTCTTCAGTTACACTCATGTTTGAGTGTGCAACAAGTATTGGTCCTGAATGAAATTTTTTAAATCTATGTAATGAATCTTCAAGTTCCTCATAAACTTGAGGATCTTTATGAGACACATCATCATCATATCCAAGATGAATATTTTTATTTTTATTAAATACACAAGATATTGATAACCACGTTGGTAATTTTAAATTACTTGAACATTCAACTAAAGCTTCAACAATGTCAGCTTGTGACGACATAGCTTCAAGAATAATTAAATCTACTCCTGTATCTGACAAAATTTTTAAGTGTTCATCAAAACTTGGTTTCATTTTAGCAACACCATCTTTTATAAAATAACCGTAAGTTGAGACAGATCCAGCAACTAAAACATTTTTACCTGACACGGCCTCTTTTGCAATTTTGATACTTTTTTGATTGCATTCTTGAATCAGATCTTCATAACCATATTTTTTCATTGATATAGGGGTTGAAGCATAAGTATTTGCGGTTATTACATCAGCACCAGCTTTAACATAATTTTGGTGCACTTTTAAAAGTTCATTTGGACTATCTAAAGAACATCTCCCACACCACAGTCCTTCATCCATTTTTGCTCCAACTTTTTGTAATTCTCCTCCTATTCCCCCATCAAGAATTATTATTTTTCCTTCAGCTAATCGCTTTTCAATTGATGAATAAGACATTTAATTTATTTGTTATTTGTAAAAGCGCAGATTTTATTTCCATCTAAATCGCGAATATATGAATAATATACACCAGAACCTTCTGGTCTTTCTCCGCCGCTACCTTCGCTGCTACCGCCTGCTTTTAAACCGATCTCATGAAATTTATCAACTATCTCTCTTGATGAAACAATAAAAGAAACTTGTGTTCCATTCCCGAAAGTAGCAGTTTTACCATTTGCTGGTTTTGTAACATAAAATTCTATCGTACCATCGCCATCTTTTTGCGTATATCCAGCACAAAATTCATCAGTATCTTTTCTTTTTAAATTTATAATTTGTAAAACTTCATCATAAAAATTAATGGCTTTATCTAGATTATTTGTGCCTACCATTACATACCCAATCATCTTAATTTTTCCATTCAGTGATAGTTTTCACTTCCAAATATTCATGTAAACCCCAGGTACCTCCTTCACGTCCATTTCCAGACTGTCTATAACCACCAAATGGAGTGCCAGAGTCCGCAGGTTTATGATTTACGTACACAATTCCAGATCTTAATTTTTTTGAAACTCTTTTTGCTTTTTCTTTATCTTCAGTTTGCAAATAGTTTCCAAGACCATATTCAGTGTCATTTGTAATTTTTATTGCCTCCTCTTCATTCTCAAAGGGAATTATAGATAAAACTGGACCAAAAATTTCCTCTTTAGCAATTCTCATATCATTATTTACATCTGTGAACACTGTTGGCTTTATAAAATATCCTTTTTTGAAATCTTCAGGTTTCTCAGGTCCACCAGCTACTAAAGTTGCACCTTCTTCAATTCCGCTATTGATTAAACTTTGAATTTTATCGTATTGAGTTTTAGATATCACCGGACCTATATGTTCGCCAGCTTTTGATGCAAGATCTACTTTAATTTTATTAGCTTCATCTGCAGCTTCTTCTACTGCTCGTTTGTATATTGATTTTTCTACTAACATTCTTGTTGGTGCATCACATGATTGACCAGAGTTACTCATGACGTTTCGTATTCCATCTCTTACTGCATCAGGATAAGCATCAGCAAATACAATATTTCCACCTTTTCCTCCAAGCTCTAAACAAACTCTTTTAATTGTATCAGCTGCATTTTTTGTAATTAACTTTCCAGCTCTTGTCGATCCAGTAAAGGAAACCATATCAACATCAGGATGTCCTGATAAATCTGTACCAACACCTGGCCCATCTCCGTTTACTAAATTAAACACACCCGCAGGAAATTTTGCTTCATGAATCATTTCTGCAAAAAGCATTGCTGATAAAGGAGCTATCTCAGAAGGTTTCAAAACCATTGTACAACCAGTTGCAAGTGCTGGCACAACTTTTAGAGCTATTTGATTAATTGGCCAGTTCCAAGGGGTAATTAAACCACATACACCAATTGGTTCATATACAATGTGATTAACAGATCCTTTGTCAAAACCAGGTTCAAAATTAAATTCTTTTAATCTTTTTATAAAATCTTCAATATGACCCGCACCTGATGCAGTTTGATTAGCTGAACACCAATCTTTTGGACAACCAAGCTCAGTTGATATGGCATCAGTCATTTCATCCCATCTAGATTTATAGATTTCTAATAATTTTTCTAAAAGTTTTATTCGTTCTTGCTTTGAAGTTTCTTTCCAAGTTTCAAAAGATGACTTTGCAGATTTTACAGCAAGATCAGTATCTTCTGAGCTACCTAGAGAAATTATTGCGCAAACTTCTTCAGTAGAGGGATTAATTACATCAAAATCTTTTGCTTTAATTGGATTGACCCATTGTCCATTTATATAAAATTTTTTTTTATCTTTCATAATTTTTTTTTTTAATTTTGATAATCAGGTTCTTCTTTATCTAAAATTAATCTGATCTGATCTAAATGTGCCCTTCCCATATCAGAAGGATAGTTTGACCATTCTTGTGCCGTTTTTTCTGCCACTTCATGTGATGCTACATTTAATTCTTTACCAGTTGCTAAAGCTGTTAAATATGTCTCTGCAGATTTTTCAAAATAATATAATGCATCAAATCCATCCGAAACAGTTTCACCAGTGGTTAAAATTCCATGATTTGACATTAAAAGATTTTGTTTATTTCCCAATGCAGCTGCCATTTTTAGCGACTCTTCTTCAAAACCCATACCACCATACTCATTATATATAGATACTCTGTTATAAAACCTCATCGTATTTTGATCTATTGGAGGAAGAGTAGGGTTTTTCAAAGCAGAAAGAGCTGTCGCGTATTTTGAATGAACATGAAATATACATTTTGCATGAGGTACTTTTTGGTGAATTGTCCCATGAATATTTATTGCAGTAGCATCCACAAGGTCGGGTTTTTTTTTTAATTCCTCGATATTTTCTTTGGTAACCAAAATTAAATCGCTTACTTTCATTTGGCTAAAATGAACACCTGATTTATTAACTAAAAATTCATCAGTTGAACCAGGTACACACGCGCTAAAGTGATTTGCAACTCCCTCATTCATATTCAATCTAGCGGTCCATCTAAAGGTAGCTGCTAAATCTTTTTTTAATTCTGTTATTTCCATATTAATTATAATAAACTATACCATTAATAAATTATGAACAATAAAGTATTTATATCGTGTGCAGTTACTGGATCTGGTGATACTGCTAAAAAACATCCTGATTTACCAAAGACACCAGAACAAATAGCAAAATCTGCAATCGAAGCAGCAAAGGCAGGCGCAGCGATTGCACATATACATGTTAGAGAGGAAGATGGAACACCAAGTAGAAGATTAGAGTTATACAAAGAAGTTGTCGATAGAATCAGATCATCAGACACAGATGTAGTTCTAAATCTTACAACTGGAATGGGTGGTGATTTAGATATAGGAGAAAATAGTCCACTTCAATTTGGTCCATTAACTGATATGGCAAATGTAATGGAAAGAATTGCAAATGCTGAACAGTTCTTACCTGAGATTTGTACTCTTGATTGTGGGACTTTAAATTTTGGAGATGGATCTGTTATTACAATTAATACCCCAAGAGATTTAAGAAAAGCAGCAAAAAGACTTCAAGAAATAAAAGTTAAACCAGAGATAGAAGCTTTTGATTTAGGAAATATGTGGTTTGGAGCTCAGTTATATCAAGAGGGATTACTCAGTGATCCCCCAATGTTCCAAATGTGTTTAGGTATTCCTTGGGGTGCACCTGCTACACCTTTAGCAATGCAAGCAATGAAAGATATTATGCCGAAAGAGGCAGTTTGGAGTGGTTTTGCAATTTCTAAAAATGAAATGCCTTATGTTGCCCAAACAGTAGTAATGGGTGGAAACCCAAGAGTAGGGCTTGAGGATAATTTATATATTTCAAAAGGAAAGTTAGCTACAAATGCTCAACTAGTTGAAAAGGCAAGAAGAATTGTTGAGGACTTAGGAGCTTCAGTGATGACGCCTGCCGAAACTAGAGAAAAGTTAAAATTAGTAAAGCATAAATAAAAACCTTTCAAAATATATCCTGTGGCAACTTGCTCCAATATTAGAGTTGATAAGATAACTTTTGATATTAAATAACCGGTATGAATTTAAAATCTATAATCAAAAAATCTTTAATAACCATAACAATTACTTTATTACCAACTTTGTTGAATGCAGCAGATGTAACAATTGAAATGCTTAACAAACTAGGAAAAGAGAGCATGGTTTACTCACAAAAAATTGTAAAAGTAAATTCGGGTGATACAGTTTTTTGGAAAGCAACAACCAAAGGTCATAACGTAGAGTTTATAAAAGGCGGGTTTCCTAATGGTGTTGAAAAATTCAAATCTAAAATGAACAAAGATGCTGAATATAAATTTACTGTGCCAGGTATTTACGCTTATTGGTGCACACCTCATAAAAGTATGGGCATGATTGGATTTGTTGTTGTAGATGGAGATAAATCAAATATAGAAGCTATAAAAGCCCTTAAATTTTTCGGAAAATCAAAAAAAATTGCTCCAGATTTAATAAATCAATTATAATTAATTAGTTTTAACTGCTTCTTTTAAATGCTCTTTAGCAAGTGCTTTAGATAGCTCTTTTTGGGTTAGATAACCCTTAGTATTTCCACTTTTATCTACAACCTCACAGTTTGCATTTGAACAAACTACTTGTGGTAGGAATTCCTCTATAAATTGATCTTCATTTATTTTAACAAGATTTGATTTGTCAATATTATCAACCTCATTTACTGATTTCATTATTATTTTGGCCTTTATAACTTTTGCTCTATTTACATCTTTAACAAATGCTGAAACATAATCATCTGCAGGTTTCATTATTATTTCTATTGGAGTTCCGACTTGAACTAATCTTCCTCCATTTAAAATTCCAATATGATCACCTAATTTTAAAGATTCATCTAAATCATGTGTAATGAAAACTATCGTTTTTTTTAATTCGCCTTGTAAATCAAGCAGCTGTTTTTGCATGTCACTTCTTATTAAAGGGTCAAGTGCTGAAAAAGCTTCATCCATTAATAATATGTCAGTATCAGTAGCAAGTGCTCTTGCTAATCCAACTCTTTGTTGCATACCTCCAGATAATTGGTTTGGGTATTGGTTTTCAAAGCCACTTAAACCAACAGCTTCTATTTTTTCCATAGCAACTTTATTTTTATCCTCAGGTTTTTTACCCTGAACCTCAAGTCCGTAACCCACATTTTCTAAAACAGTTTTATGTGGAAATAGCCCAAATCTTTGAAAAACCATGCTCATTTTATGTCTTCTAAAATCTATTAATTTATTTTTGTCTAAACTCATCACATCAGTACCTTCTACAGAAACCACACCTGATGTTGGGTCGATTAAACGATTAATATGTCTAATTAAAGTAGATTTACCTGAACCAGATAAGCCCATACATACAAATGTTTCACCTTCATCAATCTTAAGTGACACATTATCTAAACCTACTGTATGTCCTGTTTTTTCTAAAACTTCTTCTTTAGTAGCACCTTCTTGCACCATCGGTAGAATCTTCTTTGGAGAGGGACCAAATATTTTATAAACGTTATTAATTTCAATTTTACTCATTTTTTATAAAGTTTTAACAGTTGTCCAAGTTTGTTGCAAAGTAACAAATTTTATTTTTGATATTATTAAAAAAAACAATAATTTATCAACTATAAATTGCATTGAAAATGTAAATAAGTATACTAAATTTTAACCATGTTAAGTATTTCAAAACTTGAAAAAAATGGAACTTACTTAAGAATTCTTTGGAGCGATGGAGAAGAAAGTAAATTTAATTATTTATGGTTAAGAGATAATTGTCCAACGGCTCATGACAAAGATTCTAGGCATAGAATGTTTGATATATTAAACGTTTCTAAAAATTTAAATCCAACAAAATATAAAGTAAATGATGAGGGCAAATTAGAAATAGTTTGGAGCGAGGGAAATCATACAAGTTTTTACGACATTAATTGGTTAAGAAAAAACTGTTACACAATCAAAAATAAACAAAAGTATATTTCTCCATACCAACTTTGGGATAAATCGATTGAAAAAAATATTAAGTCTATAAGCATTGATTGCGATGAAATCATGTCTTCAGAGGAAGGTTTAATAAAGTGGTTAAAACTTCTTCACTATAAAGGAATAGCTTTAGTAAATAACGCACCAACAAAAGAAAAGTCAGCTTTTGAAGTTTTAAATAGAATTAGTCACACAAGAGAAACTTTTTTTAAAACACCTTTTGAAGTTATAAATATTCCTAAACCAAATAACTCAGCCTATACAGCTCACGCATTGAAAAATCATATGGATTTACCCTGGTTTGAAAATCCACCAGGCTACCAGTTTTTACATTGTCTTATTAATTCTGCTAATGGAGGAGATTCTTCAGCAGTTGATGGTTTTGCTGTTGCAGATTACTTAAGAAATAATGAAAAGGATATTTTTGATACTTTAGTAAATGTACCACTAAAATTTAGAGATAAAGATTATACCCAGCAAGCCCACAGAAGTTTTTATGCTCCTGCAATAAGTTTAACTAAAGATGGTGATTATAATGATATTAGATTTAGTGTTGCAACCATGGATGCATTAGATTGTCATCCAGATGTGATGGACCAAGTTTATTTCGCGCATCATAGATTTGGCAATCTATTACATGATGATAGATTTGTTATTAAGTTCAGACTAAATCCAGGGGATATATACTCTTTTAATAACAGAAGAGTTTTGCACGGCAGAACAGCATTTGATCCTAACTCAGGACATAGACATCTACAAGGTTATTATATGGATCGTGATGAAATAATAGGAAGACTCAGTTATCTTTCGCAATAATTATAAATTTTCAATAATAAGATTTTTTTCTAAAAATTTTTTCCTAAATTTTTTATCTTTTACTGTGTAAAAATAAATAGGTTTTTTCATTTTAATTAGTTTTTTGTTAGTAAGAAATTTTTTTTCCAAAACCAATAATCTAAGGTACTTTAATTTACTTTTTTGTAAAATTAGCTTTATTGAAGTGGTCGAAGAAAAAACTAGCCCTAAATTTAAATTTTTTTTAATTTTATTTAAATTTGAAATATTTTTTTCATTAAAAGAAGTTATGCTATAATGTTTTAATCTCTTTATAATGGAAATAAGTTTTAAAAAATTTTTTTTTGTAAATTTTGATTTAATTTCTAGCATTAAGTAATTTTTTTTCGAAATTTTGATTACCTCATTTAAAGTTGGAATATGCATTTTATATTTTGATGCTATTTTATTTATATCTTTATATTTTAAATTTTTTACTAACTTTTTACTCTTAAATCGTTTTAGACTAAAATCATGGTAACAAACAATTTTATTATCTAAAGTTGCATGTAAATCAGTCTCAATTCCATAATTTTTTTTAAAGCAAAACTTGAAGGCTTTAATCGAATTTTCTTTGAAAGTTTTTTTTGCCAGTCCTCTATGAATAATTTTATGACCTTGTCTGTTATATCTCATAACCTTTCTTTTCAGGTTCTTTATCTATAAGTTCGGTTGGAAAACCCTTTGCTCTAAAGTCTATTTTATTTTTATCCTCCATTCTTTTAACTATCATTGAAGACCAGGCACGAGGACCATAGTTTTTCAAACCTTCCTGAAAAATTTTTACAATCATTGGTGATATTTCTAAAGATGAACTAAGTTTTTTTGCTAAATTATCAAATAAGGAAGTATCTTTTAAAACTAAATCCATTGTAAAATTTATATTATAGGAACCATTTAATATTACTTGGCTTTCTGTTTCGTGCACAAATGAATTTCCAGAGGAAATAGCAATTCCTTTAAAAGTTTTTTCTAAATCCAAATTAGATTTTTTTGCAACAGTCCAAGCTTCACCTAACGCAACTAAATGAACTGATGCTAAGTAATTTGTTATAACTTTCAAAACAGAGGCAGAGCCCAATTCTCCAGTATGAAGAATTTTTTCACCCATCGCCGAAAGAGCAGAAAAAATTTTTTCAAATGCTGATCTTTCTCCACCAACAAATATTGCTATATTTCCTGTATCAGCTCTATGGCACCCACCACTTACAGGTCCATCAAGAGCAAATGCTTTTTTTTCTTTAACCAACTTTCCAATTCTTTTTACCTCGTTTTCATCCGTTGTACTCATTTCGAGCCATATCTTATTCTCTGACAATCCATTAATTACTCCGTCTTTAGACTCCATTACTTCTCTACATATTTCAGGCGAGGGTAAGCATGTGATAATTAGATCAGAGTCTTGAGTAAGTTCTTTTGGATTTTTTGAAATACTTGCTCCTTTTGAACTTAAATTTTCCATTGTTTTTGGGTCAAGATCATAAACAGTCAATTTGAAGTTGTTTCTCAATAGACTGCCTGCAAGTTTCCCACCAACGTTTCCTAGGCCTATAAAACCAATTTTCATTTGCGTCCTTATTGTAAAGTTAATTTATTTTTCACATGTTATATTGTTTACATGAGAATGTATTTATATAAAAACAAATTTGTAACATTAATTTTTTTAAGTTTTTGTTTTCAGTCTATTTGTAGTGCTGAGTTAATTAAACCAAAAAACTCAATTAAGCCGTTAGAGGTTGTAGAGATACAATTAAATGGATTAAAAAATAATAATGAACCGTACGAAGACTTTGGTATTGAGCAAACATGGGAGTTTGCACACCCAAATAACAAAAAATATACAGGTCCACTGGAAAAATTTAAGTCAATGCTCAAAAGTGATATGTATGAAATGTTAATTAATCACATCGAAAATAAAATAGATATAATTTCTGCATCAGAAAATAGTGCAATCTATAGAGTTACTGTTTTAGATGATAAGAAAAAATACTATCAATTCGAATGGGTGGTTAAAAAATATGACAAATCTGGTCCGCTCAAAAACTGCTGGTTAACAAGCGGTGTCTCACAACCAATGCCACTAGGATCATCAATTTAAATGAAAAAAAAACCTTTTTATGAAAGAGTTCCAATTTTGATGATAATTTTGTGCGTGCCAACAATAGGTTCCACTCAACTTGGTTGGTATTTCTTTGGTAAGCAATTTGGCCTCAACTTAGGCATGATAGTGGGATGTATAAGTGTAACTGTGGCCGCGTATTTGATGTATATAAAAGGATGGAGAGATGAGGATGATGACTATTAAAATTTTGTTTCGTTCAAACAAAAAATCTAGTAGGAATCGGTTTTATGAAATCAAAAGCTAAAGTAGTTATTGTCGGAGGTGGAGTAGTTGGTGTAAGTGCTTTATATCATTTGGCAAAAAAAGGTTGGTCTGACGTTGTATTAGTTGAAAGAAAAGAGCTTACCTCTGGTTCAACATGGCATGCCGCAGGTTTACTGCCACTCTTTAATATGAGTTACTCGGTTGGCCAATTACACAAATACGCAGTTGACCTTTATAAAACTCTTGAAGAAGAGACAGGTAAAAATGTTGGCTTTAGTGTTGTTTCAAATATTCGACTTGCAAGTACAAAAGATAGAATGGATGAATACCATCAGTATGCTGGTGTTGCACAAACAATAGGCGTAGATGTAAAATTTTTAACACCAGATCAAGTAAAAGAAATTTGGCCTTTATGTAATACAAGTGATTTAGTTGGAGCAATTCAGCACCCAGAAGATGGTTACATTCAACCTGCTGATCTTACACAAGCTTTAGCTACTGGAGCAAGAAATAGAGGAGCAGAGATTTACAGAAATACAAATGTAGTTGGAATTAAACAAACAAAAAATGGCTGGGTCGTAGAAACTGATAAAGGAAGTATTGAATGTGAACATGTTATGTCATGCTCAGGAAATTTTGCAAGACAAACTGGAAAAATGGTTGGATTAGAAATACCAGTCATACCAGTTGAACATCAATACATTGTTACAGAGCCTCATCCTGAAATTCAAAAAAGAAAAAAAGAAGGTTTACCCGAAATGGGAGTATTAAGAGACAGCGATAGTAGATGGTATATGAGAGAAGAAGCAGGTGGTCTTATACTTGGACCTTATGAAGATGGTGCTCCATGTTGTTATGTTGATGGACCATCAAAAGATTCTGAATATGAATTATTTCAAGAAGATTTAGACAGATTAGCTCCACATATTGAAGGAGCAATTCACAGAGTTCCTGCTTTTGGAGAAGTGGGTGTTAAAAAAGTTTATAATGGAGCAATTTGTTATACTCCAGATGGAAATCCAATTGTTGGACCTGCATGGGGACTTAAAAACTTTTGGATTAACGAAGGTCATAGTTTTGGAATAACTGCGGCTGGAGGAGCGGGTTGGCAATTAGCAGAATGGATTGTAGATGGCGAACCTACAATTGACATGCTTGGTGTTGAACCTAGAAGATATGGTGATTATTGCTCTAAATCTTATTTAAAAGAAAAGAATGAAGAAGCTTATAGAAATGTATTCATAATTCATTACCCTGATGAAGAAAGAGAAGCAGCAAGACCTTTAAGAACAGCACCGTGTTACGATAGAATGAAAAAATTAGGCGCTGTGTTTGGTCAAAAATTTGGGTGGGAAAGACCAAATTTTTTTGCAACAGATGGTATGGAACAAAAAGACGATTGGTCTTTTAGAAGGTCAAAATGGTTTAAAGCAGTTGAAAAAGAATGTAAGAACGTTAGAGAAAATGTCGGGTTACTAGACATGACTGCATTTGCAAAATGCAGAATTAAAGGTCCAAAAGCAGAGGAATTTTTAGATAATTTGGTTGCAAACAAACTTCCTAAAAAAGTAGGTAGAGTAAATTTATGTCATGCATTAAATACAAAAGGTGGCGTGCATTCAGAATTTACAATCTTAAGAGAAGCTGAGGATAGTTTCTATTTAGTTTCTGCAGGAGCTTTTCAAAGACTTGACCATGACTGGATCCATAAATGGATGCCTAAAGATGGAAGTGTTATATTTGAAAATTTAACTAATAGTACAGGAGTATTAGTGGTTGCGGGTCCAAAATCAAGAGAGCTAATGCAAAGAGTTTCAAAAGATGATTTTTCTAATGAGAATTTTAAATGGTTGAGTGCGAAAAACGTAGATGTTGGTTATGCACCTGTAAATGCTATGAGAGTAAATTTTGTTGGTGAATTAGGCTGGGAACTCCATCACCCAATTGAATATCAAAATCATATATTTGATAAATTAATGGAGGCGGGAAAAGACTTAGGCTTAAAACCTTTCGGAATAAGAGCAATGAACAGTTTAAGAGTTGAAAAATCTTACAAACTTGTAGGTACAGAATTATCAATTGAATATGCACCATATGAGAGTGGATTAGATAGATTCATTCATCCAAATAAAGGAAGCTTCATTGGATTAGATGCACTTAATAAATGGAGAGAAAAAGGATTTAATAATAAATTGGTAACATTGGAAGTTCATAACGTCACCGATGCCGATGTATTAGGAAATAATCCAATTTATGAAAACGGATCTGTTGTTGGAAGAGCCACAGGTGGAGATTATGGTTTTAGATTAGGAAAATCAATTGCACTTGGTATGGTAAAACCTACTTTGGCAAATGTTGGACAAAAACTTAAAATTGATATACTTGGCAAAATGCATGAAGCAACAATTTTAGAAGATAGTCCCTATGATGCAGAAAATAAATTACTAAGAGCCTAATGAAAATACTGGTAGCAGTTAAAAGAGTTATTGATTACAACGTCCAAATCAGAGTTAAAGAAGATGGATCTGGTGTTGTTACAGATAATGTAAAAATGTCAACAAATCCACCAGATGATAATGCGGTTGAAGAGGCAGTAAAAATAAAAGAGTCAGGTAAAGCGAAGGAAATAATTGCTGTAACGGTTGGAGAAGAAAAAGCTCAAGAGACAGTTAGGAAAGCATTGGCAGTTGGTGCTGACAGAGGAATATTAGTAAAAGCACCTGGTACTATTGAACCATTAGCTGTAGCAAAAATTTTACAAAAAATTGTCGAAAAAGAAAAACCAGATTTAGTTTTTATGGGCAAACAGGCTATAGATGATGATTGTAATCAAACAGGTCAAATGTTAGCTGCAATTTTAAATTGGCCTCAAGCAACATTCGCTTCTAAAATCGATGTAAAAGAAAATGTATTAGAGGTAACAAGAGAAGTTGATGAAGGTCTTGAGACAATAGAAGTTAAAATACCTTCTATTGTTACATGTGATTTAAGACTAAACGAGCCAAGATACGCATCATTACCTAATATAATGAAGGCAAAGAAGAAACCCCTAGAGCAAATAGATGCTTCAGAATTAGGCATTGATATAAAACCTAGAATCGAGCAAATTAAAGTTGAAGAACCTCCTAAAAGAAAAGCTGGGATTAAAGTTTCTAGCGTTGAAGAGTTGGTTCAAAAATTAAAAAATGAGGCTAAAGTAATATAATGTCAGTTTTATTAATAGCAGAGCATAACAATAAAGAGGTAAAGCCATTTACTCTTAATGCTATAACTGCTGCATCACAAATAAATGATGATTTACACGTATTGGTAATAGGTAAAAATGCTGATCCGGTTGCAAAATCATTATCAGAAGTTCCTAATGTTAAAAAAGTAATACATGTAGATAATGATATTTACGAAAACTATATCGCGGAAAATTATACACCAGTGATACTTAAGCAAGCAGAAAATTACTCACACATTGTTTGTTCAGCAAATACATTTGGAAAAAATTTAATGCCTAGAATTGCTGCATTGTTAGACACTTCTCAAGTTAGTGATATCATAAAAGTTATTTCTGAAGACACCTTTTTAAGACCTATTTATGCAGGCAATGCATTTGCTACAGTTAAAAGTACTGATAAAAAAAAATGTGTCACCATTAGACCAACGTCATTTGATCCAGCCCCGACCTCAGGTGGATCAGCAGAAATAGTTAAAGGTGAAAATACAGATCCATCTCAAAATACAAAATTTGTTAAAAAAGAAGAAATTAAATCAGACAGACCAGAGCTTGGTACAGCAAGAATAGTAATTTCGGGTGGAAGAGGTATGCAGAGTGGTGAAAATTTTAAACTCATTACAGCAATTGCTGACAAATTAAATGCAGCGATCGGCGCATCAAGAGCAGCAGTAGATGCAGGTTACATTACAAACGATCACCAAGTTGGTCAAACTGGTAAAGTAGTTGTTCCAGATTTATACATAGCAGTCGGAATTTCAGGCGCAATTCAACATTTGGCTGGCATGAAGGAGAGCAAAGTAATTGTCGCAATAAATAAAGATGGTGAGGCACCTATTTTTTCTGTTGCAGATTATGGCTTAGAGGCTGATTTATTTGATGCCCTTCCTAAATTTCTGGAAGAATTGAACAAATTAAACACTATACAAAAATAACAAATACTGTAAAAATTTCCAATATGTCTCGTGAGGTAATGGAATACGATGTTGTAATTGTTGGAGGAGGTCCATCTGGATTGTCAGCAGCAATTAAACTTAAACAATTAAATTCCGATTTAAATGTTTGCGTTTTGGAAAAAGCTTCTGAAATAGGAGCACATATTTTGTCAGGCAATGTTTTTGAAACTCGTGCTTTAGATGAACTGATACCCAATTGGAAAGAATTAAATAGTCCAATTAAAACAAAAGTTTCTAAAGAAAAATTTTTATTTTTAGGTAAAACAAAATCTTTGAGTTGGCCTACTTGGTTATTACCTAAAGTTCAACAAAATCATAATAACTTTATTATTAGCTTAGCAAATTTATGCAGATGGCTTGCAGAGCAAGCCGAAGGTTTAGGTGTTGAAATTTTTCCGGGTTTTCCAGCTAGTGAAATTTTATATAACGATGATGGTTCAGTTAAAGGTGTTGCAACACAAGATATGGGTTTAGATAAAAATGGTGAAAAAAAAGATAGTTATGAACCAGGTATGGAATTACATGCAAAGGTTACGGTATTTGCTGAAGGGTGCAGGGGACATCTAGGAAAACAATTAATAAATAAATTTGAGTTAAATAAAGGAAAAGATCCTCAGCAATACGGAATTGGTTTCAAAGAGATTTGGGAAATCAATGAGGATATGCACCAAGAAGGTTTGGTAATGCATACTGCAGGATGGCCACTAGATAATCAAACCTATGGTGGTAGCTTTATGTATCATGCAGAGAACAAACAAATTTTTCTAGGGTATGTAATTGGATTGGATTATAAAAACCCGCATTTATCTCCGTTTGATGAATTTCAAAGATTTAAAACTCATCCAGCAATAAAAAAATATATAGAGAATGGAAAAAGAATTTCTTATGGTGCGAGAGCATTAATTGAAGGTGGCATTCAAAGTTTACCAAAAATGTATATGCCAGGTGCTTTACTAGTAGGTTGTGATGCTGGAACACTAAACATGCCAAAGATTAAGGGCTCTCATACAGCCATGAAAAGTGGAATGATTGCAGCTGAAACAATATTTGAACACCTAGGTCAACAAAAAGACCTATCAATATATGAGGAAAAATTTAGTAAAAGTTGGGTTTATGAAGAGCTTCATGCGGCCAGAAATGTAAAACCAAGTTTTAGTTGGGGTTTAATACTTGGAATAATTTTTACAGGAATAGATCAAATATTATTTAGAGGTAGACTACCTTTTACTTTAAGCCACAAACATGCTGACCATGAAACATTAAAAGATGCAAAAATCATGCCAAAAATTGATTATCCAAAACCTGATAATAAAATTACTTTTGACAAAACAAGCTCTGTTTATCTGACGGGAACAAACCATGCTGAAAATCAGCCAGTGCATTTAAAGCTTAAGGACCCAAATTTACCAATTAGTTATACATTAGAAAAATATGACGAACCTGCTCAAAGATACTGCCCTGTTGGTGTTTATGAAGTTCAAATTGAAAATGGTTCCTCTAAATTTGTGATTAATTCACAAAATTGTATACATTGCAAAACCTGTGATATCAAAGAGCCGTCTCAAAATATTACTTGGGTAACACCAGAAGGTGGCGGTGGACCAAAATATGGAAATATGTAAAAAAATTATTTTATTTTCAATTTTAATATTTTTCTCCTTAATCCAATATACTCATGCAAATAATCTGAAAGATATAAAACCAACTATTAAGGACTTGATATTAATGAAATACGAAATTTTTTTCTTAAAAAATCAATCTAGAATAATAAACTCAAGAAAAACGGGACTAATGGTTCGTTATCAATCTATTAATTATGAAATCAAAATTGATGATGATGCTAATACAAAAGTAATAATTAATTCAATAATGGATAAAAATAGATATCTTAAGAAAAAAAAATATAAGCCCAAGATTACGGACTGCAATATAGTGAGAAATAAAATTGTCACTGACAAATTTGGTTACAATCCATTAACTTTAAAACAAAATTATTCAGTCACAGAGGAAGTTTTGTTTGAATACATTAAAAACAATATTTTTAATTTTCAGAATTTAAAAGAAGATGAAATTGAAAGATTAATCAATAAAACATCTGTTACAGTGAATATTATACATCCTATTTCAAAATTTAATTTAACATGCTCTGGTAAATTATCAGATGCACAACTTTATTAATTTAAGATAAATCTATTGCAAATTTTTTTAAAGTTTCAATAGGAATTAATTTTAAAGTATTTTGATGTGTTTTTTTTAAATAAATTGGACATCCTTTACCTGCCTCAACTGCTTTTGCGTACCAACTAGCACATACACACCAACAGTCTCCTTCTTTCAATCCCGGAAAACCAAACTCAGGATGAGGAGTGATCAAATCATTACCTGCAGTCTTACACCAATTTAAAAATTCATTATTTACTTTGGCGCAAACTGTATGAACCCCTTTATCATTCTCGTCTGTCTTACAACATCCATCTCTATACCATCCAGTTAACGGATCCATAGAACAATCCTCAAGATCTTCTCCCAAAACATTTTTTTGATTATCTTCCATTAAATCTTTGTAGGATTCGGCTGTCCTTTATAAACTTTTTCTGGATCAAATTTTTTTTCTTTCTCTTCAAATTTCATTTCAATATTTCTAGCATTATCGATTTTTCCTAATGGAATCGATCTATAAAAACATGATCTATAACCAACATGGCAGCTAGCACCCTCACCAATATCAACACTCATCCAAATAGAATCTTGATCATCATCAATTCTTAATTCCTTAACTTTTTGAACAAATCCACTAGTTTTACCTTTGTGCCAAATTTGGTTTCTTGATCTGCTCCAATAATGCGCTTCCTTTGTTTCCATTGTTAATTTAAGTGCTTCTACATTCATGTAACCATGCATTAATATTTCTTTTGTATTGGCACATGTTGTCACAACTGGTATCAAGCCATCATTATCAAATTTTGGTGATAAGAGCTTACCTTCCTCTATTTCTGCAACATTTTCTCTTTTTTTAAACATATATAGTTCTTATGTAGCACATTCATAGATATATTAAATATTTTAAAAATAAGTATTTATATGTATAAGGGCCTTCATGAAATTAGTTAAAGAATTAAATAAATCCGCATTAGAAAGTGAAATTTCTGATAAGGAAGCAGAAGAAGCTTTTGTTAAAATTTTAAAATATATTGGTGAAGATCCTGGTCGAGAAGGCTTACTAGAAACTCCAAAAAGAGTTAGAAAAGCATTCAAAGAATATTTCAAAGGTTATCAAGAGGATCCATATAAAATTTTATCAAAAACATTTGGTGATGTTGATGGGTATAATGATATTGTAATCCAAAAAAACATCTCTGTTCAAAGTCACTGCGAACATCATATGGCACCGATAATTGGTATAGCTCATGTAGCTTACATTCCTAACGAAAGAGTTGTAGGATTAAGTAAGTTAGCAAGAGTAGTAGAAGCTTTTTCTAAAAGACTCCAAACTCAAGAAAGATTAACTATGCAAATTGCTAAAACTGTTATGGAAGCGCTAGATGCAAAAGGCGTTGCTGTAACAATAGACTCTAATCATATGTGTATGACCATGAGGGGAGTAAAAAAAGAGCAAGCAACAACAGTAACTAATTACTATTTAGGTCAATTCAAAGAAGATCTAAGTTACCAAAACAGATATTTAAGATTTATAAGCAAATAAATATCTGTATAATAATTCTCAGATATGTCTGATAATTTCAAAGCATTAGTTGTAAATCAAGAAGGTGATAAATTTTCCAGAGAAGTAAAATCTGTAAATAAAGACTTTTTAAAACACGGAGATGTTTTGGTAAAAGTTGAATATTCTGGATTGAACTATAAAGATGCTCTAATTTTAAAAAATGGTGCTAAATTGGTTAAAGAGTTTCCTCATATACCAGGAATAGATTTTTCAGGGACTGTTGTAGAAAGTAAAAATGAAAATTATAAAGAAGGTGATGAAATTATTTGTACAGGATGGAGAGTTGGTGAATTATATTATGGAGGATATTCACAGTACGCTAAAGTAAAAGGTGAGTTTCTTGTAAAAAGACCAAAAAATCTATCAGCAAAGCAATCAATGATATTAGGAACAGCGGGCCTCACAGCTATTCAATGTGCATTTGCAGTTAAAGCAAGAGAAGAGCTATTGTTACAAAAAAAAGTAGTTGATGTGATTGTGACTGGAGCTTCTGGTGGGGTTGGAAGTATGGCGGTAATGATTTTAAATAAATTAGGTATAAATGTTACTGCAGTTTCGGGAAAAAAAGAAAATCATGATTATTTAAAATCTTTAGGTGCAAAAAACCTTATAAATACAGCTGATTTGGATAAAGACGCTAGACCTCTTGATAAAGGATTATATGATGGTGCAGTAGATACCGTTGGAGGAAATATCCTAGCAAATGTTCTTTCGCACATAAGAGATAAAGGAATTGTTGCAGCATGCGGTAATGCCAATCACTACAAGTTAAATACAACAGTTATGCCATTTATTATTAGAGGAGTTAAGCTTTGGGGTATAAACTCAGTAGATACCTCAAAAAAAAGAAGAGATTTTTTATGGGAGGAGCTACCAAATCTTATAGATTTTAGTTTGTTAGAAAAATCTGTAAAAGAAATCAGTCTTGATGAGCTTTTAAATACATACTCTCAAATGCTTGAGGGAAAAACATCAGGAAGATACTTAATAAATCTGAGCAAGTAATGGATTGGGATAAATTAAAAATTTTTCATGCTGTAGCTGAAGCTGGAAGTTTTACTAGTGCAACAGTGATTTTAAATTTAAGCCAGTCTGCGATAAGTAGACAAATACAATCATTAGAGGACGACTTAAAAGTCAAGTTATTTGAAAGACATGCAAGAGGCTTAACTCTCACAGAAAATGGAGAATATGTCTATAAAACTGCTCATGAGGTGATTAGTAAATTAAAAGAGGTCGAAACCTCATTAGGTGATCAAAAAAATAAACCAACAGGAAAAATCACCATTACTACAGTTAGAAGTTTTGGTACACACTGGCTTACGCCAAGAATTCAAGAATTCATGCAACTTCATCCTGAAATGGAAGTTGAGCTTATTTTCGATGATAAAGAGCTAGATTTAAGTACGAGACAAGCAGATATTGGTATTTTTATGAGAAGACCTAAACAACTAAACTATATCCAAAAAAAATTAATGGATATTAATTACCATATTTATGGCTCTAATGCTTATTTAGAAAAATATGGTATGCCAAAGAGTATAAATGATTTAAACAAGCATAAATTTATCTCTTTTGGAAAAGGAACTCCTTCACCTGTTTATAATCCAGATTGGGCACTTAAAATTGGCATGAAAGACTCAAAAAAAAGAAAATCAATTATGAAAGTTAATAGTGTAATGGGATTGCTACTAGCTGTTGAGAGTGGAGTGGGTTTAGCAGCATTACCTGATTACTTAGTTTTTCAATCAAAAAATTTAATTAAAGTACTCCCAAAAGTCGAAGGACCAATTACTGAGGCTCATTTCGTTTATCCTCAATCTTTAAAAAATGTTGCTAGGGTTCAGGCATTTAGAAATTTTTTATACAGTAAAATTTCAGAGTGGAAGTTCTAAAAACTAATGAAAATAGCCATTTTTCATTAGAGCAGATTGACGCAACTGATAATCATTCTCATTGCAAACAGTTATCAATTGCAATATAAGCATCTCAATATTTAATTAACACTGAGGAGATTAAATGAAAAAAATAACAATTTTTGCATTGATTTCATTTTTGTTTGCTTCGACTTTTGCTACTGCGGATGAAGTCAACATATTCAATGCAAGACACTATAAAGCAGACGGAGAGCTTTACAGTAAATTTACTAATATGACTGGAATAAAGGTAAACCTTATAAACGGAAAATCAGGAGCTTTAGAAAAAAGAATACTTGAAGAGGGTGCTGATGCTACTGCAGACCTTTACATCACAGCAGATGCTGGAAGATGTGGTGCTATGGATAAAAAAGGAGCACTTCAAGGTGGTCTAACTTCTGCTGCTATTAAAGCAGCTGTTCCAAAAAGTTTTAGAACAAATAAGTGGGTCGGTATCGCAAAAAGAGCAAGAATAATTTATTACTCACCAGAGAGAGTTACTGGTGCTGAATTATCTGGAATGACTTATGAAGGTTTAGCTGATCCTAAATGGAAAGGAAGATTAGTAATAAGAAAATCTAGCAACATCTACAATAAATCTCTTGTTGCTTCTTTGATCAAAAACAATGGTAAAGCAGCTACTGCTGAGTGGGCAAAAGGAGTTGTAGCAAATATGGCAAGAACACCTGAAGGAAATGACAGAGCACAAATTATGGCAGTTGCTGCTGGTGAAGCTGATATTGCTGTAGCAAATACTTATTATTTAGCACTTATGTTGTCCGGTAAAAAAGGTGCAGAGCAACAAGAAGCTGCTAAAAAAGTTAAAGCTTTTTTCCCTAATCAAAATGATAGAGGGACACACATGAATGTTAGTTGTGCAGCTTTAGTAAAAGGTGCGCCTAATAAAGCTAATGCAGTAAAACTTGTAGAGTTTTTATTAACACCAGAATCTCAAGAGCATTTTACAAACAATACTTTTGAGTTTCCAATGATTAATGGTGTTTCACCAAGTCCATTAGTAGTAAATAACTTAGGATTAGATTTCAAACAAGATATGAAAACTAAGCTTTCTTCTTATGGAAAAAATCAAGCTGCAGCAGTAGAGGTTATGACAGCTGCTGGTTGGAAATAAACTGATGAATAAAAAAAATTTATTTGAAATTGATTTAAATAAATCTACTAAGGGATGCGATCCGTGTGCTTTAGAGTGTGAAAAAATCAATGAAAAAATAAATAAAAGAAAGTTATCTGAGCTCAAAAATAAAGAGGTTTCACACATCCTTAGTATTTTTGAAGACAAAAAGTAATTTTCTTTACTCACAGACAAGGTTCGTAACTATTTGGTATTACCCCCTTTTAGTTACGAGCCTTTAGTATTATAAGGGTAATGTTTTGACAAAAAAATTTAATATTTGGTTTGTACTTTCGTTTACAATCTCATTGTTTGTTTGCATACCTATTATAACAGTTTTTTCAAGTTTCTTTCAGAACACTTCAAACTATTATGAAGTTTTAAAAGATACTTTTTTAATTGAATACATTCTAAATTCACTAATTTTACTCATATTAGTTTTAATATTTACATTTATATTAGGAACTGGAACTGCCTATTTGGTATCATTTTTTAAATTTCCTTTAAGTGATTTTTTTAAGTGGGCATTAATTTTATCTTTTGCTGTTCCACCTTATATATATGCTTATTCTTTAACAGCCTTTTTTGATAACTATGGCACTGCATTTACTATTTTGACAAATCTACTTGGCGAAGGTGAATATAATAAAATTATTCCAAAATTTAAAGGAATGTTCGGTGCAGTTTTATCAATGACATTTTCTCTTTTTGCTTATGTATTCATACTCTCAAGAGCATCATTTTTATATCAATCACAAAACCTAATTGATTTAGGTAAAAATCTCGGATTTTCAAGATTTAAATCGTTTTTTAAGATAATATTGCCAGCAGCTAGGCCTGCTATTGTTGCTGGTTTATCTCTTGTAGCCATGGAGACATTAGCAGAATTTGGTGCAGTAGATTTTTTTTCTATAAATACATTAACAACAGGCATTTATAATTCTTGGATTGCTTTTGATGATCTTGCTTTTGCCAATAGAATAGCTTCATTTCTATTACTGTTTATATTTTCCCTTTTTATAATAGAAAATTTATCAAGAAAAAAAGCCAAGTATCACTTCAATATCAAAGGTGGATTTAAACAGAAAGAAAAGATCAAAATTAAAGGTGCAAAATCTTTTTTTGCCTTTGTGTTCTGTTTTTTTGTTTTTTTTATGAGTTTTATATTTCCATTAAGTCAAATGTTATATTGGACGATAAAATTTCCAGAAAATTTATTCGATTTACAAATTGTTACTCTTTCCCTTAATACTCTCTATCTAGCATTACTATCTAGCGTGGTATTGATATCATTTTCTTTGATATCAAATTATGGAAGCAGGGTAACAAATAACAAAACTTTAAATATCTTATCTACTATGTCAATTTCCGGGTATGCAATACCAGGAGTAATACTTGCTGTCGCTTTCATAACCTTCATTGCCTGGTTTGATAATACAATAATTAAATCATTAGGTTTCTTATCTATTAAAAAAATCTTTTTTGGATCAATATTGGGTTTAGTTCTAGTTTACTTTATACGATTTTATTCTTTAGCATTTAATGGAATAAAATCTGGTTATGAAAAAATTAATATTGCCGTTGATGAAAGTGCTTATATGTTGGGTTACTCAAAAAGAAAAACATTTATGAACATACATGTCCCTTTTCTAAGAAATTCATTATTATTTATTGTAATATTAATTTCTTTAGAAATAATAAGAGAGTTGCCCATAACTCTTATTTTAAGACCTTTTAATTTTGAGACATTTGCAACAACGGCATATGTTTCTGCATCAGAAGATTTACTTGAAGCAGCTGCTGTACCTTCTTTATTTTTAATTTTAATTGCTTCAATCTTTATTATAATTGCATCTAAATATATTCTAAGAGAACATAATGAATAATTTTTTTGAAGTTGAAAACGTTGATTTTGTTGTTGGTGGAAATACAAAAGTTAAAAATATGTCATTTTCTATTGAGAAAGAGGGTGACATTGTTTGTCTATTAGGACCATCTGGGATCGGAAAAACTACAATATTGAGAGCTATAGCAGGATTAGAAAAAATAAAAAATGGCCATATAAAATTAAAAGGAAAAATTTTGTCTTCAGAAAAAATAAATATTGAACCAGAAAATCGAAATATATCGCTAGCTTTCCAGGAAAATAGTTTGTTTCCTCATTACTCAGTAGAAAAAAATATATTATTAGGTGCTGAAAAAAATCCAGATAATAAAGATAAAAAAGTTAGTTTTAATGAGATAGTAGATTTATTAGATATTTCAAAAATATTAAATCAGTATCCTCACCAAATTAGTGCCGGGGAGGCCCAAAGAGCTTCTCTTGCAAGATCTCTTTTATCCAAACCAGATTTACTTTTATTAGATGAGCCTTTGTCTAATGTGGATCAAAGCCATAAAGAGGATATACAGGAAAAAATTAAAAAATTACTCGCTAAATTAAAAATTACTACAATAATTGTAACACATGACTCTTATGAAGCTTTTTACTTAGGCACCAAGTGTGGAATAATACTAAATAATGAGCTTAAACAGTATGATGATCCCTATAATGTTTACCATCTACCTAATTCAATTGAAGTTGTTAATTTTTTAAATAGGGGAATTTTAATACCAGCAAAAGTAACTAGTCCAAAAAGTCTTGAAAATGAAGAGCTTGGAACTATAACCGGAAATTTTGTAAAACCATTTCCACTAGGCGCAGATGTAAAACTTTTGATTCAACCCGAGGACTTAGAACATGATGATAAAAGCAATCTTCAATTGGAAGTAGTTGATAGAAAATTTAGAGGTACAAATTTTATTTATACATTAAAGACTATGAAAAATTTACTTTTACCTGTTTTTGTTCACTCGCATCATATTCATCAACACGATTTACAAGAAAAATTTGGAATTAAAAGACCAATTCATATTGAGCACTTAGTTTGTTTTTGATTTATTGATCACTAACATAAACTGAGACACCTCTAGAGTTTACATCTACATCAAATTTTTTATGAAGAGGCGGAAATGCTCTTTGAGAACAGTCTAATCTATCACAAGTTCTACAAGAGACGCCTATAGGTATTTCAGTTTTTTTATCATTTAAATTTAAGTTTTCAGTATAAACAAAATCTTTTGCATATTTTGCTTCGCAACCTAGTCCTATTGAAAGAATACTTTTTGCTTCACCAAATCTTCCAACACCCTTTTCTACTGTTTTAGCAATACAGACATATTTTTCACCATTTGACATTTTACTAACAGCAGCTTGAATTATTCCAGGTCTTGTGAATGCTGAATACACATTCCATCTTGGACATGCTCCACCATATCTTGGAATTTCAATACCTGATAGTGAAAATCTTTTTGAGATATTTCCTGCAATATCCACTCTTAAAAAATGAAAAGGTATACCTGGCATTTTAGGATCTTGTAAACATGTTACTCTATGAGCAATTTGTTCAAAAGTTGTTGCAAATGTATTTTGTAAAAGTTCAAGATCGTATTTATTTTTCATACATTCCTTGTGAAAAAGTTTGTATGGCATTAAAATTGCTGCACCACAATAATTTAATAAAGCAACTTGTGTAAGTTTTTTCGACTCATCACTTGGAAAAGAAAATTTTGCTAAATAATCGTTAATTATTTTTATTGCTCCCTCATGAGCTATCTGTGCTGCAACAAATAATTTTTTTGTCTCGAGTGCTACATAATCGCTTAGCAACAGTTCTTTTTTTCTTTTGTCGTAAAATTTTGAAAATGGCTTTCTTTCTTCTGGGATAACGTCTTTTACAATAATATTATATTCTTTTTTTAGATACTCGTTAAGAGCAAGATATGTAGCTCTATTATTTACTTGAATTTTATCAAAAATAGTATTCGCATATTCTTCCAATTTAGGAAAATAGTTTTTATTTTCTTGCAAAAAATCTGATACAATTTCTCCAGGAAAAGCAGCTTTCCTTTTATCAATAATTTTTCCAGATATATTTTCCACTCTATTTATTATTTCGTGATCTTTTTGTTTATAATTATCTCCTAGTTTAATAAGAGCTTTTGCGATTTTTGGATTTGTGCTTACCAAATCTTTTATTTCTGGGCTTAATATGTCTAGATCCTCAAAGAGCTGGTCATCTAACAATTCTGAAATATCATTAACTAAGTTTAAATCCGATTTAGTAGTTAAATCTGATAGCTCTATTTTTAATTCTTGGCAAACCTTTAAAAGCAAATCACCATCTATTTTACGTTTACCACCCTCTATAAGGTTTAAATAGCTTGGCGATATATTTAATTGTTCAGCAAGTTTGTTTGCCTGTATGCCAAGCTTACGTCGAAAAGCCTTGATTTTAGGACCTATTTTTAGATCAAATTGACTCATAATTTTCTATTTGTAAATTTTGTAAATATATATTTACAATAAATTATCATATTTTACAAGCTTTTTTAATTATTTGATGGAAAAAGTAAATTTTGTAAATTATAAAATCAATATGAACGACAAAAACAAAATCAAAAACGTTGAAAACAAGGCAAAAAATGCTTTTCAAGGTGACTCAGATAATGAGACGAAGAACGGTATTTATCTAAGAGATGATCATTGTGATTGGGGTTCAAGCGGTATGAATGAATTCACTAACGAGTTTGGTGAAAACAACTAGTACCTTATTTCTAGAGTAAACCAATTCAAAGGAAATAATAAATGAGCTCAGAAAAAAAGGTATCATACGATCTAAAAAGATTTTCAGGAATAAAAAGAGATTATACACCAGAAGAAGTTGAGAGACTAAGAGGCTCAATAAAAATTAACTACTCGATGTGCGAACATCAATCAAAGAAACTTTGGAGGCTTTTAAATACTGAACCTTATGTAAATACTTTAGGTTCATTATCAGGCAACCATTCAGTTCAACATGCAAAAGCTGGATTGAAAGCTATTTATGTTAGTGGTTGGCAAGTTGCAGCAGATGCAAATACAGCTGGCGAAATGTATCCAGATCAATCTTTATATCCGTTTGATAGTGCTCCAAGATTAGTAGAGTCAATCAATAATGCTCTTATTAGAGCTGACCAAATTCAGCATATGGAATTAAAAGATGGTGATATGAAACCAAATCAAAGAGTTGATTATATGCTTCCAATTATTGCAGATGGAGAAGCTGGTTTTGGTGGACCTTTAAATGTATTTGAATTGACAAAAAAATTTATAAAAGCTGGTGCTGCTGGAGTACACTTTGAGGACCAATTAGCAAGTGAAAAAAAATGTGGCCATATGGGAGGAAAAGTTTTAGTTCCAACATCAACAGCTGTAAGAAACCTAAAAGCAGCGAGATTAGCTGCTGATATTGCAGATGTTCCGTTAATTATACTTGCTAGAACTGATGCAAATGCAGCAAAATTAATTACCAATGACCATGATGAAAATGATAAACCTTTCTTAACTGGTGAAAGATCTCCAGAGGGCTTTTATTATGTTAAACATGGGATTGATCAAGCAATTTCAAGAGGATTGGCTTATGCACCTTACGCAGACTTAATCTGGTGCGAAACGGCAACACCAAATTTAGAGGAAGCTAAAAAATTTGCTGATGCAATCCACAGCAAATTCCCAGGCAAGATTTTAGCTTATAATTGTTCGCCATCTTTTAATTGGAAAAAACATTTATCAGATAGTGAGATAGCAACTTTTCAACAAAAAATATCTGAAATGGGATACAAATTTCAATTTATTACTCTTGCAGGGTTTCACACACAAAATATTGCGATTTTTGAACTGGCTGAAAAATATAAAAAAGAAGGAATGTCAGCATATTCAAAAATTCAAGAACAAGAATTTGAAAGAGAAAAAGATGGATATACTAGCGTTAAACACCAAAGAGAAGTTGGTACTTCCTATTTTGATGCAGTTTCAAATACCATTAGTGGTGGAAAAAGCTCAACCACAGCAATGGACGGCTCAACAGAGTCAGAACAATTTTAATTTTCCCCCATAGTTTGTTTATATAACCCCAGAAATAAAATTCTGGGGTGAAAAACAATTTTTTTTGTGTAATATATCTAAAGGGGGTGTCGTTAGACTGAGATTATACCCTTATAACCTGTCCGGTAATTCAGAAAGGGAAAGTAATGGAAGGATATATTTTATCAAAGTCAGCATCGATAATATCATTAATTACTGTTTGTTTATTCTTTGCTGCAATTGGAATTTATTATTCAAAAAAATTTTCAGGACTTAACAACTATCTTACAGCAAACAGAAATATAGGTTTTTTTTCTTTAACAACAAGTTTAGTGGCATCAGCATTAGGTGCATGGATTTTGTTTGGACCTTCATCGGCAGCTACTTGGGGTGGGATAGGCGCTGTTATTGGTTATTCATTAGGTACAGCTTTTCCTATGTTTTTTTTAATTTTTTTAGGAAAAAAGATTAGAATCGAAAATAAAAATGGATCAAGTTTAGTTGAGTTTCTTAAAAAAAAATTTCAAAAAAATTTTTTTAAATTCATTCTATTATTAACTATATTTTATCTTTTTATTTTTCTATGTGCTGAGGTGACTGCTATCAGTATTCTTTTAAATTACTTATCAGGTATAGATCTTTGGATAACAGCTTTATGTATTTTGTTTTTTACATTAATTTATACACTGTATGGAGGTTTGAGAGTTTCAATTTTCACAGATAATTTTCAATTAATTTTTATAATAATTTTTTTATTAATTGCATTTGTAAGTATTATTTTAAATAATAGTGGAAATCTGGGTTTAGACTTTGTGAGAAGTAATAGCAAACATTTGCTTAGCACAAGTTACCTGAATAATTATACAGCAGGATTAACTTTTTTTATAGCAGTTGCTGCAACAAATTTATTTCATCAAGGTAACTGGCAAAGGGTTTATGCAGCTAAAAATAATAAAATTTTACATAAAAGTTTAATAGTTTCAGGTCTTATAATAATTCCAATTGTTTTTTCAATGGGTTACGCAGGATTAATATCTAAATCCTTAAATGTAGATGTTTCACCAGATTTAAGTTTTTTTAGCTTGTTACTGATTAATCAAAATCAATTTCTTGCATTTTTAGTAATAGTTCTTGGTTTATCTTTAACAATAAGCACAGTTGATACTTTAATAAATGCTATATCAAGTTCTATAATTGTAGATGGAAAATTTTTTCATAAATTAAAAGTTTCTAAAAGTCTAAATTATTCAAAATATTTGATTATTATAATGTCCTTAGTGGTTTTTTTTATTTCATCAAGAGGGTATAGCGTTTTATACTTATTTCTTCTTGCAGACCTATTGTGTTGTTGCTTCGTATTAACCGTATTTTATAGTTTTTATAATAAATCTTTAAAACTTAAAAATATGTATATATCAGTAATTATTGGGTTGTTATTTGGTATACTATTTTTTCCTTCAATGGATTTTAGTAAAAGTATATTGGTAGGAATATTGTTACCAATTGAAGCATTTCCTGAATTTATTGTAAATTCTTTATTATTTATCTCATTTATACTTGCAACAATTACACCAATGCTTGCTTGGAAATTGAAATAAAGTATATAATTGCTTAGTATGTTAGATTTTATAATTCCATTCATAATATTAATAGTGGTAGTGGTATTTATTCATGAATATGGTCATTATTATTTTGCTAAAAAGTACGGAGTTGGAGTAACTGATTTTTCTATTGGTTTTGGAAAAGAAATTTTTGGTTGGAATGACAAATCTGGTACAAGATGGAAAATTTGCTTGATACCACTTGGTGGCTATGTAAAATTTTTTGGTGATAGAAACGTTTTTTCTCAAAGCGATCAAGAAGAATTAATCAAAAAATATAACGAGGAAGATAGAAAAAAATTATTTGTTCTGAAACCAATTTACCAAAGATCTATTATTGTTGCAGCAGGACCAATAGCAAATTTTATACTTGCGGCTGTAATATTTTTATTTATTTATATGTTTGCTGGCAAAGATTTTACGCCTGCGGTAATAAATAAGGTTCAAATTGAAACTCCAGCATCAGAAGCAGGATTGAAGAAGAATGACATAATTCTTGAGATTGATAATAAAGAGGTAAAAAGTATTTTAGACGTGTCAAAATTTATAACTATGTCAACTTCTGATATAATTGACTTTAAAGTTAAAAGAATTGATGATGAAATATTGTTTAAAGTTGAACCTAGGTTGATAGACTCAACAGACAATCTTGGAAATAAAATAAAAAAACGAATTGTTGGTATTGAATTAGGTCCTTTGAACGACCAAATTAATCACGTAAAACTCGGACCAGCAAAAGCATTGTATTATTCTTTATATGAGGTTTACTTTGTATCTGTTTCCTCGCTCAAATATCTTGGCTCAATGATATATGGTTCAGGAGACACAACACAATTAGGTGGACCAATAAGAATAGCTAAAATAACAGGTCAAGTGGCGGAATTTGGTGTAATTCCTTTTTTAAGTATAATGGCTTATATCTCAATTAGTCTTGGTTTGATTAATCTTTTCCCAATACCACTTTTAGATGGGGGCCACTTAATGTTTTATGCAATTGAAAAAGTTTTGGGTAGACCTCTAAGCCAAAAAACACAGGAAGGTTTTTTTCGAATCGGGATGTTTTTGTTATTATCTTTAATGTTTTTTGCCACGTTTAATGACCTTAAAGATTTAGGCTTATTTTAAGGGGTTTTTAGCACAATAAAAAGTCAACAAAATCAATGCTTTTTGACCACAATATATTGTGTGGAAAAATTTTTTGTATACTAAAAAAAAGCTTGAATTATCAAGCATTTTGTTAAGTATATATTTAACCTTTAAACCGGAGCTAAAATGAACAAAAAACAACTAGTAGCAAAGCTTTCAGGAAGCCTAAATTTAAGTAAGGCTGATGCAGAGCGTACTTTTGATACTATTACCAACACTATACTTGATGCACTGAAAAATGACGATTCAGTGAAAATTGCTGGTTTTGGTACTTATAAAGTAGCAAAAAGAAAAGCTAGAATTGGACGAAATCCAAGAACTGGAGAGCAGATCCAAATAGCGGCATCACAAAAAGTTAAATTTTTGCCTGCAAAAGCACTTAAAGAAATATTCAATAAATAATTTTTTAAGTTTTACAGCCTTTATGAAAACCTCATAAAGGCTGTAACTATATGCAATAATTGCATACCTATTTTTACTCATTAACGTTAGTTATTTTTATCTAAAAAATTAAAAGAACCCTTTAACTAATTTAAAGGAGATAATATGAGTAAAATTTTACGAAAAATAATTACTCCAGCTACAGCACTTCTTTTTCTGCTCAACATGAGTAGTGCAGGGGTGGCAGCAACAACAGTTTCTGCAGAAGTTGGATTTATTTTTAATACATTCCTTTTCTTAATATGCGGTTTCTTGGTCATGTTCATGGCTGCTGGTTTCGCAATGTTAGAATCAGGAATGGTTACCTCAAAAAGTGTATCAGTAATTTGTGCTAAGAATATCGGTTTGTTTTCTATAGCGGGTATAATGTTTTGGATGTTCGGATATAATGTTGCTTATGGAATTCCAGAAGGTGGTTACATAGGGAAATTTATGCCATGGTCTGATGGAAGTAAGATAGGCACGGGTTATGCTGATGGATCTGATTGGTATTTTCAAATGGTATTCTGTGCAACAACAGTATCGATTGTATCAGGTACTTTAGCTGAAAGAATTAAATTATGGCCATTTTTCTTATTTGCAGCAATTTTAACTGGATTTTTATATCCATTTGTAATGGGCTGGCAGTGGGGTGGAGGCTGGTTAGCAGCAAGAGGTTTTGCTGATTTTGCTGGTTCGACATTAGTTCACTCTACAGGTGGTGCAGCTGCATTAGCAGGTGCAATCCTACTTGGCCCAAGATTGGGTAGATTTACTAAAAAAGGTGAACCTGCTCCAGTTAAACCCTTTGCAGCTTCTTCAATTCCACTAGTAACAATAGGAGTATTTATTTTGTGGCTAGGTTGGTTTGGATTTAATGGTGGATCTCAACTAGCAATGGGAACTTTTGATGACGCAGTAGCAGTATCAAAAATATTTATTAATACAAACCTTGCAGCGTGTGGAGGTGTAATGGCTGCAGCAATCGTAACGAGACTTGCGGCAGGTAAAACAGATGTAGTCCAAATGTTAAATGGAGCAATAGGTGGACTAGTATCTATAACCGCTGAACCTTTGATGCCTTCTCCAATTGCAGCGATATTAATTGGTGCAGTAGGTGGTGTTATAGTGGTTTATGGAACTAAGTTCTTATTCTCAATGAAAATCGACGATGTGGTAGGTGCTATTCCAGCTCACTTGTTTGCAGGGGTTTGGGGAACGCTAGCAGTTCCAATTACAAACTCTAGTGCGAATTTCGGAACACAGTTATTAGGTGTGATCGCAATAAATGCAACTGTATTTGTAATAGCATTTGTGGTTTGGGCAATTATGAAAAATACAATGGGTATCAGATTGAGTAAAGAAGCTGAACTGAAAGGTACAGACGTTACTGAAACCGGTGTGATTGCTTACGCAATAAGAGACTAAAGACTTTAACTCCCTCAGTGTTAAAGAGTTAATGTGGAGGCCCCAAGGGGCCTCCAACATTAAAAGGCAGCTTCCTCCCAAAGTTTTTTTAAATCTACATTAGGTGACAATCCGTAGATTGAATTAATATTCGTGCAATGTATTGCTATTGAAGGTATGGGACTGAAACAAAATTCTTTCTTATAAATATTATGTAAAGGCTTCTCAAAAGGGTAATGCTCAAACTTACACATTTGAGTAATTTTTTCATGGTATTTATCAATCATTTTTTTACTTGTTAAAAACGTGCATAAAGTTTGATTAATTCTCCGCCAGTGAGATTGATTGCCAATAAATATATTAGTATTTTCAATATCTCTATATAAATAAGGATAATCAGTAGGACATAAAAAAACTTCAGTATTTAGTTGTGAGGTAAATTTTTCATATGCTGAAATTAATTCCAAAATTGAATTTTTAGAATGTATATAATCATCTTCAACAAAATATATTAAATCATCACAAGTTTTAGATAATTCAATAGATTGATGAATATTTGACATATTAGATTTTTGATTATTAGTTACAGGTTTATTTTCTTCATTAGTATCTGAAATTTGAGAACTATATTTTTCATATTCTAACTTTTTAATCTCATAGCTAAAAAAATTATTATTAAGAATAGTCTCATATTTGTCTATTATCGTTTGATCAGAGTTGAAATCTATTATTGTTAATTTAATTTTAATTTTTTTTAATTCTTTTTCAGAAAATTTTATAGAGTTTACTATCGACTTAAGACATCTAAGGGTATACTCACTTTTTTCTTTTTCAAAGATCCTTTCTTTTGATTGAGTTAACATTTTAATTGATGCACATGTTCTTAGTATAATATCTAGAGATTTTACAGGCCTTGTTATATTCACCGTGCCCATTGGTAGAGTTAAAGAGTTAACACCTAACTTAGATAATGAACTTTTAGAATTGCTCCCATCTAAATCTTGTAATGTTAGGTCGCTTTGGTCCATGACCTCGTATCCCAGACGCCTAGAAAGTTTTAAAAAAAGTTTTTTTAAAAATGTATTTTTTTTCTTTATTTTTGACTCTTTCATATTATATACTTACTTCATTATGACTATAAAATCATCTCAAGAACTTGTTGAAAATGCTCTGCAAGAGATAAAAACATTATCTGTTGATGAAGCGTTAAAGCTTGTGAAAGAAGATAAATGTAATTTAGTTGATCTAAGAGATATCAGAGAATTAGATAAACAAGGTAGAATAGATAATTCTGCACATATACCAAGAGGCATGTTGGAGTTTTGGATGGATCCTCAAAGCGAATACTTTAAAAATGGTAAAATTGATATGAAAAAAGAAATAGTACTATTTTGTGCTGGGGGTTTAAGATCAGCTTTAGCTACCAAGTCATTAAAGGATATGGGTTACAAAAATGTATCACATATTGAAGGTGGTTTCTCCTCGATGAAAAATAATGGGTTCAAGGTAGTATAATTTAATCAAATAAACTTATTCTTTTCGCAAAAAATATTCTTATTAACCAATATAAAAAAATTCCTAATGGCCCAACAAAATATGTAAGTAATAAGGGAATGAATACTAAATATTTTGATATTTGAAACTTTTGACAGTCTCTTACAATCCATGAGCCACAAAATAAATTTATTGCTAAAAAATGAATCCAAAAAGTAATTAAAAAAGAATTATCACTCATTAACTCATTAAGATTTGATAAACCTTTATAGAGATCAAAATTATCAATAAAATTATATCCTGAATTAAAAAACAAAATGATTAGATATGTATAGATTGCAGAGAAAACTATAATTGGAAATATTGATGAAACTATATATTTACAGATATTAGATTGTGGAAATACAATTAAAACGAGCCAAAAAGGAATAACGCCAATATTTAACCAGATATAAATCATTTCAGTTGTGAAATATTGTGATATTTGATCAATCATAAAAAAATATAATATATTAAATCTTAAAATGATTCCTATTAAAAATAAGAAAAAAAATTTAAAAGTTACAGTAGAGGAAATGAGGAATTTTTCATTCAATTATATAGAAAAATACGCTCCATCTAAGCAACAGCTAAGAACATATTTGTTAAAAAAATATATTAAATCAAAAATACCAAACACTAACAAAAAAAATCTTACAGATTTGATTGATGTAGTGCTTCAGGACTTGGAAAAATCACGATTCATAAATGATGAATTTTACTCTAAGTCCAAAGCAAAAAGTTTAATACAACGCGGAAGCTCTATCAATAAGATTAGAAGCGTTCTTTTATCAAAAGGAATTAAAGATAAATATATTAATGAAACAATAGAAAAAATTAATGAGGAAAATGAAGATCAGGATTTTTTTTCAGCTATAAAACTATGTAAAAAAAAAAGAATAGGACCAGCACGTAACGAGAGTAATAGACCACTTTTTTATAAAAAAGATATTGCAGTTTTAGCAAGGGCAGGATTTGATTTTGAAGTTTCAAGAAAAGTAATGGATATTGAAGTTGATGAATATTTAAAAATAGTAAATTTACTCTAATTTATCTTTTTTATTTTTTTCCGATAAATAATAATCTATTTTTCTTTTAATATAATTTTTTACAAAAACAAATAACAACAAACCAAAAATTGATACAGATACGATGATTATTAAAATTATTCTGATTTGCTCATCCATTATAAATCTTTTGATCTCTTAACTATCAGACTTGGATTTTTAAAATCTTTTTTTCCATAAAGAATTTCGTTTCCCTCAAAATCTGTAATGATACCACCTGCATTTTTTAAAATAGCATGACCGGCAGCTATATCCCACTCTGATGCTCTAGGCTCAGCTACATATAAATCGTATTCTCCAGTTGCAATTACACAAAATTTAAAAGAACTTTTCATTTTTTTAAAACTTGTTACCCCAAGTTTATTATGAATTACAGAGATTTGAGTTTTTAAATTATCCGAGTATGAAACTGCAACGATTTCATTGTGATTTGTTTTTTTTTCACAATTAATTTTTGTTTCAATTCCATTTGAATATTCAAAACAAAATTTCGGAGCGTGTGTATAAAATAATCTTTTTTTAGCAGGGGCATAAATAATACCGAGCTCTGGTTTTTTATTCAAAATTAAAGCAGCATTTAATGTGAATTCATCTTTATTATTAATGTAATCATGGGTCCCATCTATTGGATCTATTAACCAAAATTTAGTTAACTCACTATTTTTTTTATTTAAACTACTTTCCTCAGACACTATTGGAATATTTGGAGTTAGTTCTTTAATTTTATTTGTGAGTATTTCATTAACCTCTAAATCTCCATTTGTAACTGGTGTATTATCATTTTTTAACTCAGTTTTTAAACCCATATCTCTTAAATGCATTGCTCTTTTTCCAGCATTCAAAAAACATTCCTTTAACTCGGTATTTAAGTTTTTAAGTTCGTTACTATTCATTATATATTTTTTTTAGCTCTATAATTTTTGCGTTAATTACTTTTTTTCCCACATTTTCAAAATTTACAGTAACTTTTTCTTTTATTATCGATTGGACTTGGCCAATTCCCCACTCTTTATTAAGTGGATTTATTACTTTGTCACCTGGATCAAAATCTAAAATCATTTAATTTTATTTATAATAGAATTAGGTATAAATACCATCAATATGAATATTAAATTAAATTCTATAGGTTTAGATAAAGACCCAAAAGATACCACAGTAGTGGTAGCCATGTCAGGAGGAGTTGATTCCTCTACTGTTGCCGGTATTATGAAAAAAGAAGGTTATAACGTTATTGGAATTACTCTAAAACTATACGATGATAATAAAGAAAATAAAAATTCTAAGCAATGTTGCACAGGTCAAGACATTATGGACGCAAAGCGTGTTGCTCAAAAATTAGATATAAAGCATAAAATTTTTTATTATCAAAGTAAATTTAAAGAAAGTGTTGTGGACAATTTTGTTGAAAGCTATCTAAATGGTGAAACACCTATTCCATGTGTTCAATGTAATAAAACAGTTAAATTTAATGACTTATTTCAAGAGTCAAAAAATTTAAATGCTGATGCTTTAATTACTGGTCACTACGTAAAAAGTTTAACCAAAAATAATATTACAGAAATGTATAGAGCAATAGACGAGAACAGAGATCAAAGTTATTTTTTATTTAATACTACAAGAGAACAATTAAATTATTTGAGATTTCCATTAGGTGGAATGTTAAAATCAAAAACAAGAGAAATTGCTAAAGAACTGGGTTTGAATGTTGCTGATAAACCAGATAGCCAGGATATATGTTTTGTTCCTAATGGAGACTATGTTTCAGTAATTGAAAAAATAAGACCTGATGCATTCAAAAAAGGAAATATAAAAAATACCGAAGGTAAAGTTTTAGGTGTCCACGATGGAATTGTAAATTTTACAATTGGACAAAGACGGGGCATTAAAATAGCAGCAAAAGACCCTCTGTACGTTATTGATATAGATCCTAAAAAAAATGAGATCATTGTTGGAAGTAAAAAAGAACTGCTAAAAAAAGATATTATTTTAAAAGATATAAATCTTTTGGTTGATAAATCAGAATTTGATAAAGAAATATTTGTAAAAGTTAGATCTACAGGAAAATTAATAAAATCTAAACTAAATTTAATTAATAATCACGCGCAATTAAACCTATTTGATGATGAATATGGTATATCCCCAGGCCAGGCATGTGTATTTTACTCAAAAGATAATTTTGGAGATAAAGTTCTTGGTGGAGGTTGGATTTCTAAGAACTAGTATTTTTTTTCCACATAAAATAAGTAAGTAAATAAAAACTAATTACTCCAACAAAATAGTCCCACTCAAGTGCATGTTTAATGAATTTGTTACCTGGCATGCTAACTATAGGAATTGCTAATATCGCAACAATAATTAATAGGCTTACAAGAAGTCCTTTAAGTTTCAAAAATTTAAAATTTAATTTATTAACAATCTTATCTTTCAATTTGTACAAAGTAATTACTAGATAAGCTTGTGCAACAATTTCAAAAATTATAAAAAGAAGCATAACAACTCTTCTAAAAAATTTATAAAGATCATAATCGAACTTAATTCCTAGAAATATAGAATGAATAGTTAAAAGAATTGCTGAACCTATCCCAAAAAAAATTATTTTATTCACATTTTTGTTGTTACTATCGAATGTTAGAATAATATTTTTATTATACATCCAATATTTAATTAACAAGTAAGAGGTTAAAAACATAGCAGGTTTAAATATTAAATAGGTTGGAAAAACTCTTGCTGTTCTACTTATTGAGGCTCCTCCATCAATGTATGGAATTGTATTATGTATAATATCTTCTGGATGAAAAAGTCCATGGAATTGGGTGATTAATATAAGGCATGCATTAATAGCAAAGAAAGGAACTATAAATATCCATAAAGTTATGGATTTGACCTTTTGAATACTATCCATTTTGGGTTTGATTATTTTTTTTTATTTTTTTTTCTTGCTCTTCTTTTTTTTGAGCCCATTTTTCTTCGGCCTCTATGCTTCTTTGGATATCCCATAATTACCTCAAATTATAATTTTATTGACTTATTCGTTGGATATAGCATTGTCAATCTCACATATCAAATTTATTTATGAGAAATTCATTTAAAACTATTCTAAAACAAACATCAAAAGACTTTAAAAATAGATCAGTAAATCCTCCATTGGTCAGAACATCAACAATGGTTTTCAAGTCAATGAGCGACCTTAGGCAAACGCAAAAAAAAAGTTTGAAAAATCCAAGGGGTGGTTATTTTGATTATGGAAGGCAGGGCACCTCAACCACTCTGGAATTAGAGAAATTATTAACCAAGCTAGAAGAATCCTATCACACTTTTTTGACACCCACTGGATTTGGTGCAGTTTTTTTGACTTTATTTAGTATATTAAGACCAGGTGATGAATTAATTATAGCTGATCCTGTCTATAGTCCGACTAGAAATTTAACAGAAAAATATCTAAAAGATTTTCAAATACTTGCAAAGTTTTATAATCCAAATGATTTAAGTACAATCAAAAAAAATATCACAGAAAAAACTAAACTTATTTATGTAGAAAATCCAGGAAGTAATACTTTTGAATTCCAAGATCTAGGAAAAATACTTTCCATAGCAAAAAGTAAAAAAATCTATACAGCAATAGATAACACATGGGGGACCCCTTACTTTTTAAAACCCATAAAATTAGGATTTGATTTATCAATAGTTTCTGGGACTAAATATTACTCAGGACACTCAGATGTAATGGGGGGCAGTCTTGCAGTGAGCCAGAGAGTATTTAGTAGAGTTTTACAAGCGCATAATATGACAGGTTTAAGATTAAGTCCTGATGATGCATATTTAATTATGAGAGGTTTAAGAACATTAGATGTTAGACTAGACAAACATCAGGAAAACACAAATAAAATCGCACGATTTTTATCCCAAAAAAAAAATATTGAAGTTTTATATCCTATCAAAAAAAACTCGAAAAATTATAATTTATGGAAAAAGTATTACTCGGGTTCCTCAGGATTAATGGGATTAAAAATTACTTCAAAAAATAAAAAGTCTGTAGATAAATTTGTTAACTCTTTGAGTCATTTTGGCCACGGTTATAGCTGGGGTGGTTTTGAAAGTCTTGCTTTGCATCAGGAAATAAAAGAGCAAGGAAATAGAAAATTTTTAAAATTAAAAAGCAACGAATATATTGTCAGATTACATATTGGACTTGAAGATTTGGAAGATCTTTTAAGAGATTTGAAAAACTCTTTAAAACATATTAGATAAGTATTGTGCAATTTTTTCAAACAAGAACAGCTTTAGTAACTCTGGTAGCAGCATGCTTAGTTGTTTTAATATCATTAAGCGTCAGACAAGTTTTTGGATTATTTTTTATTGATTTTAATAATGATCTTGGAATTTCAAATACAGAATTTGGACTAGCAATTGGAATTCAAATGTTGGGCTGGGGTTTATCGGGGCCAATTTTTGGCGCAATTGCAGATAAATATGGCGGTCATAGAGCTATAATACTTGCATTCTTGTTTTATATTTTAGGAGTATATCTGTTATACAATGGTCCAAATACAGGAATTTATTTTCAAATTAGTTTAGGAGTTTTAATTGGTATTGGATGTGGTGGTACCGCCATAAGCATTCCAATGTCAATTGTGGGAAAACATTTTCCTCTTTCAAATAGAACAATTGCGATGAGTATTGTGACAGCCGTGGGTTCGTTTGGATATTTTTTATCTCCTTTATTTACTAAATACTCTCTTAGTAATAACGGATGGGAACAAACATTATTTATTTTCATGATTTTTTTAACTGCAGGTCTAGTTGTTGCAATTTTTGTAAGATCTCCAAGTAAAATTCAAACTCAAGACGGTGATCTTAAACAAGATACAATGGGAGCATTAAAAGAGGCTTTTCAAAATAAAAGTTATTTACTTCTCATTGCAGGTTTTTTTGTTTGTGGATTTCATATTACTTTAGTCGGTACTCATGTTCCAAAATATGTAGCTGATAGAGGATTAGCAGAATGGACGGCAGCAGTAATACTATCTCTAATTGGTTTTTTTAATATAATAGGATCCTTATTGAGCGGTTATCTCTCAACAAAAATGAGTAAAAAAATAATATTAAGTGTTATTTATTTTTTAAGAGGAATTTCAATTTGTATATTTATATTTACACCACCAAGTACAATAATTTCAATATTCTTTGGAGCTAGCTTTGGATTTTTATGGCTTTCTACAGTCCCAGCAACAAGTGGAATTGTAGCTCATATTTTTGGAACAAGATACTTAGGTTTGCTTTATGGATTAGTATTTTTAAGTCATCAGGTAGGATCTTTTTTTGGTGCCTACTTGGGTGGTTTATTTTATGATTTATATGGCTCTTATGATTATGCGTGGTATTTGGCAATTGCATTATCTATATTTGCTGGTTTAATACACTTGCCAATAAAAGAGAAACCAGTTGAAAGAACACAAACAGCATAAATTTAGCTTTAATCCTTATTTAGAAAAGCTGTATCA